>CAZXMG010000050.1:0-67007 GCA_964641275.1 uncultured Polyangiaceae bacterium
GTGACGCGGCAGGGCTTGAGCGCAGCGGCGTCAGCAGGCAGCAGCGGTGGCGCGGCGTCAGCTGGCGCGAGGTCACGACGTCACCCATGTCTTCTCGATCTCGGAGCTCGGGAAACCGGATCACGGAGAGACCAGCAGCCTGGCCGTGGTCTCCGGATGCCATTGCAAAGGTCACGCATCAGAGAAGACCAAGAAGACCCTCAGGCCGAAGATCAGCCCAACTCTAATTGTCTCGTTCCGGACATCGCAACCCCTACCTGCGGGCGCGGTCCGCATAACGCGGAGGGTGGCGGGGGCATGTTGATGTTCCTGCGGATTCTGCTGGTCGCGCGTCCGTGTAAGCCGGCCGATGGCGGGTCTGTGGAAGCAGGGGGTGGGCAGCGGAATGGTGGGGCTGGCGCCCACCTCATCGCTTGCGTTGCGGCTGGGAGGCTTGCGGCAGGGCGCCGACGTGTTGTCCGTGGGAGCGCACGGGGTGGTCCTGGGAGCTTCCGAGGCTAGCGCTGCTCACGCGGGGGCCTGGGTCGGTTGGTGGAGTCTCGAGCTTGCGGACGAGGTCGTTTGGGGAGGGCGTCCCGAAGCTGCGTGCCGGGCGCGCGGGCTCGAACGGCGCCCCTCGCCGGTCGAACCGCCTGTGGATGGGCTCGATGGGGTGGAGGTCGTCCAGGGGACTGCGCACGCCGAGGCCGCCGCGGTTGAGGACGTGGGTGTAGATCATCGTGGTCGCGACGTCGCGATGCCCGAGCAGCTCCTGGATGGTGCGGATGTCGTAACCTGCCTCGAGCAGGTGGGTCGCGAAGCTGTGCCGCAGGGCATGCGGGCTGACGTTCTTGGATAACCTCGCCTGGATCGCAGCCATGCGGACGGCGCGTTGGAGCACCGTCTCGTGGAGGTGGTGGCGACGGATCTGCCCGGAGCTCGGGTCTCGGTAGTGGCGCGTCGCGGGAAAGAGCCATTGCCAGGGCCACTCGCGTCCTGCGTTCTTGTACTTTCGACTGAGAGCGTCGGGCACGGCGACCCAGCCTGCACCTTCTCGCAGGTCCGCCTCGTGCGTGGCGCGGACCCGCTCCAGGTGTTCCGTGAGATCGTAGTAGAGCCGCACGGGGAGGGTCGTGACGCGGTCCTTGCGGCCCTTCCCGTCGCGAACGCGAATCTCACGCCGCTCCAGATCCAGATCCTTGATGCGCAACGTGCAGCACTCCATGAGGCGTAGGCCCGAGCCATAGAGCAGCGCGGCCATGAGCCGGGGAACGCCACTCATCTGCTCGAAGATGGCCGCGACCTCCGCCGCGGTGAGGACGACGGGCAGCCGCTCGGGCGTAGGCGCCCGCCCGACGTTCACGTGCTTGTCGAGCTTGCGCTTGAGCACACCGTCGAACAGGCACAAGAGCGCCGCGAAGGCTTGGTTGTGACTCGAAGGCGCGTTTCCTTCGGCAGCGAGCGACTGGAGGAAGGCCTCCACGTGGTCCGCATTCAGGTCGTCGTAGGGCACCTTGGCGAAGCGCAGGAACCGCGCAATCCAACTCGCGTAGACGGAGCGGGTACGCGGGCTGTACCTGCGCCCGCGGAGGACTTCGTGGACGCGATCCATCAAGCTGTCGGTCGGGATCATCGCGGCCGCCATGCGAGTCGCGTTCCAGGTGCCTTTGTCGCGCACATGGGGCGCGCCTGCGAGCGAGGACCGTGACGGACGTCAGAGCGCGCGTGACGGCCGTCAAGGGAGCGGCTTGACGCGCGAGGGCTCCCAGCCTGACCGCTGGCGCGGCGTGGGGGCCGCGCGTACATTCGCCGCGGCGATGAGCTTCAACCCGTACCAAGCGCCCTCACAGGACCCTGCGCGCGAGCCAGACGGGCGGATGCGCGGGCGCTTCATGCAGGCGGCGATAGCGGCCTGGCTGGCCGCTGGGTTCTGGGCGGTGATGACCGGCCTGATCGCGCTGGGTGTCGCCTACGGTGGCGCCGCCGAGACCGCGTTGATCTTGCCCGCGGTGCTGATCGGCTTCTACGCGTTCCGCGGCTTCCAGGTGTGGAAGGGCGAGGTAGCCGCGGCGACCGCGCTGCTCTGGCTCCACGGCGTGGGCGGAGCCATCGCGCTCTTCCAAATGTCGGATGCCGATACGCTGGTGACGACGCTCAACGTGATCAAGCTCGTCATCCACGTGATCGGCGTGGTGACGGCGGTGCGCGCCCGGAGCGCGCCCCCACCGATCGCTTGATTCACGCCAGGTCGGCCTGGAGGTCCACGACGCGAATGTCGACCTCGAGCGTGCCGCCCAGGATCGCGGCGTAGGTCTTGCTGATCTCGACGGCCTCCTCCATGCCGGACAGCTCGAGCACGCCGAACCCTCCCAAGAGCTCCTTCGACTCGGTGAACGGCCCATCCATCACGCTCAGCTGGTGGTTGACGAAGGTCAGCCGTTTGCCCTGCGCGCTGGGCTTCAGCGACAGCGACTTGACCAACACACCGGCCTTGCTCATCTCGGTCTTGAGCCGCGTGAGCTCGGCCTTTTGTTTGGGGCTGCGACCGCCGGCTTCCGACGCCGCGTCCGCCTTGTCGATCAGCAGGAACTGAAGTGGTGGATTCTCGGGCGCAGGCATCATGCCGAGGTCCCATGGCTCGTTCACCTTGCCGAGCTCGATCTCGCCATCGCCGAGGATCTTCCCATAGCGCTCCGCCCAACCGAGCGCCTCTTCACGCGTGCGGACCTTCAGCAGCAGCGTCGCTGCGGGCAGCTCGTGCTCACCGCGATAAGGTCCGTGCTTCACCGCGCAGCGCCCGTCGCGGAACACGAGCCGGCTGCGGGTCTTGCTGCCGCTCAGCCCGGCACCGTCCACGAAGCGCCCGCTCTTCGCGTGCTCGGCGATGAACTCGCCCATCTTCACGACCAGATCCATGGGCGGCGGCTCGCCTGCCTCGGTCTGGGGATCGTTCTTGTGCATCATCATGAACCGCATGGTCGACTCCTTCGCAGGCCGGCTCCGGCCGGCACGTTCTCCCGGCCGACGATCCTCGCGAAGTCCGATCGACACAGTCGGCGATCTTTTTCTAACCCGCGAACATTGCTCTGGATAACTCGGACGAGATGGGAACCGTGACCGGGTCGAGCGCGACGCCGAGCAGCCCACCGACGAGGGCGCCAGTCAGCAACATGGTGTAGGACCGGAGGCGACTGTGGGGTGCGATGCCTGAACAACGATCGGCTCAGCTCGTGCGAGAAGCTCGTCGATCGCTCGACGCGGGCCGGGCGGCGCGCGCGATCGAGCTGTGCACGTTGGCGATCGAGCTCGACCCCGAGAGCGCGGCGGCGTTCCAGCTGCGAGGAGTCGCCCACGATGGCCGCAAGAAGCTCCGTGAGGCCATCGCCGACTACTCTGCGGCGCTGCGGCTCCGCCCCGGGACGGGTGAGGTGCACTACAACCGCGGCTTCGCGCGGATGAAGAGCGGCGACCTGCCCGGCGCCGTTCGAGACTTCGGTGCGGCGCTCGCGAGCGCCACTCTCCGCGATGACCCCGAAGCGCTGGAGGCGCGCGCGAGCTGCCAGCTCGCCCTGGGCAAGGCGACTGCGGCGCGCAAGGACGCACTGCGGCTGATCGAGGTGCTGGAGAAAGAGCACCACCGGCGCAGCCGGGAACACGCAACGCTAGCGCCGCGGGCGCTGCGCTCTTTCCTCGCGCCGTTGCTTCGGCGTCTCGCCGAAGCCAAAGAGCTGCTGGCCACGATCGAGCGGGCGGGCTGAGCAGCGCGGACGCGCCACCAGGTGGCTCACACCATCAACATGTCGAGCGGGCCCTGGTACTCGGGGCGGCTCTCCAGGTCGCGGTCGCCGAAGAAGTCGAGGTTGGTCTGGCCGACGGCGTGCGCGATGCTGACGAGCAGTTTGTTGTGGGGGACGCGCGCGCTGCCATTGATGTCGCGAAGGCGCAGATAGCGTCCGAGCCGCAGCGTGCGGTTGCCGCCGCCGGCGATGATGGCCGGGTGGCGGGTGTGCTGGTTGTCGTGGCCGTCGTGGCCGAACTCGTTGTGCCAAAACACGATGGTGTTGTCGAGGATGCTGCCGCCTTGCGGATCGTACGGGTCGACCACGTTGGCGAGCTCGTCGAGCACGGCCGCGAAGTGGCCTGCCGCCCAGCGTTGGCCGGCGCAGTAGCCACGGCGGAGAGTGATCAGGTCCGAGCCGCTCGCCCCCCAGTAGTCGTGCACGAGGTTCTCGTGGAAACGGAAGTCGGCGCCGTACAGCGCGGCTGCGCCGGACGCCTGCACCTCGGGCACGTCGGTGTAGTAGTTCGGGTAGTCGTCCAGGATGCGCAGCGTGGCGCACATGCTGCGGCCACAGGCGAAGGCTTGGGCGATCACCGCGGCGTGGGCGCGCGTCACCGGCTCCACGTTGGTGTAGTCGCCGACGCTGCCGTTCACGTTGGGCACGTCGCTGCCGCTCGTGGTGCAGTAGCCCACGGGCGGAGGTGGGTTGCCGGTCTCGGCCAGCATCTTCATCGCCTCGCGGTGGGCGGTGATCTTGTCCTTCTCGACGCCCTTGAGCCGCGCCTCGAGACGGGTGAGCGCGTCTTGCCCGTGCGTGACGATGCGGTTCTCGCCCGCGGCGTAGTCGATCACGGGGTCGCCCGGATCCGGTGGCTCGAAGTCCGCGGGGAACGCTTGCTGGAAAAGCGCGCTCGGACTGGTCTCTGCGTTGCGGGGGATGCCGGCGTTGTCGAAGCTCATGCACTTCCACGTGCCAGCGCCCTCGACGCTGGCCGTAAGCAGCACCGGCGCGCCCAGCTGCCCGTGCAGGTAGAAGTCGAGCGAGGGATGGCCGTCGAAGTTGCCCTCGCGATCGGCGGGTGCCTGCGCACCGGTGAGCATGGTGCCCTGCTCGTTGTGGCCGTGGTTGGCGTACAGGCCGCCGCGCGTGTTCTCTTTCACACACTGCGTGTCGAGCCCATCGAGCACGGTGATTTGATCGCGCCAGGGCATGAGCGCGTTCAAGATCGAGTCCTCGTACTCGAACGTCAGACCGGACAACGCCTCGTCTGGCGTGGCGGGCTCGGCCCCGCTCATCTGGCGCGGGATCCAATAGTCGCGGTCCACGCCGTGGGGCGTGCGCACGGCCAGGAAGCGAATGGGCACCTGAGACGGGCCGGCCTTGGCGCTGCGCTGACCAAAGCGAGCAGCGAGCATGGCCACTGCGGCGGAGCCGCCAAGCAGCGCGAAGCGACGTCGGCTGATCATGGCTACTTCCTCCTCTCGATGAATGCAGGGTCCCGGACGACGGCCACCAAGAGCTCCTCGAACGAGCCCTCGCTCTCGTCGAAGGCGGCGAGCGCCTCTTTCGAAGCGCGCACGGTGAGCGGCGAGCCGAACTCCGCGCCCATCACGAAGTGGCCGAAGCGGCGCACCAGGCACTGCTGGAAGGACTCGTCCTCGGCCAAGGCCGCGGAGAGCAGCGGCGCGTTCTCGTAGGTCACGCCGTCGAGCACGACCGAGGCCTCGACCGGCTTGCCATCGGCGTACACGGTCTGGAAGGTGCCATCGCCCGCGAAGCTCTCGAACGAGAGCCCCACTGGGTCCGAGGTGCGGTGACACGCGCCGCAGGTCCCGTTGCTGCTGCGCGCATCGGCGATCTCTTTGATGGTCGCGTCGGCGCCCACCAGCTCGGCTTGCGCCTCCTCCAGGTCGATGGCGAGCGGCACCACGTCGTTGCACATCGCGTCGCGGTACACCGCCATGCCGCGGCGCACGACGTTGTCGCGACCCTTCTTCCCGTGCGCCACGAGCCAGGAGCCCAGCGTGAGCAGGCCGCCGCGCTGCGCGGGGTCGAAGTCGAACTGCGCGACACCCGTGCCGGGGTGCGTGGCGCCGTAGTAGGCGGCGACCTCGGGCGTCGCCCAAGTGTGATTGGTCGTGAGCAACGCCTTCAAGTTGCCGCGATCCTCGACCACGATGTTTCCGACGAACGCGCGGTACTCCTCCTCGAGCGCGGCCACCAGCGCCGGGTCGAGCTCGGTCTCGTTGCCCTGGCTCTCCAGCGTCGACATCTTCAGCCATTGCCAGAAGAAGCGCTGCCACACGTCGTGCGAGCCATCCATCAGGCGGCGCGCGTGCTCCTCGCGGATCGCCGGGTCGCGCAGCAGTCCGGCTTGCGCGTCGGCGAGCAGCTCCTCGTCCGGACCGGCGTCCGTGAGCGAGAACGAGATCAAGCTCGCGATCTCGTACTCCTCGAGCTCCACCACACCCTCGCCTGCGGGGCCGATCTCGTAGCGGTAGAGGAAGTCGGGCGAGAGCAGCACTGCGCGCACGAGCGCAGAGAACGCCCACTCTTCGCCGTAGGTGGGCAACACGTCGTCGTACACGGCGCGCAGCGCGGCGAGCTCCTCGGTCGTCAGCGGCCTGCGGTACGCCGCCTGCGGGAACCAGCCCATGAACGTGTCCACACACGCGGGGGTGCCGAACGTCTCGCACCGCGCAGCCGGCGCGCCCTGCGCGGCCACCCACGCGCCGATCTGGCGCGCGGCCTCGTTGAACTGCGACGCGTTGCCGAGGTCGATGCGAGCCGTGAGCGAGATGTTCTCCAGACCGAACTCGCTCGACCCCGCGGGCAGGTTGACGATCGGCGCGCCCGGGAAGAAGCGCTGCACCTCACCGTTGTATTGTGCAGGCGTCAGCCGCCACACCCGCGCCTCGAGCCGCGGGTCATTCGGGTCGGTGCCGTCGGGGAGATTCTCGTCAGGCGGTGGCTCGCCGATCGAGCCGACGCAACCAGCGAGCGCCAGCGTCGCGAGGAGAGAGCTGAGGGTGCGCACGGACCCAGCGTACGCCGCTTCGCGCAGGTGGGGATCACGGAGTGTCTGATTCCGAACGCGATTGCGCTGATGCCGGATCGTTGCAGCAAACCAGTGGTGGGCAACGTCGCCTCATCCGCCCACATGCGACAGAAATGGGGCAGCGCCGGCGCGGCTTCAGTCCGCGAGCAATGCGATCGCAGTGCCGCCGCCGATCAGCACCAGCTCCGTGACGACGATCGCGGCGCCCTCGGCAGTATCGAGGCCGCGTGGGTTGTCTTGCCCGAACAGGAGGTAGCCGCCGCCAACGGCGATGCCGCTCGCGAGGGCGACCGTGGCGACGACTGTCACGATTTGAAGCGTGCTCATGCCGGCGGGCTCGGGGCGCCGTGGGCCGATCTTGGGCAGGTCGGGATCCTCTTCGCCCGCCTTGAGCGCACGCTTGAGCGCGACGGGCAAGAAGTGTTGCCCACCGACCTGCGCCGCCTGCACCTCGAGCGCCTGCTGGAACGTGTCTCCCGACAGGGTGCTGCCGCTGACGGTGTGCGAACCTGCGTCCAACGCGAGCGGCCGTGACAGCGCGCCGGCAGGGATCGGCACGCCGTCGACGCGCAAGCTCGCGAGCGCCTCGGGCACCTCCACCGTGAAGGCGGCTCGTTTGTCGAACAGAGACGACGACGCCTCCTTCTGCCAGCTCAGGTAGGCATCGCTGTAGTCGGCGTGGTCGGTGGCGAGCCAATACCAGGCGCTCGCGGCGGCCGAGGAGCCGAGCAGGGTGCTGGCCTGGCTCGCGCCGGCGGCGGCGCGCCACGACGGTGAGAGCTCGAAGCTCGTGTGGAAGTGGCCCAGTGCGTCCGCCGCGGCGCTGCGACGCTCGATCACCTCGCGCGCGTCGAGCGTGCGCGCACGGTCGAGCGACTTGTCTGCCGCGCTGAGCTCGCTCGCGGCCTGAGGAGGGTCCGCGGCCCGGGCCGGAGCGGGCGCCGCACACGCCATCGCGAGCGCGAGCGCCGCGGCCGCGATGCGCGCGCGTGTGCTCATGGATCCACCACGAACACGTCCAGCACCCAGGGGCCGGTCGCCAGATTGAGCCCGTCGATCTGCACGTAGTAGTTGCCCGCCGGCAAAGTCAGATCACGAAAGCTCGGGTTGTTGCCGACGGTGGCCGTGCAACCCAACGGCACCTCGGTGCCCGGGCAAGTGGAGCCCTGGCGCACGTTCAGCATGGTGGCGTAGCCCGAGCCGCTCATGTCCAAGATCACGCGCTTCTCCGCGGTCAGGTTGAGCTTGAGCAGCTGGTCCTTGGCGCCCGCGGGGCCCGTGCCCGACTGATCGCAGCCAGCGCTGAAGTCGGCGACGGCGTTGGCCGTGTTGCCCTGGAAGAAGCCGCCGCCCGGGGGGATGGTGATGGCGTCTGCGCAGGCGTCCGAGAAGGGCACGAGCTGCGCGGGACCCGCCGGTCGCGTGAACGCGGTGACCTGGGCTGGTAAGCCGAGCAAGCTCTCCACCAGCACCCGGTAGTCGCCCGCCGCCACGCCGCGATCCCGCACGCGGATCGGGTTCTGCGCGCCGAAGCCGCAGGCGAACAGGTCGGTGCCGTCACACAGCGGGCCCGACAGCGCCACGCTGCCGGTGTCTGCGCCCGAGATGCGCTGCACCAAGAGCAGGTCGGTCGCGACCGGCAACGAGAGCTCGTAAGCGGCGTCGAGCGCGGGCTGGAAGCAGCCCACGTCGTGGTCGTCTTGATGATCCTCGAAGCTCACGTCCAGCGTCTGGTTCGCGAGCAGGAGCGCGCCAGAGCTGCAGTCTTCGTCCGGCGGCGGCGGCGTGGGCGCCGAGGCGTTGGCCACCAGGCTGATGGTGGTGGGCGCGCTCGCCGACAGCGCCACGAAGTAATCGCCCGCCGGCAGCGAGTGCCGGAACACGTGCGCCGAAGAGGCCAGGTGACAGGCGATCTCGTCCTCGAGCAGCGTGCAGTCCGAGTCGCGCAGCGAGATCGCGGGCAGGCCGTCGCCATCCAGGCTGAGCGCGTACAGGTCGAGGTCCGAGTCGCTGTCCAAGGTGATGCGGTACACCAGCTCGCCGAGCACGGTGGTGCAAGCCGACGAGAGATCGAGCGCGGCGTCCACGATCTCCACCTCGATGGGTGTCTCGAGCGGCAGGTCTTCGGCCGTGCCGCACGTCTCGTTCGTGGGCGCGAGGCTGGCCGGCTCGAAGCTCACGTCCAGCGCGACGGCGGTGCCCTCGGTCGAGGTGACGTACAGGGGAAAGGGCGTGGCCGCGCCACCTCCCACGCTGCGCGCCCGCAGGCGCGACACCTGCCCGCCGGACGCGCGTGGGAACGCGGCGCCGCAGGCGATCTCCGTGCCCGCGTCGCCACATTGCCCCGCGAGCGCGACCGACGCCGGGACCTCTTCGCTGCGCGCGCGCGCGACCACGTCGAGCGGGGGACCCGCAGGCACGATCACCGCGGCCACCACGTCGCGGATGGCGCCCATGGGCCCGCACGACGTGGGGTAGTCGCTGGCGGCTCCGAACGTGGACAAGGCGTAGGTGCCGCTCTGGCTGATGTCGAGCGCGTCCACGCAGGTGTCGTTCTGGGGCGCGCTGCACTCCGCCTCGTCCACCGCTTCGTCGCAGTCGTCGTCCACGTCGTTGTCGCAGATCTCTTCGGTCAGCGAGCTCACCGCCGGATCCTGATCGTTGCAGTCGCCGCCGGTGCAGTGCGCGTCGGGATCGCCGTCACCGTCGGCGTCGCGCAGCGCGTAGCTGCAGCTTTGCGTGTCTTCGAGGCAGGTGTCGATGGTGCAGACGTTGCCGTCGGCGCAGCTCGCAGGCGGGCCCGCGATGCAGCCGAGCGCGTTCGAGCACTGCTCCACGCCGTCGCAGAACACGCCGTTGTCACAGAGCTCGTGCTGGCGCTTGAAGCGGCAGAGATCCACCTCCTTGTCGCAGGCGTCTTGGGTGCAATCGAGGTCGTCGTTGCACTGCGCGTCCTCGACGCAGGGGCCGCCGAGCTCGGGATCGCCCGTCTCTCCGCCCTGCCCCCCGCTGCCGCCACCGCCGGTCGACGTCCCGGTGGTGACGTAGGGGTTCGCGGGGCGCTCGATGTCGCACCCGACCGCGCCCGCCGCGAGGCAGAACGCCCAGGCAAGACGGCCCCAGTGCGACATGGGGGAAACTGTAGCAGTAGCCCGCGCGCTCTGGCATCATCCTCCGAGCGGTCCGCCGCTGCGATATGTCCGGCGAACGACTCACCAGAACCGAGCTCTCCTGGCTGCTCACCCAAGAGGCCAAGAGCGCCGCGGAGAAGCTGCGCAAAGGAGTCGGCCTGGGCCACACGCCCGCGCCCCCCCCGAGCAGCCCACCTCCGCCCATGGTGCCGCCGCCCATGCCCGGCGCGCACACGCACGGCTCGGTCGTCGTCCCGCCGTCGACGCCCGCGCCGCCGATGGTGCGGTTGGATCACGGGCACACCCCCGGTCCGTCCCAGGTGAACGTCTCTTTCGCCAACGAAGACACGGGCGTGGAGAGCGTGCTCAACCGTCTCGACGAGACCATGAGCATGCTCGCGTCGCTGTATGGCAACCAAGCGCGTGGCCGTCGCGGCAAGATCGACGTGGCCGCGCTGCTGTGGGAGATCGCGCCCGAGGCGCGGGTCACCATCGATCTGTCCAGCGACTCGCCAGACCAACCCAAGGGCTTGGTGGTGGTCGGGGACGAGAACGAGCTGCGCCGCATGCTGCACGTGGTGATGGCGCTCGGCGGCGATCCCACCGCGCAAGGCGCCGTCGAGGTGAGCCTCAAGCGCACCGGCGAAGACATCAAAATCATGGTCGAGCTCGGCCCTGACAAGAGCCAAGGCTTCGAGGCGGAGTCGCAGTGGCTCTCGCGCATGGCCACGCGTTACGGCGGGCGCTTCTCGCTCGAGGGCAACCACAACACGTTGGTGCTCCCCGCTTGCGACGAGCAGGCAGAGGTCAAGGAGCTGCGCCGCGAGCTCGCCGCCGCCCAAGCCCAGGGCGAGGCCATCGCGCGGGAGCTCGCCGCCGTCATGTCCACGCGCAGCGAGCCCCCACCGCCCAGCCGCTCCTCGAGCAGCGCGCCCACGAGCCACGACGGTCTCGCTCCTCTGGTCGGCATGGCTCGCGCCCTGGTCACCGACGTGCGCGGCATCCTGGCAGCGATCGGTCGCGACATGGCCCCCCTGCGCGAGCGTGGTCGCTGGGGCGAGCGCGACGCCGAGATCGCGGAGCTGGCCGGCTCGGTAGGCCGGCATGTGACCGCCGCCAGCGAGGTGGTGAGCGATCTCGCGCGGCTCGCAGGTTGCCCGCTGTTCGAGCTGCCCACCACCTGCAACGTGGTCGAGGTCGCGCGCGACGTGGTCAAGGGCGAGCAGCTGCGCGCCACTCGCCACGGCGTCACCGTGCAGCTCGAGGCGCCCGAGCGCAGCGTCGGTGACGACCTGCTACCGGTCGGCTCGGTGCACGTGCTCTTCCAAGAGCTGCTCGACAGCGCCATCAGCGTCTCGCCCGCCGACTCCAAGGTGATCGTGTCGGTGACCGAGGCGAGCGCAGGCCTGGCGGTCACGTTCGACGACTCCGGTCCCACGCTCACCTCCAAGGCCAAGTCGAGCGCGATCGCCCGCGACTTCGACGCGTTGGTGCAGGAGCGCGCCTCCGCGCTGCCATTGATCGCCGCGTTCGCCATCGCCGCGCACTTGCACGCGCCGCTCACGCTCGAGGACTCGCCGCGTGGCGGGACCCGCGTGCGCGTGCTGTTCCCCCGCGCGCAGCAGTGATCCCCGCGCGCCTGACACGAGCCGCCGACGCGCTGCCGTCGCGTCTGGGGGTGTCGCTCGCGGCGGCCGTGATGGCGCTGATCGACGTCGTCTCCGCGAACATCTTGGTGCCGTTTCCGGGTGTGGTGGCCCGCGTCGAGCACGCTGTCTGGGATCTGGTGCTGCTCTTCGCGCTGGGTTTGGGGTCCGATCTGGTGATCCACGGCGCGCTCTCTCTCCGCCGAGCGTGGCTGCGCTGGCTCGCGCTGTTCGCCGTGGGCACCCTCGCGATGTGGTGGCTGGTCGACCGCATCTTCGTCCGCCAAGCCGACGCGCTGCTCGATGGTCGCTTCGCGAAGCCGCTGTATGCGCTGTTCATCTTGTCGAGCGGGGCGGGCATCACCCTGTGTGTCTTCCTGGGCCGCCTGATCGCCAAACACCCCAAGTGGTACTACCGGGGCCCCGCGGTCATCGCGTCGCTGGCCGCGGGGGTGATCAACCAGCTGGTGTTCCGCGACGACTACATCGAGCTCCACACCGTCGCGGTGTGGTGTGGCGCCACCTTGCTCGGCTCCGTGATCGGTCCGAGCTTCGCGCGCTTCGTCGAGCCCAAACCCGAGCCATTCCGGCGGCGCATTTCGCTGGCTTGTGTGCTCGTTGTTTTGATCGCCCTGGTACCGCCGTCGAACCGGGCGCGGCTCTCGCTGTTCCGCTCGCCCGGCGGCGTCGGCGCCTGGCTGTTCGCGAACGTCGTCTGGCAAGTGCCGAGCGCTCGGCTGCCGCACGGAGATCTCGTGGCCGCGCATTGGCTCGCGCCGCGCACCGAGGGCGACCGCGCGCCGTCGTCCAGCGTGGTCGCCCGCGCTCCGTCGGTCGTGATCCTGATCACGATCGACGCCACCCGCGCCGACGCCGTGCTCGACCCAGCGAATGAGGCGCGCTTCCCCAACCTGTCGCGTATGCGTCGCGAGGGCGTGGCCTTCACCCAGGCGCGCTCCGCCGGCAGCCAGACAGCGGTGAGCCTGACGGCCATGTTCGCGGGCAAGTACTTCTCCGAGATGCGTTGGGGCAAGGTGGGCAAGGGCGCCACTCGCTTCGAGTACGCGTCGATGGACGAGACGCCGCGCTTCCCCGCGCTGCTCGACGCCGGTCAGGTGAAGACCTTCAAGGTGGCGAGCCTCACGTTCTTGCGCAACGAGTTCGGTGTGGCTCCGGGCTTCGCCGAGGAGAAGGTCGTCACCAGCGGCCGGCGCCACGCGCGCGGCAGCGAGGTGACCGAGCCGCTGCTCGCGCGCATTCGCAACACCAAGAAGAGCGACGCGCTGTTCGCGTACGCGCATCTCACCGAGCCGCACTCTCCCTACGACCGCGGCAAGCTCAAGCAAGGTCCGCTCTGGGAGCGCTACCTGTCGGAGATCACGTTGGCCGACGAGTACATCGGCCGCGTGATGCAGGCGCTCTCCACGAGTCAGCTGAGAGACCGCGCGATCCTGATCGTGAGCAGCGACCACGGCGAGGCGTTCGGCGAGCACGGCACCTTCGAGCACACCAAGACGATCTACGACGAGATGTTGCGGGTGCCGCTGTTGGTGTGGGGCGCGGGGGTGACGTCACGTGAGATCTCGACCCCGGTCACGCTGCTCGACGTCGGCCCCACGGTGCTGGATGTGTTCGGCTTGCCGACGCCGGACTGGATGGCGGGCGAGAGCTTGGTGCCGCTCTTGGCGGGGCAAGACGTCGCGCTCACCCGGCCCATCTTGGCGGAGGGCAGGCTTCGCCGCGCGTTGTTCGTGGGCGACCTGAAGGCGATCGTGGATCTGCGCCGCAAGACCGTGGAGGTGTTCGACCTCGCAAACGATCCGGGCGAGCTCCGCAACCTGTGGGACGAGGACCGCGCGCGCGCCGAGCCGGTCGTGTCCGCGCTCACGGCGTACTTCGCTGGTCGCGCGTACACCAAGGACGGCTATCGCCCGCTGTACAAGCCGTAGCGCTTGCTTCCGGCGCTCCGGGAAGCTCTCATCGCCACGGGCCGTACACGAGCGGCGAGTTGACCTCCACCCTTTCGGACGAGAAGAGCGAAGCCATGACGCAAGGACCGCCGGGCTACGGACCGCCGGGTTATCCCCAGCAGGGTTACCCGCAACAGCAGCAGGGTTACCCCCAGCAGCAGCAGGGCTACCCGCAGCAGCAGCAGCAGGGTTACCCGCAGCAGGGCTACCAGCAGCTGCCGCAGCAGGCCGGTGGTTACCAGCAGCAGGGCATGGTTCCGGCCGGTCCGCAGGGCATGACCCACGCAGCGTTCATGCACCCGGTGCTGACGGTCAAGCGCCCCTTCTGGTCGTTGCTCGGGCGCAAG
Source organism: uncultured Polyangiaceae bacterium (assembly GCA_964641275.1). Classification (GTDB taxonomy): domain Bacteria; phylum Myxococcota_A; class Polyangia; order Polyangiales; family Polyangiaceae; genus Xiheicaenibacterium. Next base: position 13,914 of record CAZXMG010000050.1, read on the forward strand.
TTCCGCGTGTACGCGCCAGACGGCAGCATGGTCGCGTTCGTCAAGCACCCGATCTTCAAGCTGCGCCAGGAGTACACCATCTTCACCGACGAGTCCGAGACGGTGCCGATGATGCACGTCAAGGCGCGCCAGGTGATCGGCTTCAACATCAACTTCGACGTGTTCGACGCGGCGTCGGGTCAGATGGTGGGCAGCATCCGCCGCCGCGGACTGAAGTCGATCTTCCGCGACACGTTCGATCTGCTGGGCCCCGGAGATCAAGTGGTCGGCCTGTGCGAGGAAGAGGGCGCCGCGTTCCTGCGCCGGATCTTCCCCATCTTGCTCGGCAAGTGGAAGATCGAGCTGCAGGGTCAGATCATCGGCCAGATCAAGCAGGTGTTCCGCTTCTTCGTGAAGGAGTTCACCTTGGATCTGAGCCAGAACCAGAACCGCATGGATCCGCGCTTCGCGATCGCGCTGGCGGTGTTCGCGCTCACGATGGAGGCAGCGCGCGAAGCTCGCTGACCCTTCTCGAGAACCCCGACGCTGGCCTCGATGCGCTTTCTTGCGAGCGCGCGTCGAGGCTGGCGCCATTTCAACCGGCTGGCACGGGACGGCAAAATCTCCCGTGCCCTCCGGAACACAGCGCCGGGAAGACTTGAAAGGCCACTGAAGATGCACCTCGACCGAATCGGTTCACTGCTTGGGCTGCTGCTCGCGTCGGCGTGGACGATCGGCTGCGGCGACTCCGGGACGGGCGAGACCACAGGCGACGAATGCACAGGCGTCCTCGTCGAGAACATCGGCGGCTCGAGCCCTGGCAGCGAGTGTCACCCCACGCCGAGCGAGTGTGAGGGGCAGAGCCTGTGCGGCGACGACCAGCCCTGTGAAGCGGCGCTGTACGGACTGTGTGAAAGCCCGTACATCGGTGTCGGTTGTTCACCCGCCGCTGACTACGCGCTCATCAGCTGCAACGAATGACGCCCGCCCAGTGGTCTCGCCGCATTCGCTGGCGTACCCTCGACTGGTAGACCGCTGGCTGTCGCGTGCTCGCGCGCGCTGAAAGGAAACGCTCATGGCTCGAACGGCCCCGGTACCCAATTTGCCGCCCATACCGGGCATGTGCCCCAGCATCGCCGTCATGGGTGGGGGAGGCGACGGCGGCGGGGGATCGGGCAAGGGCGCCGGCAACGGCAATGGCTCCGGTCCCGGCTCGGGAGACGGCAGCGGCGACGGCGCGGGGGGCGACGGGTCCAACGCAGGGGCGTGCGGACCGGGCGGCCCCGGTGGCTGCAACAACTGCGGAACTCGAATCGCAGCGGGTGACCCCATCGATGTCGCGACCGGGGCGATGTTCACCCTGCCCGTGTACGACGTGTCGCTGCCCGGCCCGCTGCCGCTCGCCGTCGCCAGGCGCTACAACTCCAACAATCACCGTCGCGACGTCGGCATGGGCTTCGGTTGGCGCCTGTCCATCAGCTGGCAGCTGTTCGCGAAGCGCACGAGCGTCGACATCATCGACCCCAAGGGCTCGCTGCTCAGCTTCGAGGTCCCTGACAGCGGCACCCCGCGTCAGGGGCGTTTTGGCTGGGTGCTCAGCAAGACGCCCGCGGGCTACGAGCTCGGCAACGGCCGCATGAGGTGGCTGTTCGACGACCAGGCAGCCCAGGACGGCGTGCACGTCTGCACTGCGATCGTCGACCGCAACCACAACTCGATCAAGCTGCACTACGCCGACGGTGTCTTGCAGCGCATCGAGGACTGCGTCGGCCGGCAGGTACGCACCCACACCGCCGGGGGGCGCATCACGGGCTTCGACGTGCAGAATGCGGCCGCGCAGGGGCAATGGCTGCCGCTGGCGCGATACTTCTACGATCAGGCAGGCAACCTCATCGAGGGTCGCGACGCCGAGGGCAGCTCGACGCACTACGCTTACGACGACGACCACCTGATGACCTCCTACCGCGCACCCACGCGGCCGACGTTCTACTTCGTCTATGACCAACAGCATCGCTGTGTGGAGACTTGGGGCGCCAACCTGGATGGCAGCGTGCACGGGCTCAGCCCCGATGCGCCGAGCGTGCTCGCGGATGGATCGAAGGCCAAGGGGTTCATGCACGCGAAGGTCGTCTTCGGCCAGGACGGGTATCGCGAAGTGATCGACTCCGAGCGCGTGCAGCGCCTCGAGGTCACCGCCACCGGACTGGTGGCCAAGGCCGTCGCCGGCGCCGGGGTGACGGAGCGGCGCTACGACGAGAACGATCTCCTGGTCTGGCACCGCGACGCCGTCGGCGCAGTCACACAGTTCACGCGCGACGCTCGAGGAAACCTGCTCCGTACGATCGATGCGCTCGGTCACGAGACACGCATGGAGCGCGACGCGGAAGGCGATCTGGTGAAGGCGTGGGACGCCGTCGGGCCGATCGTGAGCATCGAGTACGACCATCACAAGAATCCGGTGGCGATCACGCAGTCCAAGGGCGAACGCCGGGTCATCAAGCGCAATGCCCGCGGCAGCGTGATCGAGGCTGCCGAGCCCAATGGCGCGCTGACGCGCGCGACGCGCGACGCCCACGACAACATCGTCGAAGTGATCGAAGCCGACGGCTCGACCTGGCGCTTCGGCTACGACTTCCTCGGGCGCTGCATCTCCCACGAGGACCCTCGCGGAGGGAAAACCTTCATGGCGTACGATGCCAAGGGCCGCATGGTGAGCATCCGCTTCCCCAACGGCTCCGTGGAGCGAATGACGTACAACGGCGTCGACGAGCTGGTTCAGCTCGTCGAGCGCGACGGGCAGATCTGGCGCGCGGAGTACCTGGTGCGGCGGCTGGCGCGCGTCGAGCACCCAGGAGGCGCGACGCTCGAGTACCGCTACGATCGCGAAGGTCGGCTCACGCAGTTCGTGAACGAGCGCGGCGAGGTGCGCAGACACGAGCACAACCCAGATGGCGCCTGCACGGGCGTCGTCTCGTTCGACGGCCGCAAAACGAGCTACCGCTTCGACGCGAGGAATCGCCTGATCTCGTACAAGAACGGGCTGGGCCACACCACCAAGCTCGAGCGCGATGTGCTCGGCCGCATCACTTCGTTGACCTACCCCGACGGGACGGCGGTCCAGTTCCAATACGACGCGCGGGGGCGGATGGTCTTGGCGCAGGGCCCGAGCGGAGAGCTCCATTGCACCTTCGACGAGGCCGACCAGTTGGTGGCCGAGACCCAGATCGTGGATGGCTCCCCCGTCACCGTGACGTACGACTACGACGTCATGCGATTGCGCAAGGCAGTGCGAGCCTCCACCGGCGCCGAACACCGGATCGTGCGAGATGCGGTCGGGCATCCGACCGTGAGCTTGCTCGAGACCGGTGAAGAGATCGGCTTCAGTCACGATCCGCTGCACCGCGAGCTGGCGCGGCAGCTCCCGCTGGGGGGGCGCATCGAGAGCAGCTATGGCTGGGACGCGGGCGTGGCGAATCGGCGCGTGCTCAGCACCAAACAACAGGCCGTGGCGGGCCCCGCTTGGCTGGGCGAGATCCCCCCCGGGACCACGATCCACAAGGTCTTTCGCTACTCGCAAAGCGAGGAGGACATCGTCGAGCGCTTCGATCTCGGCCGCGGCTCGCGTCAGCTCGACTACGACTTGCGCGGGCAGCTGCTGGCGATTCGCGACGCGCAAACGCCGCTCGAGGAGTACTCCTACGACCTCTCGGGCAACGTCGAGAAGAGGGGAGAGGCCCGCAGCTACGGCACCGGCAACGTCCTCACTCGCCAAGGCGACTTCGACTTTCGTTGGGACCAGGACGGCAAGCTGGTGGAGAAGACGCGCCACGCGCCTGACGGCAGCAAGGAGGTGTGGGCGTTCGAGTGGAACGGGCGCGGCACGCTCAAGAGGGTTCGCCTGCCCAACGCCCAGGTGGTGGAGTTCGAATACGATCCGTTCGCACGGCGGATGTCGAAGCGAGTGCTGCGAAGAGCACCCTCTGGCAAGCTCGAGCTCTTGTCGAAGCACCGCTACGTCTGGGACAAGGATCGCGTGTTCCAGGAGATCGTGAGCAAGCCGGGTGACTCCTCGATCGAGGCGCACACCTACCACTACGATCCGCTGAGCGGCACTCCGCTGTGCGAGCGAACGGTGCGGTCCGACGCGCAGTCGAGTGACGAGTCGCCCTACCTGTTCCACGTCAACGATGCGATCGGCACCCCGGAGGAGCTGGTGCGCGCGGACGGCTCGGTGGCCGCGGTGCTCGAGCGTACTGCTTGGGGGCGCACCTGGTCGAAGACGGGTAAGCAGCCCGAGACGGCGCTTCGCTTCCGGGGGCAATGGGAGGACGAGGAGACGGGCCTCCACTACAATCGTTACCGCTACTACGACCCCGACGCAGGGCGCTACATCTCGGCCGATCCTGCCAGCGGGCTCCCGGATGCGAACGAGTACCGCTATTGTGTCAACCCGATCTCTTGGAGCGACCCAGAGGGGCTGGAGCACCACGCCATGGGCGGCTTCACGCCCAATGGCTCCAACACGGAGATCCCGCTGGGCGGCGGCCGCATGTACGACTCTCGCTACGACTCGGAGATCCCACCGTTCAGTCGCGGCCACAACGCAGCTACCGGCATCACACCAGCGCAGAATTTCTTCGGGTCCAACGCGCTCGGCCTGGCCCCCCAGCGCACCAGCGACACCGAGGCCCAGATGCTGCGCGACCTGGAGGACATGCACGCGCGCGGCGACATCGACCTCAACGCAGGGGGCCGCGTCACCTTCGTGGGCGAACAATCACCTTGCCCGAGCTGCCACCAGCGCATGCAAGACTTCGTTCAGCGTTACCCCAATTGCACGATTGACTACCACTGGCTCGGCAATCCCAACGCCCGGCTCGTTCGCGACCGAACGGCAGGTTCGACCCACTATCCATGAGCGCACACGACGAGCGCGTGGGTGCCGCCGACTGGTCGTCTGCGGTGGACGGCTATGGTGACATCGAGGAGATCAAGGCGCTGGCATCGCTGCTGCTCACGTCACGCGGCGCCTCGAAGAAGCGGGCCGCCGGTGAGCTGACGAGGCGCCTGTGTCACGAGGGCAAGACGTTCTCGGCTGCCATCCCGGTCTTGAGCCTGTTGGTCCCCGAGATCATGGCGCACCCCACCAAGGTCGAGCCGTACGAGCTCGATCTGATCGCCAATGTCGCCGCCGGCGCCGGCGGCCACACGCGGATGCTGCTGGGCCGTGACCTGACCCAGGTCGACCCGGTGGCCGCGCTGGCGCGCGCGCACGTGGTCGAGCTTGGCTCGTGCTTCTCGCAGATCTTCGGCGCAGGCTCGCCGGAGACGCGCGGGGCCCTGGCCCGCCTGGCATCCGTGCCGACGTCGGCGAGCGTGTCCGTTCGGGACCTCTTGCTCGAGCAGCTGGGGCGCGAGAACGACGGCGCCGTGAGCGCCGCCCTCTGCCTGTCCATCGCCCTGCTCGACGTGGCGCAGGGCAGCACGGACCTGCACCGGCGCCAGTTTGCGGACCTGGCGACCAGCCGCGACCTCATGGTGCGGGCCGGCGGTGCCATGGCGCTCGCGCTCGCGCGCCCAAGCGAGCTCGATGAAGCGGATGAGCTGGTCTTGCTCGAGGTTGCCGAGAGCCAGCGGCAGCCCGTGCCGTCCTTCGCCTGGTTCGAGGGCGAGGTCGCGAACGCCTCAGCCGTGCTGCTCACGTGGTCGTGCGCAGCTCGCGGTCGGATCGATGCGCTGAGCCTGATGCTCGACGCGATTGGAGGTGCGCCGACGGAGCGCAACGTCGCCGCAGGCATGCTCGAGGCCGCGTTCGGAACGGTGCCGCCGCCAACGATGCGTTTGCCAGACAGGTTGGAGCCGGCGCAGCGCGCTGTGGTGCTCAACCTGCTGTCGCGGCGTCTCGAGGCACAACTGCCCCGCGCGCTGGAGGCGTGCGGCTTCTTCGGCAGCAGCGCCGCGCTTCGTCAATCGTTTGGGCTCGGCGCGCCAGGGCCGCTGGATGTGTCGCTCGGCGATGCGCCTGCCTGGTTCAAGATCGTGGAGCTGTCCAGCGGGCGAATGACCCTCGCGGCGCTGGAGGCAGAGCTGCGAGACCTGGAGGTGACGCAGCGAGCAGCGCTGGTCGAGGCGGCCGTCGCCGGCCCGTACCCGCTGCACCTGCCGTTTCCGCCGTTTTGGCTGGCGCCTGTGGCGAGCGCTACCAACGCCGACGAGCTGGTCGCGTCCCACCTGTCACGGATGAGCGCGCTCTTGGTCTCGCTGGTTCCAGCGGAGGCCATCCACGAGCGCGCCGCGTTGGCCACTCAGCCGCCGCTCGTCGCGTTGGCGACCGGCGCCCTCGCAGAGCTCGCTGCCTCGGGCGCCCGCGTCGACCGAGAGTTGATGGTGGCGTCTCTGCGGCAGATCCTCGCCAATCCGCGTTATTCGAGCGTCGCCAAGGCCGCCCTGCGGGTGCTCCCGGTGAACGAACGCGAGCCACTCGTGGCAACCCTGAAGCTGGATCACTACCCGGTGGAGACACCCGCCGGGCGAGTCGCGATCGCGCGGGGTGGCTGGCTTTTCGTGGCCGAGTGCCCCACTCGCGGCATGCTCGATCGATGCGTCAAGGCCGTGGAGGCGTGGCCCAAGACCGGGCCCTGGCCGAAGCGCGCCGCGCGCGCCGCGATCCGCCAGCTGCGGGAGGCGCTAGGCGCTGATGCGGAGGAGCTGCTGCGCGGAGCCGCGGTGCGAGCATTGCTCGACGAGCCCGATCCGCCCGCATCGTGACAGGGGCCTTCGAGACCATCAGTCGTCGCGGCCAGGCTCGAACGGGACGAGCTCGCCTGCCTCGATCTTGAAGTACTGGCAGCCGATGGCAGCGGTGCACAGCCACTCGTCGCCCTCTTCGTCGTCACAGCCTTCGTGCACGTACACGTTGAGGCCGTACGACTCGCCTTCGAGCAGCGGCTGCGCTTGGGATTGCCAACCAGCCTGCTCGGGCTGCACGCCGTAGGTGACCGAGCCAGTGATCAGCGGCGGGCCGCGCAGCGCGTCGTCGAACGCGTCTTCGGGCTCCTCACCCATGGCGGTCTCCCAGGCGATCTCTGCGTACTCGAAGAAGCAGTAGTCCCCGTGCGCGAACGGCTTGCACAAGCTGTCGGTGCAACGCTCCACCTCGATCCAGTGCACCGGCTGATCGAGATCGATGACCAACCCCGTGGCCGGCGGCGGCGCAAGGGACGGTTCGCCCGCGAAGGAGCGCTGCACGGCATCGGCGCCCGCGAGCTGTCCGTTGATCGAGAGCGAGAAAGAAAGCTCGTCGGGCTCGTCCTCGCATGCAGATAGCACCAGCACTGCACCGAGCATCAGCGGAAACGTTCGCATCGCCACCTCCAGGTTCCTTCGTTTGTGGCCGGCGGCCCCCAACCTTCGAACTTTCTTGGATGGACGCACGCGGGCGAATCCTTGAAGGATCCGGTGCATCCGAGACAAACACCGAGCACCCCCCTTGGCCGCCCTGGACTTCACCACCCTGTTCACGCTCGAGCTCGCGTACGTCGTGCGCAGCTTGCGCCGCTTGGGGGTGGGTCCCGGGGACGTCGAGGATCTGGCGCACGACGTGTTCATCGCCGTACACCGCGAGCTCCCCAGCTTCGAGTTGGGCCGGCCTGTGCGCCCGTGGTTGTTCGGCTTCGCGTTTCGCGTGGCGTCCAACTATCGGCGCAAGTTCCGCCCAGCCGACGAGCTCGGCGGCGGCGAGCTGGCCGACCCGCGCCCACTCGCGGAGGAGGAGCTGCTCAAGGCGGCCGATCGCGCCATGGTGGTTCGGGCGCTCGAGGACATCCCGCTCGCGCGCCGCGCGATCTTCATCTTGGCCGACATCGACGGCGTGTCGATCGTCGACGCCGCCAAGACGCTGGACATCCCAGAGGGCACCGCCCACTCGCGCCTGAGCAAGGCGCGCGAAGAGTTCGCGACCGCCATTCGACGCATCAAGAAGGAGGAGGAGACCCATGGGCGCGCCCGTCGTCGAGCTTCCTGAGGACGTGATGCGCGCGCTCTCCGCGGAGAAAGATCTCCCGGATGTGCCGGCGGACGTGCGCGAGCGCCTCTTGGCCCGACTCGCGGTGTCGTCTGGGCGCCCACTCACGACCGCCGCCGCCGCCTCGGTCGCCGCGCTGGGCGGCGACGGGGTGGTGGACGGCATCGCCGGCGCGGCCGGCGCTGTCACCAAAGGCATCAGTGGCTGGGTGCTGGGCAGCAAGCTGCTGGCGGTCACCGTCGTGTCGTTCGGGCTCGGTTCGGGCGCGGGCGCGGTCTTGCACGCGTACGTCGCTCCCACGACGGCGACGGTCCCCGCAGCGACGCCCTCCGTCGAGGCTCCGGCGCCGGTCTTGCCGGCAGCCGCCCCGGAGCCACGTCCGGTCATCGCGCCAGCGCCCTCGGCGTCCGCTGCGCCCTCGGCGTCCGCGCTGGTGAGCAGCGCCCCGAGCGTCACCGCCAACTCACCGGATCCACTGCGACGGGAGCGGTCGCTGCTCGACACGGCGCGGATGGCGGTGCTGCGGGGCGACCGGGCTGCCGCTCTCGACGCGCTGGCGCAGCACGCGACGGAGTTTCCCAACGGGCAACACGCGGAAGATCGCAAGACACTAGAGGCGCGCGCGAGAGCGTTGCCGAGCTCGCCGTAGCGCCACCGATGCGGGCTCTGGCTCTCACGTGCGCCCTGTCGTTCGCCTTCTCCTCGCACGCGCGCGCCGCGGACCGCCCGGCCATGGCGGTCTCGTACACCCTCGGAGAGGACACCAAGGAATGCCCTTCCTATGCAGAGCTCCGCCGCTCCTTGACCGAAGAGGCCGGCTACGACCCGATCGTGCCGGCCACCGAGCAGACGCGCTCGGTCTTGATCGAGCTCTCGCGAGACAAGTCTGGCCAGTACGTGGCCGACGTGCGCGACGCCGGCGCGCTGCGCACCTTCCGCGCCAAGACGTGCAACGCAGTGGTCTCGAGCGTGGTGCTCGCGCTGGTGGTCTCACTCGACGATGCGCCCAAACCTGCGCCCGTACCTCCGCCACCTGCACCGCCGACGACGGTGTCGGTGTTGCTGCCGATCGTCATCGAGCGAGCCGTGCCCGTCGCGCCCCCGCCAGCCTCCAAGAAACGCCGACTGCAGGGCCACGCCGACGTCGGCTTCGGCGTGGGCAATGGCTTCGTGCCCGAGGTGTCGACAGGCCCGCAGCTCGAAGTCGGGCTGCGGGGGCATCTGTTCGACGTGTCGCTGTCCGCCACCTACCAGGTGGTGATGCAGGCCAACTCGACCCTGCCGCAGCTCAGCGGCGTCTCGGGTGCGTCGATGCAGTCCGTGCTGGTGGGTCCCACGGTTTGTCTCGCGCCGGACGTCAGCTCGTGGCTCTCGATCCTCGCCTGTGGCGCAGGCCTGTTCGGCGCGTCGTTCGTGGAAGGCGAACAGCTGGAGGTGTCCCGTTCCAGCACCTCGTTCGCCGCGTTTCTCGGGCCACGCTTCGGCATCGAGGTGCTGCCTCTGACGCCGCTGTCCATCCGCGCCTCAGCCGAGCTGATGGGCAACCTCCATCGCACCAACATCTTTCTCGAGGGGAACGGCTTCCCCGAGTTCGTGTACCGGGCTCCGCCCGTGGCCTCACGCGTCGTGGTGACGCTGGGCAGCTATTTTCCCTGAGAGGAGGCGTCATGTTGCAGCGAACCGCGGGGTTGCTGAGCCTGGCCTTGTTGGTCAATTGCTCCGAGGACGTGTCGGCCAGCTCCCATGCGGGCAACGCAGGCGCGGGCGGCGGTGGCAACACCGGCGCGGGGGGCGCTGGCGCTGGGGGTGGTACGGGCGGAGATGGTCCCGTCGGCAAATCACCGGAGCAGTACACCCAGGAGACTTGCCTGGCTCGCGCGGCCTGCGGGGGCGACCCGTGCGAGCAAGACGCCCTGTGCTGGTTCGCCATGCTTCGCCCCGACCTGCGCGACGCTTTCCAGCAATGTTACTCGCAGAGCTGCGTCAGCGCAGACGTGTGCTTCGAGGCCGCCGATCGCGTCCCGCCACCGTCGGAGTTTGCCGCCTACGAAGCGGCTTGCAGCGAGAGCTCCCAGCAATGCGGGACCGGGGGAAACGAGTGGTGCAACTACCACTTCTTCTCGGCGCAGGCGTACACGGAGATGTTGGCGTGTTTCGAGCTTCCGTGCGCACAGGCTGACGATTGCCCGGGTCCCATCGTGTTCGATGGCTACCCTGGATGCACGGGCATCTGATCCGCAACTACAAGTCGCCGGGCTGCCAGCTGGAGCTGGTGGGCTTGGGGGGTGCAGCGGTCGGCTTGATGCGCGGCTTCTGCGCGGACAGCGAGCTCGAAGGCGCCGCGCTGACCGCGAGGTCCGCGGCGCTGGCGTCGAGCAGCGCGCCGGACGCGGTCGATGCGCTGGCGCCGACGGCGGCACCGCTATCGCTCGTGGGCCGCGCAGTGGGCACCTGCGAGCTGTGGGAGGCCGAGGGCGTGGTGCCGGCCCACACGAAGTAGCCGACGCCCCCCAGCGCGAGCACGACCAAGACCACGACGATCGGGCTCGAACGCGAGCGCTGGGCGGGAGCATACGTCGGCGCCACCGGGAGGAACGAAGAGGGCCGCGCCGGCGCGACCGGCAGCGACGCTCCGGGCGCGGCGCTTTCGCGATCGGGGGGCGCTTGGAGCGCGCGTGCCAGCGAGGCGGCGGCGGCCGCGGGCTCGAGCTTGAGGGTGCCAGTGTCGACCGGCGCGGCAGCGGCCACCGCCTTCGCGTCGCCGGGCGTGATGCGCAGCGTGTCCCCCTGGAGCACCGGGCCCGGCAGGACTTGGCGCACTTGGGTGGGCAGCTCCGAGGCCGGCGGCTCCTCGGCCACCGCGGTCGGCGCGACGCGCAGCGCGGTGGCCTGGTCTTCTTGGCTCGAGCTCGGGGGCGCAGCGTCCTTGGCGGCATCGCCGGGGCTCGTCGCGTCCAGCGCGCCCACCGCGGGGCGGAGCTCGGGGGCCACCAGCGTCGCCGGCATGGAGGTGTCCTCCTCGCTGAAGAGACTCTCTCCCGTGGGCACCCAGGGGCCCGCGGCGACCGGCGCGAGCCGCATCCGTTCGTTGCCGGAGACCGAGACGATCGAGGCCGTCTCGATCGCGATGCTCTCGCGCGACAACGAACGCAGCGCCGCGTACATCTGCTCGATCGACTGGAATCGCTCGTTCGGATCCATCATCAGGGCGCGCGAGACGATGGCCGAGAGCTGCTCACCGACCCAGGGCGCCACCGTCTGCACCGACGGCGGCGGCTGAGTGCAAATGGCCAGGATCAGATCGCCGATGCCTGCGCTGTCTGCGTGGGGCAGCTTCGCGGAGAGGGCTTCGAACAGCACCATTCCCAGCGACCACACGTCCGTCCGCTGATCGATGTCCGACTTGCCGCGTGCTTGTTCGGGAGACATGTAGCGCGGCGAGCCGACCAGATTCCCCGAGTTGGTGAGCTTGGCATCGCTCGAGGCGACCTCCATGCGCACCTTCGCCACGCCGAAGTCGAGCAGCTTGACGCTGCGCTCACCGCCGTCACGCTCTGCGACGAAGATGTTCGCTGGCTTCACGTCCCGGTGAATCACCCCCGCCGCGTGCGCCTTGGCCAAGCCCAGGCAGACCTGCGCGGCCAGCTTGACCACCAAGCTTTGCGGCAGCGCACCCAGCCGCGCGAGGATGTGCTCCAGGTCCTCGCCCTCGAGTAACTCCATCACGATGAAGGGGATGCCGCGCTCGACGTCCTCCCCCGCGTCCAGGATCTGGGCGATGTAGGCGGACTCGATCGCACCCGCGGCGCGCGCCTCGATCTCGAAGCGTTTGGCGACGTTCGGCCGCTTGGCCAGGTCGGCGGTGATCACCTTCACCGCGACGCGCCGGCCCGTCACGTTGTTGCGCGCTTGGTAGACGGCCCCCATGCCGCCCTCACCGAGCAGGCGCTCGAGCGAGTACTTCCCTGCGAGCGTCTCTCCCATCATGCGGCGGCGCCGCGAGCCTACAGCTCGGTCTGCACCCGCGGCAACGTCCCCCTCCGCGGCGGTGCTTGCCAGGTGTGGCCTTTGCCACCTATGACCACGGCATGAAGCCCACCATCATCGTCTGTGGTCACGGCCCTGGCATCTCCGATGCCGTGGCGCGCAAGTTCGGCCGCGAGGGGTTCTCCGTCGCGATCGTCGCGCGCAACGCGACGCGACTCGCCGCTGCCGCAGCCAAGCTCGCCGAGGCAGGCATCCACGTGAAGGCGTTCCCCGCCCACCTCGGCGGCCCGGAAGAGGTGCGCGCGCTGGTGCGCGAGGTGCGCAAGGTGATGGGCCCGATCACGGCCGTGCACTGGAACGCGTATGGCGGCGCCGCGGGCGATCTGACCACCGCCCCCACCGCCGAGCTCGAGGCCGTGCTCGACGTGTCGGTGCACGGGCTGCTGGCCGCAGTGCAAGAAGCGCTGCCGGATCTCAAGGAGCAGAAGGGCGCGCTGCTGGTCACGGGCGGCGGGCTCTCGAGCTACAACCCCGTCGTCGACAAGATGGCCGTCTCGTGGAACGCCATGGGCCTCGCGGTGGGCAAGGCTGCCCAACACAAAGTCGTCGGTCTGCTCTCGCAGAAGCTCGCGCCGGAGGGCGTGTTCGTCGGCGAGGTCGTGGTCATGGGCATGGTCAAGGGCACGGCCTTCGACCAAGGCAACGCGACGCTCGAGCCAGCCGCGATCGCCGACAAATTCTGGGAGCTCTACTCGGCTCGCCAAGAGTCGTCGGTCAACTTCGGCTGACTCGGCGCGCGGCGGACGATCACTCGTCCTTCTTGCCGCCCTTGTCCTTGGCCTCGTCGACGGCCTTCACGAGCTTCTCTCCACCGAGCTTCTTGAGGATCGACTCGCTCGGGGCCTTGCCCCCAGAGAGCGCGTCCACGAACTCTGCGGCCGCCTCGAGCTTCTCCTTGAACTTGGTGCCGTAGTCCTCGAACGCGGTCTTCTCGTCGCTCTCGGGCTTGTACTCGATCTTGATCGTGACCAAGTCGCCGCTGGCCTCGATCACCACGTTGTCCTTCCACGCGCGGCTGGACACGGCGTCGGCCGCCTTGGAGAAGGCCTTGGTGACCTTGTCTTCCTTCTCCTCGTCGTCCTTGTCGCTGTCCTTCTCCTTCTCTTCGCGCTCCTTGCGGCGGTCTTCCATCTCCTTCAGGCCCGCCTTGTGGAGCTTGTAGAGCTTCTCGGCCTTCTCCTTGATCTCCTCCGCGGCCTTGTCGTCCTTGGCCTTCAGGTAGAAGACCTCTTGGCCGCCGCCCGGGCTGCGCTCCTCGCCCACGCCAAAGAAGACCTCGTGATCCTTGAGGTCCTTGAGGATCTTCTCCTGATCGCTGCGGTCATCCTTGCCAGTGGCGAAGAACATGCGTTCGACGACGGTCGCCTCGCCCTTGCCCACGCGAGCCTCGGGGAACTTGCCGACCTTGTCGGCCATGGCCGCGAAGCCCTCCTTGTCTTTGTCCTTCAGGCCCTTGGACCCATCTGGGCTGAAGCCGTCCGCGAACGCTTCGAGCGACTTGCGCTTGGAGCCCGCGACCCAAAGGTTGGTGTCGGCCACGCGCGCGACGTGGGGTCCGTCGCACTTGCTGTCCTTGTCGTCCTTCTTCTCGTCTTCCTCGTCGCCGCCGCCGCCACGACCTCCCGAGATGCATTGGATTTGGGTCAGCTTGTCGATGTCCTTGCCGCTCTTCACGCGCTTGGTCGAGCCCGGGTACTCCTCGAGGCCGTTCTGCACGATCACCACGCGCTCCTTGCCGATGCGCAGCTCGTACACGGCAGAGCTCTTCTCCTTGTCGGCGAAGGCCTTGCCGCAGGCGAGGTACTTCTCGGCGTCTTTGGCGTCGATCTTGGCGATGCTCTCGCCGGCGTATTTGGCCTCTGGGCCTGCCGCGCGGTGCGCGAGCGAGAACACGTCTTCGCCACCGCACAGCAAGCTGGCGTACTTCGACGCCTTGGCCTGCTCTGGGTAGTCCTTCTCGGTCACGCCGAAGGCCTGCCCACGGCCACCAGACTGCCGCTCGACCATCTCGAGATCGGAGGGCAGGTTGGCGACGTCGCAGGGGAACACGCCCGTGCTCTTGAACAGCAGCAGGTACGCGGCCACGCCGCCGCCCACCGCGAGCAACCCCGCGACCGCCGCGCCGATGATGAGGCCGCTGCCCTTCTTCTTGGCTGGGGGGGGGGCTGGCGGCATGCCACCGGGGCCCATCGGGCCGCCGGGGGGACCACCCATCGGAGCACCGGGCGGTCCCATGGGGCCGCTGGGAGGCGGGCCGTAGCCGCCGGGAGCGCCAGGAGGCGGACCGTAGCCACCGGGTGCGCCAGGCGCGCCAGGAGCGCCGGGGGGCGGACCGTAGCCTCCGGGTGCGCCGGGGGGATAGCCGCCAGTCGCGCTCATCGGGAAGGGCTGGTCAACGGGGCCCGGCATATTCTGGTTCTGCGTCGTCTGCATGGTTCACACACCTCGGAGTCGTAGTCTTGGGACCGCGCATCCTACACAACCCAGTGCCGGGTGCAGCAAAGCCGTGCGGGGCGGGCTGGGGAAAGGCACCGGCGGCACCTTCCTCGTGCCGTCTGGCGCGTGAGATTACGCGGCCCCCAGCTCGGCCCTTCCTCTCGTCCGCCCGAAGGGCGGCCAAAGGATATCGAACGGGGCGAGACCAGACGCAGTGCCCTGTCGCGGTGATCGTCACGACCTTCACTTGCGAGCGTGAGCGAGGGTCGTGATGAACACCGCGACGAAACTGGGACGCCCCTAATACACGTCCTTCACGTACCGGCCTTGGCTCGCCAAGGCGCTGAGCTCGACACGCGCCTGCTCGAGGGTGCGGCGACCGTCGCGCGCGAGGATCTGGAGCAAGGCCCGCTCGACGTCGGGGGCCATCCTCTTGGCGTCGCCGCAGACGTAGAGGTGGGCGCCCGCGTCGATCCACGCGGCGAGCTCGCTCTGTGCCTCGAGCATCCTGTGCTGCACGTAGATCTTGTCTGCTTGATCGCGAGAGAACGCAGTCGAGAGATGGGTCAGGGTGCCGTCCGCCAGCCAAGCCTCGAGCTCGCGTTGGTACACGAAATCCGTGGCACGCCGGCGCGCCCCGAAGAACAACCACGCCCGACCTCGGGCGCCCTGATGGCGACGCTCCTCCAAGAACGCGCGGAACGGCGCCACGCCGGTCCCCGGTCCGATCATGATCACATCGACCTCGGGCGCGGGCAGCCGAAACGTCGGCGTCGGGTGGAGGTAGAGTCGGAGTCTGTCTCCCGGCTTGCAGGCCTGCGACACGAGGCGAGAGGTCACGCCTTGGCGTGCGCGCCCGCCGAGCTCGTACCTGAGGATGTCGACCAAGAGGTGCACCTCGCCTGGATGCACGCGGGGGCTGGACGCGATGGAATAGAGACGCGGCGCCATCGGCCGCAGTTTGTGCACCAGCTCGTCGGCGCTGATCTCGCCCGTGGCCCGTTCGAGCAAATCGATCACGTGCTGCTCCCGCAAGGCGCGCGAGAGCTCCTCGCCGTGTTTGCTGCCGAGCACGTGCTCGCACAATCGGGCGTCGGGCTCTTGGATCTCGAGCTTGCTCGTCAGCGCTTCACGCAGGCTCGATCGCTCGCCCGCGAGCACGACCTCGGCGTCGCCCGAGAGCTTGGTGCGCTCGAGGATCGCCTGCACCAAGCCCGGATCGTTGTCGGGCCACACGCCGATCGAGTCGCCTGGCTCGTACGCGGGGAGCTCTTCGATCGTGAGCGCGAGATGGTGAGTGGCCTTGTCCGAGTCGGGGCCGTTCAGATTGCGGTTCTCGATCACCCTGGCCGCGACCGGGTGGCGTCGCGTGCCGATGGGATCGCTCGCGCCGCCCCCGCTGCTGCGCAGCGCGCTCTCGGCCGGGGCGCTCTTCGCCGAAGCGGCGCAGGCCGAGAGCAGCGGCAGAGCGCGCTCGAGCCAGCCCTCGAACGGGCCCTCGTAGTCCACGTCGGCGTCGACGCGGTCCAAGAGCCGCGTACCGCCGAGCTCCTCGAGGCGCTTGTCGAAGTCCTTGCCGCACTGGGCAAAGCGCTCGTAGGTCGTGTCGCCCAAGCCGAACACGGCGAACGAGAGGCGCTCGAACGGCGGAGCCTTTTTCATCAAGTGGGCGTGCACCACCTCTGCGTTGGAGGGCGGGTCGCCGTTGCCGTAGGTGCTGGTGATGATGACCAACACACGCACGCTCGCGAGCGCGCCGCAGTCGACGTCTTGCATGTCGAGCACGCGATGGTCGACGCCCGCGCTCGCGAGGGCCTCACCTGCGCGTTGCGCCAGGCTTTGCGCGTTGCCCGACTCGGTGCCGAACAGAACGTGGACGATGGACATGCGAGGCCGGGCGCAACTTGGCTCCGATTGGCGGCGCGATCAAGCGCTCGGTCGAGCTATCTGCGAGCATGCAGGGCATGGGCTTCGTCTTCGTCGGCCTGTGCGTGGGCCTCCTCAGTGGATCGTTGGGCATCGGCGGCGCGGTGGTGTTGATCCCCATCCTCACGATGGTGTTCGGCTTCAGTCAGGCACGCGCGCAGGGCACCAGCATCGGCGCGCTGCTGCCCCCCGTCGGCTTGTTCGCGGCGCTCGCCTACTACAAGCAGGGGCTGCTCGACGTGCGGGCCGCCGGCCTGATCGGCGCGGGCTTCTTGTTCGGCGCGCTCGCCGGCGCCACGCTGGTCAGCCACATCCCCCAGGTGTGGCTCAAGCGCGCGTTCGCGACGCTGCTCGTGTACGTGGCCGCGCAGCTGATGTTCGCCGATCCCCATCGCAAGGTGGGCGCGGTGCTGCCGTCGTTGATCGCCACCGGATCGTTGTGGCTCGCCTTCCTGGTGCGGCGCCACTTGCTGCGCCGTTTGGACGCGCAGAAGCCCAAGCCGCCCTCGCCGCCCGCGGACGACACCGACTTCGTGATCTGAACCGGCGCCGTGACGTTCGGCCGCGCGGCGTCGACTGCCTCGGCCATGAACACCGCCGCCGTCACCGCCGCTCTCGCTCTCGCCGCCGCCATGCTCCTGCCCAGCACCGCCTTGGCCGAGGGGAAAGGCCGCGCTCGCTTCCGCGGCGGCATCTCTGCGGCGGGCGGCGTGGTGGCAGCCACCAACCACCCCGGCGGCTTCGGCTTTGCCACGATCGGCGCGCAAGGCGAGATCGGCGTGCAGATCAACGATCTGGTGGGCCTGTACTGGGTTCCTCAGTTCGACATCGGCTTCGGCGACGACCTCGGCGGCGTGAACCTCTCGACCGCCGCGCTGGTGGACTTCTCCCCGAGCGACCACTTCTCCGTGGGCGCTGGCCCGGACGTGGGCATGTTCGCGGCGATCGGCGACGGCGGCGTGGCCGCGGGCGTCAACTACGGCGGCCGCTTCAGCCTGGCGGTGCACCCGTTCGTGTCCGAGGGCAAGAACGGCCGCCGGAAGGCGTTCAGCATCGGCGCCGACGTGCGCATGCTGGCGGGCGCCACCGGGGTGCTCTCGGCCGAGAGCGGCGGATCCACCGGCTTCGTGGTGCAGCCGATGCTCACGCTGGGCTACACCGCGTTCTGAGCGAGGCTGAGCGCCTGTTCCGCCCCGAATTTTCCGGTGCCAGTCGGCACGTGGCGGGGCTTCGGCGCCGCGTGCTCAGAAGGCCCGGGAGAATCTCGTTTTCTGATTCACTGCGCGTCGCTCCGCAGTCCTCCTCGGACTCCGTCCCATGCGGGGCACTGCAAGCCAGTTGAGTTCAGTTGGAAGAGCGAGCCTGTTCAACTTGACTAGACCCCGCGTTGGACTATGGTCCCGGCCCCCATGGTTTCCGCAACACAGCAGAGCTCGCGCATCCGAGCGCGCAAGGCCCGACGCGACGGCACCGCCGGCAAGCGTTACAGCCGCGCGCACGGCACCCCCAAGTTCCCCGTTCACCTCGAGGGCTACGATCAGAACGCCCCCGACGCGAAGCCCGCTGCGGCTGCAAAGCCGGCTGAAACCACCAAGAGCTGAGCAGGAGCCCGTTTCAACATGGCCAATCACGCATCCGCCGCCAAGCGCAACCGCCAACGCATCAAGGCCACCACGCGCAACCGCACGGTGAAGAGCGCGCTCCGCACCGTCGTCCGCAAGGCCCGCGCGGCCGTCGCCTCCGGCGCCGACAACGCAGCCGAGCTCGTCAAAGAGGCGACCAGCGCCTTGGACGTCGCCTCCAAGAAAGGCGTCATCCCGGACGAGCGCGCCTCGCGCGTGAAGGGCCGCATCGCCAAAGGGCTGAGCGCCACCAAGAAGTAACCGGTCGCCGAGCGCACGCGAAAAAGCCCGCGTCCCGGTTTTCGGGAGCGGGCTTTTCGCGTTCGAGCGGCGAGGTCAGGGGCGAATGGTGACGCCGAAGCTGTACGTCGGCTTCGAGAAGGCCCCCACGTTGGCTCCCTTGAGCGCGGCCTGGATGCAGCTCGCCGCGGACTTGCCGGCGGCCCACCCCGATACCGACACGCTCTGCACCGCACCCGACGAGCCGAACGTGATGGTCGCGCGCGAGACATCGTCTGCGCCGGCCACACACGCGCGCGCGCCGCCCATCACCGAGCCGACCGCGGCCGTCACCGATCCCTGCGGCGGCTGATCGGGCACGTTCTTGGGGCGGTTGTCCTCGGCCGCAGGCTCGGCGCCTTTCTTGTCGCCGTCCCCTCCTGCTCGCTTCTTCATCTCTTCGTCGAGCGTGCCATCGGGGTCGATGCGCACGGGCTTCTCGATGTCCTTCTTGGGATCGAGCGAGGCCACCGCGCCCGTGCCCGCAGGCGCAGGCCCCCCGGCGTTGGGATCCTCGGTCGGAGCGGCGGTCGCGTCGGTGAGGTCCGCCAGATCGATCGCGCCGTCGTCCTTGGGAGCGGCGGTCTCGACTGGCGCTGCGGTCGGCGCCTCGGCGGGCTTGGCCGTCTCTTCGGCCTCGGCCGTCTGCGTCACCTTGGCCTTGACCTCCTCGGTTGGCTTGGGTTTCTGGCTGGTCAGGTAGAACGCCAACCCCGCCGCGGCGGCGATGCCGAGGAGCGCGATCACGATGCCGCCCTTCGCGCCGCTGCCGCCCTTGTCTTCGACCACGGCGGGCTTCTTGGCCGCTGCGATCGGGACCACCTCGGCCGTGGAAGCAGGTGCCACGGAGGCCGGCGCGGACACGGAGGGAGGCGGCGCCGACGGAGGCGCCGACGGCCCCGAGCCCGAGGGGAGCGGCGTCGAGGTCGACGCAGGCGCCGACGGGAGCGGCGTGCGCATCGACGCCGGCACCGACAACGGCACGGAAGGCATCGCAGGGCTCGACGGCAGCGGTGTCCCCACCGCCGACAGCGAGCTCGGTGCGGCGCTCACCGGTGGCGTGGAGGCGCGGGCCGAAAGAGGTGCCACCGACGAAGGTGGCGGGGTCTTCGACACTCGCTCGGCAAGCTCCTTGAGGCTCGGCCTGCGTTGAGACGGCTTCGGTCGTTCGCTCTCGGACATCGTACTCACTCCTAGCATCGCGGGCGCTGACGGCTCGCCCTCTTCAGCCACTAACATCGGCGGCGCGACAAGCGCCTCGCTGCTCACACTCGTGCTCTCGGGCTTGCTCGTCGCCTTGGCGACGATGGCCGAGGCCAGCTCGTCCCACGAGGCCTCGTCAGAGGTGCCGTTCGGGAGCGGCGGAACGCCTCCCTTGGCCAGCATCTCGTCGAGTCGATCTCGCGTGCTCATTCGACTTCGCCTCCGAACCCTCGGTCTGCGAGGAACAGCTTCAGCTTGCGTCGTGCCTCGTGAATGCGCCAGGCCACTGTGCCTTCGGGGCAGCCAAGCACCTTGGCCGCCTCTTCGTGCGACATGCCGTCGATGCACACCATCACCAACGTGGTGCGCAACGTGTCGGAGAGCGCATCCACGCCGGCGTAGATGGCCTCGGCCAGCTGCTTGCGATCGCTGCTGCCAGCCGGGTCCCCCGCGGGGCGCGAGTCGACCAAGAAGGCCACGATGCGCGGATCTTCGTCCGTGCTGGCGCGAAGCTTGGTCTTGCGGGCGCGGATTTGGTTGAGCGAGAGGTTCACGGCGATTCGGTACAGCCAGGTAAAGGGCTCGCTGCGCCCATCGAAACGATCGAGAGCTTGGTACGCACGCACGAAGGTCTCCTGCGTGACGTCCTCGGCCTCTGCGGCGCTTCGAGTGAGGTGCACTGCCAGCCGATAAATCCGTCGCTGGTGGCGGCGAACGACGAGCCCGAAGGCATCGGCATCCCCGCTGCGTGCGCGGTCGATGAGCTCGCGGTCGGAAGCGCCTGCCATGCTGTTACGCGCACACCGGGAGCGCAACGAGCGCTCCACTTGGATGCAGCCGGGGCCGGACATCCATCGGCGAGAGGCGGACGATAACCGAACACAAGACCTTCGACAAACTAGCTGGCCCAAGCCTTTGGAGCATTCGTCGGACCGGTGCTCGCTGCCCCACCCGCCTGATCCCAGCCGTTGCGCCAGAAAGCCCCAAACCTTCGAGGATCCGACCCAAGCTCGGGCGGGCCAGCGCTACCATCCCGGCATGTCCACTCGCCGCTGGGCCTTTTCTGCCCTGGTTGCGCTCGCGGTCGGCCCGGCCGGCCAAGCCCTGGGCACCCCTCAGGCGCGCAGCCCCTACTTGCCCTTTGACCAGATGTCCCGCGTGCTCCTGATGGTCGAGCACAATTACGTCGAGCCAGCCCAACGAGAGAAGCTGCTCGACGGCGCCATGCGCGGCATGGTGGCCGAGCTCGACCCGCACTCCTCGTACATGAACCCCGAGGAGTACGCCGACTTCCAGAGCGACACCGAAGGCAAGTTCGCAGGCATCGGCGTCGAGGTGGACATCCGCGACGAGCTGGTGACGGTGATCGCGCCGATCGAGGGCTCGCCGGCCGCCAGGGCCGGCATCCTGCCTGGAGACAAGATCCTCGCGGTCAACAACCAGCCGCTCCGCGGCGCCAAGCTCGAGAAGATCATCGATCTGATGCGGGGCGAGCCCGGCACCAAGGTGGGGCTCACCATCGGTCGCAGCGGCAAAAGCGAGCCCATTCACATCGATTTGGTTCGCGAGGTGGTGCGCGTCCAGAGCGTCGAGACGAAGCAGCTCGAGCAGGGCGTGCTGTACCTGCGGCTCAAGCAGTTCCAGGAGACCACCCACGAGGAGCTGCTGCGCGCAGTCGCCAAGGCGCGCAAGGCGTCCAAGACGCCGCTCGACAAGGTGCTGCTCGACATGCGCTACAACCCCGGCGGCTTGGTGGACCAAGCCGAGCTGGTGGCGGATGAGTTCATGAGCCAAGGCGTGATCTACAGCACGCGGCACCGTGGCCAAGTGCTCGATCTGGTCGAGGCGACGTACGGCGGCGCGCTCGCGAACACCAAAGTCACCATCTTGGTCAACGAGTACACCGCCTCTGCTGCGGAGCTGGTCGCCGGCGCGCTGCAAGACAGCGGGCGCGCGAAGGTCGTGGGTGCGCTCACCTTCGGCAAGGGCTCGGTGCAGACCATCTTCGAGCTGCCCGGCGCGGCCGGGCTCCGCCTGACCACGATGCGCTACTACACGCCCAACGGCCGCGCGATCCAGGCGCAAGGGATCGATCCAGACATCGTGATCAAGCCCGCCAAGTCGGTGGACGTGATCCGCGAACGTGACCTGTCAGGAGCGCTCTCGGCCGAAGCCGACCGGCCGCCGCGCAACGGGCAGATCAGCTACGAAGCCCCCCCCAGCGAGCCGCTGCCCAACCTGCGCCTGGCCGACATCCCCGTCGACCCCAGCAAAGGCAAGGACTTCGCCCTGCAGAAGGCGTACGAAGCGCTGCTCGGCAAGACCGTCGCGAAGTAGCGAGGGCTCGCTACCTGAACGTCACATCGAGGCCGACGTAGCCGGCCCCGAGGATCGGACGCGTGTCTCCCGCCTTGGCGGGCGCAGCAGCCCCCGCGCCGATCACGACGTCGACGAGGATCATCGTCAGCCCGCCGGCCGCGAGGCCCAGCCCGATGCCGAGCGACGCGTTGGCGATCAGCTGAGAGCGCTTTCCGTCTTCGCGCAGCGTCTCTGCCTCGGCCAAGCTGCAGCCACACTGCTCGAGCTCGTCGTACGCAGACTGTGCCGACGACCCAAAGCCCGCGAACATGCCGATGCCCGCGAGCCCCACGCCGCCGACGATGATGCCCGCCACGGTCACACCGCCGATGCCGCCGCCCGCCGCGTCCACCACCACGGGCGGTGGCTCGACCGGCTTCGCCGCTTCACCCGCCCCGAGCTCCACGCGCGCAGTCGTTCCCGCCGTGACCTCGACCGACTTGGGCGGCTGACCACCGTCGAGCTCGATCATGACGGCGCCGGGGCTGGCCCACACGCGACCCGACCCCGTGATCGTGACCACGTCGTCCCCAGCGCGCGTCACCGTCACGCGGCGGTTCGACGGCGCGAGGATGTCCAGCACCCCCAGCTCCTTGCTGAGCTCGTCGAGCGCTCGACGCGCCTCGGCCGCCGTCTCTTGGTACTTGGCCGCACCCTTGGCGACCTCTGCATCGGCCGCGTCCCGCGCCCTCTCGTAGTGCCCCGCCGCGCGCGCCTTCTTGCCCGTGGCGCGATGGGCCGTCGCGATCAGGAGCTCGGTGTTCGGGCTGGGCAACAGCTCGAACGAGCGGGTGAGCAACGGCAACGCCTCGGCATGTTTGCCTGCAACGACCAGATCGCGGCCCGACTTGAAGGCCTTGATCGCCTCTTCTTTGCCGAGCGGCTCGCTGGGCTGCGCGCTCGCGACGGCGCTGGCAAAGGTGATCGCCAGTGCGAGCCCGGCGAGACGTGTTGTGCGCCTCATGGCGCTCCTGGGATGAAGGTCGTGGGCTTGGGCTTGGGCTTCCCCTTGGGCTTTCCTTTGGGCTTGCTGCTCGAACCGCTGCTCGACGCCGCTCCGCTGGCCGAGCCTCTGGCCGCGGGTGGATCGCTCGACAGGGCAGGAGTGGTCACGGCGTTCGCTTGCGGAGTCACCTCGGGCTCCTGCGCCTCGGCTGACGCCGCGACTTCCGTGGTCAGCGTGGTGGCGGTGGTGGTGCGCACCGGGTCCGGTCCCTTGCGTGAGTAGAGCCAAATCGCGAAGCCGAAGGCCGCCGCTCCGAGCGGCAGCAGCAGCGCCGCCGCGATCAACCCGAACCGCTCCGGCTTGGACGATGGGCGCGGGGGATCGGTCGTCGCTGGACCGAGCGTGATGTGCGGCGGCTTCACGGGTGCGGTCAACGCGGCAGCCCCCACCGGAGCCTGCCCGCTCGAGCCCGGCACGGGCCGCGAGACGGGCGCGGGCGCCGTGGTGACGAAGCCCACGCCCTGCTCAGGCGCCGACGGCGGCGACACCACCAGCGTTTGACCCCCCGTGAACCCTCCGCGCGGCAAGAACTCCTCGAGCGCGCGCAGGAGCTCCGCCGCGGATTGGTAGCGCTTGGTCACGTCTTTCTGCAGCACGCCGGCCATCAGGTCGTCGAAGGCCTTGGGCAGGTCGGCGTGCTTCTGCGACGGAGGAACGAAGGGCTCGACCGATATCGCGACCGCCAGCCCTCCGGCCGTCTCAGCGACGAACGGGGGCTCGCCCACCACCGCCTCGTACAACATCACGCCGAGCGACCACACGTCGCTGCGCGCGTCGACCAGCTTGGTCGAACGAATTTGCTCGGGCGACATGTACAGCGGGGAGCCGAAGCTCGACTGCGTCGAGGTGAGGTGGCCGTCCTGCAGGGTGGTGATCTTGGAGATGCCAAAGTCGAGCACCTTCACCTTGCGACCATCGCGCTCGCTGGCGAGAAAGATGTTCGGCGGCTTGAGATCGCGGTGCACGATCCCCAGCTGATGGGCCTCGATCATGGCCTGGCAGGCCTGCGACACGTAGTGCGCCGCCTCGGCCAAGGGGATGCGACCGCGCGCGTCGATCTCGGCCATCAGATCGCGGCCCTCCAGGTACTCCATCACGATGAAGGGCTGGCCCGAGGGCAGCTCGCCCACGTCCAAGATGCGTGCGGCGAACTCGCTGCGCAGGGCGGCAGCGGCGCGCGCTTCGCGCCGAAAACGCGCCACCGAGTCGCCGTCCTTGAGCAGATCCTCGCGCAAGACTTTGACGGCGACCATCACGCCGTCTTGGAGACGACGCGCCTGGTACACATCTCCCATCCCCCCCGAGCCGATGGTGCGGATGACGGTGTACCGGTTCGCGATCACGACGCCCGGGTTCACGAGGCCCTCATGCTAAGGGGTGTCCCCAGTTCTGTCGCGGTGTCTCGTCGCGGCCCTCGCTGGCGCTCGCAAGTGTAGGCCGCGACGAGACACCGCGACGACATGACTCGTCTGGTCTCACCCCTTGTTGTCGTCGGCCGCCCTTCGTGCGGGCTACCAGGCGCGCCGCGGAAACCAGGAACAGACACTCGTCCGGTACCTCCTCGGTCAGGGCGCGACCGAGAACCGCTTCTTCCCACTTTGCGCGTCGAGGACGACCAGCTCACCGGCTCGCACCGCCACCGTGTCGCCTCGCGCGACCACGCTCTCCGGCTCCTCGTCGGCGTTGAACCGCCACTTTTGACTGCCGGTCGCGGGGTCGAGCCCCAGCACCTGGTCGCCGACGGTGGTGACCACGACCGTATCGCTCATCGCCAAGAGCTCGGCGTCGCTCTTGGTCCAGCTCACTTTGCCGCTGCCCGCGTCGGCCACCGAGAGCACGTCGTCTTGGATCCAGCCCACGAGCTTCGCGTTGGCGGCGAGCCGCGGGTGCGTGCCGCGGAACCCCCGGAACGGCCCTGTCCCCCCGGGATCGATGCGGCGCTGCAGCGCGCCCGAGCTCGCGGTGAACACGCCGAGCCGATCGTCGTCCAGGCGCACGAACAGCCGTGAGCCCGCGAGCAGGAGCGGCGAGCGCACCTCGATCTCGGAGCGCCAGCGCGCCTTGCCGTCGGTCGCATCGTAGGCCACGAGCGTGTCGTCATCGATCGTCACGATCACGTCGCCGTTCGCCTGGAGCGGCGCCCAGCGATCCGTCGAGAGCTCGAACCGCCGGCTGCCGGTCGCGCCGTCGAACGCGATCCAGGTGGAGTCCTTGTCGCGCCACACCGGCGCGAACACCAGGCTGCCGCCGGCCTCGGCGCGCCAGGCGTAGCCGAGCTTCATCATGACGCGCCAACGAACCTCGCCGCTGTCGACGTCGCGCGCGGCCAGGCCGCCCGCGCCGTGCACGAACACCAGCTTGCCGCTGCTGTCGAGGCCGTCGGCCCAGCCCTCGAAGCCAAAGCTCGCCACGCGCTGCCCGCTCTTGGCGTCCAGCGACTGGACGTCGCGGCCGGCTTGGGCCTGAATCAACACGCGGTCGCCCACCAGGTTGGCCCGCGGCAGCGGCGGAGCGCACGCTGCGGTGAACGACAGCGCCAGCGCCACGAGCGCCGGCTGGGAGAGGTATGCGAAGGGCGGAGTCGGCATGGTCAGCTGGCTGCGGCGCGGGACACGGTGCTCGTGAGGTGGTGGCCGGCGGCGGCCGCGGCCCCCGCGCGGAGGCCGGAGGCTATCGCGGTGACGAGCGTCCGTCTCGCTCCAAACACCACGTCTCCTGCGGCAAACACGCTCCGCGCGATGCCGCCGTCGGCGTCCGGCTGCACGCCGCAACGCTCGAGCGCACCTGCGTCGAGCCCCAGGGGCCACGCCGTGCGATCCAGCACCGGGCCCTCGGCCGCGCCCAGCACGCCGAAGTCGAGGCCGCTCGCGACGTGAGCGCCGGCGAGCTCGAGCCCCAACCGGAACGGAGATCGAGCCTTGCGGATGCCCTCTGCCCCGGAGCCGTGCTCGGGCGGATCGAACACCACGCCTCCTCCGACCAGCCCGCCCGTGGCCAGCACGACAGCGTCGCCCGAGAGCCGCTCCTCGACTCCCTCGAGCACCACGGAAACCCGGGCCTTCATCGCCTCGACCGCGGTCGCCCAGCCGTCGATCACGCGGATGCCCGAGGCCTCGAGCCAGCGGTCCCGCGCCGATTCGAAGCGCAAGCCCGCCGTGCCCGCCAGGCCAGACAGGGCTTCGCCGACGGGTGCGCCGACGCGCTCGCTCAGCTCCGCCGCGCGCGCACGCTCGATGCCCAACCACGGCCCCAACAGGAACGCAGCCCGCTGCCCGCTCCGCGCGAGCTGCTCACGCAAGCGCTCCACCAGCCATGCGAGTCGCGCCGGATCGTCGTGCCTGGCCGCCAGATCGCCGTCGGCGATGGTGTGCTCCTCGTCGTATCGGAGCACGGGGCACGACACCGCGCGCACCCGGCCTACCCCCGCGACAGCGAGCGATCGCACCAGCGAGTCTGCGTCCCAGCCGGCGCGATCCGCGCGCGGCACCAAGATCTCGCGACCGTCCAGCCGCGCCAAATCGAGCAAGCCAAGGTCGTGGCCTGCCGCCTGGCGAACGACTCCAGCCACGGTCGCGAGCCGCGGCGCCGGCTCGGGCTCGTGCACGATGCGGTAGTCGCCCAGCGCGCGAAGGAACAGCTCCACCTCGCGCGACACGGCAGGCCCCCGCAGCTCGGCTCCACCCACGTGGCCCGCGCGCGCGAGCTCGTCCCAGGGGGTGACGTCCACGGCTCCGGCCCAGAAGGACGACGCGCCGGCTCGTCCACGCACCAACGTCACTGCGGCACCGCCGGTCACCGCTGCGCTGGCCGCGGCTACGGCCGCGAAGCCCGACCCGATCACCACGACCTCGGTCATCGCGGCTCCGACTCGCTCTGAGAGTCCAAGTTCACGTCGGCCACGCCCAGCTCCGCGCGCGCGACCGCGATCGACAACGCCTCTTGCCGCGCCTGCTCGGGCCCCAGCGCGACGACGCGCGTGCGGGCGCGCCGCACCAAGAAGCGCGCCGCCATCTCCCGACCGAAGCGCGGGGGCAGGTCTCGCTCCTCGGCCACGATCTGACCGCAGCGCGCCGCGCAGCGCATGCCCCCACACGCTCCCAGCCCCAGGCGCGTGCGGCGCGAGACGTCGTCCACGCTGCGCGCGAGCTCCACCTGCACCACGTGCCGGATCTCGGCCTCGAGCACTGGCTCGCACGGGCACACCACGCTCGCCTCGCGCGGACGCTCGCGGATGCGTTCGTGGATGCGCTCGGCGCGCGCGCCGTGCCGATACACCAAACGTCTGCCCGCCACCGCGTCCACGCCGATGGCCTCGGCCAGCTCGAACGGATCCAAGCTGCTCTCACCACCGGGCAGCGGGCGCTGGTGGGTTGCGCATGGCACCCCGAGCTTGAAGCGGTGCGACAGCACGTCCGTCATCTCTTCGGCGAACAGGCGATAGCTGGCCAGCTTGCCGCCCACCATGCTGAAGATGCCGGGCGCGCCGTGCGCCGCATGGTCGATGATCTTGTGGTCGCGGCTGAGCGCGTCCTCGTGCGGGCCGTACTTGTACAGCGTGGGCCGCACCCCGGCCCAGGTGTGGATCGCGCGCGCCGAGCGGATGGCCGGGAACACCTTGGCCACCCCCTGCACCAAGTAGCGCACCTCCTCGCTGGTGGCGGTGCAGTCGTCGAGGTCTCCGTAGAAGTCGTCGTCGGTGGTGCCGATGACGCTCATGTTCTGCCACGGCTCCAAGAAGATCTGCCGCCCGTCGATGGTCGACGCGGTGATGGCGTAGTTGGTCAGCCGGCGATCGAACGCGATGTGGATGCCTTTGCCGGGCCGCACCCGCGCTCGCTGTGGCTCCATGCCGGCCAGCGACGCGGTGATGGGCGCCCAGGCGCCCGTGGCGTTCACCACCGTGTTGGTGGTGATGCGCCCGGTCTTGCCGTTGCGCAGGTCCCGGTAGCGCACCGCCACGACCTCACCGGTGTCCGGCCGGCGCTCGATCTCCTCCACCGTCACGCCCACCATCACACGCGCGCCACGCTCGATGGCGTCGAGCGCGTTGGCCGCGCACAGCCGCGCGCCGTCGATGCCCCACTCGTCGAACGACAAGCCGCCGGCGAGGTCGCCGGTGAGTCCGGGCTCGAGCTCGGTGAGCTCGTCGGGCGAGAGCAGCGCGTGCGGCTTGCCGCGTTTGAGCGGTTGGTACTCGTCGTACGCTTGAAAGAACGCATCCATCAGCAAGAGCTCGATCCGGGCGCGCGCCGAGCGGGCCACCGGCACCAGGAACGGGATGCGGAAGAGAAGGTGCGGCGCGATGCGCTGGATGTGGCCCGAGTCGCGGCAGCTCGTCTCGGTGACCGCGGGATCGTACGAGAGGTAACGCGGCCCCCCGTGGATCATCCCGCTCGAGTTGCCGCTGGCGCCGAACGCGAGGTCGTTGCGCTCGAGCAGCGCCACCTTGAGCCCGCGCATGGCCGCGTCGCGCGCGACGCCGACGCCGTTCACGCCGCCGCCGATCACGACCACGTCGACCTCGGCGGCGCCGCGCGGCACCGACTTGGAGCTTGGCGGGGGTCCGTCCGGCGTCACGGCGCTGCTATAGAGCCGAAGACGCACTGCGTCGAGTTCAGGGGCGGCCGAGGGCCCGGAACAGCTTGCCCACCCGGCTGATCACACCGGGCACGCGCCGGATCAGGTTGATGCTGGGCACCCGTTTCTCCCGGACCTGGACCGGGATCTCGCGGATCCCCAGGCCAGCCCGCTCTGCGCGGATGACCAGCTCACTCGCGAACACATCGCGGTCGACCACGCAGCTCCGCACCACCGGCAACAGCCGACCCCGCTTCATCGCCTTGAGGCCGTGGGTGTCGCTGCCGCGAAAGCCCAGCGTGGCCCTCAGCAAGCTGGAGTACGCCATGCTGGCCGCGTGGCGCAGCAGCGGCCGCGCGTCCTCGGCGCCCGACAGCAGCTTGGAGCCGATCACCAGATCCACCTCGGGCGAGGCGAGCAGCGCCAGCGCCCGCCGGTGGAAGTCCGCGTCGCACAGGTCGATCTCCTCACACACCACGATCTCGCCGCGGGACCGCTCGATGCCGGCGCGCAGCGCAGCGCCGTAGTTGGGCTCGCCGATCGAGAAACAGCGCACCTGGGGCAGACGCTCGCCGAGCCGCGTCGCCGCCGCGACGGTGCCGTCGGTCGAGCCGTTCTCCGCGAGCAGGATCTCGTAGCGCAGACCGTGCGCGCCGAAGCTGTCCACCAGCTCCAGCACCGCTGCGCGCAGGATCGCCTCCTCGTTGTAGACCGGGATCACGAAGCTGACGTCGATCACGCTGGCTGCTCCGGCGTCGCGACCGCCCTCGCCGCGCAGAGGCCCGCACGCAGCGCGTCCTCCATCGAGCTGTACTCCCACGCCCCGAAGCGACCGATCGACGAGACGCCCGCAGCCTCGAGCAGCGGGGCCACTCGCTCCAGCGCCGGTGCGCGGGCTTGGTCGTAGATCACGTACGCGTGCTCGATCATCCGTGCCCGGGCGAAGCGGATGGCCTCGCGCGCTCGGATCACACCCATGGCGATCAAATGATCTGCGACCTGCGGGAGCAACGTGGCGAGGTCGGGCTCGGCGCGGGAGCTGAGCTCCACGTACAAGGAGCCCTTCCCGGGCGGCGCCATGGCCGGCGAGAGGTTGGAGTAGCTGCCCACGCGATAGAAGGGGATCTCCGGGTCCGGTACGTAGGCCCAGTGCCAGGTCCGCTCGCACGGCGTGTTGAGCGCCACGTCCAGGTAACGCAGCGGAGCGCACACGAGCGCCGGCTCCTCGTGACCCATGAGCCCGAGCAGCCGGTCCAGCGGGATGCTCGAGATCAAGCGCTCGTAGGCGATGATCTCGTCGGCCAGCACCAGCTCGCGCCGCTCGGCGTCGATGCGAAGCACCTGCTTGTCGAGCTCGATCACGCCGGCCCGCTCCGCGAGCGCGCTCACCAGCTCGCCCATGCCCAGCCGCGGGTACGAGAAGCGCGCGTTGTAGCCCAGCGCACGCGCCGGCAACCCGAACGCGCCGCGGAGCACGTCGTCGAGCGACGGCTTCGGCACGAAGCGATCACACCAGCTGGCCGACAGCTCCCGCGGGTGCCTGCCCCACAGCTTCTGGTTGTAGGGAACCATGAAGCGATCGCTGATCGCGTCGCCGAAGTAGCGCCGGCAGTAGTCCTCGAACGTGACCACCTCGCGGGGCGCTGGATCGTGGTGCGCGCGCACGAAGTCCGAGACGCACGCGAAGGCGACCTCCGGCGGCAGCCCGAACGTGTTCGACTGGAACGGGTACTTGGTCTCGACCCCATGCGAGAACACCACGCTCTTCCGCTCGATCTCGAGCCAGTGCAGCTCGGGCAGCGCCTCGAGCACCCAGGACCGCAGTGACTCATCGCGCAAATGCAAGAGGTGCCCCGTGCGGTCGAAGCGGTAGCCAGCCTCTTCCACCGTGCACGCCAGGCCGCCTGGACGGCTCGAGCGCTCGATCACGCGGTGCGCTACGCCCACACGCCTGAGCTCTCGCGAAGTCGCGAGACCGCTCAGCCCGGCGCCGAGCACCACCACCTGTCGCTTGGGCCCGTCCTTGAGGGGCATCGGGAATCGGGGTAACACAGCCGCGAGGTACCGTCGAAATGACCCAGCGACTGGCCGTCCAGGCCCAGGGCCGAATCCTGTATCTGACCGCCGACGAGACCCTGCTCAAAAAGCAGCTCGAAGGCACGGATCTCAGCGAGGACGAGGTGAAGGCGATCGACGAGGGCAAGCTCGCCTTGATCGACAACATCTCCACGGACGAGCTCACGCCCGGGTGGGTTTGTTACTACTACGACGAGACGCTCGCGCGTTATTGCCTGGTCGGGCTGCGCGGCGGCGTGGTGCAGAAGGACGCGATCAAGTCGGGCGGCTTCTCGGTGATCGTCAGCGGTCGCTCCAAGGGCTGCGGCTCCTCGCGCGAGACGGCGCCCTACTCCGAGCGCGAGGCCGGCATCCAGGTGGTGGTGGCCAAGAGCATCGAGAAGATCTACGGCCAGAACTGCCAGAACATCGGCCTTCTCACCACCACCGACAGCTCCGTGCTCACGCGCCTGCGCGCCGGCGAGTCGATCGCGATCGACGAGTTCACGCGTGGCCTGGACCCGATCAGCGCAGACGTCGTGCGCCACGGCGGACTGTTCGCCTACAACAAGGCACGCCTCGCGGGGCAAGCGCAGCCCCCGCCGATCACCACGCCCGCACGCAAGCTCACGCTGGCCGAGAAGATCATCGCCTCACGCGCGATCGTGGACGCTGCGAGCGGCAAGATCGGCGTGCCTGCCGTCGCTCCCGGCGACGCTTTGTTCGCGCGCACCGACGTGCGCTTCTCGCACGAGTACGTCACGCCCATGGCCGAAGCGCTGTTCGTGGCCGCGCTGGGCAAGGACGCCAAGATCACCGACGCCGCTTCGGTCTGGGCCTTCCGAGACCACCTCACCTTCTTGGACCGCGTGATCCCCGAGGCGCACGTGAAGATGGGCCTCAAGGAGCAGGCTCAGGAGCTCGCCACCGTCCAGGACGCGTTCACCAAGCGGCACGGCATCAAGCTGTACGGCGAGGTCGAGCGCGACGGTCGGACGGTGGGCAGCGAGGCCATCTGCCACAACAAGGTGATCGAGGCGATCGCGCTGCCCGGGCAGCTGGTGCTCGGCACCGACTCTCACACCTGCATGGCGGGCGTTCTGGGCTGCTTCGCCTTCGGCGTCGGCTCCACCGACATGGCCAACGCGTGGCTCACCAAGGACGTGCGCATCGCGGTGCCGCAGTC
The DNA here is from genome assembly GCA_964641275.1 of uncultured Polyangiaceae bacterium. Taxonomy (GTDB): domain Bacteria; phylum Myxococcota_A; class Polyangia; order Polyangiales; family Polyangiaceae; genus Xiheicaenibacterium. The sequence continues at coordinate 45,611 of CAZXMG010000050.1, forward strand.
GGTGCGCTTCAACCTGCATGGCAAGCTCCGGCCTGGCGTCACCGCCAAGGACGTCATGCTGCACCTGCTCTCTCAGCCGTTTTGGAAGGGCGGCGAGGGCATCGGCAAGGTGCTCGAGTTCGCTGGCAGCGGCGTGCGCAACATGGGCTTGGACGAGCGCGCCACGCTCACCAACATGGCGGTCGAGGCCGGCGGCTTCACCGGCATCATCGAGGCCGATCAGGTGGTGGTCGACTACCTCGTGGCCCAACGTGGCTTGGACCGCGCCGAGGTGGAGCGGCTGATCGTGCGCGCCGACGAGGGCGCCGAGTATGCGGCCACGTTCGACTTCGACCTCGACCAGATCGAGCCGATGGTCGCGCTCCCTGGCGACCCTCGCAACGGCGTCGCCCTGCGCGACTTGTCCAAGACCGCGGGCGGCGACGTGAAGATCAACATCGCGTACGGCGGCTCGTGCACCGGCGGCAAAAAGGCCGACATGGACATGTACGCCTCGGTGCTCAAGCGCGCGGTCGAGCGCGGTGAGCGCGTGGCCGACGGCGTGCACCTCTACATCCAGTTCGGCTCGCAGGACATCCGCCGTTACGCCGAGCAGAAGGGCTACATCCAGGTCTTCGAGCAGGCCGGCGCGGAGCTGATCGACCCGTCGTGCGGCGCGTGCATCAAGGCCGGTCCGGGCGTGTCGTTCACCGCCGACGAGGTCACCGTCAGCGCCATCAACAGGAACTTCCCCGGCCGGAGCGGCCCCGGCAAGGTGTACCTGGCGAGCCCCTTGGTGGTGGCCGCCAGCGCGATCCGTGGCCGGATCGTGGCAGACATCTGAGAGACATGGCGAACCCGCCCGGAGGCGGCGCGATCCCGAGCCTGACCGTGCATGGCGTCACGGTGTGGTTTCAGCGCCGCGGCGGGGACGTCGAGCTCGACGCCCGCGCCGGGCTCGAGCCGATGACGAGCATCGTGAACAACATTCGTTCCGGAGGGGGCCGCCGCGCGGATCGCTCGCGTTGCCGGCGGGAGTTCCGCAAGATGCTCGACCAGGGTGGGGCGACGTTCCTCATGCAAGGGTTCGCGTGCTCGCACCTGTCGAGCTTCGGGCCCGCAGACGAGCCGCACCTCGACGAGGCGCGCAGCGCCTGGCTCGCCTGTGGGGGCGCCGAGCCAGGCGAAGACAGCTACGTCATGGGGTACTCCCACGAGAGACCATCACTGCTCGTCCCGAGGTCGGTCCTGAGGGCGCTGTGGGAGGAGCTCGATCGGCTCGAGCGCGCGACCTAGCCGGCGCGCTCCAGACGCAGAACGCACATGAAGCCCAAGATCCTCGTCGTCTGCTGCCACCCCAACCCGAAGAGCTTCACCCACGCGGTGCTCGCGTCGGTGCTCGCCGGGCTCACGCGACAAGACTGCGAGCTGGTCGTCGTCGACCTGTACGCCGAGGGCTTCGATCCGGTGCTGGTCGTCGACGAGGTGCACCGCCGCCGCGATCTGGACAAGGTCGAGTACACGCGGCGGTACCGCGACCAGATCGCCTGGTGCGACGCGATGGTGCTCGTGTACCCGGTGTGGTGGGGTGGCTTCCCCGCGATGCTGAAGGGCTACTTGGATCGCACCTTCGTCTCTGGGCTCACCTACTCCTTTCACGGCAAGCCCAAGGCAGCTGTGTTCCCGAGCGGCCTCATGCGGGGCAAGGAGGCGCACTTCTTCTACACGCTCGACTCGCCCGCGCTGGTCGCGTTGGTCGACCCGGGTTGGCTCTCCAACTACTTCACCGTCTTCCGCTACTGCGGCTTCAGCGCCGTGCGGCGACACTACTTGGCGCGCCTCAAGCTCACGACCGCGGAGCAACGAGAACGCTGGTTGGTCCAGGTGCGCGAGCGCGCCGAGGCGCTCGCGAGCCGCCTCCGCCGCTCGAGACGCTAATCAGTCGTCGTCGTCCTTGTCGGCCCCGCCACCCTCGACGGCGTCGACCAGGTCGGAGCCGCCCAGCTCTTTGAGCAGGTCTTTTTCGGGTTTCTCGCCCTTGAGCAGCGCGTCGACGATCTTGGCGGCCGGCCCGACGCGAGCCTTGTTGTCCTTCTTGTACTCCTCGAGCGCGGACTTCTCGTCGGCGTCGGGCTTGTACTCGAGGGTGACGAGCACGTACTGGCCCTTCTGCTCGCTGGTCGCGTCGACGAGCGCGCGGCGGGCAACGTTCTTGCGCGCCTTCAAGTACTCGCGCTTGACCTTCTTCAGGTCCTTGTCGGACTCGTCGTCCTTGCGCTCCTTCTCTTTTTCGTCGGTGGCCTTGACCGCCTTCTTGGTCAGCTTCAGCCACTTCTCGCTCAGCTCCAGCAGGTCTTTGGCGTCGGCCTCGCTGCCAGCGCGAATGTAGAGCTCGGTTTTGCCACCGCTGTCGTCCACGTTGCCGCCCATGGCCCAGAGCGGCTCGGCCTTGCGGATCTTTTCGCTGACCTTCGCCAGGTCCGCCTTCTCTTCGCCGTCGAGGCCGTCGTTGCCCACCGAGGCGCCCGAGGCGTAGCCCAGCTCGAACGGGAAGCTCTCGTGGGTGCCCACCTGCATGCTGTGCTTCGCGGAGATCTTCCCGGCCACCTCGGCCAGCGCGTCGGCGGTCTTGCCGCCGTTGCCGCCCTTGTCGCTGTAGGCGTTGCCAAAGGCGACCAGATCGTCGATGCCGCCCTGCACCCACATGTTGGTCTTGTCGACGCGGGCCACACCCTCGGACTTGTCGCTGCACTCTTCCTCTTTGTCGCGCAGGAAGCAGTGCGCTCCGACGAGCGCGCCTTTGTCTTTGGCGGCCTTGAGCTGCTTGGTCGATCCCGGCAGCTCGTCCAGGCCGTTCATGAAGATGGTGACGCGGCGGCGGTCCTTCTTCTCCTTGAAGGCGACGGCCCAGGCGTAGCCACCTTTGGCTTTGCCAGCCACCGTCTTGCCGCACTCCAGGTACTTGGCGGCCTCCTTCTTCTCGTCGACGATCCTCGCCAGCGCGCGCGCGCCGAACTTGTCGTCCGCGCTCATCGCGGTCGCGAACACGTCGCGACCAGCGCAGAACGAGGACGCGAACTCGCTCCAGCGCGCTTGATCCGGCAGGTCTCCTTCGTCCACGCCCGAGGCCTTGGCGATCTGCGCGTCGACGGCCACCATGGTGACCTGCGCCGTCTCGTCAGGGAGGTTCTTCACGTCGCAGGGGAACGGGCTCCCGCCGCCACCCTTCAGCAAGAAGTAGGCGCCCAGGCCCGCGCCCGTCAGCACTGCGGCCCCGACCACCACGAGCACCGCGACGTTGCCCTTCTTCGGGGCGGGAGCTGGTGCGGCCATCGGCGGGCCCACCGGGCCACCCATGCTGGCGGGCGGGCCAGCCATCGAAGCAGGATCGTGGGGGTCGGATTGCATGGGAAGACTTGGCGCGTCAGCGCTTCTTACCGCGCCGAATCACGTTCACCACCTGGCCCTCGCGCGCCACGAACGAGTTCGGGAAGTCGGCGCGCGCGGCGATCTCGACCTTGCGCATGAAGCGGTCGTCATGATCCGGCTCGTGGTGGAACACGGCCAGCCGCTTGACGTTCGCGGCCTTGGACAGGCGCACCGCCTCTTGCCAGGTGGAGTGGCCCCAGCCGACCTTCGAGGGAAACTCGTCGTCGGTGTAGGTGCAATCGTAGATCAACAGGTCCACGCCCTCGATCAGCGCCAAGATGTTCTGGTCTGGCGCGCCCACGACATGCTCCGTGTCCGTCACGTAGCAGACCGACGCGCCGCCATGCTCGATGCGATATCCGGTCGCGCCGTTGGGGTGGTTCAGCGGAGCCGTGATGACACGGATGCCGGGCGAGTGGTCGAAGCGATCCCCGGCGGTGAAGTCCTCGAACGCCAACGAGCAGCGCATGATCTCGAGCGGGACGGGGAAGTTGGGCTCCGCCATCTGACCCGCCAGCACCGTGCGGATGCCGCCCAGCGCCGGCGGCAGGTGCCCTGCCAGGATGCGGAAGCTCCGCTTGGGGTCGAACGCCGGCGCAAAGAACGGGAAGCCCTGGATGTGGTCCCAGTGGGTGTGCGAAAGCAGGATCGTGCCCTGGCGCTTGTCGCTCTTGATCAGGCTCGCGCCCAACCCGCGGATGCCCGTGCCTGCGTCGATGATCAGGCGCTCGTCGCCCACCGCGACCTCGACGCACGGCGTGTTGCCGCCGTAGCGCAGGTGAGTCTTCGACGGACAAGCGATGCTGCCGCGAACGCCCCAGAAAGTGATCCGCATGGTGTGGAAAAGGCGCCTGAGCCTGGGCGGCTAGACTACCCGAGCGCGCGCCAGATGGGCCGCCTTTTCGGCACCGAAGGGCTTCAGCGCCAGAGCGGAAACTCCACGATCGCCCAGGTGAACACGGCGTGCGAGAGCAGCACCGGCGGCAGGCGCTCCATGCGCCAGCGGAAATAGGCCCACACGCCGCCGCAGCCGAGCGCCGCCAACACCAAGAGCGGGTTCGGCCCGACCTGCGGATCGGAGAGCGTCCACACCGTGGGCAAGTGCGCCGCCGCGAACAGCAGCGTCGCCAGCAGGTTGGCCGGGAGCAAGCCCATCCGCCGCTCGAGACCCGGCGTGACCAAGCCGCGCCACGTGAGCTCCTCGAGCAGGCCCACCAGCGCAGCCGCGGCCGCCACCAAGTGAACACCGTCGGTCAGGGCGTTGCCGAGCAGCATGTACACCCGGATCACCCAGGCCTGATGCGGCTCGCCTGGCGAGGTCACGAGCGCGTGAAACGCGAACGCCGTGCCGTACAGCAGAAACGCCACCAGCGCGCCGAACGTGAGATCGCCCGAACGAGGCTTGAGCAGGTGCAGCGCGTCCGCTTGCTTCAAGCGGAACACCGCGACCACACCCAAGAGCAGGTAGGGCACCCCCAGCACCAGCAGCCGCTCGATCGGGGTGCGCTCCGGCGAGGTGAACACGAACATCGCCGCAGCGATCAGCGCCGTGGCCCCCAAGGGGACCACCAGATCCAGCGCGCTCTTGGGCTCCTCGGGCGGCGCCTCACGAGCGTCGACCACCGCCGACTCGGCAGCCTCGCTCCCCGCCTCACCCAGGCCGGTCTCGCTCAAGAGAGCGCCCGCGCGATCTGATCCAAGATGCGATCGGCCAATGCCTGCTTGTGGAGCAGGCCGAAGCTCACCGCCTCGTTGGCGCCGACCCACACCGCGCGGTTGTCGTCCCGCCCGAACGCGTCCCCGGCCTCGTTCGCCACCACCCAGTCCACCCGCTTGCTCGCGAGCTTCTTCCGCGCCTCGGCGATCAGCGCGTCGCCCGTGACGGTCTCGACGGCGAAACCCACGAGCAATGGCTGCTTGCCGGCGCGCGCGGCTCCGATCTCGGCCAACACGTCTGGGTTCGGTACCAGCTCGAGCGTCCAAGCCGCCCCGCTCCGCTTGAGCTTGTGATCGAGCGCCTCACGCGGCCGGTAGTCACCCACCGCGGCGCTCATGATCAACGCGTCGGCGCCGCCCAGGTCTTCGCCCAGCACCTGCCACAGCGCCGCCTTCATCGACAGCGCGCCGCGCACGTCGATGCGCGTGACCCCTGCCGGGGTGGGCAGCGCCACCGGACCGGCCACCAGCGTCACCCGCGCGCCGCGCGCGGCCGCTCGCTCGGCCAGGGCGAAACCCATCTTGCCGCTCGAGCGATTGCCGATGAAGCGCACCGGATCCACGTCCTCCACCGTCGGCCCCGCCGACACCACCACGTGCCGGCCGGCGAGGTCCTGGGGACCGAGCGCCGCGAGGATCGCCGCCGCGATCTGCTCGGGATCCGCCATGCGGCCGAGCCCCACGTCGCCCGACGCCACCTCGCCCTCGACCGGCCCCACCAAGCGCACGCGCGCATCGTTCGCCAAGATCGCCAGGTTGCGCTGCGTCGCCGGGTGCCGCCACATCGCCGGGTGCATGGCCGGCGCGGCCAAGATCGACCGCTCGCTCGACAGACAGGTCGCCGCCAGGAGATCGTCCGCCCGGCCCGAGGCCAAGCGCGCCAGAAAGTCCGCCGTCGCCGGCACGATCGCGATCAGATCCGCGCGCTGCGCGAGCTCCACGTGCAGCTCACCCTTCGCGCCCGGCGCGAACATGTCGCTCGCGACCGCGCGCTGGAGCAGGCCGCTGAAGGTGGCCGCGCCCACGAACGCGTGCGCGGACTTGGTCAACACCGGCTGCACCTCCACGCCCGCCTTGGTCAAGAGGCGCGCCACGATCGGCGCCTTGTAGGCGGCGATGCTGCCGGTCACCCCCAGCACCACGAGCTTGCCCTTCACCGCTTCGCCTCCTGCTTGCCAGCCTTGTCCTTCTTCTTGCCCGGCTTGTCAGCAGCTTTCTTCGGCTTCTCGTCCTTCTTGGGCTTGTCTTCCTTGGGCTTTCTGTCACCGCTCTTGTCCGCGGCGGCGTCCTTCTTCTTGTCGTCCTTCTTCTCGTCGCCCTCGGGCTCGTCCTCGATCGGCGTCTTCTCGAAGCCGAGCGCCTTGATCCAGCCTTCGACGCCGGTCTTGCCTTTGGTCGGTGACCTCACGATCGTGCCGCGCTCACCCTTCTTGGCCGGTGGAGCCTGCGTCACCACCAAGTACTCGTCCACCCGGTACTCGGGGTGCTTGTCTTGCTGGAGCTTCGGCTTGGTCTCCTCGGGACCCGTGCCCACCGCCACGATCTGCGTGGTGGGCGGGTACTTCTCGCGCCATTTGGTGCGCTCCGCGTACGCGCCGTCGCGCACCACTCTCGACGCGAAGGCCACGAAGCCGGGGATCCCGCGCTGTGTCACCACGCGTTTGCCAGCAGGCAGCTTGTCCGTCTCGCGCTCGACCTCCTCGAACGGCAACACGCCGTCGATGCGCCGGAAGTAGCTCACGGTGAGCTTGCGCTCGGGGCCCAGCACCTCTGCGCGCACCACCCCACCCGCCACCTTCTCGTGCAGCACCACCGGGAAGTCGAACGGGTTCCGGAAGCGATAGGTGATGTTCGGGTACGCCACCGTCGCGTCCAGACCCAGCTCGATGTAGCTCGACGGCCGCGAGTGCGGGTAGCGCTCGACGATCTCCAGCCCGGCGAAGAACGCGGCAGCGTGCAGCGTGCCCGACACCTGGCAGGTGCCACCGCCCAGGCCGTCCACCAGCTCTCCTTGCGCGATCACGGGCGCGACGCGGTAGCCCCGCGCCTCGTCGCGCGGACCCACCACCGCGTTGAAGTCGAACGTCTCGCCAGGCATGAGCACCATGCCGTCGAGCTTCGAGGCTGCCAGGCGCAGGTTGTACGTGCGCTCGGTGAGCATCGGGTTGTAGCGCGTCTCGTAGAAGCCGAGCACCGAGTCGAAGCGAACTCCGGAGAGCTCCTTGGCCAGCCGCTTCGGCACGACCTGCTCCACATCCGCCTCCACCTCGGTCGTGCCCTGCCGAAAGGCAGCCTCGATCTTCGCGGCCGTGCCGTAGACGTCCAGCCGGTGGCCGACCACCTCGGGCCGCACGGTGCGCTTCTCCACATCCATCGCCGCGTCCATGGCGGGCTTGTCCACCTCGGCCTTGAGGTCCACCAGCCGCTCGATCACCTGCGCGCCGTCGATGCGCAGCGGCAGCGGCACGTCGATCGGCTCGGCCGCTCGGGCCGACGCTGCATGCGCTCGGGCGATCGCGCTGCCCGGGGTCGTCGCTTGTTTGACGAACTCCGCCAGTCGCCGCCGATCGATCTCCAGCCCGAAGTCGGTCCGATCCAGGGTCTTGACCGAGCCATCAGGCAGCTTGAGCTTGATCGAGCCCAGCGCGTAGCGACGCACCAGATCGAACGCGGCGCCCACGGCGTCGCCGCCGGGCGGGAGCGCGTGCCCCGCTACTCGCAGCGCTGGCACGGGCACCGTCTCGGCAGCCACCGGCGCCGGTGCGCTCGGCGCCGCTGGCCAGGTCAGCCACGCCGCCACCGCGCCCAGCGCGGCGATCGCAGCGGCTGCGCCCAAGCGGGCGGGTTCGAGCTTCCAGACGAGTCGCACGGCGAGCCCATCTTGGAAAGGGAGTGCGCGCGGGTCAAGTTGGGCGGCCGCGGTCCTCCGGGATCCGCGCGTGCTACGGTGCCCTCATGGGCGACAAGTCACCGAAGGCGAAGAACAAGGCGAAGAAGCAGGACACCAAGGAGAAGGACGACAAGAAAGCGGCCGCCGCCGAGAAGGCGAAGCCGAAAGATCCGAACGCAAACAAGAAGAAGTAGGCGCTCGGGATCGGCCGACCCGCGGGCCGCTCACTTCCTGAGATCAGGCCCGACCAGATCGTCGCCATCACCAGGGTCGACGTGCGTCGGGTCGGCGTCGGCCTTGGCCTTCTTCGGCTGGCCCTTCGCCGGCTCGGCAGCGTCGCTGGCGGCGTCGCTGTCAGGCGCGTCCCCTACGTCGGGTCGCGTGTCGTCGACCTTGGCCACGGGGGCGGGATCCACAGGCGGCGGGTCGGGCAGCGGCATCGCGTCGAGACGCGCGTCGAGCTCGGCCTTGCGCGTCGCGAACGCACCTCGCTCGTCGAGCGGCACCACTCTGAAGCCATCGATCTTGAGCGTCTCGGAGTCGAAGTACTTGCCGTCCTTCTTGACCCAGAAATGCAGGTGGGGCCCGGTGGATCGACCGGTGGTGCCGACCTGCCCGAGCACTTGCCTCGTGCCCACGGACCCGCCCACCTTCAGCCCGGGCGCGATCTTGTGCATGTGGCAGTAGCCGCTCTCGATGCCGTTGGGGTGCTTGATGGCGACCATGTTGCCGCAGGGCCCCGCGTTGCCGACGAAGGTGAGCTTGCCGCGATACACCGAGACGATGGGCGTGCCGGTGGGCGCGCCGTAGTCGGTGCCGTTGTGCGGCATGACCTTCTTGAGCACGGGGTGCAGTCGCTTCGGGTTGAAGCGGCTGGTGATGGGCGCGCCGGGCACCGGGGAGGCCCAGCCGCTGCCGTCGGGCTGGCGGCCCTTGTCGTCGAAGTAGCCGCGGGCCCCGGTGCCGGCGAAGGTGTACGCCCGCGTCGGCTGCGCGCCTGGATCCGGCGGCCGATACTCGAGCGCGACCAGGCCCTTGTACTTGACGAACTCACCGAGCGCCGTCGTCTCGGTGGCGACCACCTTGAGGATGCCGCCCTCGGCGAAGCTCTCGTGCGACGTGCGGCCTGCGAGCGCCTCGTCCATCACTCGGATCAAGTCAGGCTCGAAGCCAGCCCACTGGATCGACTTGGTGAGATCTTTGCCAACGTAGATCGAGCCGGTGACCTCTTCCTCGGCGATCTTCATGTCCAAGGTCGACGCCACGAGAAGGCCGTCGGCCTCGACCGCTTGCAGCACCTCGAGCGGCGAGACGATGTACTCGAAGCCCTTGATCGCGTTGGACTGCCTGTCGAGCGCCACGACGAAGCGGTCGTTTTTGCCCAGCTTGTCGAACTTCTTGATGCCGTCGAACGCCTTGAGGACCCGGTAGATCTGGTCTTTGGGCACCCCCTTCTCGCTCAGGGCGGTGATGAACGAGCGGCGCTGGATGGTGTCGTCGACGAGCTTCCAGCCTTGGCTCTTGGCCAGGTCTGCCACGCGTGGGGGCCCGGGGATCTTGGTGCGAACGCGCTTCTTGGGCGCCGCCAGAGCGGCTGCGGGCGCTTCGGGGCCGCCCGCCAACGCCGCGCTGCCCGAGGCCGCGGCGACCGCCGCTGCGTCCGCGCGATCGTCGCGCGGCGGCGAGCTCTGAATCAGCAAGGCGATGATGGTCGTCACCGTGGCCAAGCCGAACAGCCCCCCGAACAGCGCGGTCATGCGTGGCGACATGGCCGTGCCGCCGCCACCGGGCGCGTCCACGCGAGGGCCGATCTCCGCCCGATCTTTGCCCACCCAACGCGAGGTCAGTGGGGCGACCGACGAGCGCGGCGAGGCCGGGCCCACCGGCTCCTGGGGAGCCGGCAACGGCGTGCCGCGGCCTGACGGAGACGGGAGCGAGGTCGAAGCGGGCTCCTCGTCGTCGCTGGGCATGCGCGACTCCAACACCCGGCGCCGTGCGCTCATCTCTGCGCGCTCCGGCAGTTGCGCCTGCGGTTTGCGCAAGCTCGCGCGTGCGCTGCTGAGCGGCCCGCTCGGTGGCGGCACCGACACGGGAGCACGCGAGGGCGTCAGGCTCTCGGGGGCTCCGGCCTCCGAAACGCTGCCGGGAGGCCGCGAGTGGGCGCCGTCGTGTACTTCTGCTTCGCCCACGGCCGTGAGGGTCTACCAGCGGCAGCCGAGTGGGGCAACCTGGACGGAGTGCAAGTGGGTCTGGGCCGTGCCCCGATTGTCTTATTGGCCCAGCGGTGGGACGCTGCAGCTTGGATGGATGAGCGCCTCAAACACAAGCTGCTCTTGGCGAAGGAGCACTTCGATCGCCGCGAGTTCGACCACGCCGAGCCGCTGTTGCTCCAGGTCCTGGAGAAGAACGACCGCTTCGCCGACGTGCACAACATGTTGGGCATCTCGCGCCACGCGCGTGGAGATTTCCAGGGGGCGCGCGAGGCGTTCGATCGCGCGGTCGCGCTGAACCCGAACTACACCGAGGCGCTGCTCAATCTGGTCGTGACGCTGAACGATCTCGGCGCCTACGACGACAGCCGCGCCCTGTTCGAGCGGGTGGGCGCCACCGCCAGCCCGAACATCGAGGGCGCCGTGCAGGACCCCTACGCGTTGGGCAAGATCGCCAACAAGCACGCGGAGATCGCGCAGGCCTACGCCGACGCGGGCTACCTGGACGAAGCCATCGGCGAGCTCGAGAAGGGCGTGAAGCTCCGACCCACCTTCGCCGATCTGCACGTCAAGCTCGGCAGTCTGCAGCGCGACCGCGGGAACTTGGCGGCGGCGCTGGCCTCCTTCCAGACGGCATGCAGCGCCAACCCTCGTTACGCCCCTGCGCGGGTGCAGCTCGGCATCACGCTCACCTTGCAGGGCGACAAAGAGGCCGCGAAGGTCGCGTTCCGCGAGGCCCTGGAGATCGACCCCGAGCACAAAGTGGCGGCCATGTACCTGCGCCTGGCCGAGGGCAGGAGCGCATGAGCGTGCGGGGCGCCGGCCTGCCGGCGCTGGCCCTCGCGCTTACCGCTGCGCTCGCGCCCCAAGCTGCGCTCGCGGATCAAGAGGAGTCATTCCTGGTCGTGGGCGCGGTCTCACTCGCAGGCATGTTGGGCGCGGCGGACATCGCCTTCAGCGCCTACACCGCCACCATGGTGGCGGACGGAGAGGAGCCTGCGCAGAGCTGGATGATCGCGCAGACCACGCTCGCGGGCGCGCAGGCGCTGGTGCTCGCGGGCGCCACCATCGCCCTCACCGCCGAAGACCACCGCGAGGAGGGCTACGAGATGCTCGCCGTGCCCTTCGTGATCTGGACCGGCGGCCTCGCCACGTTCGGCGCGTGGAGCCTGGCCGCGCCCTTCGAGACGAGCACGGACACGCGGCTCGGCGCGAGCTTCTTGGGCGCCACCAACTTGGCGTTCACCAGCGTCGGCATCGGCGCGCTGGGCGACGAGCGCTACCTGCCGTTTTACGCCTCGGTCCCGCAGGTGGCCATCATGGCGCCAGAGTCCGTCCTCACCGCCGTCAAGGCGGCGAACGAGAGCGGGGAGCGCCCGGGCTGGATCGCGCTCTCGGTGTGGTCGGGCCTGCTCACGGTGCATGGCGTGATCAACCTGGTCGGGCGGGCGACCAGCGGCGATCCCTACGATCGTTACAACAGCCCGATGCCCACGCCCGAGCCGCCCCCCCCACCTCCTCCACCCCCCGACGACCCGTACTACATCGATCCCGAGAGCCCGAGCCCGTCCACGCCCAACCCGCCGCCACCGCCGCTGGTCGTGCCGCCGCCCACCGTGGTGCCCGGGACGGTGTCTGGTGCTACCAGTGTCGGGCCCGGGCTCGTGTTCCTGGGCACGTTCTGATTCGGATGACCGAGACCGTCTCGCCGCCTTCCGCCGAGTCCATCGTCGCGGGCAAGCTCGCGTCGCTGCCCACGTCCGCCGGTTGTTACCTGTTCATCGACAAGGCCGGCGCCGTGCTCTACGTGGGCAAGGCCAAGGTGTTGCGCTCACGCGTGCGCAGCTACTTCCAGGAGTCCGGCAGCGACGCGCGCTACTTCATCCCGCTGCTGCGCGCGCTCGTCGCGGACATCGAGACCTTCGTCACCGGCAGCGAAAAGGAGGCGGCGGTCCTCGAGAACGAGCTCATCAAGAAGCACCAACCGCGCTTCAACGTGAAGCTGCGCGACGACAAAGATTTTTTGTGTTTGCGCTTGGACGAGTCCAAACCGTGGCCTCGCCTCGAGACCGTTCGCCGCCCCGAGCCCAACGGCGCCCGGCACTTCGGGCCCTACCACTCCGCGACCAGCGCGCGACGCACGCTGCACCTGGTCAACAAACACTTCAACCTGCGCACCTGCTCGGACACCGACTTCGCCTCGCGCAAGCGCGCGTGCCTGCAGTTCCAGATCAAACGCTGCGCCGCCCCGTGCGTGTACGAGGTCGAGCGCGACGCCTACATGGCCCAGGTCAAGGCCGTGGGGCTGTTCCTCGAAGGCCGACACGACGAGCTCACCCGCGAGCTCGAGTCCTGGATGCAGCGGGCCTCGAGCGAGCTCGAGTTCGAGCGCGCCGCCATCTACCGCGACCAACTGCGCGCGGTGGAGTCCATCCGCGAGAACCAGCGCGTCGTCTCGGTCAGCGACGTGGACCAAGACGTGATCGGTCTGTACCGCGAGGGCGCCAACATCGAGATCGACGTGCTGTTCGTGCGCGCCGGCCGCGTGCGCGACAGCGTGGCCTACTCGCTGCGCAAGATCGAGCTACCCGACGAGGAGGTGCTCGCCAACTTCGTGGCCGCCTTCTACGATCAGGCCGAGGAGCGTGGGCCTTGGCCGCGCGAGATCTTGCTGCAGGTCGCGCCCGACGGCGCAGCGGGCGTGGCCGAGTGGCTGGGCGAGAAGGCTGGGCGCAAGGTCGACCTGCTCGTCCCCCAGCGGGGCCCCAAGAAGAAGCTGCTCGACCTCGCCATCGACAACGCTCGCAACGCCTTCAGCGCCAAGCAGCGGGCCGCCGAGGACGTCGAGGCCCGACTCGAAGAGCTCGCCGATCGACTGCGCTTGCCCGGTCCGCCGCGGCGCATCGAGTGCTGTGACATCTCCCACTTGGGCGGCGAAGACACCGTCGGCTCGGTGGTCGCCATGACCGACGGCGCGCTCGACAAGAAGCGTTATCGGTCCTTCCACGTGCGCAACACCCAGGGTGGCGACGACTACGCCGCCATCTACGAGGTGCTCAGCCGCCGCTTTCGGCGCGGCAAGCTCGCCCGCGACGGCGAGCAAGAGGGCGCCGACTGGGACTTGCCGGACCTATTCGTGGTCGACGGCGGCCGCGGTCAGCTCAACGTGGCCATCACCGCCGCGCGCGACCTGGGGCTCCACGACCTGGCCGTCGTCGGGCTCGCCAAGGAGCGCGAGAACACGAGCGGCGAGAAGCTGGTCGATCGCGTGTACCTCCCCGGGCAGAAGAACGGCATCCCCCTGAAGAGCTCCAGCTCGGCATTGTTCTTCTTGGCGCGACTCCGGGACGAAGCGCACCGCTTCGCCAATCACGCGCGCAAGAAGCTCGGCAAAGGAGAGCGTCTGCGCTCCGAGCTCGACGGCGTGCCAGGGATTGGCGAAAAGACCAAGAAGGCCCTGCTGACTTCGTTGGGCAGCCTCGATCGCGTGCGCGCCGCGACCGACGAAGAGCTGCTCGCGATCCCGGGGGTGAGCAAGCGGCACGTGGCCGCGCTCTCCGCGTGGAAGGCCTCTTCGTAGAAAGCACGCCCAATCGCGGGTACGCTGCAGTCATGTGGCGCGTGGGTTGGCTCGTGGTGGCCCTGCTCGGGGGGTGCGCCACCAGCGATCAGCTGGCCTCGAGCGGGGGCGACGACAGCGGGGGAGCAACAGGCAGCGGCGGCGCGGCCGGCAGCGGCGGCGCGGCGGGCAGCGGCGGGGCGAGTGACGGCGCTGGCGCGTCCACGACCAGTGCGACGGGAGGTGGCGCAGGTGCCTCGAGCTCCTCCACCGGAGGCGGGTGCGCCAGCGACGAGGATTGTTTGGTGCCCGACACCTCCTGCTTGGTCTCGTACTGCACCGATCCCATCTGCCACCTCGACCCTGCGCCCGCAGGCACCCCCTGCAACGACAGCGGCGGCTCGCTCTGCGACGGCGCCGGCGCATGTGTCGCGCCCCCGTGCGGCGCCAGCGGTGAGCCGTGTTGTGCGGGCAACACCTGCGACGCCGCACCCAACAGCTGCGCCGCGAACACCACCACCTTGTGGGGCGGCGGCAGCAACGAGTGCCAATGCGGCATGTTGCGCGCGGGCCAAGCGCTCGGCGTCGACCAAGGGCGCTGGTCGTGCGACGGCCGCTTCTTCCTGGTCATGCAAGGCGACGGAAACCTCGTGCTCTACTACAATGGCGTCGGTCCGCTCTGGTCGTCCAACACCTACGGCACCGGCGCCAACCTCGCGCTCATGCAGGACGACGGCAACTTCGTGGTGCTGGACGCGGCGAGCCAGATCCAATTTGCGACCTGGAGCAGCGGCGCAAGCGGCGCCTACCTCGCCATCCAGACCGACGGCAACCTGGTCGTGTATGACGGCGCCAGCCAACCGTGGTGGGCGTCCAACACCTGCTGCTATTGAGCCAAGAGTTGAAGCGGTTGACGCAACACACGGCCTGGCTCGGACTCTTGGTGATCCAGTCTGCGAGCGCGGCATGCGCGCCCGAGGCTCCGGCGCCCACGGCGAGCGCAGCGCCGGCTTCTTCCACCCAGTCCTCTGCCGACGCTGTGCCGGAGGCGATTCCACCGCTGCTGCTCGACACGCGCGTGCCGCCCTCGCCAGCCGAGGTGGACCCCATGGCGGCCACGGTGGAGGCGCTGCCGGCAAAGTATGCTTGTGCGACGCTGAGCGCTCGCGGCCGCAAGCTGCGAAAGTTGCCGCGCCGCACCTTGGACGCTTACACCAAGTGCCGAGCAGCGCTGGACGCGGCCGAGCCTGGGGACCTCCGGGCTTGTCTGCAGTTGACCGAGCTCTTGGCGAGCGCTCCCCGAGACGAGGTGCTCCGCGACAACGTGGCCACGCGAGCCTGCGCGCGCGGCAACAAGCGAGCGTGCCGCACGCTCGCGGAATCGAGGCTCGGCTCGGGTGTACGCTTCGACCCCATCTGCGCCGAGCAGTTGCTCGACACGCTCTGCGCGGAGGGCGAGCTCGGCTCCTGCTTTCGGCTCGGGACGCTCAAGCTCGAGGGCGAGCTCGCCTCCGAGGACAAGAGCGCCGGGCGCAGCCTGATCGAGCAGGCGTGCAACCAAGGCGAGTACATGGCGTGCCTCGACGTCGTGATGCGAGGAGAAATGGGCGATGCCGAGAAAAGACGAATCGTCGAGCGCGCCTTCGGCGCCGTGACGAAGGCGTGTGCCGCCGAAGACGCCGGCGCGTGTCTCGAGCTCGGCTCGGCCTACGCTCACGCCGGGCAATGGTACTACCTCGGAACCCCCGCCAAAGACGAGGCCAAGCAGCTCGAGCTGAGGCAACGTGCATGCGGTCTCGGCTCGCTCGACGCATGCAGCTGGCTCGACCGGAGCGAGCGCACCGATCTGTACAAGGACGACTGTGACGAGGAGCAGAGCGCGTGCGCCCTGGGCAACAAGCAGAAGGACGACACGCTGCGCGAGGACTGGGGGTTTCGTCGCTGCGCCGCCGGTTGGGACAGCGCCTGCGAGGGGCTCACGCGGGCCCGCCGCGGCAAGATCGCGCCGACGGCAGCGCACAGCAAAGAGCGCGGGGCGTGGCTCGAGGCCGGGTGCCTCGAGGGCGCCGCGGGCGCCTGCAAGATCCTGTCGCTCGGCACCGTCGTGCCGCTCGAGCCATCCGAGAAGGTGCTCCGGACGGGGTGCGACCTCGGGCTGGCCGCGAGCTGCGAGAAGCTCGCACGAGCAGCGGAAGCTGCTGGTGACCCGGGGGCCCAGCTGAAGTACCTGGAGCGCGCGTGTCCCGTCGTGACGCCCCAGGGGCGCGCGTCGACCTCCAGGTCCGCGTGTCGATCCGCCGGCGTGATGTACAAGGATGGCGTGGGAGCTCCTCAGGATCTGGGGCGGGCGGCGATCCTGCTGCAGAAGGCCTGCGTCGAGCGTCGATACGTGCTCGAGGGAGAGGCGTGTGTGATCCTCGGAACCATGTACGAGAGCGGGCTGGGCGTGCAGAAGAGCCTGGCGCGCGCAGTCGACCTCTACGCCGCGGGCTGCGCCGACGAGCGCTATGTCGCTGACGTTCGATCGCGGGCGGCGAGCAGGGCGCGCCGCTCCGGCGAGCCGGATGCGCCTCCGACGCCGCCTCCCAAGGAGCCCACGGCGTGCGCGCGTCTCGAGCAGTGGGTCAAGCCGAAGGGCACCGCGTGGGGGAAGCCATGAGACCGTGGGCAGCTGTCGGTTTGGTCTTGGTCGCCATCAACACGCCCTCGGCTCACGCGGATGTGGCGCCGTCGCCACCCGAGGCGTGCGCGGAGCGCGCACATGGCGACCGCTGCTTCGACGCCCTGGGAAGGCCTGGTCGGTGTGTGCCCGAGAAGTTCTCGGCTGGACGCTGCGCCGTCGGGCAGGAAGCCGAAACGCCTCCGACGGCCAGTGCTTCAGCCGCGCCGTCCAGCGAGCCCCAAGTCGAGCCGCAGAGCTCCGGCAACCGCTCGGGCGGCTGCGCGGCGCCACCCGAGCCGCTCCTCGGCGGCACCACGTGGATCGTGGCCGTGTTCGCGCTGCTGGTGACGCGCCAGCGGCGGCGGCGGCGATCCCCCGCCAGCTATTGAGCACTGTCGCGCGCGGCGAGCGCGCGCTCCAGCTCGGCGATTCGCTCCTGCAACGGCCTGAGGTGCGCGACCACCTCGTCGTGGCTGAAGCGGGGCGTGATGTACGCGGGGCAGTTCCAGTCGAAGCTGACCAGGTCGACCAAGAACACGCGCTCGACCCGCTTCCTGAGCTCAGGCGTCGGCGCGACCGCGTCGGCCAACGCAGGATCCTCCCGCGCGTCGATCACGCGCGCTGTGCCCAGCAGCTTGAGCCGTGCTTGGGCCGGGTAGTCCATCAAGAACAAGGAGACCCGATCGGAGCTCGCCAGGTTGCCCGTGGACACCAACTGGCGATTGCCTTTCAGGTCGGCGAAGGCCAGCGAACGCGGCCCCACGACCCGCAAGAAGCCGGCCGGACCACCGCGATGCTGAATGTACGGCCAACCGCTGCTGGACACGGTGCCCAGGTAGAAGCTGTCGCGCCGCGCGATGAACTCGACCTCGTCGGGGCCCAGCTCATCGCGCGGCGGCAAGGGCTCCGGGCGCTGCGCGCGCCGTCCATACTGATGCGCCTGCGCCGCGAGCACCTCGGGGGTGAACAGCTCCGACAGGTAGCGAGCGGCCATGGGACACCTCAGAACAGCAGAGTTTGGTAGCCCTCGGCGGCGAAGCGACGCAGGCTGGCGAGCCCTGGCGTGCCGGCCAGCGCGTGCTCCTTGAGCTCTGGCACCTCGGAGCCCCTCAGCGACTCGGTGGCGCCGAACACGGCCGCACACCCGCACGAGGCGCCGCGCACCAGCGAGCGCACCGAAGCGTAGAGAGGCTGTGCCGGGTGCCCGAGCTTGCTGAGCTCCGCAGGCCAACGGGTACCTGCCCCAGCAAACACCACCGCCACCTCGTCGCCCTGCGCCTCTGCTTCGGCCGCCAACGCGAGGCCATTGAACACGCGCCCAAGCGCCTCTTCTCCAGCTTTGGGATCCGACAACACCACGACGGCAAGCTTCATGATCGACTCCTTACGGGCTCCGGCCCGCTCACGAGCCACAACATGCGCTCCGACCTCGGGATCCTCAATCATGCTTGTGGTCAATACATTGCTGCATCATGTGCAATAATCGGCAGCGTGGATCGGTTGTTCGCCATGCAAGCCTTCGCCGCGGTCGCCGACGCGCGAGGCTTCACGCCCGCAGCCAAACGCCTGGGCGTTTCTCCGTCTGCCGTGACGCGTCTCGTGGCCGCGCTCGAGGATCACCTCGGCGTGCGCTTGCTCGCGCGAACCACCCGCTCCGTGGCGCTGACAGACGCTGGCACCCGCTACCTCGAGCGGACGCGAGCGCTGCTCGCGTCGCTGGTCGACGCCGAAGCCGCCGCACGAAGCGAGCGCAGCGAGCCTTTCGGGCGTTTCGTGGTGGCCGCGCCCGCCACGTTCGGGCGGCGCGAGGTGGCGCCGTTGATCAGCGAGCTGCTCCGCTTGTACCCCGCCATCAGCGGCGAGCTGGTGCTCTCCGACCAGCTCGTCAGCCTCAGCGCTGCCGGCGTCGACCTGGCCGTGCGCATCGGCCAGCTAGAGGACTCGAGCCTGCGCGTGCTCAAAGTCGGTGCCACGCGGCGCGTGCTGGTGGCGAGCCCCACGTACCTCCGTCAGCGCGGGCGCCCCAAGCTGCCGGCGGATCTCGTGCGACACGCAACTATCTCGTTCACGTCACTCTCGCCCACCCCCGACTGGCGCTTCCATGGGCCAGCCGGAGCCCGCACCGTCAGCGTCCGGCCGCAGCTCAGCACCAACAGCGCGGACGCTGCCGTGGCTCACGCCGTACGCGGCGGGGGGATCGCGCTGGTCGTCGCCTACCAAGCCGCGGACGCCATCGCCTCGGGCGCGCTCGAGGTGCTCCTGCCCAAGTTCGAGCCACCACCCAGTCCCATTCAGGTGGTCGTGCCTCCGAGTCCCTTCCCCTCCGCGAACGTGCGCGCGTTCATGGATCTGATCGCGCGGCGCGCGCGCTGGGACTTCGTTTCGCTGAAGGCTGGCGCAAAGTCTCGGCGCCGTGCCCCGCCGTAGCGCCAGCCCCGGTTTCGGGTGATCATCTCGTCATGCGCTCGACTTCGCTCACCTTCGCCCTCGCTCTCCTCGGAATGGCCGCGCTCGCCTGCGGTGACAGCACCAACAGCGGCGGCAACGGCGGCGAGACCACCGGTCCGTCTGGCGGCAACAACACCGGCGCCAGCGGGCAGGGCGGCGGCGGCGAAGGGCAAGGGGCCTCGGGCCAAGGCGGCGAGGGTGGCATCGGCGGCGCGACCGGCACGATCGACGTCACGCTCGAGGCAGACCAAGGCGCTGCCGCGGACGAGGTGGTCTCGCTCGGAGTGCCTTTCGCACGCGGGGACATGGCGGACGCGAGCCTGATCGTGGTGCGCGACGACCAGGGCGCCGAGGTGGCCGCTCACTCGGCGTCGCTCGCGACGTGGCCCACCGACGGGTCACAGCGCTCGGTGCTGGTGGCCTTCCGCGCCACGTTGGGCGCAGGCGAGACGCGCACCTACACAGTCGAGTACGGCGCGCCCCGCACCATGGACGCAGGCACCCTCGACCCCAACCCCGACGGCCCGGTGGCCGCTACGCTCGACCCCGCGTGGTACGCGTCGACGCGGGTGTTGGGCTTTCAGGTTCCGCTCGCCGACAACACGCGCTTCCCCCTATGGGACGAGGGTGTCGAGGACTACCTGGCCTCGATGTCTCCGGGCTGGGAGACGTACGGCCTATCGTGCTCGTCGACCAGCGCCGAGCGCACCTATTACGATGGCCCCCACGCCCTTTACCAGCGCTTCGCGCATCGCGGCGGCGCGGCAGCCTATCGACGCGCGCGAGAGGAGGCCGTGTGGTACCGCGACAACGAGATCGCGTGGTTCGGCGACGACGTGGCCGTCTATGCGTGCACCACGTCTTGGGACCCGAGCGAGCCGCTGGCCTGGGGTGACATGCGGCGCATGCTCGGGCAAGGCATGCTCGACGACTACCTGCTGACCGGAGATCCTCTGGCGGTCCAGACCGTGCGTGGCTTGGGCGAGGCCTTCCGCCAAAACCTGGTGGCGCTCACCACCGGCAACGAGATCACCGTGAAGGTGACCGAGCGCAACATGGCCTGGCCGATGATGGGGCTCGCGTCCTACTACGCGGTCACGCCCACGACCGAAGTTCGCACCGCGCTCCTGACCCTCGTCGACATGACCGCTGTGTGGCAGTCGGAGGGCACGAGCGGCGCGTTCGAGCACGACATCAACCGGCCGGATCCGAGCGAGTGCGGCGACGGCCCCAACGGCGGTTCACCGTTCATGGCGTCGCTCTTGATCGATGGGTTGATGGACTCGTACTTCATGACTGGTGACGACGGCATTTGCCCGGTGGTGGTGTCAGCCGCCGAGTGGTTCCAGAACGACGCAATCACTTCGGACGGCGTCGCGTTCCAGTACCTGTGGGGCTGCAACGACGTGGACTACGACGACTCCGGCACCGCAGACCTGAACATCCTCATCTCGCACGTCTTCGGCGCGGCCTACCATTGCTCGCAAGATCCCGCGTGGCTCACCTTCGGCGACACCATGGCCGACCACGGCATCGACAACCTGTACGCGGGCGCGCCCAAGCAGTGGAGCCAGACCGCGCGCACGTTCATGAAGTACATGGGCTACCGCGCCACCGCGCTCACGCCGTGATGCTGCGGGCAGTCCTCGGTGCGCTGGCCTTCACGGGGTGCAGCGCCAGCGCGGAGCCGCGCCAGCACGCAGCCCCAGGAGCGACGTCACCACCAACAGTGAGCGCTGCCCTCATCCAGCCCCCACCTCGCGACCGAGAGCTGGTGTTGGTGTCGAAGCTGGCTCCGGAGGCCATCTTGGGGCAAACGCCCATATGGTCAGTGTCGATCCAGAGCCTGGCCGCCGGTTCGAAGGTCTCGCACGCCCAGGTGTTGGGTCGGTTGGATGCCGGCGGAAAGTCGCTCACCCTGACACGTTTGCTGCCTCCGGGGGTGGCGGCGCGGGCTTGGCCGCAGCACCCGAACGCGTTGCTGCTCCAGAGCGGGGACGGCTTGCTGGTGATCGAGGGCGACAAGGTCCGTCGGGTGCGCGAGGCAGGCGTGTGGTCGTTTTCCGAGGACGGCGCCTGGGCCGCAGTGGCCGTGCGAAAGCCAGCGCACCTCTCGTTCTACGAGACCCACGGCTTCACGAAGTACGGCGAGCTCGCGATCGAGGCGAGCGGCGGTGGCGCGTTCTTGGGTGCGCGTTACGCCGAGCTGGACTCGGGGCGAGCGCTGGTGGTGGACCTCACCAGCATGAAGGTGTTGATCGACCGCGAAGGCTTGGCGGCGCTGTCACCAAAGAAGGAGACGTTGGCCCTGCTCTCCCTCGACGAAGACACTTGGTGGGTGGATCTCGTCAGCCTGGCACAGCCCGACAAGAAGCGCCGAGTCAAGGTCGGTCCTGGCATGTTCACCGGCGCTCCTGTGCTGGAGTTCGAGGCGGAGCGCACGCTCTTCATTCGAGAACGACTGGCCGTGGCGCACGGTGACTTCGAGCAATGGGAGCGCGCCT
>CAZXMG010000051.1:0-22552 GCA_964641275.1 uncultured Polyangiaceae bacterium
TCGTTCGTCGGGCGAGCCCGACGGACGACCTGCCTCTTCACGACGCACCATCGCCGACACTCTAGCCACGATCTTGGCCCTCGTGCCCGACTCGTGGCACCCCATGAACCATGACGTCGCCGGCGACACTCCTCGCGGCGATCTTCTCCCTCCTCGGGCCCGCCTCTGGAGCGACGCAACCGCGCGTCGCTGCGGTGGAGTGCCGCGTGGAGGCGAGCAAGCTCGCGACCAGCGATCCCAAGTCCGAGCTCCGCCGCGAGCTGGAGGAAGAGCTCGATCGCATCGACTGGAAGGCCGAGCGCGTCGGTCCGCCCTTCGAGCTGATCGCCGTCCTCGCCGAGGGGCAGTCGACGGCCGCCAAGGGCAACACGCACGCCTCGTTCAGCGTCAAGCTGGTGCTGCGCGAGCCCGGCGGCGCGCTCCTGGGCCAGGTCAGCGCACGCGCCAGTGGGGAAGAGCGCGGAGCCTCGCGTGCGGCCCTCGAGGCGAGCGTGCTCGAGGCTGCGTCGAAGAGCGCCGCCAGCGCGCTGCCCGAAGCGGTCCGCCGGGCCCGCCGCGCTGCCGCCCGCTAGCTGCAGCGAGCTCGCAACCCGAAGGGAACCGCGTCAGCGACCGGCCTCTGCACGGAGCCGACGCGTGTCGTGCACGATGAACCCGTGCTCGAAGGTCTCCACGAAGGATTCCTTGTCCCACCTCGAGAGCACGCGAATGACTGTCTCGACACGCGCGCTTACGAGCCGAGCCAGCGCTCTCCGCGAGAGGACCACGGGGAGCTGCTGCTCGCCGCCCAGCCCTTCGTCGCCGAAGCGCTCGAGCAGCACCAGAAACAGCGTGGCCAGCCGCTGGGGCACCTCCCCCGCCGTGAGCACATCGACCTTCTCTCGCAACACGGCGTTGTGCTGTCGAAGGACCTCACTCAGCGCTCGACCGAGCCCCGGATCACGGTCCACCAGGTCGAGCAGCGGTTGGCGGTGGACCAGCAAGACCTCCGCCACCTCGGTCAACACCCGCGCGTCGGCGGGGAAGCGGCGCCCGTCCAGCGACGCGAACAGGCCGGGACATTCCCGGGGACCAAACAGCGCGAGCGCGACCTCCGCGCCGCCCGGCGTGCTCCGAACGACCTCCACGAGCCCACGCTTCAGCAGGAATACACGGCTCGGAACGTCGCCGGCCCGCCAAAGGAAATCGTCGCTCTCCAGGCGCAGCAGCTCGGTCTCCTTGGCCAAGACCTGCAGGGTGGCGTCCGAGGCGTGACGCAGCAACGGGAAGCTTCGAAACGCTTCTTCGAATGGGGCAGACACAGGGCCGGGCAGATTAGCACGCGAGCTGCGGCTCCGTTCAGGTCATCAGCTGAGCCACCAGCTGCCCTACGGCGCGGCCCACGTCACGGGGCGTCGCCAGCCCAGCGTGGCCGCGCACGCCGAACATCTGAGGCAGCAGCGCCTTCGAGCGCGGGTCCGCAGAGAGGGCAAACACGTCGACGCCAGCCTTCTTGGCCTCTCGGACCGCTTGACGCACGTCGCCAACCCCATGTGGACCTTCGTAGCGGTCGGTGTCCGTGGGCTTGCCGTCCGACAACAGCAGCACGGCCTTGCGCCGGCAGCTCGTGCGCGCCAGCGCGGCCGTCGCGTGGCGCAGCGCCGGACCTACCCTCGTGTACCCCCGCGGCTGGAGCTGCGCGAGACGTCCGAGCCCGGAGGCCAGCGGCTCCTCGAACGACTTGAGCAAGGTGAAGCGGCAGTCTTGCCTGGAGAACGAACAAAACGCGGCCAGCGCCAGATCATCGACCACGTCGTCGCACGCCAGGCTGACGACCGCTGCGGCGTCGCGTTCGAGGTCGAGCACGCGCCGATTCGCGACCCAGCCATCGGTCGACATGCTGGCGTCGACGAGCAACAGCAAAGCGACGGAATGACCACGCTTGCGTCGAGAGACGTAGAGTCGGCTGGGGCCGTCATGGCCCGACCGCAGCGCGGTCGCGCGATCGACGAGCGCATCGAGATCGATCTCGGGTCCCTCGGGCTGACGCGTGCGCCATCTGAGCGACGTGTCGAGGCGTGCCAGCTCTCCCTTGGTGTCGGCCAGCGCGCGCCGCTCGTCGGCCAGGATCCGAGCCCGCAGCGCGAAGCCCGCGGCAGCGTCCGGCTCGGGGTGTTCGACCGTCACGGCACAGTACCGGGTGAGATATTGGCGACGCCGTGGATCCCACTCGTCGTAGCGGAGGCCAGCGGACGCCGCGTCCGCGTGGGGCATGTCGCCACTTAAGGCGAGGTCCGCGCGATAGACGGATCGCGTGGGCTCGCCGGACACGACGACCTCCTCGAGGTCGAGCTCCTCGAGCGCGGCAAGGTGGTCGTCGAGCTCGTCTGCACCGTCCGCGCGCTTCGATCCGCCTTTGTGCTCCTCAGCCGTGTGCACCTTCTCGAAGGAGTGCGTCAGGGGGTTCTCGTGCCCGCGCTCCTCGAGCAGGCGCTTCTCGCGCAGCGGGGGCGCTCGGCGCCGGGCCTCGCGCTCGGTGGTGACGGAAGCGGGCAGCTGCTGCTCGTCGCCGCCCCGCACGTCGCTGGCAGCGAGCTGCGCAGCGGGCCACACCCGCCCGATCAGCTGCGCCGATGTCAGCTCGGCAGGCAAAGCATCCCGCAGTGTCGACCAGCCGGGCAGCTCCTCTCGCAGCAAGGCGTCGGCCTCGGCCAGCAGCGCGGCGACCTCGCTGCGCGGCCCTCGCGTCGCGGCCACACGGACGAACGCTCCGGCGAGCGTCGCGCGCGCGATCAGGAGCTGCCTGTTTTCCTCCACTGAGCCGAGCGTCGCGACCCGGCGAGGTAACATCACGACCTCGCCGGCCACCCCTCCCACGTCGTCCACCAGGCGCACCTCCACCGTCCGCCCGGCGCCTGCGCCGGCCAGCACCCGAAGGCTCGGCAGGAGCAGCTCGCTATCCACGGCCCGGCTCTCCTCCACCAGCGACTCACGACGCAAGAGCCCGGCGAGCTTGCGCGAGAGCCAACCAAACAGCGCTTCATCGAGGCCCACGTGTCCTCAGAACATCAGCGCAGCGAGATCGATGAGCGCCTTGGTCACGTCGTGCTCGTCAGAGAGTGGCTGCACCAACGCGACCTCGCAGGCAAGCCGAGCGTCCATCCCCGTGGCGATGAGTCGCGCTGCGTGCACCAACAGGCGGGTCGAGATCGTCTCTGGCAGCGCCAGATCGTGGAGCCCACGTACCTTGGTCGCGAACGCGACCAGCCGCTTGGCCACACCCGCGTCGCAGCTCGTCTCCCCAATCAACACCTCGATCTCGACCGCGGCCGGCGGGTAGCCCATCGCGACGGTGACGAAGCGCTGTCGGGTCGAAGGCTTGAGGTCCTTGGAGCCCCGCCGGTAGCCCGGGTTGAAGCTGGCGATCAGCTGGAAGCCCGGAGACGCCGCGATGCGCTCGCTGCGACGGTCCACCCACAGCTCGCGGCGGTGATCCGCGAGCGGGTGCAACACCACGAGCACGTCGTCGCGGGCCTCCGCCACCTCGTCGAGGTAGAGCACTGCGCCCTCGCGAACCGCCCGAGTAGCGGGACCGTCGAGCCACTCCGTGTCGCCACCTCGCACGACCCAGCGCCCGAGCAGATCTGCGGCGCTCGTCTCGTCGTTGCACGCGAGAGTGATCAGCGGCCGCCCGAGCTCGTCCGCTACGGCCTCCACGAGCCGCGACTTGCCGCATCCGGTGGGACCCTTGAGCAGCACCGGGAGCGAGCTCCGGCACGCAGCCCGCAGCGCCTCCACCTCTCTGCCGACCGCCCGGTAGTACGGCTTGGCCGGCTGGCTCGCACTAGCGTCAGGCATGCTGGGCATCTGCCTCCCCAAGCGCGGGGGCGGGCTCGACCGAGGGCTGCAGGGGGTCCACACGACCTACAGGCATGCCGGACCGGATGAAGACCCAGACGTAGGCGCCAATGCCCAACGTGAACAGAGCAGCAGCGAGGATGAGACCCCAGAAGTGCACCTCGACCTCCCGCTGCACCGTGAGGAAGTCGACCCCCATGCGCCGCTCGAGCACCACTTGCGACACACCAGCGACAGCGAACGCCAGCGTCATGGCGATCATGCCTATGTTCGAGGTCCAGAAGGCGAATGTCGAGGCGGTGGAGTCGTGCAGGCTCCGCCCGGTGAGCATGGGCAGGCTGTACGCGATGACCGCGAGCACGATCATTGCGTAGGCGCCCCAGAAGGCCATGTGGCCGTGCATGGCCGTCACCAGCGTCCCGTGGGTGTACATGTTGACCTGCGGCAGCGTATGCGCGAAGCCGAGGAAGCCAGCCCCCACGAAAGAGAGCACCGCGCAGCCGACTGTCCACTGGAGGGCGATGCGATTCGGGTGCGCGCGGCCACCCCGACGGGCCATCGAGATCGCGTAGATCGCCATCCCGAGAAACGCGATCGGCTCCAGCGCGCTAAAAATGCCGCCGATCATCAGCCAGTATCGCGGGGTGCCAATGTAGTAGTAATGGTGGCCCGTCCCGAGGATGCCAGACAAGAACGTGAAGCCCACGATGATGTAGAGCCACTTCTCGATCACCTCGCGATCGACGCCCGTGAGCTTGATCAAGAGGAACGAGAGGATAGCGCCCATGATCAGCTCCCAGACGCCCTCTACCCAGAGGTGAACCACCCACCAGCGCCAATACGAGTCCTCTGTCTGGTTCGTCGTGGGGATCATGCCTGGCAGGTACAGCAGCGCCGCCATGAGCAAACCAAAGAAGAGAACCATCGAGGTCGTCGTCATGCGTTTGCCACGCCAGACGGTGGCGCCAATGTTGGCGATGAAGGCAAGCACGTCGACCACGACCAGGTAGTCGAGCGGGCGAGGGATCTCGAGAAACTTCCGCCCCTCCCACCAATTCACGTGGTAGCCGGCGATCGCGGTCACTCCGACGGCCACGAACGCCCCGAGCTGCACCTTGGCGAGCCACGGCCACATGAGCTCGCGCTCGCACTCCTCGGGGACGATGTAATAGGCCGCCCCCATGAAGCCGCAGAGCAGCCACATCACCAGCAAATTGGTGTGGGTGGCGCGGGCAGCGTGAAACGGGATCCAGTCATGCAGCACGTCGTAGCCCGCATGGGCGAAGCCCATGATGAAGCCGTACACGATCTGCAGGGTGAACAGCAGCATGCAAACGGCGAAGAACCACCACGCGATTCGCTGAGACTCGTAGCGCATTGGTTACCTCTTGCTCCCGAGGAACGTGACCAACTCCGCGACCTGCGCGTCCGTCAGCGGCAGCTTCGGCATCTTGGTGCCAGGCTTCACGCTGGCTGGGTCTTTGAGCCACTTGGCGAGGTAGTCGCCGTCGAGGCGCGCTCCCACGCCGTCCAGGGCCGGACCCACCGCTCCGCCGCTCCCGTCGAGCGCGTGGCATGCTGTGCAAGTCTGTTTGAACACCAGCGGCTGTGCGTCGACCTTGGACGCCATGGCCGCCCCCTGGGCGAGCGGCGGCTTCGGCGGGAAGCCATTGAGGTCCACCTCTCCGGCCCATTTGAAGAAGGCCACGAGCGCGGTCTTGTCCTGCTCCGAGAACTCGTACCGCTGCATCCTGCGCTCGCCGGGGTACATGGCCGCCGGGTCGGTGAGCATTCCGCGGATGAACTGCTCGCCGCGCCGCTCGTACACCTTCGTCAGCTCCGGCGCGTAATAGGCGCCTTCACCGAACAGCGTGTGGCAGCCCATGCAGTTGTTGCTCTCCCAGAGCTGCTTGCCGCGCTTGACCTCTTCCGTGATGTTGGCGCGCTTGGTCTGGTCAGGAATACGGGCGAACGTGTCCACGGTGAGCCCGATGAATGCCACCGAGCACAGGCCCGTACCTGCCAGAAAAAAGGCGCGTGCTTGAGACTTGCTGAGCATGGTTGCCCTCACGCGCGGCCCGCGCTGGGCCCGACCGCGTTTCAATCGTTAGCTCTGATCCCGAGAGGCGGTGATGATCCAAATCAGTCGTCGGTCGATTGGAGGCGAACGCTGCCGCTGTGAGGCGAGGTGCCAACCACCGGCGGCTCGTGCGTGCACAGCGGATCTTCGGCGAACGGGTCGCCCGTCGCCGACCAGGCCCGCGCTCGGGATCCGCCGCACATCAGCTGGTGCTCGCAGCGGCCGCAGCGGCCGCCAAAGGTGGAAGGCATCCGCAGTTGGCGAAAGAGCGGCGCTTCGCGGTACACCGCTACGACGTCGTCGTGCCGCACGTTCCCGCAAGCGATCTCGAGAAAGCCCGAAGGGCAGATCTCTCCGACGTTCGAGACGAACAGGATGCCGTTGCCGTCTCGAACGCCGGCAGCGTGGGTCGCGTGGCCGCCCCTAGGCGGCAGCGCGGAGGCCACGCCTTGGGGGTCGCCTCCCGTCGCTCCCGCGAGCCTCATCCGATCAGCCAGGATTCTCCGGATCTGTGGCGCCTCGGTCGTGGTGACGATGAGCCTGCCGCCGCCCGCCGGCGTTGGGGCGCCGGACAGGCCGACGAGCCAGTTCAGCACTGCCTCCGCGCGGCCAGCCTCGATCGGCTCGAGCACGCTGCCGCGTCCGACGGTCACCAGGAAGAACAGGCTCCAGCGCGAGGCGCCAAGGCCCTGGACAAGCTCGTGAACGCGCGGCAGCTCATCGACCGTTTCGGCGCAGACCAAGGTATTCACCTGAAACGAGAGGCTCAAGGCTCGCGCCCTGCGTGCAGCCGCGAGCGTGCGCTCGAAGGTCCCCTCCACTTGTCGGATCGCGTCGTGGAGCTGCCCGTCAGCCGCGTCCAGGCTCAGCGAGATCGCCTCCACGCCGTGCGCGACAAACCTCTCGATGGCGCGCTCGGTCAACAGCGGCGTCGCGCTGGGAGCGACCGACGTCCGGAAGCCGACGCCGCGAGCATGATCAATGAGATCGAACAAGTCTGCGCGCTTGAGTGGGTCACCGCCGGTGAGCACCAGGTGCGGCAGCGGATGACCGAACCGGGCCAGCGCTTCGAGCAGCGTCTTGCCTTCAGCGGTGGTGAGCTCTCGCGGATCTGCAGTGGGAGCTGCCTCAGCGCGACAGTGCCGGCAAGCGAGGTCACAGGAAGAGGTCGTCTCCCAGTAGACCCGAAGCGGCGCAGCGTCATAGGTGAGTCGCTGGGGCATGGTGGGCTCCCTCCGAGGCGAGCGAAGCCTGCGCTGCGGCCCCGACCTGGCCGCAAAGCCGGGGCGACAGCGCCACGACCTCGCCGATGACGACAAGCGCGGGCGCCACGACCCCCTGCTCCTTGGCGAGACTCGCGATCTCAGACAGCGGGCCACGGACGACCACTTGGCTCGAGGTCGTCCCGCTCGCGATCACCGCAGCGGGGAGGTCGGACCGGCAGCCCCCTCTCATCAGTGCGCCAGCGACCTCTGCGAGGCGTCCAAGCCCCATGAACGCCACGAGCGTGCCCCCGACCTTGGCCAATGCCCCATAGTCGCACCCGCTCGAGTCGTCGTTGCTGGTGTGTGCGGTGAAGAACGTGACAGAGCGAGCGAGCTCCCGCTGGGTGACAGGGATGCCAGCGCTGGCCGGCACCGCGGTCCCGGCCGTCACGCCCGGCACGATCTGAAAGGGGATGCCTGCGTCAGCAAGCGCGAGCGCCTCCTCCCCTCCACGCCCGAAGACGAACGGGTCTCCCCCTTTGAGACGGACCACGCTCAGCCCGGCCCGCGCGAACGCCATCAGGCGCTCGTTGATCTCCGCCTGCGGGAGCGTGTGCCGCGAGTCGCGCTTTCCGACGTCGACCAGCAGGGCATCCTTTCGTGCGAACGCGAGCAGCTCTCGCGCGACCAGGGCATCGAACACGACGACATCTGCCTGTTCCAGCAGTCGGCGTCCCTTGACGGTGATGAGATCCGGATCGCCGGGGCCAGCACCGACGAGCGCGACCGTGCCAAGTCGACCAACCACAGATCCGTCGGCGCTCACGCCGCGACTCCTGCTCGCGAGCTCCACCAGCGCTGCAGCTCGGGTTGGAAGTAGCGCAAGCGAGCTTTCTTGAACTCTCGCTGGCTGAAGAGCACCGCGTAGTCGCGCACGCCGGCGTGACGCGCGAGCAGCTCCGCCACACGGCGCACCGCGGGCTCATCGGGGCCGTGAATCATGCTGTACAGCGAGTAATCGAAGCCAGGAAACGGCGGCCTCGAGTAGCAATGACTCACCTCAGGGGCGTCCGCCAACAGCTTGCCGACGCGCGCGACCTCGTCCCCGGCGACGTTCCAGACCGCCATACCATTGCCCCGCACACCCAGCCGCCGGTGGCGGAAGGTGGCCACGTACCTGCGCAGCGCCCGCCCCATGTTCCCGCGCGCGAAGCACAACAGCTGCTCCGCGGAGACACCGGCCTGGTCGGCGAGCGCGTCGAAAGGCCGCTCGCGCGGGGCAAGGGGCGTCTGGAGCGCGCGGATCATGGCGACCTCGACTGGCTCAGGGTCGAAGCGCGCGCTGACGTCGCCGAGCGCGACCTTCGTGTCGTTGCGGCGCGACTCGAGATCGAACGACACGCCGATCTTGAACGTTTGGCCGCGTCGCAACGGGTGAAATCCGCTCTCTGCCACTTCGGTCTCGCGCGCCAAAAGGGCGAGCGTGCCGGCGATCCCCATCGTCGGAGGCACCGCCAGGGTGAACCACAGGTTCATGTGGTGGTCTCGCTCGTAGCAGTGCGTCACCGTGGGGTGTTGCCCGATGACGCGCGCGACGCGCTCCAGATCGTCGACAGGGACGGAGACGGCCACGAGCGCGCTCTCGTAACCCAGCGTCTCCCCCTCGAAGACGGCCGAGATCTCGCGCAGCTCTCCGCCCTGCAGCCAGCGCGCAACCTGCTCCAGCACCGCGTCACGGTCGAGGCCAGTCTCATTGGCGAGCACCGTCCAGGGATCGGAAGCCAGGGGGAAACGTCGTTGGATGGCTTTGGCCAACGCAGCCGATTCAGTGGTGGGGGGGGAGAGCATGGAACCTCTTCGAGTCATAGGCCGAGCCGAAACGCACGCCAGGGACCGAAGATCCCTGACGGCGAGCGTAACGATTGCGTGTCGACGATCTCGTACGTGGATGCGTCGATCAAAACCAAGCGGTCATCGGCGTTCGCCGTGGCGAGCACGTGCGAACCCCGCGGCGTGAAGTCGAGGTGATACACCCGGCGGCCAACCTCGATGGACTGCTTCGGTTGGAGCGTGTCCGCGTCGATGACGTCGATGAACGAATCGTCGTTCTCGCCCGAGAACGACACCCAGATCTCCCGCTCACTCGGTGAGCGCACCGCATACACCGGATGCCCTCTCAGCGGGACGCTCGTGACATAGCCAAAGGTCCTGCGATCCAGCACGGCGAGGCGATCCTCACCCACGAGGGGGACGAAGACGTGCTCGCCGGCGACCGCCCACGAGGCCATGTGCGGAAGCTTGGTCGGGGTGGCGCGCCTGCTGACCACTTCGGCGTCCTCCAGCATGACCTCGCGGACGCCGCGCTCGGGGTGGGAGAGGTCGAGCACGGATACCTGTGCCGAGTTCAACTTCCCGACGACGTAGTGCCGCCCGTCGGGGGTGATCATCGCGTCGTAGGGCATGCCCTCGCCGGACGGCACGCGGGTGATGATCGGCGCATCCGGCTCGTTGGCGTCCAGGATCCAGATCTCCCTTCCTTCGATCAGCACGCATACGAAGCGATTGCCCGGCGCGTCGACCATTCCGGTCACCCGCGAGGACATGGTCTTGCCCTCCGCTTGGAACGTGGCTTCGTGCCGGCCTCGGACCTCGAGCGTCTCCGCGTCGACGATCGAGACGCCCCCGGGCACGTACTCCGCGACGGCGATGGTGCGACCATCGTGGCTGACGGCGTTGTCGATCGAGTTCGAGGACGTCACTACCTCGCCGTCCAGCTTGAGCGTGGCGAGATTGATGCGGTGCAGCTTGCCGCCACGAGTGGCCAAGAACGCCCAGCGGAGGTCTGGGCTGAAGGTCATCGTGGCGTGGCTCAGGTCTGCCAGGCCTTCGATGCGCTCCGGCGCCAGGCTACGTCGCGCGTAGTCATACACGGCGAGTGAGCCGGAGCTCCTCTCGACGACGAGCACGCGCGTGCCCAGCGCTCCGAACGTCGCGGGCGCAGCGACTTCGCCGGCAGACGGCTCCCCGCTGGGGGCCTCGCTGCCGAGAGGTCGATCGCAGGCGCTGGCCGACGTTAGGCAGGCGAGGAGCAGTGCGCCCCCCAGGCAAGCCCGGCTCCTCGCCTCACGCGACGACATGGTGCACCCCCTGGGACTGCGGAGCGGCAGTGAGCCCAATCTCCTCGTCGGTCAGCACGCAGGATGGATCGGGCGCCCACCGGTCGCCGTGCGCGGCCTCGGCGCGCTCCCGGTGTGAGCCCCGGCAGAGCGGGCGATCGGAGCAAGTCGCGCATCGGCCCGTCAGTCGCTGCTCTCGCGTGGCGAGCTCTCGCAACAGCGGGTGCCGGAGGACGTCCGCGAGAGGCTGCTCCGGAACGCGCCCGAGGCGCTCGCTTTGCCAAAACTGGTCCGGGTGGACCCCGCCCTTGTGGTCGATGTTGATCAGCTTCTCGCCGGCCGAGTTGCCGCCGCGGAGCTCCAACAGCCTGCGGACACGTTGAGCCGCGGTCGCTCCGAAGCGCTGCCCTGCCCACCTCACGAACAAGCCGCCGACCGAGTCGTTGCCCCCGGTGACGATGCGCAGTGGGTGCCCCACATCCGTCAGCTCCGCCGCGCGCTCGAACAACCACAGGAGGGAAGCGCGAGTCTGCTCTGGCGTGAGATCCTCAGCCATCATGCGCAGCCCACGGCCGGCGTAGACGAGGTGGGACACGTAGAAGCGGTCGGCGCGCTGGCAGGCCAGCTCCAGCATGGCCGCCAGCTCCTCGACGTTTCGCCTGGTCAATGTGGTGCGCAGCCCGGTCCGCAGCCCGTGTCCCCGCAGGTGCTCGAGCGCCCGCACTGCCTTGTCGTACCCGCCAGGCAGGCCTCGATAGGTGTCGTTGAGCTCGCGAGGGCCGTCGATGCTCACGCCCACGTACGAGACGCCGATCGCCGCCAACTTGGCGGCGACCTGCTCATCGATGAGGACGCCGTTGGTCGAGAGCTGCACCGAGAGCCCACGCGCACGGGCGTGTGCCATGAGCTCGAACACATCCGCGCGGAGCAAGGGCTCACCTCCGCTCACGATCAGCGAGGTCACCCTCGCTTCCGCGAGGTCATCGATGACTCGAAACGCCTCGTGTGTGTCCAGGTCACCAGGCGAAGGCTTCGCGCCGGCCGCCACGTAGCAATGGGGACACGTCATGTTGCAATGGCGGCAGACGTTCCATACTACGACGGGGCCGGCGGTGTTCGGTGAGGACCCCCGATAGCGGAGGGGGCTCTCGGCCTCCACTGCGGCGCCGGTCGTCTCGTCCTTGGCCAGCCGCAGCAGTTCAGAGAGCATCAACATGGGGAACCTCGGCTCAGTCAGTAGACGTCGTGTGCCGTGTTGTAGACGTTGAACTTGCCTGTCGGGGTCACCATCCAGTCGCCCTTGATGCGAGCTTTCTCATTCAGGGTCTTGTCGTCGTAGATGACGAGCTCCCCGGCCTTGTCCCATAGGCTGACCCAGACCTCTGAGCCGTTCTTGTCGTACTCGAAATGGACCATCCGCCCACGATCGGTGGGCGCCCAGCACTTCTCGATCTTGCCCTCCTTCTTCGAGTAGACGCAGATCTGGCGGGGTCCCTTCTCGTCCGCGGAGAGCGGCGAGTCCGTCCAGACCCAGGGGGAGTTGTCGTGGGTCTTCAGGAACAGCCCGCCGACTGCCGGCAGGTCGACCTTGCGCACGACCTTCCAAGCATGCTCAGGCGACTTCTCTGGGTCAGCGCCGTAAATGCTGAGCTTGCCCTCTCCGATATGGGTGGTGCCGTTCACCCAACCGAACTTGGGATCGAGCCAGTTCGCGCCGCGGCCCGGGTGAGGTTTGGTGCCCGTCTCGATCAGCGCGACCGTCTCACGCTTCTTCACGTCGACGACGGCCATCTTGTTCTGCATGTTGGCCGCCACCAGCAGGAACTTCTTGTAGTGGTCCCAGCCACCGTCATGGAGGAAGCGATCTGCAGCCACCTTCTTGACCATGGGAAACTCGGGCTTCGAATAGTCGACGAAGCCAACGAAGCCGCTCTCCTTCAGGTTGATCGCCCACACAGGCTCATCGTGCAGCGCGTAGATGCCAGCCACCCGCACCTCCTTGAGCTGCTCCTTGGTGTCGTAGGCCTCACCCAGCACGTTGGTGACGCTCTTCGGCTCCAGCGTCGCGCCGTCGAAGACCACATACTGCGGCGGCCAGTAGCAGCCCTCGATGATGAGCTTGTCCTCCCAGCCGGGCGCCTTGCTGCCGTCCACGCTGCGGGCGTCGAAGCAACCCTGGACCTGAGCGACGAGGCTCGGCGTCTCGGTCCACAGGTCGATCATGGTGACCTTGCCGTCGCGACCCACCGCAAGGAAGTACCTCCCCGACGAAGAGGCGCGCAGAATGTGCACGGCGAACCCGGTGTCGATGAGCGCGACCCGCTCCTTCGTGTCTCCGTCGATGATCGCGACCTTGCCCGCGTCACGCAGGATGACACCGAAATAGTTCTCCCAGTTACGCTTCGTCTCCGGCTTCTTCGGGCGCTTGCCCGGCGGCACCACCACCTTCCAGCTCTCTCTGATCTTCTCCAGGGGCAGCTGGGGCGGATCGGGAGGATCCATCTGCACATAGGTGGCCATCAGCGCGATCTCGTCCGCGGTGAGAACCCCCTCGCGCCCCCAGGCAGGCATGCCGCCAGGGCTGCCATTGGTGAGGATCGCCCGCAAGTTGGCGCCACCGATCTTCTTGGTCTGCTCCGGCTGGATCTTGGGCCCCGTGGCGCCTGCCCGGAGCGTGCCGTGGCAACCTGCGCAACGGTTGAAGTAGATGCCCTTGGCTTTGTCGAACTGCTCCCCCTTCAGCGCCACCACCTCCTCGAGCGGCGTGCCCCCTTTCGCGCTCTCGGCGTCGATGTACGAGAGCACCGAGCTGATCTGCGCGTCGTTGAAGTTGGGATTGGGCATGGGCACATTCTTGAACTTCGCCATCAGCTCCTTGCCGACGGGATCCGTCTGCCCCATGCCGACGGGGTCCTTCATCCACTTGCTGAGCCACTCCTTGTCCCGCCGCTTCGAGACGTCCTTCAGGTCGGGGCCCGTTCGGTCGCCGCCGCCGATGGAGTGACAGGCAACGCAGGACGCTTCGAACAGGGCTTTGCCATCGGTGCTGGTCGCTGCGGCCGCAGACGAGGAGCCCGCGGACTTGTCTTTGGGCTCCGGCATGCAGCCGGTCAGGATCATCGTGGCGCTCAGGGCAGCGAGTCCGAGGGCGATGCTTCGCATTCGGGGTTCCTCCTGGCGGCCGGGGGGCGGCCGCTCGTCGCCGCTATGCGGACGCCTGGCCGTGGCGTCGCTGATCTGGATCATGTCTGCGAAGATTGCGTCGCCCCGGCGCGGCCCGATCGCGGCCCCGGTTTGCACTACACTCCGCGCCATGACCCGCCAGACCCGCGTCGTCGCGGTCGCGCTCGCCCTCTCACATGGGCTCGCCTGCAACGGGCCGACGAGCGCCACGCCTCGCGACGCTCAGCAGACGGTGTCGGGAGTGGTGGACTTGGTGGCCGACGCGCCCACCCCAAGCGCGTCCGCGGCCGCCAGCACCGTCGCTGGCGCCACGCCATGCCACACCGGCCCCGACGCGGGCCGCTGCGCTCCCGGCGCAAGCTGCAGCAGGCCCGGCTTTCGCTGCGAGTGCGTACAGATGCCGCCGGTGAACTGTGGCGGAGCGGTCGTGCAGCCCGCGCCGCCGCCACTCCCGGCGTGGCGCTGCGAGCCCGAAGATCCCCACGCGACGCGCGATGACGGCTGCCCCTACCTCGCTCCGCTCGATGGTGCCGCGTGCCGCACGGAGGGGCGCGTGTGCCACTACCTCGACCACCCCTGCGACATCGGGCGCGTGACCGCGACCTGCTCCTCCGGCGCGTGGCGCCACCCCCCGCGCCTGCCCCCACCGTCTGCCGGAGGCCGCTGATCGACGCGCGTCCACCGCCGACCTCCCGCTTGACCGCGTGGGATCGCTGGGCTCCGATGCGTCGCGTTTCGTCATGTTGGTACCCTTCGTCGCCCCCTACTTCACTGACAACGCCAAGCTCTTCCTCCATCACATCGCGACGACGCCCGGCGTTCGGCTCGCCTTGATCAGCCAAGAGGGGGTCGAGCGGCTCCCGGAGCAGACGCGCGCGGGAGTCGTCCACCACGAGCGCGTCGCAGATGCCCTCTCCACCGCCGAGATCGTGGCCGCTGCGCAGCGGATCGCGGCGTCACAGGGCGCGCTCCACACGCTGCTCGGCGTGGTCGAGCAGCTGCAAGTACCGCTGGCCGAGGCGCGCGAGCGCTTGGGTCTCGAGGGAATGCGGCCGGAGCAGGCGCTCAACTTCCGCGACAAGACGCTCATGAAGGACCTGTTGCGCGCGGCCGATGTGCCCGTCGCCCGCCACCAGCTGGTCACCACCACGGCACAGGCGCTCTCCTTCGCGGCGGAGGTCGGCTACCCGCTGGTGGTCAAGCCGCCCGCGGGCGCCGCCTCGCAGACGACGTTCCGCGCCGACGACGAGGCCGCGCTGCGCGCCGCGCTCGGCCCCACCAGCCTCGCCGCCGACGGCGTGGTGCTGCTCGAGGAGTTCGTCACGGGCGACGAGCACTCCTTCGACGCCTTCGTGCGCAACGGCAAGGTCGAGTTCTATTCGGTCTCCAACTATCACCCCACGCCGCTCGAGGTGATGCAGCACCCGTGGATGCAGTGGGTGGTGGTGCTCCCTCGCGAGCACCTCGCAGACGACATCGCCGCAGCCGGGAGCCGCACGCTCGAGGTGCTGGGGCTCACGACCGGCATGTGCCACCTGGAGTGGTTCCGCCGCAAAGACGGCAGCGTGGTCATCTCCGAGGTCGCCGCCCGGCCGCCCGGCGCGCAGATCCCCACGATGATCGGCCGCGCACACGACGTGGACTGCATCGGCGCATGGGCGAAGCTCATGATCACCGGCGACTTCGAGCCCTTCCCGGAGCGCAAGTTCGCCGCGGGGGCTGCCTACCTTCGCGGCCAGGGCGAGGGGCGCGTGCGCGCCGTGCACGGCGTAGAGCAGATCGAGCGGGAGCTCGGCGCGCTCATCACCGACAAGCGCCTGCCGCAGCACGACCAAGAGAAGGCCAAGTCGTACGAGGGCGAGGGCTTCATCCTGGTGCGTCACGCCGACACCCGGACAGTCGAGCAAGCGCTCAAGCACATCGTCTCCACCGTACGCGTGGAGCTCGGGTGACCTCGTTCACTCGCGATCCGCACTCGCGCGCACAGCCGACGGAGGCGCGCGTCACGCACCTCAGCTTGGACCTCGTCGTCGAGTTCGAGCACAAGAGGCTGCGGGGTACCGCGGCGCTCGACCTCGAAATCGGTCCCGGCGCACGCGCCCTGGTGCTGGACACGCGGCGCCTCGCCATCCACGGCGTGCGCGACCAGGAACAAAAGCCGCTGCCGTTTGCGCTAGGCCCGGAAGACGCGCTGCTCGGCGCCGCGCTCACCATTGCGCTTCGAGCGTCGACCCGCCGCGTAGAGATCGACTACGCCACGACCGCCGACGCCGAAGCGCTGCAATGGCTCGAGCCCAGGCAAACCGCTGGGGGGGAGCACCCGTTCCTGTTCACGCAAGGGCACGCCATCCAGTCGCGCAGCTGGCTTCCGATCCAAGACAGCCCCGGCGTTCGCTTCACTTACGAAGCGCGCGTCACGGTGCCCTCACCGTTGCTTGCGCTGATGAGCGCAGAGCGCAATGGCTCTGCTCCGTGCACGGAGGGCGTCTGCTTCGCGTTCGCGATGCGCGAGCCGATCCCCGCCTATTTGATCGCCCTGGTGGTCGGCGACCTGACCGCGCGCGACGTCGGCCCGCGCACCGCGGTGTTCGCGGAGCCCGCCACCATCGACGCCGCGGCCTACGAGCTCGGCGAGCTCGAGCGCATGGTGGAGGCCGCGGAATCGCTGATCGGCCCCTACCTGTGGGGGCGCTTCGACGTGGTGGTGATGCCGCCGTCGTTCCCTTACGGCGGCATGGAGAACCCGCGCCTGACCTTCGCCTCGCCCACGCTGCTCGCGGGGGACCGCTCGCTCACCACCGTCGTGGTGCACGAGCTCGCCCACGCTTGGGCCGGCAACCTCGTCACCAACGCCACCTGGAACGACTTCTGGATCAACGAGGGCACCACTGTCTACCTCGAGCTCCGCTTGAACGAGCTGCTCTGGGGCCCGGAGCGTTCTTCGCTGCTGCAGAGCTGGAGCCATCGCGAGCTCGCGAGCGAGATCGCGCGCATGGGCAAAGACGCACCCGACACGCGCCTCTGCTACGACATGACCGGCCGCGATCCAGCCGAAGGCGTGACCGTCATCCCCTACATGAAGGGCGCCGCCCTGTTCTGGACCTTGGAGCGCGCCGTCGGCAGAGACTCCCTGGACGCATGGCTGAAGAGTTGGTTCGCGCGGCGCGCGTTTCAATCCGTGACAACCGCCACATTGCTCGAAGACCTGCGCACAGAGCTGTGGCCGGCTGGAGCGGCGCCCTCGGTGGAGCTCGAGCCATGGGTGCATGCCCCCGGGCTTCTCGCACAAGCCGCGCCTCCCCCCTCGGCGCTGCTGCAGCGCGTAGACCAAGCCGCCGCCGACGTGCTCGCAGGTGTAAGCCCGTCGACGCTGGACGTCGGCGGCTTCACCCCGCAGGCCTGGCGCCATTTCCTGGGCACGCTGATCCAAGCGCGTCCGGCGGTCGCGATCGTCGGCGCCATCGACCAAGCGTTCGCCCTCTCACGCAGCCACAATGCGGAGATTCTGGCGCCCTGGCTGCGGCTCGAGGCACAGAGCCACAACGACGCGGCCATCCCTCGCATCGAGAGCTTCCTCGGCTCCGTGGGTCGCATGAAATACCTCAAGCCGCTGTACGCGGAGCTGCTCGACAGCGCCTGGGGCAAGCCCATCGCGAAGCGCGCCTACCAGGCCGCCAGGGTCCGCTACCACGCGCTGGTCCGCGCCGGCCTCGAGCGCCTGTTCTCGGCGGCTGACCAGGCCGGTTGAGGCGCGCTACCATCAGCTGCTCAACACCGCACGCTGACGCAGCCTCTCCTTGAGACCACGAGCAACGGGTCAGCCCACGACCCCCGGCGTGAGCAAGCGCTCGCCATAGCCGCGAAGCAGCGCGGCCGCAGCCGACGGCGAAGGCAGCCCGAGCTCGTCGTGGAGCGGTCCGAGCTCTATTGCCACGGCTTGCTCGAGCTCTCCCAACGTCGCGCGCGCCTGCTCTTGGATTTGTTGGCGGGCGCGTGGCGCGAGCCGCGTGGTGGCCCAGCGGTGGACGGCGAGCGCGAGCCTGGCGTGCTCGGCCTCCTCGCGCGCGATGCGCGTGAACACCGCGCGCACGTCGGCGGCGCGCGCGCGCCTGGCCACGAAGCCGGCGACCAACGCGCCATAGCCTTCGCGCACGCAGCCCTCGGCAGCGTTGTCGCACGCGAGCTCGTGCAGGCTGGCTTCGGAGGGAGGCGTGGCGGGCGGTGCCTCCACCTGGTGCCCACGACGCAACGCGAGCGCGGATACCAGACGCCCGTGCGCGACCTCTTGGCGCGCAGCGACCGTCGCCTGCCTGACCAAATGAGCTGGCGCCCCGTGGGCCGCGAGATCGCGGGCGAGCGCACGGAAGGCGCCCACCGACGCGAGCTCGAGCCGCGCGAGCTCTGCCAGGTACGCGCCCGGGGAGCTCTCGCTCTCGCGCCCTCCACAGTAGCCACGTGGCCTGCGGCCGCCGGGGCAGAACTCGGTGATGTGGCACAGCACCGCTGGGCGCGCGGCCTCGGGCGGCGCGGCGCCCTCGGGCGGCACGGCGCCATCGCGCGCTGGCGGGCCACCCACGGCGTCGACGGTCACCAGCTCGCAGCCTTCGATGTAGGCCGGATGACAGCTCCGCCCTGCCGCCTCGAGATAGGGTGCGCACAGCGCTTCGCATTGCGCCCCTGGCAGGCTCCGACCCGCTTGCGGCGGAGCCGCGTCGAGCAACATCACACGCTTCACCTCGATGGGGCCGCCGCAGCTGGTGATGAACGGCAGCGCGCCGGCGAGCACGGCGCGCACGAGCAGAGATTCTGTGAGGTCCACGCCGGCAGTGTCGCACGCACGGCGGCGATCCGGCGGCATGACCAGCAAGCCCTCGACAGCCACCGGCCAATCCGTCTAAGGAAGCCCCCATGCACTCCCGCCCCTGGCATGTCCTGATGTGTTGTGTCGCGCTGACCGCGTGCGACGAAAAGGCTGCAAAGACCGGCTCCTCGTCAGAGCCCGCGGCCGAGACGAAGAGCTCTGCCAAGCCGAAGTCTGCGTCAGCCTCCGCGGCTGCTTCGGGTTCGGCGGCGCCCGCCGCCTCCGCGGCAGCCTACGTGCCCGGCGCCAACGAGCCCGCGCCCGGCGAGAAGGACAAGTGTGAGGAGGCCTCCAGCTGTTCGGTGAGCGTGATCACGGAGGCGGTCAAGAAGAAGCTCGACGCGGCCAGTGACAAGGACGACCTCCAGCTCGAGCTCAACAGCGACACCACCAACGAAGGCTTGAAGACGATCGGCAGGGTGCCATGGCTCAAGAAGCTCGGCATTCGCGGAGACAAGATCAGCGACCTCACCCCGCTCGCCGGTCTCAAGGGACTCAAGCGCTTCGACGCTTACGGCGTCACGACCATTACCGACGTGAAGCCGCTCCAAGGGCTCACCGAGCTCGAATACCTGTCGCTGTACATGGCCAAGGTGGAGGACATCTCACCGTTGGCTGGGCTGACCAAGCTCACAGAGCTCAACCTGTACGCCACCGGCGTGACCGATCTGACGCCCATCAAAGGCATGACCAAGCTCAGGTCGCTGAACCTCTACATGGTCAAGGCCAAGGACTGGTCTCCCCTGTCGAGCTTGCCCGAGCTCGACGACGTGTGGATCCAGTTCGCAGACATCAAGGATCTCTCGATGTTCGCCAAGGCCAGCAAGATGAAGAAGCTGGACGCGGACTGGTGCAGCAACCTCACCGACATCTCGGCCGTAACGGGCATGCCCGAGCTCGAACAGCTCGGCCTGGACAGCACCAAGATCGAGAGCCTGGAGCCGATCGCCAAGAACACCAAGCTCCAGGACCTCGACATCGGCAGCACCAAGATCAAAGACCTCAAGCCGCTGGAGGGGCTGCTCGATCTCGATGACCTCGACCTCACCGGCACCGAGGTCACCAGCCTGGCGCCGCTCGCGAAGCACAAGAAGCTCCGGTACGTTCGCCTCAACAAGACGAAGATCACCGATCTGTCGCCGCTCGCCGCGTCGGCCAAAGAGAAGTCGCTCAGCTCCATCTACGTGCCGAAGTCGCTCGAGAAGGCTGCCGCCGCGCTCAAGAAAGACAACCCCGACCTGAAGGTCGAGGTCGATACCAGTAAGTGAGGTCTCGCAGAGCTCTGGCCGACGCGCGACGCTGGAGCGTCGTCGAGCAGTGCGAAGACGACGTCCGCATCGCGCTGCACCAGGTCACGCTCGACGCAGCGTTGTCGGAGGTGCTGCGATTGCACTCGATCGCGACGCCGATCGCAGCAATCGATCGGCTCGGCGACCTGCAGCTCCTCGGAGTGCTTCGCTTCGCGGCGTCCGCGCTCGGGAAGTACCGCAAGCCGCGCGACGCAGAGGGCCTACGCGAGCCGAAGCTGCGCAAGCAGGTAGTGCTGTCCTGGGGAGCGCGGCCCCCGCTGCACGAGACGGTGCTGGCCATTGCGTGGGACTACGACCCGCCCAACGGCGGGCAACCAGACCCCTCCCCCACGCCAGCGCTGAATTTGGGCGACGAGCTGCTCGAGGCGATCGAGGCGCTCGTGCCTGCGGACGCCCGAACGGAGCGACCTCCCGCGGGCACTGCGCCGAGCCGCGCCACGCCATCGTTCGATGACCTGCTGCGCCTGCGCGCGCTGTCCGGCTGGAAGATCGCTCGCAACCTCGAGCTCTCGCTCGGGGTCAGCAACACGGGCGAGGCGTCGACCCGCGCTGACACGTTCGTGTTGGACGGCCGCCGCGACCTCGACACCTGCATGCGCGTGTTGGACGAGCTCTCGCCTCCCGCGCGCTGCACCCGCTCCACGCGCCACGCACAGTCGCTCGCGCTGCACTACCAGGGCGCCCTGGACGGGCACGCCTACCAACTCGTCCTGCTCGAGGATCCGACGCTCGAACGCCTCGCCGTGCGCGCCTACTCGGACCGGGAGGCTGTCGTCGCGACGCTGGGAGCAGCGTTGGGCCGCACCGAGCCCCAAGCATGGGAGACCTGCCGGACCCAAGCAGAATGGCTGTGCGCTGCGCTGTCGCAGCCACCACTTGGTGCATTCGAGCTGCGTCTGCGTGCGCAGCTGGCCTCGGGGAGCGAGCGCGACAGGCGCTGGGCGTTCGAGGCCGCCGTGCTCGCCGGCAGCTCGGCCGCGCACGAGCTGCTCCGCGAGCACCTTCTGCTCGAGCAAGACCCACGGCTGCGGAGCGACCTCGCCCTCACGCTTGCGCTGGTGAGCCCGTGCGACCCGGCGCCAACGGCGGGCGAGGTCGCGACCGCCGCGCGCGCCCTCGACTCGCTGCGAGACGACCGGCTGCGCGAGGGGCTCCGACTCGCCGCGGCGCTCAGGGATGCTCGACTGCGCGGGCGCCTGACGGAGCTCAGCGCCCACCCCGGGCTCTCCAAGGACGTACGCTTCGTCGCGCGCGCGCTGCTGGTGTTCGGCGCAGCGTGAGCCATTGCCTGCGAGAACCGGGGTAAGCTCCTCGGCATGAAGAGCCTCCTCCTGGGCTTGGGGCTGGGCGCGTTGGGGATCGGCGGCTGTCGTCCATACACGCTCCCCCCCGACCGCGTGGCTGCCTACGCCCAGGGGCAAGTGGTGCGCACGATCGAGGGCTACCCGGTTCACCTGAGCGACGGCGGGACGCTCGCACCGATCGCCCGCGACGGCACGTGCCTTCGCATCGCGAGCGAGGACCGGCTCAAGCAGGAAGCCGGTACCGTGACCATGCTCAGGCTCGAGGCGGTCCGGAGCAGCGGGCGCTGCAGCAACTACGGAGTGGCTGAGGTGCTGCACATCGACGCGGGCGAGGCGCTGACCATGCTCGGCAAACGTAGGGCCGTGCACGTCCGGCTCGACGAGCTGCGCGGCGTGCGCATCTCCGGTCATGACCAGAGCGCCGCCCCGCACGCTCCTATCACCGCGATGCGCAACCCTGGCCTCGTGGTTAGCGGCGCGATGCTCATGGCCACCAGCCTGGTGCCCGCGACGTACGCGTTCTACGGCGCCGCCAACGCGGGCTCGGGCTGGCTCTCCGAGCTCACGCAATTCGCATTCGTGACCGGCGGCATCGGCGCGCTGGGCGCCGGCTTTGGCGCGGGCGTGCCCATGGTGGTGATCGGCGCGAAGCAAGTGCGGGAGCCCACCTCGCCCTTTCAGGAGCTCGCGCCTCCCCCGCCACCACCGCCACCGGTGCAGGCAGTCGAGGCCGGCCCGCGCACCGTCGGCATGAGCTGGTCGTTCTGAGCCGACCCATGAGCAAGCCCGAGAGCACAGACGCCTATCTCGCTGCGCTCGCGCCAACGCAGCGCGCTGCGCTCGAGAAGTTGCGCGCAGTCATCCTGGCTGCGGCGCCAGACGTCACCGCTGTGATCAGCTACGCGATGCCCGCCTTCAAAGACGCGACCGGACGCGGCCTGGTCTGCTACGCCGCGTTCAACGACCACTACAGCCTCTTCCCCCTCGGCACCTCCGTGTTCGAGATCTTGGGTGAGGCGCTCGAGCCCTACCGCGCCGGCAAGGGCACGCTGCAGTTCCGCTACCACGAGCGGTTGCCGGTCACCTTGGTGAAGAAGCTCATCAAGGAACGCCTCCGCGAGAACGAGCGGCTGAGCGCCAAGAAGAAGCGCTGACCGCTCCCATCGCGACCGGCACGGTGCTCTCGAACTGAAAGCCCACGTCTCGGCCCGCGAGGGCGGACAACGTCGTCACCCAGGGCGCGTCGCAAGACCACAGGTCGTACGTCCCCTGGCGGAGCCAAGAGAGCGCCTTGCCATTTTCGTCATGGTATGGGCAGCGGAAGGGGGTCGCATCCGATGGACTCGTCGGCGACCGACACGATCGACTCGTCCTCGATTGTCGGCTCGAGCCAGCCGCTTGGTGCGTTCAGTTCGAACGTCTCGCCGGCGCGCAGGTGATGTGGTCATTGGTATCCCACGCGTCGCAGCGCTCGATCTCGCAGCCTGTGCCCAGGCCGGCGAGCGCCGCACGCGGAACGAAATGCGCGGAGCCACATCGGTCACGCAGCCACACTTCGACCAAGAGCCGCCCCGACCCGCGATGCTCCGTGCCTGGGGACCATGCTCCGTGCCTGGGGACCATGCTCCGTGCCTGGGGACCATGCTCCGTGCCTGG
>CAZXMG010000051.1:22652-66116 GCA_964641275.1 uncultured Polyangiaceae bacterium
TGCCTGGGGACCATGCTCCGTGCCTGGGGACCATGCTCCGTGCCTGGGGACCATGGCGCATGGTTGCGTTGCTTGGAGCATGGCCACCCAACAACGGCGATCGCTGGCGCGGCCGCCTGGTTGCAGAGGGCAAGAAGCGCGCGAATTCGCGGCGATCACATCCATGGCGCGCCGCCGTCCTCCGCCAGAAGGGCCCACCATGCGCTGCGACGCCCAACCATGCGCCATGGTCCCCCGCCTCAGCGTATGGTCCCCCGCCTCAGCGCATGGTCCCCCCCCCCGCAGCGTATGGTCCCCCCCCCGCGAAGCCCGACCTCGCTGCGGGCCGCGGGGCAAGCGCCAGCGTCGCGCGCGACCCGCAACATCGGCCAAGCCGAGCCAACGCCAAGCGGAAGTGGCGCGCACACCCACGGCACGCACGCTGCATCGCCGACGTCAGCCGGGTCCCGGAGCGCGCCAGCCGGGTCGACGAGCCCCCCGCGCAGTGCCAAGCTCCGGCCATGAACGCTGCATGGATCATCGACGCCGCGCGCACGCCGCGCGGCCGTGGCAAGGCCGGCAAGGGTGCGCTCTCGGGGGTGCACCCGCAGGAGCTCTTGGCGCAGACGCTGCGCGCGCTGCTCGAGCGCGCCAAGGTGGACGCGAGCCAGATCGAGGACGTGGTGATCGGCTGCGTCAGCCAGGCCCAGGAGCAAGGCGCCTGCATCGCGCGCAACGCCGTGCTCGCCGCCGGCTTGCCGGATGATCTCACGGGCACCACCATCAACCGCTTCTGTGGCTCGGGCCTACAGGCCGTGAATTTCGCCGCCATGGGTGTGGCCAGCGGGCATCAGGGCCTGGTGATAGCGGGCGGCGTGGAGAGCATGTCGCGCGTGCCGATGGGCTCCGATGAGGGCGG
The DNA here is from genome assembly GCA_964641275.1 of uncultured Polyangiaceae bacterium. Taxonomy (GTDB): domain Bacteria; phylum Myxococcota_A; class Polyangia; order Polyangiales; family Polyangiaceae; genus Xiheicaenibacterium. Next base: position 23,551 of record CAZXMG010000051.1, read on the forward strand.
CATCGACGGCAACAACCCGCACCTGCGCGCGAAGCTGTTCCAGGTGCCGCAGGGCATCAGCGCCGACCTGATCGCCACCCGCGAGGGCTTCACCAAAGCCGAGCTCGACGCCTTCGCGCTCTCGTCCCAGCACAAGGCCGAGGCCGCGCAGAAGGCGGGCCACTTCCAGCGCGCGCTGTTCGCCGTGAAAGACCCGGCCAGCGGCGCGGTGCTCGCCGAGGTGGACGAGTACCCGCGGCACGGCGCCACGATCGAGGCGATCGCCAAGCTCGAGCCCGCGTTCGTGGGCATGGGCGCCGCCGCCGTCGGCCCCAACGGCGAGACCTTCGACGAGCTGGCGCGCAAGCGTTACCCCGAGGTGGCCTCCATCTCCCACGTGCACACCGCCGGCAACTCCAGCGGCATCGTGGATGGCGCCGCCGCGGTGCTGCTGGCCAGCGACGAGGCGGTGAAGGCCCACGGGCTCAAGCCCCGCGCGCGCATCCGAGCCATGGCCACCGCCGGTGCCGAGCCGGTGATCATGCTCACCGCGCCCACGCCCGCCTCGGAGCGCGCGCTCAAGAAGGCCGGAATGAAGGTCTCGGACATCGACCTCTGGGAGATCAACGAGGCCTTCGCCGTGGTGCCGCTCAAGACCATGAGAGATCTCTCGATCGATCCTGCACGGGTCAACGTGAACGGCGGCGCGATCGCGTTGGGCCATCCCCTGGGCGCGACGGGCGCGATCTTGCTGCACACCGCCGTCGACGAGCTCGAGCGCCGCGGGCTCTCGACCGCGCTGATCACGTTGTGCATCGGCGGCGGCATGGGCATCGCCACGATCATCGAGCGCACAGGCTGAGCTTGCGACGAGTCCTGATCGCCGCCCTCGCCGCGCTCGCGCCCTGGGGCTGTGGGCCTGCGCCTGCGCGCTCCGCCTCGCCAGCCCCCGAGAGCGCGGCGACAGCCGCAGCCGCGAGCGCTGGGGCCAGCGCGGCGGCCAGCAGCGTTGCGCCTCCGAAGCCCGGGTTCGTCCATGTGCGCGCCTGCCCGGAGTCGGGCCCGGTGGTGAGGTCCAAGGGCATCGAGCTGACCAACGACGTCGGCCTCAAGTGGCGCTTGGCTTGCGCGGCCAAGAGCGCGCTCGGCGAGCCGCTCAAGAACGCCGAGGGGTACCCGTCGTTCCACATCGTGGACCCCGAAGTCGCCTGTATGGTGCTCGAAATCAATGGCAGCGGCGCCTGGCTGCACCGTGCGTCCGTCGAGCGCGCCGAGGCACTTCGTGCGTTCTTGCTCGCCCACGAGCCGGTTCCCGATTGCTCCTTCACGCTGCTCTCGGACGCCACGCTGGGCCCCAGCACCGAGGGCCTGCGCGGCGGCAAGGGCTTCTCCGAGAGGAAGTACCCATCCGGCGAGCTCGAGACCGTCGACGGCGCGCTGGCCTACTTTCGCGACCACCCCAACGACGTGTCAGCCAGCCTGCTACTCACGGCGCAGATCGCCGGGCCCGCCGCCAAGCGTCGCAAGGACCTCGACAAGGATCTCGAGCTCGCGCTGTCGTTCGAGCTGGCCGCCTTCGACCGCATGGAGGCGGGGTGGCTCTCGGACGTCGGCAAGCAGGGCTACTGCGATCGCGTGCAGAAGCTCCTGTCGTTGAGCTGGGCGCCAGAGAAGCGCAAAGAGATCCAGCCACAGCTCCGCTTCTGCAAGAAGTGAGGGTGCCCGCCACACGCGAGGTCGGCTAAGACGGGCGCGACCTCACCATGAAGCTCGACAACGTCCGGCAGAGCAGCAACGTCGATGATCGTCGCGGCCAAGGCGCCAAACGAGGGGGCGCCGCCGTAGGCGGGCTCACCATCGTGATCGCGCTCATCTACGCGTTGGTCACCGGCAAGAGCCCGCTCGCGTTGCTGAGCGCCGGGGAGGGCCAAGCCCCGCGCGCCAGCACCGACGTCGACCCCAACGATCCCGGCGCCGTCTTCACGCGGAAGATCCTGGCCACCACCGAGGACGTGTGGAACGTAGCGCTGCCCAAGCTCGGCAAGCCCTACGAGGAGCCCACCTTGGTGCTGTTTCGCGACGGCGTCCCGAGCGCGTGCGGCTTTCAAGAGTCCGCCGTCGGGCCGTTCTACTGTCCGGGCGACAAGAAGGCCTACGTCGATCTGGAGTTCCTGGCCGACCTGCAGAAGAAGCTCGGCGCAGAGGGCGAGTTCGCGGCCGGTTACGTGATCGCACACGAGGTCGGCCACCACGTGCAGACCTTGCTCGGTACCTCCGCGCGCGTGCGCAGCGAGGGCAAGGAGAAGGGCCCCAGCGGCAACGCCGTGCGGATGGAGCTCCAAGCGGACTGCTACGCCGGCGTGTGGGGCGCGCACGTGAAGAAGTTGGGCTTGTTGGAAATCGGCGACGTCGAGCAGGCGCTCCAGGCCGCCAGCGCCATCGGCGACGACACGTTGCAGAGGCGCGCCAAGGGCCGCGTCACGCCCGAGACCTTCTCGCACGGCTCGAGCGAGCAGCGCGTGCGCTGGTTCAAGCGCGGCATGGAGCGCGGCGACCCGGCCGCGTGCGACACGTTCGGCGCCGAGACGCTGTAGAGTTCGCGGTGATGCGGATCGAGGTCGCCGATGGCGTCCAGCTTTCGACTGACGAGGTGACGCGTTGAGGGCCAGGGAGGCAGCGAAGGGTCTCGCTCTGGTACTCATCCTGGTGGGGATGGTGAGCACCATCGGCTTGGCGCTGCCGGGCCCCTGGACCGTCTGGTCGTTGCTCGTCCCGTTCGTGGGTATCGTTGGTGGGTTTGGCTTGTTCCTGCGCGTCCACTTCGCCGCCGATCGCGCACCGGACTACTTGCACGCGGCGTGCGGTGAGTTCTTCGATCGAGACGGCTTCTGCTTCGCTGTGCGGATGCGCGTGGACGATGGAGCTTGCGTCATGCAGCTCTACTTTCAGTCGCGCCAATCGGTGCCCTCGCATTGCGCAGTGGCGCTTCGTGCACAGGGGCCTGGGTCACCGCACGTTGGGTTCGATTTCACCTGTCCGCCGGCCGGGTTCGGCGTCGTCGAGGTGCCTGCGCCCGTGGCACCGTTACTCGCCGGCCAAATGGGCGTTTGGCAAGTGGGCGCGTCCGTGGACTACCCCCAAGGGCGCGGGGAGACGCTGCGGTTTCGCGATGGGATGGTGATTCGCACGAACACGCGCTTCAAGAGCCTGTTCGGTGATGTGGTGCTGCTGGGTGGGCTCTTGATGGGTGAGATTTCGATCCTCACAAACGCGACGGTGCGCGCACGATTTCCGGTGGACCTCTCCCATCAACCAGCACAGTTTCCGCCCGCCAGCATGCGCGTGATGTGGAAGCTCGGGGACCCACCGCTCGGGGAGATCCAGCCGCTGTGAAGTTGGCGGGTTCGGCTCAGGGTGGCGTCAGCGTCACGCCAAGCACCTCGAACTGGCGCTCGGCGCCGACCAGCGCGAGCTCGATGGCTGCGCCGGGGGCCGCTTGGTAGGGCGGGCCTGCCGGGTAGATCGCGTACAGGTCGGCGTAGCCGTCGGGCAGCGGGATGGCCTGCTCGGGGAGCTGGCCCCAGTCGATCGGTGAGCCAGCCGGGCGGTCCTCCGGCCTAGCGACCCTCAGCGCCAGGCCTGCCCCCGCCAGCCCGTACACCAGCGCGAGGCGGTCGCCGTGTGGCACCAAGCGCGCGCGGTAGCTCTGGTCGAGCACGAAGCTCGCGTCGCTGAACGCTCCGCCCATTGGGCGATGAAAGTACGCCGCCGCGCCGACGGACGTGCGCGCGATCACGTGCTCGTCGTTGCCCACCGGATCGACCCAGATGTCGTTGGTGGAGACGATCGCGTCGGTGCCGCCGACGCTCGCCAGCGGAACCGTCCACGAAACCGCGTCGGTCGTCGTGAGGTTCCCCACACCGATCGCTCCGGTGAACGTCCAGTTGGGCGCGAGACCCGCCACCAGCTGCCCGTGCATCACGAAGCTCGCCGGTACGCTCGAAGGGAAAGCGATGTTCACGTACGACGCGTCGTTGTACCCCGCCACCCCGCCCGAGCGCGGGCCGTTCCAGCCACCGCCGTAGTCCACGAGATAGTGGAAGCTGCCGCCGCCGCCGTCCGCCACCGTCGTCCACCACACCAGCCGGTAGCCCAGCGGCGAGAGCGCCGCGCCGATGTAGTTCGAGTTGGGCGCCACCGTGAAGCCCAGCTCGGCGCACGTCACCGGCCCCGCAGGCGCGACGAAGGTGCACTGCTGGATCTTCGCGCCCGACACATCCAGCCCGAACGTGTGCAGCGAGCCCCCCGTGGGCGAGGCGATCGTGGCCGTGTTCTGCTGCACCACCCCGGGCAGCGCAGCGGTCGTCACCAGCTCCCACACGCCACCCACACGCCGGTAGTAGCCGAGCGTGTGGTCGTCGTTCACGTCGCAGGGCAAGAGCCCCGAGTCGCCTGGCTGCGTGCACACGTCGTCGACGAAGAACGTGCCGCTGGGCAGCTCGACCAAGTGACCGAGGTGAGGCCCCCAGCCACCGAACATCGCCCCGTCGATGAAGCGATGTTGGATGCTGATCAACGCCGTGCCGACGGCGTAGTCGGCAGGCGCACCGCCCGCGCCGCCGCCTGCGGCCCCTCCCCCACCGTTGCCGCCATTGCCGCCTGCGCTCGGGCCTGCCCCACCTGCGCCGCTTCCACGCGTCGCGGTGGCTGCGCCCGAGCCCCCGCCGCCCTCCGCGGCCGAGCCGCCGCTCGGCGCGGTGCTGTCACCACACGCCAAGAGCAACGCTACGCCCACGAGGCCGACCCTCACCGCCCCAGTCTACGAGCCTCGCGCACGCGCGCGGTGGCCTATCATGAGCGGGCGAACGAAGGACCGGATCGAGTACGAGGGCGTGGATGGAGTCCCATGAAGCTGCGCACGCATCTGCAGGCCGTGCCCGGGCGCGATGACGTCGTGCACTTCCGCACCCACGCCAACAGTGACCTCGTCGTGTTCCAGGTCGTCTTCGGCGTGGGCGCCGTCGTCGCCACCTACTTCCTCGGCTGGCCCGCCGGCGCGTTCGCAGCTTCATTCCTGCTCTTCGCCACCTGGGTGCGGGGCCATCGCACCACCGTAGACCTGCGCGCGCGCACCTTCGTCACCGAGCCACCTTGGGTGGGCGCCCGCGTCGGTCCCTTGCCCGTCGAGAAGCTCTCGGTGCGCAAGTCAGTCAAGCGCAGCAAGGGCACCGTGACCGTGACGTTCGAAGTCTCGGCGAGCGACGTGGTGCTGGCCAACGGGTTGCCGTGGCTGACCGCCAAGGAGCTCGTCGAAGAGCTCGCAGGACGCCTCGGCGTCGCGCCGCCAGAGGTGCCCGAGTGAGGCGACTCAACCTCTACGCGCTCCGAACCCGCTGCGAAGACGCTCGCAGCGGAAGGGAATGAGTCGGGGCGAGAGGATTTGATGAACCGATCCTGAAAGGCGGCGTTTCACGCGCGATCCGCACGGAAACGGCTGGTTCTGAGAATCTGTGGCAATGGGGCGCAACGCAAAACCACGCGGCGTCATGGTGGCTGGGCACCTGGTGGGCACCGATCTGGGGCGAGGTGGTTGCGATGAACGGCGACCCTCTCGCCTTTGAAATCATGAAATTCGTCGTCGCGGGGGCTGGGCGTGACTGTTGAGTGCGTCGTGAAAGCTGAGGAGGAGGACCGATGACCTAGCTCGCCTCACCCGAAGGCCCCCTCCCCCATGCGCAGACCAGCATGAGCCGAGAGTTGAACGACGGTGCCGAGCCAGCCTCGACCCCGAGAGAGGATCGCCTCGAGCTCGTCGTCCCGCGAAGCTATCGGGAGCTTCAGCGACTCCTTGACGAGCCGGGGCAGGTCCGGGAATGCCCTCGACCAGCCCGTCTCGAAGGCGGTGTGGAGCACCGTGCGCACGAGCGTCACGGCGCCCTTCGCCTGGGCGCCTCTCGAAGAGAGCTTGGCTGCGAACCCTCGCAGCTTCAATCCCGTCCAGCTGATCGAGCTCGAGCGTTCCGAACGCGTCGAGCACGCTCTGACGAAAGAGCGCGTCGTAGCGCTCCCGGGTCGATGGGCGATAGCTCGCATGCAGGTCCCGGAACGGCCCCTCGACGAGCGCCCCGAACGTTCGAGACGTCGCCAGCGTCGGGTCGAGCGGCACCGGTTCAGCGGACCCAGTGTCGGCCGCGTGCTTCATCAGACGCGTTGCCCCGGAGATCGCAGCAATCCTGCGCTTGCACCTATGCGGCTCGCCTGAATCGAACGCGACGGCAGCGCCCTCACCGGCGGCGCTCGCGATTGCGCCGGGCACGGGCGCCGGCTGCGCGGCGACCGCCGACGCTCGTCGCTTGGCCCGGTCTCGAGCGCAGGAGCGCTACAGGCGAACGACGGCGTGACGGCGACGAGGGCACGTCACGCTACGGGTTCGGGCTATCGCACGTGCCGCCGCGACTGCCGACCGCGTCGTTGTAATAGTTCATCGCGTCGAGCGCGTGGCCATTGGCCACCGTCTTCTCGTGCTTTCCAATCGCCGCCAGTATGAGGCCGGTCACACTGACACCGAGCCCCGCGGCCAGGATGCCACCCGTCAGCCCGTAGTTGGGTTCGCCCGACGGCGGATCGAGGAAGTACAACCCGCCCAGGCTGGAGAGCGAGGAGAAGGCGAGGATCATTCCCGTATACGTCAGCCCGAGCGCAGCGGAGCCGGCCTGCTCCGCCGACTCGGCGTGATCCCTGGCCTTGCGGACGCAGCGGACATTGTCGGTGAGGCCATACCACGTCGAGCCGCTCGCGACCTCCCGCCCTCCGGCCGACATGGTGAAGCCATCGTCGTAGCTCAACACGAGCTCGCCGCGCGCACGCAGCACGGGCGTGTAGGCGGTGGCGCCGTGCGCACAGCCAGACAGCGACAGCGCGGCAGGCACCAGGATCCCCGTGCTGCGACGCCGACGTCCTCGAGGATGCGCGAGGGTCATTCGACGTCCCCTTCGACAACGGTGTCGTCGCACGGCGACCCCGCCATGCGAGCCAGGTCGGTGTGCGCGTTGAATGAGTCGATCGCAGTAGCCGTCGCGGATTCGGGCTCGGGACGGCTGAGGGCCAGCGACAGCGTGACGAACGGCAGCGCGACGATGGCCACGGCGGCGGCAATGATCGCAGCATAGGCTACACCCTCGCCCGAGCCTCCGCCGCTCGATCCGCCACCCGAGCCCCCGCCGCTCGATGCGCCACCCGAGCCTCCGCCGCCCGAGCGCCCACCGCCGCTCGAGCGCGCGCCGGAGCCACTCACACGCGGCGAGGCACCGACACGCGCGCCGCCGAGGTGTGGCGTGGCACCGACACGCGCGCCGCCGAGATGTGGCGTGGCACCGACACGCGCGCCGCCGAGATGTGGCGTGCCACTGACACGAGAAGCGGGCGCGGCGGGCGCTGGAACCCAGAAACCACCGGACGTCGACGGCACGATGTGGACCGAGGGCGACCCCGAGAGGCGCGAAGATCCGTTCGAGCTGCTCGTCAGCGCCTCGTCGACCGCCTGCATGCACCCCGGTGGGCCCCAGTTGTCCAGGTCCGTCCCCTCCTCGTTCGCCATCACCATCACGGGACCATCGTCGCGCCATACCAGGCGCGGCCGTCCGTCCGCGGGCGGAGCGTACTCGGAGTGGTAGCCGCCACAGCCGGCGGCGAGGAGCGACCCCGTGGCGAGGACGTGACGCACGTTTCGCATGAGAACCACCATTCTCAGCGATGCTAGCAGCGTTCTCCGCAGCGCGCCGCGCCAGCCTGCAAGATCGATGGGGATCGCATCGCCATGCCCACCTGGTTTCAGTGCACGCGGACGTTCTTCTTGGCTCTGCCGGAGTCGCACGGCCGCGCTGTTGTGCGACGTACTACCGCGAGCCTCGAATCGACTTCCGGGGAGCTCGCGGTGCGATAGCTGCAGGTCGATCGGTGTCGTCGAACCGCTGGCGTGACGTCTGGATCGCGGGCCGGTTCTTCTCCGCCCAGGCGGCCAGCGCCATTATGGGGTCGAGAAGCGTGCGGCCCAGCCGCGTGAGCGCGTAGTCGACGCGCGGCGGTGTTGTTGGCGTCACCGTGCGTGTGACGAGTCCGTCCCGCTCGAGCCCTCGCAGCGTCAGCGTAAGCATCCGCTGTGAGATGCGATCGATCGATCGGCGCAGATCGCTGAACCGCATCGACCCGTCCCTCAGGACTGCCACGACGAGAATGCTCCATTTGTCGCCGACACGGTTGAGCACCTCGCGAACTGGGCACTCTTCGTAGGTAATCTTGGTGTGCCTAGCGGACATGAGGTGCCTCGTTGCGGTCGGGCCGATCCAGTTCCTGTCGTATCCTAGGTCACCCTTTGGAACCAAGTACATAAGGGCACCAGCAGGCCGCGCGACCCTGGCGCTCGCTCGAATCCGGCGCACGTGCTCACGCGACGCGCGGCGCTCGGCGCGCTCTCGGCGGGGGCGATGGGTGCCGCAACGACGCAGTTGGTCGTGGAGCCCCAGCAGGGCCCGCGCGGTCGTGTAGGCGCATTCCCCGAGCTGGCGCTGCCGGCCGTGCAGCTCTCTCTCGATGCGAGCCTCGATGCACGCAGCTACCCCCCACCTCGGCCGCGCGCTCGCACCCCCTCGCGACGCGGGCGTTCTGATCGTCGGCAGCGGCATGAGCTTCCACAACATGCGCACGCTGAAGAGTCCCGGCTCGGCGCGTGACGCGTCGCGGCTTTTCGACGCGTGGCTTGGAGAGACCTGCAACGAAGAGCCCGTGCCGCGCGAGGACCGCCGCATGGTCGGAAGCTCCGGCAGCACGCGCCGCGCATCCTCGCGAGGAGCATCTCCTGTCGCTGGTGGCGACAGCGGGCGCGGCACAGGACGAAGCCGGTCGATGCATCTTCTAGGACGAGGTGCTCGGAGCGTCGGTCGCGGCGTTCGAGCTTGGCGCCATCGCGTGCTGGGCGGAAGTGGTCCGGTTACACGGATGTGCCTCCTTGTGGGTGAGTGGGCATCCGGTTACGCATGCAGCGCTGGTTACGAACGGGTACTTTGAGTTCAGGGAACAGAAACGACCATGACCGCAACAAAATCTGTGCTGGTGACGGGCGCGGCGGGCCAGCTCGGCCGGCGCGCGGTGGAGCTCCTGCTCGAGTCAAAGGCGCACCGTGTGATCGCAGGCACGCGCAACCCGGAGAGGTGCGAGGATCTCGCGAAGCGCGGCGCGATCGTGCGAAAAGTGGACTTCGACGCACCCCAGACCCTGGACGACGCGCTCGCCGGTGTGAACCGGGTGCTCCTCATCAGCACCGACTCGATGGAGCTCGGACGGCGTGGCGAGCAGCACAGGCGCGCCATTGCGGCCCTCGCGAACGCGGGAGTCGAGCACGTCGTCTACACCTCGCTCGCGCGTGCCGAAGAGGGCTCACCCGTGCTCCTCGCCGGAGACCACGTAGCGACCGAGAAGTCGCTCCTGGAGAGCGGGCTCGGGCACACCATCCTGCGCAACAATCTCTACACGGATCTGCTCATGATGAGCCTCCCGAAGGCAGTGGCGATGGGCAAGCTCTTCGCGGCCGCCGAAAATGGGGGCGCCGCGTATGTGACGCGAGAGGACTGCGCGCGTGCTGCTGCGGCGGCGCTGTCCTCCGCGTTCGAGGGCAAGCGCACCCTGGAGCTCACCGGCCCGTCGGTCGTGACCTACGCGAAGCTCGCCAAGCTCGCGGGCGAGCTCTCCGGCAAGCACGTCGACTATGTTGCGATGGAACCGGACGCGCTGGCCGCCGCGATGGTGACCCAAGGTGGTATGCCGGAGGCCGTCGCGAAGCTCTGGGTGTCCTTCGATGTCGGCATGGCGCGCGGGTTCTTCGGACCGACGAGCTCGGCGTTTCGTGAGCTCACGGGCAAGACGCCGACCAGCGTGCTCCAGTTTCTTTCCATGCGCCAGCCAGCCCTGGTCGCAGCCGCCAAGGGCTGAGCGTCGTGAGCGTTGCAAACAGGACACCGGCGGTCTGCGTCGCGAACATCGGACGTCGAGAACGCCGAATCCGCATGGCGTTCGGCTCGGGTCTGTTCGTGGCCGGTGCAGGCCTGGCGGTTCTCGTGGTCAGCATCGATGCGCACAGGCTCTGGCGACTCGCCCTGTTCCTGCCGTTCTGGGGAGGCGCGGTGGGCGTGCTGCAGGCCCAGGAAAGAACATGAGTGGCCCTCGCATCGCGCGGTCAGCGCGACATGGACGCCGGGCCGGAGGCGATCACCGACGGAGCCGAGCTCGCGCAGGTACGCCGCCAGGCGCGCAGCGTCCAGCTGAAGTCGCTGCTCCTGGCAGTGACGCTCGTGGCCTTGGTCCTCGTCATTCCAGGTCTGAGGTGAGAACGTGGCAGAGCGACGGAGGGTAACGACGATCGCGCTCTGGGTGCTCTCGGGGCTGCTCGCAGCGCTGTTTCTCATTGCGGGTGGCTCGAAGCTCGCGGGTGCGGAGCAGCACGTCGAGGGGTTCAAGCGCTGGGGCTTTCCCCAGGGGTTCCGCCTCCTCATCGGCGCCGTCGAAGTGGTCGCCGCGGGTCTTCTCGTCGTGCCCCGGACGGCGTTCTTCTCCGCCGCCGCCCTCGTGGCGGTGATGGCGGGCGCAATCTACACGCACCTCTTTCGGGCAACCGGAGAGGGAGCGATGGTCATCCCGCCGCTGGTTCTGATGGGCCTCGCCGCTGTCGTTGGCTACGCGCGGCGTCCGGACGCGCTCCGCCAGTCCGCAGCGGGCGGAAAGCGCGAGGCCTGAGGGGGATGGCCGCACGGCGGCTGTACTGATGGATGTGCAGGCCGCTGCCGTGCGAAGAGCCGCCGCGTGAGAGCTCTGCCCGACAACAGCGAGCACCGATGCGAGTCCTCGTCACGGGAGCAACGGTGTGTCGTCACTCGCCCTGTGGTTGTGCGGGTTCATTGAAGAGCAGATGGTCCCAGAGTGTCGCCAAGCCAGGGGATCGCATCGGCGCATTCGTGGGCGGGCTCATCAATGGGTCATTACAACTTCTTCATGGCGTCGCGTCGAAGACGAGAGATAAAGACACTATGCGCAACGCTCCTCAAACCATCCGCCCTCACGAGGGCAAGCTCGCCCTGCTCCTGCCCGGGCTCGGCGCTGTGGCGACCACGTTCCTCGCCGGCTGCTTTCTCGTTCGCAAGGGGCAGGCTCTACCGATCGGCTCGCTCACCCAGATGGGGACCATCCGTCTGGGCAAGCGCACCGACGATCGCGTCGTGCCGATCAAGGAGTTCGTTCCGCTGGCCCCGATGCAGGACCTCGTGTTCGGCGGCTGGGACATCTTCCCGGAAAATGCGCTGGAGAGCGCGCGCCATGCCAAGGTGCTCGAGCGCGACCACCTCGAAGCCGTGGCCGACGAGCTCGCTGCGATCTCACCGATGAAGGGCGCGTTCTATCCCGAGTACGTGAAGCGGCTGAACGGGACGCACGTTAAGCAGGGCGCGACGAAGGCCGATCTCGTCGAGCAACTTCGAAACGACATCCGCACCTTCCTGCGCGACAACGGGGCGAGCCGCGCGGTCGCGATCTGGTGCGGAAGCACGGAGTCCTACCTGGAGCCCACGGCAGTTCACGCCAGCGTGAAGGCGTTCGAGTCGGGCCTCCTGCAGAACGACCCGGGTATCTCCAGCTCCCAGCTGTACGCGTGGGCGTGCATCAAGGAGCGCGTTCCGTTCGCGAACGGCGCCCCGAACCTGACGGTCGACTTCCCCGCCGTGTGGGACCTTGCGCTGGAGATGGGCGTGCCCCTCGCCGGCAAGGACTTCAAGACCGGACAGACGTTGCTCAAGACGGTCCTGGCGCCCGGGCTGAAGGCTCGCGCGCTCGGGATCGCGGGCTGGTTCTCGACCAACATCCTGGGCAACCGCGACGGTGAGGTGCTCGACCATCCGGACAACTTCCGCACGAAGGAGGTGTCCAAGCTCGGCGTGCTTGAGTCGATCCTGCAGCCGGAGAAGAACCCGGAGCTGTACGGCAACATCCACCACAAGATCCGGATCGAGTACTACCCGCCCCGAGGCGATGCCAAGGAGGGCTGGGACAACCTCGATATCTTCGGCTGGCTCGGCTACCCGATGCAGCTCAAGGTCAACTTCCTGTGCCGGGACTCGATCCTCGCAGCGCCCCTCGTGCTCGATCTCGCGTTGCTGATGGACCTCGCGTCGCGCGCTGACTTCCGCGGCACGCAGGAGTGGCTGAGCAGCTTCTTCAAGAGCCCGATGGCGGCGCCCGAGGTTTACCCGGAGCATGACCTTTTCGTGCAACAGATGAAGCTCAAGAACACCTTGCGCTGGATGATGGGCGAAGAGCTCATCAACCACCTGGGCAACGAGTACTACGACTGATCGCACCAGGCATTTGTCGATGAGCGCCGAACCCGCCAGGTCCGCGTCGTACAGGGCTCGACTCCGCCCCGACGGCCTGCCGCGCGGCGACCACGCCTGGATCGCGTGGTTCGTGCTGGCCTTCATTCCGCCGCTGTTCCTGGCCATTCACGTGCTGATCGGCCTGCGCTCGGAGCACTACGTGATCGCCGCGGTGGTGACGGTGTGCTCCTGGTGGGGGCCGCGGCTGCGGGGGCTCGTCCGCGTCGCCGGCCCGTTCGCCCTCACAGGGCTCGGGTACGATTTTCTGCGCCTCGCCATGCCGCTCCGCGGGCGGATCCACGTGGATGATCTGTGGCGTGCCGAAAATGCCCTGTTCGGCATCACGACCAGCAGCGGTCGGCTGGTGATCACCGACTGGATCGCCACGCACACGCACCCGGTCCTTGATGCGATCTTCGGCGGGGTCTACGTGCTTTACCTGATCGTGCCGCTTCTTGTGGCAGCGTCCTTGTATGCCAGGGTGAGCGTCGAGGATGCGCTGATCATGTCCAGCACGTTCGCCGTCATGAGCGTGATTGGCTGGTTCATCTGGCTGGCCTGGCCGGCAGCCCCCCCCTGGTACGTGGATCGGCATGGCCTCGGCGGGGCGGTCCTCGATGCCGCCCCGAGCGCCGCGGGCGGCGCCCGCTTCGACGACCTTTTCGGTGTGAACCTGTTCCGCCGCTTCTACGAGCGCAGCTGGAACGTGTTCGGCGCGATGCCCTCCCTGCACGTCGCGTACGGGATGCTGCCGCTGATCGGGACCTGGCGGCTCGGGTGGCGCGCGCGACTGCCGGCTGCGCTGTGGGCGGCGGCGATGTTCTACGCGTCCGTCTACCTGCGCCATCATTACATTCTCGATGGCCTCGCGGGGGTGGCGGTGGCGCTCGCCGGCCTGGGGGTGCTCGCGGCGCTGCGGCGTGCTTTGCAATTGCTGGCGCGGGACCGAGCCGCTTCCGAACGTGAGCGGCTCGATCACGCTGGGCCGGCTGCCGCGCCTTCCCGGGAGACTACAGAATGAAGGCGATCTGGGACTGGCTTCGCGGTGACCTGTCACAGGGCGGGCGGATCTGGACGGCGATCGCGCCTGCGATCGTCTTGTTCGCGATCCTGCTCGTCGGGCTCGTGGCGTATGCGCTGCGCAACGCTCGCAGTGGCGCCTTCCACGACGAAGAGATGGACCACCGCGGGCTCGGGGGGCTCACCACCGCGCGCGCTCGCCACTTCTTCGCCTGGCTGATGAGGCCTCTCTGGCAGGGCCTCGCGCGCGCCGGGATTCCGCCCAACGCGATCACCACGTCCTCCGTTTGTCTGTCTTTCGGCGCAGGCGTCGCGTTCGCCGCGGGCCGCTTCGCGCTCGGCGGCTGGCTGTATCTGGCCGCGGGCGGCCTTGATTTTCTCGATGGCCGCGTCGCGCGCGCGACCGGCCGCGCGAGCCCGGCCGGCGCCGCGCTGGACTCCGTGCTCGACCGCTACTGCGAAGCGGCCGTGCTGATCGGGCTCGCCTGGTACTACCGCGACGGGTGGGTCCTGCTCGCTTGCCTGCTCGCGCTGACCGGCTCGCTGCTCGTGTCCTACGTGCGCGCCCGTGGCGAGTCGCTGGGCGTGAAGATGGGCGACGTCGGGGTGATGCAACGCGCCGAGCGGATCATCGCGATCGGCGTCACCGGCGCCATCAGCCCGGTGCTCGAGGCGCTGCTGATTCCTGTCGACCCTCACCCGCCCCATCGCCTCGCGATCGTGGGCATCGTGCTCGTGGCCGCTACGTCTCACGCCACCTCGCTCCAGCGACTCGCGCACTTGATGGCTGAGCTCGGCAGCAAGGTCAACCGCCAGCTGCGGCCGTTCTCGCGCAGCGTAGTGGTGAGCGTCGTGGCAACGGCCGCGGACATGGTCACTGTCTGGTCGCTGGTCACGCATGGCCACATCTCACCGGGCCTCGCCACCGTCGCCGGCTGCGTCGTTGGCGGCGTGATTGCGTTCACGGCGGCCCGGAGCTGGGCATTCGACGCGGCGGACGGCGCCCGCGGCCGCCAGGCGACGCGCTTCCTGTTCGTCTCTGGATCGAGCGCGCTGCTCAACGCCGGAGGGGTGACGCTGATCTTGCTGCTGCCTGACGCGGACTACCGCATTGCGTGGGGCCTGACGCGGCTCGTGGTGTTCGTGACCTGGAATTATCCCCTTCTGCGCGACTTCGTATTTGCCCCCAAGGAGCGCCGGCACCCGGCGACGAACGGGGCGTGACAATCTCGGGTCTGTCGAGGCTGACGGCGGCGATCGGCCGAGCGCTTGGCGCGCTGGCGTCGATCTGCTTCCGTCACGCGCTGCTGGCGCTGTTGCTGAACGCCGGCCTGGTCGCCGCCGCGACCTGGTCAGCGTCCCGCTTGCGGCTCGACCCGGACATCACCAACCTTCTTCCGCCGACCTACGACAGCGTACGCAACGTCGAGGAGCTGCGCTCGCGCTTCGGCGGAGTCGGCTTCGTGGTGCTCATGGTCGACGGCGGCACGCCCGAGGCCCGGCGCCGCTTCGCAGACGAGGTGGCGCCAGAGCTGAGCAAGCTCGAGCGGGTCAGCTTCGTCGACGAGGCGACCCCGGTAGCGTTCTTCGAGCAGCGCGCGCTCTATTTCCTGGACGTCGCCGACCTGGAGGTCATGCGCAACGGCCTCAAGCAGCGGCAGACCTACGAGATCCAGCGCAGCTACCTCGACCTCGACGACGCGCAGCCACCGACGCTCGATTTCTCGGCGATCATCGCGAAGCACGAGGGCCGACTTCGAGCCCTTGGCGGGCCTGCCATCGACGACCGTGCAGGCCCGAGCGACGCACCAGCCACCCACTATCACGAGGACGACGCCCGGACGAAGCTCGCGATCTTCGTCCGTCCGACCGAGCTGGCGAGCGATCTTGATTTCACGCGCAAGGTTGTAGCAGACGTCGAGGGCGTGCTGGAGCGCGTGCGCCCGGATGCGTACGACCCGGGCATGCGCGTGCGGCTCACTGGCCGCTACAAGAAGCGCGTCGACCTCCAGCTGATGATGGGCGCGGATCTGAAGCTGACCTCTTCGCTCGCGCTGCTGCTCGTCGTGGCGTACGTCGGCTTTCACTTCCGCAGGTTCTTCGCGATCCTGCTGGTCCTCGCGCCGCTCTTCCTCGGCATCACGATGTCGTACGGCGTGGCCGCGGTGCTTTTCGGCAAGCTCAACATCCTGACCGCATTCATCGGGGCGATCCTCGTCGGCATCGGCATCGACAACGGGATCCACATCCTCGGGCGGTACCTGGAGAGGATCGCCTCCGGAGAGGCGCCCGAGGCCGCGGTGCGTACGGCCTTCGGCGAAGCGGGCCGGGTGTCGCTCGCTGCCGCGATGACCACGGCCGCCGCCTTCGCTGCGCTAACGTGGACGGACTTCGGGGCTTTTCGCGAGTTCGGCACGCTGGCCGCATTCGGGATGATGCTGGTGCTGGCCGCCTATGTGACGTTGCTGCCTGCCATGCTCGGCGTGGCGACCCGCTTCGCGCCGCGACTCGTGCGCCCCGGCGCCCCGGCGGCGCTGCCTGGCGTGCGAGCGGCGACCCGTTACGCGCATGGGCTCTTCTGGATCGCGATGGTGGCCATGGCGCTGATCGTCGTGAAATCTCCCGGCGCGGACTTCGATGCCGACTTCTCACGCCTCGATGACGCGGACCTGCCGAGCTTTCACCTCGACAAGGAGGTGAACCAAATGCTCGGCCGCTCGCAGACGCCCATGGTCGTGCTCGCCGACGACGAGACACAGGCGCGCGCGGTCAGCGACGCGGTTCGCACGAAGATGAACGGGCTCGGATCCGAGGCCACGATCGGCCTCGTGGCGTCCCGCGCCGATTTCTTGCCCGTCGAGCAAGCGGCGAAGGCCCGGCTGATCTCTGAAATCTCGAAGCTCCTTTCGCGGCTGCGCTCCAGTGAACTCGACCCGAGCACGGCGCGACAGGCCGAGCGCCTTTACTCGATGGCACAGGCGAAGCCGTTCGAAGCGGCCGACCTTCCGCCGTCGCTTCGCCATGTCTTCGAGCCCAAGCCGGGCGCGGCGCCCTCCCATTTCGTGCTGCTGTATCCGACCGTGAGCATGGGCGAGGCAGAGGGCGTCCGCAGGCTCGCAGCGCAGCTGCGGCGGATCGAGCTCACGAACGGCGTGACAAAGGCTGGCGCGGGTGAGGCGATGGTGATGGCCGACATCCTGGAGGCGGTCGAGGCGGACGCCCCGCGCATCCTGGTCGTCACGCTCAGCCTCGTGGTGCTCGTGCTGGTGGTGACGCTCGGTAAGGTGCGCCTGGCCCTGCTCGCTCTCGCCCCCGCGGTCGTCACCATTGCGATGACGATGGGCCTGCTGCCGCTGTTCGGGCTCGACATCAACTACCTCAACATGGTGATGGTGCCGATCCTGCTCGGCATCGGGGTCGACGACGGCGCACACCTCGTCGCTCGGGTCGAGGCGGGCGAGCCGCTGGAGGGCGCGTGGCGCCACACTGGCTGGGACGTGACAGGCGCGATCCTCACCGACGTGTTCGGCTTCGGTGTGCTCGCGCTGGCGAGCCATCCCGGTCTCGCCAGTCTCGGGAAGCTCGCCCTGCTCGGGCTGACCGTCAATTTCCTCGTCTGCGTGTGGGTGCTGCCGCTCGCGCTGACTGTGTTCTGCTGGGTCGGCCCGCGGCGTGTGGCCACCTCGCTGGCCGAGAAGGTGGCGACCATGGGCTATGCCGGTCGCAGCATCGCCGCCCCGGGGACGGTCGGCGCGCTGCTGGCGATCCCGCTGGCGGTCGCGCTGGACGGCAGGTCGATCGCACTGCGCGCGGCCGTGTGCCTGGCGGCCGTGGTCATCGCTGTGCTGTTCTCCGAGCGCTACGTGAAGGAGCTGGCGACGAGCGACAACCCTTCCAAGGACCCGCAGAACATCGTGATCGACGAGACTGTCGGCTGCCTGATCGCGCTCGTCTGGGTGCCGTTCGAGGCGCCGTGGGTGATCGTTGCGTTCGTGAGCTTTCGACTCTTCGACATCTTCAAGCCCGGTCCCGTACGCTGGGTCGAGCGACGCCTGCGCGGCGGTCTCGGGGTGGTCATGGATGACGTTGTCGCGGGCGTGCTCGCGGGCGCGCTCGTGCTCGGCATTCGCGCGCTCGTCGCTGGCTGAACGTTCGCCCCGAGCGGGCGGCGCGGTCAGGAGAAGTGCCCCTCCCCCGAAGCGCAAACAGTGAGCTTATTTGGCCTTGACCGCTTCTCCACCCGAGCCGTATGAATCAGTCCTCGCAACCATGAACGAAGATTCACACAAGCTACCTCGCCGCCCGCCTCCCAGCGCCACGGCGCGCAGCGCGAACCGGCCCCTTCGTTCGGTCATCCGGAGCTACGCAGACGAGGCGTACACGAACACCATTCTCGATGCCGCGGAGCGTCTGATCCTCGAGGGCGGCTTTCACACGGTTGTGATGTCGCAGATCGGAGAAAAAGCCGGCGTCGCCGTAGGCACGCTGTACAAGTATTTCGACAGCAAGGCCGCGCTTCTTGCGAAGCTCGTCCAGCGGCGCTCCGCGGAGTTCACCGATGCACTTGCAACCGCCGCGCAGGGTGCTGAGCCTCCGGCTGCGCTCGAGGCGCTGGTGCGCGAAGCGCTCGCGCAATTGGAGCGCCATGGCGCACTCTTCGCGCTCATCCGAGTCGACGCGCGCGCTGACGTGGCGGACGTGCGCGCTTCGTATGCGATGTTCCTCCGCGCGCTGGAGGAGGCGCTCGGTACCGGCGCGGCGTGCGGTGCCATTCGCGGCGACCTCGATCGAACGGCGCTCGCGTTGGCCATCATGGGCACGCTCGAGGCACACGCCGTCTCCTGGGTGTACGCCGGACGGCCCCCGGGATTGTCCGAACGCGCTGAGCTCATCCTGCAACTGTTCATGGAGGGGGCGCGGCCTCGATGAGACGCTCCCCGAGTTCAGCGGCGCTCGTCATCGCTGTCGCTATCGCCGCGTGCGGGAGGTCCAAATCCGAGGCCAACCTGCCGTCGCCGACCAGCTCGGCGCCGAGCGTGCCCGGGCTCGACGCCCTACGCGCGGCAGCTCCGGGCAGCAGCGCGCCCTCGCCGGCGGGGAGGGAAGGGACGGGAACGCTGCTCCCGCGGGAGCAAGCAGAGCTTGCTCCGAAGGTCTCCGGTGTCATCACCGAAATGAAGGTGGAGGAAGGCGATGATGTCAAGAAGGGCCAGCTGCTCTTCCGCCTGGACTCTGCCGACGCTTCTCTCAAGATCTCTCAGGCGCAGTCAGCGCTGGAGTCCGCGAAACTCAGCCTCGGGGCCGCTGAGCTGGACCACAAGCGGACCAAAGAGCTGTACGACGCCGGCGCGATCGGCCGCGCGGCCTATGACACCGCGAAGACCCGCTTCGACACCACCAAGACGGCCGTGCAACAGGCCGAGGTGGCGGTCGCCCAGTCGATGAAGGGTGCTGGCGACACGGCGGTGTATTCACCGCTGAACGGCGTGGTGACGTCGCGTCGGCGCAGCGTCGGGGAGAGCGTGTCGACCGTGCCTCCGACGATCGTGCTCGTCGTTCAGGACGTCTCCGTCTTGCAGGTGAGGGCGCGCCTACCGGAGCGGGCCCTCGCGACGATCGGGCCGGGCTCCGCCGTCGAAGTCACGATGCCGGCCGTGGGGGTCACGCGACGCGTCGTGATCAAGCGCGTCAACCCAGCCGTAGACCCGCGGACCCGAACCGTCGAGATCGTCGCGGACATCGACAACGCCGACCGGTCCCTGCGGCCCGGCATGCTCGCTGAGGTGTCGTTCGAGGTGCCCGCCGGGAGCGCTTCTGCCACGAGCGTGAAGCCGTGAGGGTCGCCGATGTGTTCATCCGGCGTCCGGTATTCGCGGTCATGCTGATCGCGGCGATCGTCGTTTTCGGCATTATGAGCTACCCGCGGGTCGGCGTGGATCTATTTCCCAACGTCGAGTTTCCCATCGTGACGGTAACCGTTGTCTACCCCGGCGCCGATCCCGAGACGATGGAGACGAAAGTCGCCGATCCGATCGAGGAGAAGGTCAACACGCTGAGCGGCATCAAGATCCTCCGTTCGGTGAACATCGAAGGCGTCACCCAAGTAATCGTCCAGTTCGAGCTTGAAGTACCGGTCGATCGCGCGGTCCAGGACGTCCGCGACAAGGTCGCCGAGGTCCAGGGCGAGCTCCCATCACAGATCGAGCCTCCGCTGGTCCAGAAGTTCGACGTCGGCGCCGCGCCGATCCTTGCGGTCGCGCTGTCCGGCGATCTGTCGCCGCGCGAGCTCTCGGAGCTCGCGGACAAGGTCGTGAAGGAGCGTATCCAGCGCGTGGCGGGCGTCGGTGGCGTCGATCTCGTGGGTGCCCGGGAGCGGCAGATCAAGGTGCTTGTCGACCCGACGAAGCTGAGCGGTGTCGGGATCACGGTGACGGACGTCTCCAACGCGATCCGAGCCCAGAACGTCGACGTTCCCGGCGGTTCCGTCGAGGTCGGGTCGTACGAGCTCGCCGTCAAGACCAAGGGCGAAGCTCGAACGCCCGAGGAAGTTGGCGACATCGTCTTGCCCACGAGCGGCGGCACGATCTTGCGAGTGCGTGACGTCGCGACGATCAGCGACACGGTTGAGGATGCTCGTTCCGCGTCGTTTCTGAACGGCACCTCCGCCATCTCGCTCATCATCCGCAAGCAGTCAGGGGCGAACACGGTCGAGGTGGCCAAGCGGGTCAGAGCGGAGCTCGAAGCGCTCCGTCCGAGGATCGAGCAGGCCGGGGCCAGGCTCACCGTCCCGACCGACAACTCGAAGTACATCGAGCACTCGATCCACGACGTTCAGTTCGATCTCGTCTTCGGAGCGCTGCTCGCCGTCATCATCATCTTGTTCTTTCTACACGATTTTCGCGCAACGCTCATCAGCGCGGTGGCGATACCCACGAGCGTGGTAGCCACCTTTGCGTTCATCGACTGGATGGATTTCACGTTCAACAACATGACCATGCTCGCGCTCTCGCTCTCGATCGGCGTCCTGATCGACGACGCGATCGTGGTGATCGAGAACATTCACCGCCACATCGCGACCGGCTCGACCCCGATGCAGGCAGCATCGAAGGCGACAAGCGAGATCTTTCTCGCCGTCCTCGCGACGACCTCCTCGATCTTGGCAGTGTTTGTGCCGGTCGCGTTCATGCGCGGCATCATCGGGCGTTTCTTCTTCCAGTTCGGTCTGACGGTGAGCTTTGCCGTCGCGGTCTCGATGCTGGTCTCCTTCACCCTGACGCCGATGCTGGCGTCGCGCTTTCTTCGATCGTCGCACGGGGCATCCCGAAACATCGTCTCCCGCGGAATCGACCGGGTGCTCGATGCGGTCGATCGGGCGTACGCTCGGGTGCTGCGCTTCGCTCTGCGCTGGCGCTGGCTGACGATCGCCGCGGCCGTGGTCTCGCTCGCGGGGTCCGTCGCGCTGGTCACGCGCGTCAAGACCGAGTTCATTCCACCCGAGGATCGTGGTGAGTTCTCGCTCAATGTCGAGCTCCCGAGCGGAGCGTCGCTCGAGACCACGAAGGCCGTCGTGGAGTCTGTGGCGGCGGACGTGCGCTCGGCAGCTCCAGGGGTCACGCTGACCTTCACCACGGTGGCCGAGGGCACGCAAGGCAAGTCCAACGAGGGCAAGATACAGGTTGTGCTCACGCCGGCTGGCGAGCGTGACTTCCACCAGCAGCACCTGATGGCCTGGGCACGCGCCCGCTACGGCGCGCTCGAGGGGGCGCGTATTTCCGTGAACGCGATCAGCCCCATCGGGGGGGGCGGCGGCGGTTTTCGCCAGCAGCCAGTCCAGCTCAACCTTCGCGGCCCCGACATGGACGAGCTGGTCAGGACTTCGGACAGTTTGATGGCGGAGTTCGCGCAGATCCCTGGCCTTGTCGATCTCGACACGACATATCGCGGCGGCAAGCCGGAGGTCTCGCTTGAGGTCGATCGCCGACGTGCGGCGGATCTCGGCGTTCCGGCGGCGACAATCGGAACCGCCATCCGTGCGCTCGTCGCCGACGACGCAGTGAGCCAGCTCAAGGATGGCGTCGAGACGTACGACATCGTTGTGCAGCTACCCAAGGAGCTCCGCGACCGGGTCGAGAGCCTCGCGAACCTCCAGGTCCGTGCGGTGGACGGCCAGCTGGTCGACCTGGCAAACGTCGTCATTGTCCGCCGGGGTGAGGGGCCTGCCCAGATCGAGCGCCAGGGGCGTCAGCGCCAGATCACCATGCTCGCTGGTTTGCAGGGCGTTCCGCTCGGGGATGCGACCAGGCAGGTCGACGCTGTCGTCAAGAAGCACGTAACGTCAGGGGTCACCACGGACTATGCCGGTATGGCGGACATGATGGCGGAGTCGTTCGCGTCCATGGGTCTCGCGCTCCTGCTAGCCGTGATCCTCGTCTACATGATCCTGGCGGCGCAGTTCGACAGCTTCGTGCAGCCGATCACGATCATGCTGTCTTTGCCCCTGAGCTTGGTTGGGGCGTTCGGTGGCCTCTACGTCGCGGGGATGACGCTCAATATCTTCTCGATGATCGGCATCATCATGCTGATGGGCCTCGTCACCAAGAACGCGATCCTGCTCGTCGACTTCGCGAATCATTTGAGGGCGAGCGGAGAGGCGAGAAACGAGGCGCTTGTCAAAGCGGGCGTGATCCGACTGCGTCCCATCGTGATGACCACCGCCGCCATGATCTTCGGAATGCTGCCTGTCGCGCTCGCGCTGAGCGAGGGCGGCGAGACGCGGGCGCCGATGGCGGTGTGCGTGATGGGCGGTCTTGCGACCTCGACGTTGCTCACGCTCGTCGTCGTCCCCGTCGTCTACACGTTCATGGACGGGCTGACACACATGGGACCGATTCGCTGGCTCGCCCGACGGTTGCTGACGACGGAAGACCATGGATCGTCTGCCAATGAAAACGGTGGAGCCACGGACGCCATCTCGCTCGCCGTGATCGGCGCGTCCCCGCCTGCTGGGCCGCCGCCCGCGGGCTTGGGCCCGCAGGGCGACGCGCGGGCGAGCGATGCGTAGCGTCCCCCGAGCCCTCGTCATGCGCGCGCTGCCTGGATGCATTCTACCCGGCTACGTGATGCGGGACCTGGTGAGCGGCTCCCAGCCGGATCCCCACACGCAGATGGCCGTGTTACAAACGGCGCCCGGCTCTTCGGTCACCCTCGGGTACGACCGCTCGGATCCGGAGAGACCTCGCGCCTGGGTCCACCTCGACGGCCCCGGGGGGGGGGCGGATTCACCCGCACGTTTCCCCCGTTTGGGCGGGGGCGCCATGGGGCATTCCAACATGGCGCATTCGATCCCGTGGCTCCATCTACGACGTTCCGGACCTCGCCGTCATGCGTCTGGGTGGCACGCGCGCAGGTGATCACGCGACGATCCTCGAACGGGCTCCGCCGCCGGGATGGTCCCCCTCGAAAAGGTTTGGCCCCGAGGTGCCGCGCTTCGGTCTGCTGGTGCACGGGCTGGCAGCCACGGACGGTGGCGGCGCAGTCGTGGCGGCGACGATTCCAGCCGCTTCGAACGGAAACACGAGGCTCGCGCTCTTCAATATCGATCCGCAGGGGGTGGTCGTGTCGCAGCGCGCCGCGATGTCGTCCACGAACGCGATGAGTGCCGTGCGTGTGGAGGGCCAGGACGTCGTGATCTCGACTCTCGATCTCGGACCGTGCGTATTCGCTGCGCGCGAGACCGGATGTGGCGGTCCGGGGGCGGAGCCGCATCTCCGCACCTGGCGCGAGGCCCTGCGCGTGACCGAGCTTCAGCCCAGCGTCGAGCGGGTCGATCTGACACTGGCCAATGTGCGTGACGAGCTGGCTGAAGTTGGTGAGGAAGGAGAACGCGCGCGTTGATGGAGCTGCATGCACCCTCGGCCCACCGCGACATCGCCGCGGTCTCCTGCGCGTGAGAGCGCAATGCCCGCCGACGAGAGCGCCCGCGTGAACGCGATTCCCCTGGTGGCCTGGAGGCCCGCGCACGAGAAGCTGACCCTCGACGCCGCCACGGACGCCAGCGCGACGGCCGTGATCCGGCCGAGGCCGAGCCGGAGCCGGTCGAGCGGATCGCCCACGCCTTCGGCAGCGGTTCGCACCGCGAGCATCACGCGCTCGATCGCTCGCTCCATCAGTGCCACGAGCAGCGACTCCTTCGTCGGGAACCTGTACTGCAGGCTGCCGAGCAGCATGCCTGCCTTCGCAGCAATGTCGCGCAAACCCGTGCCGGCGAACCCTTGCTTCCGGAAGAGAGCAGCCGCTGCGTCGAGGATCACCTCTTCGCGCGAAGGCGGCGGGACCACCAGGGACGGCTTCTTCGGAGTGGCGGAGCGCATCGCGCATTCCTAGCCCAACCGCGCCAGGCGAGGATCCGAAACCATCGATCGTCCGCGAACGCTACCGCGTTTGGCAGCGGCGTGGCCGCACGGTCAGCGACGGGGGGCCGGTTGCATTGAGTCCGCGCTGCAACCGTGGGTGCGGTCAGTCCGGCCTGTGGCGAGCAGCGGGCGCGATCGCGAGCGGCGAAAGCGGGAGATGTTCGCCGGTGCCTTCGATGCCGGCGTCGCGCACCAGTCGCTCCCAGAATGCCCGGCCTCGAACGTTCCCCATGCCATCACTACGGTCTCGGTGGCGGTATCGGTCGGGCGAGGCCGCTGCGCTCGGCAGCAAATAGCACGATGCCGAAATTGAACCGCATGCCACCGAAGAAGCGAAGCTCGCGTCCGTGGTCATCGAAGGGATCCTCGAGCACTGCGAGCTGGGTCCAGGGTCCGATCATCCCGCGCCAGCCGAAGGCGATCTCGGTCATGGCTCCGAACCGGGTGCCGGCCCGCAGAGCTTCAAACGGTTCCGGGTACCAGAAATGCTGGAGCTGGGGTCCCAGTGCGGCTTCCACGACGAACGCTCGTCCTGGATGACCGGCGAGCGGGAACCAGCGAACACGGAGGTTGGGGCTCAGCGTCCAGCTGGTTCGGGTGTCAGCTGGCTCGACCGCCCACTCGAGGAGCGGGCCCAGGTGGACGTTGCTGTCGGGAAGCGGCTGCGCCACGAAACCCGCCGTCGTGAATGCCCGTCCCACGAACCGGCTCCGCTCTCGAAGTTCCCCCGAGTCCTCCCCGAAATTCGCAACTCCCACACCGAAGCCAGCCTCGAAGACGAGCGACAACCGGCACGCGGACATTGGAAACAGCGTGCAGTCGAGAAGCTTTGGCGCGACCGGCGCAGAAAGCGCGGACGTCGCGGACCCGGCCGGGGACTCGTCCGTCGCGACAACCTCGTCGGCTGCAGCGCCGGTGCTGGTCAGCACGGTCAGTAGGGACCCGCACCACGCGAGTGACGTCGCGCACTGGACTCTCACGCCCCAAGAACATGCGGCGGCTCTTCGTCCGGCAGCGGCCAGGACATCCATCAGTGCGGCCGCTCGTCCATTCCCCTCAGGCCTCGCGCTTTCCGCCCCCTGCGGACTGGCGGAGCGCGTCCGGACGCCGCGCGTAGCCAACCACCGCGGCGAGGCCCATCAGGACGAGCGGCGGGATGACCATTGCGCCCTCTCCGGTCGCCCTGAAGAGGTGTGTGTAGATTGCGCCCGCCATCACCACCACGAGGGCGGCCGCGGAGAAGAACGCCGTCCGGGGCACGAGGAGAAGACCCGCGGCGACCACTTCGACAGCGCCGACGACGAGGCGGAACCCCTGGGGAAAGCCCCACCGCTTGAACCCCTCGACGTGTTGCTCCGCGCCCGCGAGCTTCGAGCCACCCGCCATCAGAAACAGCGCGGCGAGCAGCCCCGAGAGCACCCAGAGCGCGATCGTCTTTCCCTTGCTTCGCTGTGCCACGTTGTCACCTCCAACTTGGAATGATGAGGACCAGCGCCACGAGCGCCGCTGCCAGGAGCAGCGACTTCAGCTGGACGCTGCGCGCCTGGCGGCGTACCTGCGCGAGCTCGGCTCCGTCGGTGATCGCCTCCGGCCCGGCGTCCATGTCGCGCTGACCGCGCGATGCGAGGGCCACTCATGTTCTTTCCTGGGCCTGCAGCACGCCCACCGCCCCTGCCCAGAACGGCAAGAACAAGGCGAGTCGCCAGAGCCTGTGCGCATCGATCCCGACCACGAGGACCGCCAGGCCTGCACCGGCGACGAACAGACCCGAGCCGAACGCCATGCGCATTCGGCGCTCTCGACGGCCGATGTTCGCGATGCAGGCCGCGGCTGTTTCGTTTGCAGGGCTCACGACGCTCAGCCCTTGGCCGCTGCGACGAGGGCTCGCTGGCGCATGGAAAGAAACTGGGCCACGCTGGTCGGCGTCTTGCCCGTGAGCTCACGAAACGCCGGGCTCGTCGGCCCGAAGAATCCGCGCGCCATGCCGACGTCGAACGACACCCAGAGCTTCGCCACGGCCTCCGGCATGCCACCCTGGGTCACCATCGCGGCGGCCAGCGCGTCCGGTTCCATCGCAACGTAGTCGACGTGCTTGCCGGAGAGCTCGCCCGCGAGCTTCGCGAGCTGCGCGTAGGTCACGACCGACGGGCCGGTGAGCTCCAGGGTTCGCTTGCCCTCGAACGCGGAGGACAGCGCCGCCGCCGCAGCACGTGCGCAGTCCTCTCGCGTCACGTACGCGGCGCCCCCCTTTCCGGCGGCCGCGAACAGCTTGCCCATCGCCACTGCCTTCGGGAGGCTCATCATGAGCAGATCCGTGTAGAGATTGTTGCGCAGGATGGTGTGCCCGAGCCCGCTCTCCAGGAGCGACTTCTCGGTCGCTACGTGGTCTCCGGCGAGGAGCACGGGTGAGCCCTCTTCGGCACGCGCGAGCGAGGTGTAGACGACGTGCTCGACTCCCGCGTTCGCGAGGGCCGCAATGGCGCGCCTGTGCTGCTCGCCACGCCGTCCGAGCTCCATCGAGTCGGTGCTGATGAGGAGCACCCGGTTCACACCGGCGAGCGCGTCGTCCAGGGTCTGGGGTGCGTCGAAGTCCACCTTTCGCACGATCGCGCCGCGCCTCGCGAGATCCTCGCACCTCTCCGGGTTGCGCGTGCCTGCGATGACACGGCGGGCCTTTGACTCGAGCAGCAGCTCCACCGCACGCCCGCCGAGCTGGCCCGCCGCGCCCGTCACCAGCACAGATTTTGCCGCAGTCATGGTTGGGCCTTATCCCTTCGGCTCAAGGTACCGTTCGTAACCAGCGCTGCATTCGTAACCGGATACCAACGCACCCGCAAGGAGGCACATTGGTGTGACCGGACCTCGCCCGATCCTCACGCGCCGGCGCCAAACTCGAACGCCGAGACCAACGCTCCGAGCACGTCGTCCTGGAAGATGCATCGACCGGTTTCGTCCTGCGCCGCGCCGGCGGCGACCATCAGCGGCAAAAGATGCTCTTCCCGAGGGTGCGCAGCGCGCGCTGCCGGAGCTGCCGACCACGCTGCCATCCGGTCCTCGCGCAGCGCGGGATCTGCGTCGCAAGTCTCCCGAAGCCACGCGTCGAACAGCTGCGACGCTTCACGCGCTGAGCCGGGATTCTTCAGCGAGCGCATGTTGTGGAAGCTCATCCCGCTGCCAACGATCAGAACGCCCTCTTCCCGGAGGGGCGCGAGCGCGCGGCCGAGCTCCAGGTGCTTGCGTGCATCGAGGCTCGCATCGAGAGAGAGCTGCACGGTCGGCAGCGCCGGCTCGGGGAACGCGACCTTGAGCGGGATGAAGACGCCGTGGTCGAAGCCGCGCTGACCGTCTTCCTGGCAAGCGATGCCCCCCGCGCCGAGGAGCTCGCGCACCCTCGCGGCCAGGGCGGGCCCACCCGGAGCGGTCCACGTGAGCTCGTACGTGTGGGCCGGAAAGCCGTAATAGTCGAACAACAGCGGCGGTCGCTGTCCCGTCTGGACTGTGACGACACGCTCCTCCCAGTGGGCCGAGATCACCAGCAAGGCGCGCGCCGTCGGGCAGCGCTGCGGAATGCTGCGCAGGAACGCCGCCATGCGGTCCCAGGTGTCGCGCGGACCGAGGGTCCACTCCATGAAAAAGCATGGGCCTCCACCGTGCGGGATGTAGATCGTAGGCAGTCTTGTCGTCGACGTTCGGGACATGTTCGGCATCTCTGGCTCCCCGACCAGCTGCGTCGCTGCGGCACCCGTCGCCCCCGCCGAGAGCGCGGCGAGCGCCGCGCGTCGCGTGAGCACGCGCGCCGGACTCGAGGGAGCGCCGGGCGTCGCGCGGCCTGCCGGTTCGCTTGTGCACGTTGGTTCCCAAGGGTGACCTGGGATACGATAGGAAACAGATTGGCCCCGCCGCAAGGAGGCACCTCCATGTCTGCTAGTAAGAAACCTGGACGCGTTCAGCCGAGCTGAGCGGGTCGTTTTCGGCGGTGGTGTCACGCGGCGGGAGCGAGTTCGACCTTGATGCCCAGCTGCTCGAGTCGCTTGACGAGGCGCTTGATCTGCTTGGTGGCGTCGCGGCGATCGAAGTGCGAGGCGGTGAGGTCCCTGTACTCGTTGCCGTTGCTGAGCATGTGGAACACCGCGGTCAGCATCGAAGATGCGACGGCGATGATGGCTTTCATGGCGCCAGAGCGCGCTTTGATCCGGTGGAACTGAGCGCGCAGGTACGAGTCTTTCGTTCGGATCGCGGCCCAGGCGCACTGGACGAGGCAGGTCTTGAGCCAGGGCGCGCCGTGACGGATACGTGAGGAGCGCCGTTTCCCGGCGCTCTCGTCGGAGCGCGGGCACACGCCGGCCCACGAGACGAGATGCCCTGCGGTCGGGAAGCGCGACATGTCGGGGCCGAGCTCCGCGACGATGGTGCGAGCGGCAGTGTCGCTGACGCCTGGGATCGTCACGAGGAGGTCGACGCTTCTGCGAAAGGGCTCGAGCTCCTCGCCCACCCGCGCCTCCAGCCCGCGCACTGCATGGTTGAGGCCGTCGACCTGATCGAGATGGAGCTTGATCAAGAACCGGTGATGCTCGCGCACGGCGCCACGAAGAGCCTCGACGAGCTGCTCGTGCGATGCCTTGAGGCGTCCCGTCGCGAGCCTTGCGAGCGCTTCCGGATCAGTCGTGCCAGCGACGAGTGCGTCGAGGATTGCCCTGCCGCTCTTGCCGAGGATGTTGCTGATGACGCTCGTCAGCTTGATGTTTGCGTCCTCCAGCGTCTTCTGGATGCGCTGGGTGTTGCGCGCAGCCTCTCGAACGAGCTGCTTGCGCGTGCGCATGAGGGCTCGCAGATCCTGGATCGGCGTGGGCGGGACGAAGCTTCCGCGGATGAGGCCATGCGCGAGCAGATCTGCGATCCACTGCGCGTCCTTCACGTCGGTCTTTCGACCCGGCACGTTCTTGATATGGGCGGCGTTGGCAAGCACGAGCTCGAAGGTCGGCTCGAGGATGTGCCAGACCGGCTTCCAGTGCGCGCCCGTCGCCTCCATCGCGACGTGCGAGCACTCGCTCTCTTCGAGCCAGCTCGACAGAGCCAGGAGGCCTGCGGTCGTCGTTTCGAAGGTGCGGACTTCTTCCACCACCCTGCCGCTTTCTTCAGCGATGCGCACGCAGGCGACGACTGACTTCTGATGAACGTCTAGACCAACGCAGCGCTTGTACAACAGTTCCATGCGCGTCCTAACTGCGGCGGCGTGGAGTCCCCGAGGGCTGGAATCTAGTAAGCGTGCTCCGGAGCCTTGCGGCTCGTGGCAACAATTCGGTGTGCGCGTGGGACCCCGGATCCGACTAGCTAACGGGCTCGTAGCACCATAGGAAACACGACCTCGATGCCGTCGCTCCCGCAGAATACGCCACCAGCCTCGTTTCCCGCATCGTGCGTCGGCGAAGCCAGGTGGCGGGCTGGCTAGGCACACGAAGATTACCCACGACGAGTGCCCGGTTCGGGACGTGCTCAACCGTGTCGGCGACAAGTGGAGCATTCTCGTCGTTGCGGTCCTGAGGGACGGCTCGATGCGGTTCAGCGACCTGCGCCGATCGATCGACCGGATCTCGCAGCGGATGCTTGCCCTGACTGCCAGTACGCAGCCTCATGCTGCCACCCGATTTGCAGGGTCATGCAGCCAGAGGGACGGATCGATCGACCGCCTCGATTGTGCCTCCCATCGTAAACGGCGTCGATCGATTTTTCGTCACCCTCAGCGCCGCCGGGCGCGAGGGTGTGGGCGCGTCTTGTTCGCGGGGACCTCGGGGGGGTCGGCTTTGTCGTCAATTCTGGGCTTGAGTTTCGGCCGATAGGACTCGCCCTCGATCACAAAGTCGTAGGCCGCATTCTTGAAGCGATCGATGGCGCTCTGCGCGAGCAGAACGTCGTCGAACATTCCGAGCCACTCGGCAGTGTCGCGGTTGCTCGTGACGATCATCGACGCGCGCCCGGCGCGTTCGAGGAAGAGCTGGTAGACATCGCGGCTCTCCTCCTTGCTCATCGACTCGAGCGCGAAGTCGTCCAGCACCAGCAAGTCAACGCTCGTGAGCGCGACCATTTCGGCGTCACGGGAGTTGTCCAGCCTGCTCTGGCGCAGCAGTCGTAGCATTGCGTCGGCGCGCAAGAAGCGCACTGATAGCCGTGCCGACAGGCGATGTGGCCGAGCGCCTGCGACACGAACGTCTTACCGACGCCGAACCCGCCCACGGCGGACCACAGGATTTCGGCGGCTCGGGCGAAGATGATCGGGCTCGTATGGATCCCGCATGTCACCGCGAGAAACGAGGCCCCCTGCCCTGGTAGCAAGACGTTCGCACCGCCCGAGGAGCGGGAAGCGGATCGAGCTCACGCTCGCCCGCCGCTCGGCATGATCGGCTTCGTGCCCGACACCGCCGCCACGTTCGGAGCGCTGACCCGTGCGACCGACTTGTGCAGCGCGGTGGCAACCTTGTTTCCGTCCGCGAGGCTCGCGCAGATCTCGACGCGTGCTGCGGGTCGACGGATGAAGAAGATGCTCATGAGCGACCCGCGGATGACGATGTTGGGCACCACGAACACCATCGCCGCCACGTGGCGGCGAACCACGTCGCTGTAGTCGCGCGTGAACCCGGCGACCTTCTTGCGCTGCTCGGACGTGAGTGGTTCCGCGTCGGTGAGATCCACCAGGAAAACAAGCTTCGTACCCGCGAGGCCCGCCCTCTGCAGGCGACGCGCTTCGGATTCGACGAAGAGCGATACCTCTGTGTTCGTGGGCATGCCACGGAGCGTGTGGATGACGAACGTTCCCCTTTCTTGCTCGGTCGTTTGGAATGCCATCAGAGATCCCTACGACGCTCTGTGCACGGCGCTTCAGGGCTCCTGGGGGAAGTCCTGTGGTGCGCACGCGCCGGGTACGGCTCTCGTCCCACCCGCGCCCACGCTTGCGACGCCGCGGTTCGTCCCGAGAAAGAACCGAAGCGATCGGGCGTCAGTCCGATTCTCTCGACTTCGACCTTGAGGCTCGGGCACCGGTGATCCGCTGGGTCGGCATGAACGGCCCAACGGCTCCGAAGCGCGCATTCACGGTTGTGATCCTCGCGGGTGCCTTGCCCGGCACCCACGACGAGCCGACGAACGTCACCCCTCGCTCACGACACCTCGATGACCGTCTTGCCCGACGCCGGCGATCGGGACACTTGCCCACCCGACGAAGGCGACCGAGCGAGGTCGAAACCCTACCGCCCGGAGCTGATGAGGAGCCGGAGCCCGTGGTGGTCGTCCGAGCGAGGTCAGCATCGCCCGGTCCGCGTCCCGCGCTGCGAACCTCGGAGGAGCCCTCCGACCCATGATCGCGTCGTACGTAGCGAGCCGCGGCGACCCGGCCCCCTGGGCCTGTTGATGAGCTCGAAGCGCGTTCAGGCCAAGGGCCACGGCCGCCAAGATTCACGCCTTCGTGAAGTCCGGGCCGGGCACGAACGGGATTCGGCTGATCCGCGAGCGTGTTCCATGACGGGACCGCCTCCTTCCTCGGACTCTGGCGTCACGCAAGCTGGTTCGTTTCCGGAGAGGCGTCCGCGGATCGCTCTGAGATTGGCTGCATACATCTGTGCTGCGGTCACGGCTTGCGCCCCCGCTGAACCGCTCGCGCCAGCGCCGGCAACCCCGCTCGTACGTGCCGAGCCGGCACGCCATGGCGACGAGCAGGCGGAGCCTCGGCCTGGCACGTGCGCGGGCGAGCCCAAACGTCTGCGGCCGGTTTCTGGACCGGGGGCGGAGTGGGGTGGCTCGTTTGGCGCGGGAAATCCCCGGACAAACCACCTCCTGCGCCAGCCCAGCGCTCGCGGGGGACGCGTGGCAGTGAGGGGCGCCTTCGGGGACAGCGACCCGACTGCGGTCGTGCAGCGAGTGATGTGGAGATCGGACCCGCTCAGGTGGATGCGGTGCTACAGCGCGGGCCTGGGCCCGGAGCCGGTCGGCGGGCGCGTCGAGGTGCAATTCACGATCGACGCGACCGGCAAGGTCACCGAGGCAGCGGAGCGACGATCCGACCTGCGTGCACCATCCGTCATCGCCTGCGTTCTTGATGAAGTCGCATGACTGAGCTTCCCTGAGCCGTCATCCAGCGAGGTGGTAGTGGACGCATCCCTCGTCTTCGAGAATGCGAAGTGACGCTGCCGCGCACCCTGAGCCCAGCCAGTGCTCATGCGTGCCAGTTCGCAGACCCATGCGGCCACCCATTTGCAGGTCCTAGCGGTAGCTCGTGGGGCCTGGCGTCGCGGATCGCCCTTCGAGGACGTTTCGCGCTTTGCGGAGAAGCGTCTCTGCGCGGAAGGGTTTCAGGAAAAATCCGGTCCCCCTCGCCGAGCCGACCGCCGCGTCAGCGAAGGCCGACATGAACACGACCTTGAGCTCGGGGCGCCTATTGCGCAGCGTTGTCGCGAGCTCGATCCCGTTGATCCGCGGCATCATGACGTCCGTCACGAGAAGCTTCACGGTCCGGTCCATCGCGAGCTCGAGCGCGTCCTCCGGGCTCTCCGCCTCGATCACGGTGTACCCGTTCGCGCGCAGGATCCTCGCGGTGATGGATCGCAGGAGCGGCTCGTCGTCCACGACGACGACGCGCTCGCGTCCGCGCAGCTGGCTCGGCGGGCTCTCGCTCACCTGTTCGACCTCGGTGCGCGCGCGGTCCACGCTTGGAAAGAACACGCTGAAGGTCGACCCTTTGCCGAGCTCGGTCTCCACCCTGATGCCGCCGCCGCTCTGACGGACTACGCCGTACGCGGTCGCAAGACCGAGGCCGGTTCCCTTGCCGTGCGCCTTGGTCGTAAAAAACGGATCGAAGAAGCGATCCTTGGTCGCTCCGTCCATGCCGATTCCCGTATCGGTGATGCGCAGCACCACGTGGCGGCCGGACTTACCGGTCGTCGCGTCGCTTGCGTCCACCTCGTACGTCTCGATCGTGGGCACGCCGCCCTCCGGCATCGCGTCGCGTGCGTTCACGACCAAATTCAGGACGATCTGGTGGACCTGCGTGGGATCCGCCTCGATCGCGGGAATGGCGTTGTTGAGCCTCAGCCGCATCTCGATCTGAGGCCCAAGGACCCTTCCGAGGATCCGCTGCATCTCGATCACCATCTCGTCGAGATCGACGGCGCGCGGCTCGAGCACCTGGCGCCGGCTGAAGGCGAGGAGCTGTGCCGTGAGCCCCGCGGCACGCTCGGCCGCTGCGTGGATGTCTCCTACATCCTCGCGCACAGCCTGGGGCAATGAGGCGTCCTCGAGCATCACCTCGCTCACGCTCAGTATGACGCTCAACATATTATTGAAATCGTGCGCGACGCCTCCGGCGAGACGCCCCACGGCCTCCATTTTTTGCGACTCGCGCAGCTGACGCTCAGCCGTCATGAGCTCCGCGGTTCGCTCTTCGACGCGCCCTTCAAGCTCGGCATTCGCCGTCGCGAGCATGGTCTGCGCGCTGCGCTCCGTCGTGACGTCACGGAAGAACCACACGCGCCCGAGTCCGCTGGAGAGCTTGGTCCGCACGGGGACCGAGAACACGACGACGCTCCGCCCGTCACTCAGCACGACCTCGGTCTCGGTGGCGACGGTCGGGTCTTGATCGATCCGATCGAACAGCGTGCGAAACCCAGCACCGTCCGGGAGTGAGGACGCGAAGGTGCCAAGGAGCGGATTTGCGAGCATCCCGTCGGCATCGTGAGCGGGCGTACCCCACGTTTCGAAGAGTCGGTGGTTATGCATCGCGACCTCGCCGGCTTCGCCGACGACGAGCACGCCGTCCTGTGCGGCCTGAAGCGTTGCGCACAACTGATCACGAATGCGCTCGGATTCGGAGAGTCGCCGGCTGCGTTCCTCGATCGCGCGTAGCCGATCGAGCCCGACCGCGACCGTCTTCGCGACGGCGGCGAGCGCTTCGAGGGTGCTGGTGGCGAGGGCGCTCTTCGCGAACATCGCGACGACGCCCATCACACGGCCCTCGACGAGGAGCGGGAACCCCGCGAAGGACGTGGCGCCGTGCTCCTTCATCCAGAGGTGATCCGCGAGCAGCGGATCGTCCGCGACGGCGTTCGTGAGGTGCGGTCTTGCGGCGGAAGCGATGTGTCCGACGTCCTGCTCCCCGAGCTGCACGCGGGTCCCGAGCCCGTTCCGGCTCAAACGCAGGCCGGCGCTTGCCTTGAGCTCGAGCGAACCCTGACCGTTCAGCACCCAGATGTGAACGAGCGCCGCATCGAGGTGGTTCACGACCGACTCGGCGCACGCGTGCAGCACGTGCGGAAGTGCGCCGCCGTAGACGAACGCGCTGCCGACGTCGTTCGAGACCGCGATGAGTCGCGCACGCAGGGCGAGCTCGCGCTCCTGGTCTGCGATCTTCTCCCGGAGCACGAGGCGCTTGATCTCCTCACGCTGCAGAAAGAGCTGAACGAACACCGATACCTTCGCCCGCAAGACCTCGGCGCGGAGCGGCTTCACGAGAAAGTCCACGGCTCCCTCGGAGTATGCCGCGAGCACCTCGTCCGCTGTCTCGCTGTTCGCGGTGAGAAACAGGATCTTGCGGAGGCGCGTGAGCTTCGGCGAACCCTCGGGCATCGTCATGCCGCCCATGTGGCAGAGCTGGATCGACGACGGCACGCCGTACATGCGGAACGCCAGGGCGTGACCCAGCTCGTGGACGAGGATGCTGATTAGCACCACGCCGACCCACAAGAGCACCATGCGCCAGGTAGTCTGGTGCGCCAGGGACCCATCAATGCGGTCGTGATCTTGAAGGAGTCGAAGAACGCCGTCGCGCGATCGTCGGGCTGCCCGGCCGCCATCAAAGTTGTGTTGCCGCACCGTGCTCGGAGTTACCGAGGCGAAGACGGACGCGGATGGCGGCGAGCTGCGGATGGCTACCCGTGCCCTCGAGCCCCGAGAGGTCGCCCATCTTGATCTCGTTGGTGCCGTCGAGCCTGGCGCCCTTGCCTTTGAACGCGCCCGTCACCGAGTCGTTCAAGAACACCTTCAGGTCGACGAGCTGCCCTTCGACGTCGCCGTGGCTCACCGCATAGCCGGCGTTGCCTTGCTCGACGGCGAACGTGTGCATGATCAACTGCTTGCCCCGCACCTCCGACCGGCGTCTTGATCACGGGCGGCGGCAGGGAGGGGGAGCATCACCTCGAACTTGCCGTCGGGGCTGGTTGAACCGCACGTAGCTGTCGATCGGCCCAGCGGGTGGCTCGGCGCTCGGCCTGCTCTCCTCGGCGTCGCACTCGCGCTGGAGGCCTTCTTCTTTTTCGGCGCGTCGGACTCGGACGAGTCATCGTCCTCCTTGGAGGAGCCGGAGCTCGCTTTGTCGCCACACCGGCGGCGAGCGCCAGCAGCATCAGGGCACAGAACGCAGAGCGCGCGGTCAGCATGCCGCCTCGTAGCACCACCTCGCCGGAATCGGCAGCCTCACGCCGCGGCAAGGTCGCGGAACACGAGCGTCATGATCTGATCGAGGTCTCGCTCGTGCCCTTCCGACAGCTCGAGGCCGAAGAGGGCGGACACGAAGGCCAGGGCGACCGCACGGGCACCGAACGGCTGGTGGAGCGCGCCCTCGGACTCGATGTAGGCCCGCACGAGCTCCACGATGCGGTGCTTCGTTCCACCGTCGCCGAGCGAGAGCGCTTCTCGGGCGGAGCCGGCGAGCGATTCGACGCGCAAGCGAAGCTCGATGAAGGCTCGGCCTGCCTCGCGCAGATTCGCTACCGTCGAGTGACCGCCGCCGTGGGCGAGCTCCTCGAACGGTGCGCTCAGCTGCCGCGACTCGACGCCGAGGGCCGTCTGCAGGAGCTGCGTCTTCGTCCGAAAGCGCTTGAAGATGGTGCCCTCGGAGACGTTGGCACGCAGCGCAATCTGCTGTGAGGTCGCCAGCATGCCGCGCTCGCTGACGAGCGCACGCGCCGCTTCGATGATCTGTTGGTCGCTGATCGTGATCGGTCTCGCCATGGGTTACTCCTCCGCGCTGATGGTCGCTGGCTTCGCCTCACCCAACATGTGCTCCAGATCCGCCTCGCCGCGGTCGACGGGTCCACGGCTGCGCCAGCGCGCGATCGCCTCGCGCGCTTGGTCGAACAAGTCGTACGCCACCGGGACTGCCACCAGCGTGAGCAGCAGCGAGAGCGTCTGCCCGCCGAGCACGATGCCGGACGACGCCTGGTTCTTGCCGGCACCGACGCCGCGCGAGAACACGAGCGGCACCATGCCCGCCACGAAAGCGAGCGTCGTCATCAAGATCGGCCGCAGACGATCGCGATTGGCCTCCACGATGGCGTCGAAGCGCGAGAGGCCATGGGCCCGCAGCGTGTTCGTGTGATCGATCTGCAAGATCGCGTTCTTCTTCACCACGCCGAACAGCACGAGCAGCCCGAGCGCCGAGAACAGGTTCAACGTCTGCCCCAGGATCAAGAGCGAGAGCAGCGCGAACGGCACCGTGAGCGGCAGCGAGATCAAGATGATCAGCGGCTGTGACCACGACTCGAACTGGGCTGCGAGCACGAGGTACATGAAGACGAAGCCCAGCACGATCACCATCAAGAAGCCGGTCGCCAGCTCGGCGCTCGTCTTCGAGGGGCCGACGGCTTGTAGCCGGTAGTCGCCCGACAGGCCTTGTTCTGCGAACAAGCGCTTGAGCTCGCCTTCGACGGCGCCATTGCCGACACCGGGTGCTGCGTTCGCGAGCACCGTGTACTGGCGCTGGCGACCATAGCGATCGATGCGCGAGGGGCCGGCGGCCTCCTCGAAGCCGACGAGCTGCGTGAGCGGGACGATCCCCGCGCTGGGAGAGGCGACCGCGAGCAAGCTCAGGCTCTCGGCGCCGGTGCGATACTCGGGCGCAGCGCGCAGCCGCACGTCGTACTGTTCGCCGCCCTCGCTGTATGTCGTCGCCTTGGTACCGCCCACGAAGAGCCGCAGGGTGTCGGCGATGGGGCCGACACGCACGCCGAGGGCGGCCGCTCGCTCCCGATCGATCCGCGCGATGACCTCGGGCTTGCTCGGGGAGTAGGTCGAGTCCACGTCGACGGCCCCCGCGAAGGCTTTGAGGCCCGCTTGGATGTTGCGCGTCGCGCGCGCCACCGCTTCGATGTCGGGGCCGATCACCGCGTACTGGATCTGCGCCTGCGATTGCCCGCTCGAGAACTCGGGCACCTCGCCCGCGACGGCCTGCACCTCGGGCGGCAACGTGGGCAGTACTTCTTGCCGCACGCGTTGCATCAGCGACTGCTGGGTGAACTTGCGCGCGCCCGGATCGGTCAGGAACACGTACACCTTGGCCTGGTTCGAAGGCGCAGTGTCGCCCTCACCCACCGTCACGAGCACGGCGCGAACACCCTCGTAGCGGCGAGTCTCGTGCGCGAGGCGCTCGGCGATGAGATACGTCTCGTCGACACTGGTGCCCTCCGGAGCCTTCAGGGAGATCTCGAACCGCGCCTGGTCGTCGACGGGGAGAAACGACGCAGGCACCTTGCCCGCGAGCGGCACGCACGAGCCGAGCGCGGTGACGCACAGCAGCACCACCACCCAGCGCTGCCGCAGCGCCGCGCGCAGCACGATCAGATACGCGCGCTCGATCGGCCGGTAGAACAAGTCAACGAGCCTGGTGAGCGTGGTCTCGCCGTGGCCCTTCGACAGCATGCGCGCCGACATCATGGGGGTGAGCGTGAAGCTGACGAACAGCGAGATGCCGATGGCGAAGGCCATCGTCAGACCGAAGCTCGCGAGGAAGCGTCCGGGGATGCCGCCCATGAACGCGATCGGGATGAAGATGGCCATCAGCGAGAGGGTGCTTGCCAGCACGGCAAGGCCGATTTCCCGCGTCGCCAGCACTGCCGCGACGAACGGCTTCTGCTTCTTCTCTTCCACGAAACGCACGATGTTCTCGAGCACGACGATGGCGTCGTCGATGACGATGCCGACCGCCAGCGCCAGCGCCAGCAGCGTCAAGAAGTTCAGCGTGAAGCCAGCGAGCTTCATCACCGCGAACGTGCCGATGATCGAGATCGGGATCGAAAGCGACGCAATCAACGTGGGCCGCATGCTGCCGAGGAACAGCAGCACGATCGCGGAGGCGAGCAGCGCGCCGAGCACGAGGTGCTCTTGGACCGCCGCGAT
Organism: uncultured Polyangiaceae bacterium; assembly: GCA_964641275.1. Lineage (GTDB taxonomy): Bacteria > Myxococcota_A > Polyangia > Polyangiales > Polyangiaceae > Xiheicaenibacterium. Next base: position 61,529 of record CAZXMG010000051.1, read on the forward strand.
GCCGGTGCGGATCGTGCCGGAGTTGTCGCGGACGACCTCGACCTCGACGCCTTGCGGCAGCTGGCTCTGGATCGCGGAGAGGCGCTTGAGCACGCTGTCGACGACCTTCACCGTGTTGCGGCCGGACTGCTTCTTGACCGAGAGGAGCACGATGGGGTCGCCATTGAGGCGCGCCAGCGTGGCTTGATCGGCGACGCCGTCCTCGACGCGCGCGACGTCGCGCACCCGGATCGGCCGGCCTGTCGTCGTCTTCAGCACGATGTCGGCGAAGGCCTCCGCCGACTCGACGCGCCCTTGCACACGTAGCGTCTGTTGCTGTGTGCCAGCCTCGAGCGAGCCGCCAGGCACCGTGATGTTCTGCTGCGCGAGGCCGGCCTGCACCTCGGATGCGGTCAGCCCGTGGGCACGCAGCGCAGTCGGGTCGAGCCACACGTTGACCTGGCGCGCGCGGCCACCGACGATCTCGACTTGGCCGACGCCGTCGATGCTCTCGATCTGGCGGCGGATCTTCTTGTCGGCGATCTCGGTCAGATCGCGCATCGAGGCATCGCCGCGCACCGCCATAAGCATCACCGCCGAAGCGGACGGGTCGATTCGCGTCACGATCGGCGGCTCCACCCCTTCCGGTAGGTCGCCGAGCACGAGATCGACTTTGTCGCGAACCTCTTGCGCGGCGACGTCGGCGTTCTTGTCGACCAGGAAGGCGACGATCACCTGCGACACGCCCTCGGAGGAGACCGAGCGAAGCTCGTCGATGCCGCCGATTGTGTTGATGCTGCCCTCGAGCTTGTCGGTGATGTCGGTCTCGACCTCGGCCGGCGCCGCGCCCGGCAGCCGCGTGGTGACGATGACGTAGGGGATGTCGACGTCCGGGAAGTTGTCGACGCCGAGCTTCGTGTAGCTGAAGCCACCGAGCACCACGACGATGAGCATCAAGACGGCCGCGAACACCGGCCGGCGCACGCTGATTTGAGCGAGCCACTGCATGGCTACTCGACCGCCCTGCCGTTCGCGAGCCCCGCCGGTGGGTCGACAACGACTTCTTCATCGGGGGCGAGCCCTTGGCGAACGGCGACTGCCCCGTCTTTTTCTGGACCAAGCACCACGACCCGCTCATTGGCCTTGCCGTTCGCCACGACGAATACCCGCGGCTTGCCGTCCCGCTGGAACACCGCCTTCTGCGGCACCGTCGCGAGCTTCTCCTCGCCGGTGACGAGCTCGACGGTGGCGAACATGCCGGGCAACAAGGCCCCGTCTGCGTTGTCGATGGGCGCCTCGGCCAGCACGTCGCGGCTCTCGACGCGCACGACGACCCCGGGGCGATCGATGCGAGTCGACCAGCTGCGCCCGGGGAACGCCGCCACTCTCAGCGTGAGCGCTGCGCCACTCTGGGCGGACGCGACGAACACCTCGGGCACGTCGACGGCGAGGCGCAGGCTCGATGCGGTGGCCACGCGGGCGACCTTCGAGTCGCTGCGCACGTACTCGCCTGGCTCGACGAAGCGCTCGACGACGACGCCGTCGATGGTGGCTCGCACCGTGCCGTCGACGATCGTCTTGGATGCTTGGCCCGCGCGCGCCGACGCTGCCAGGAGATCGATGCTGGACGTCTTGCACGCGTCTTCCAGGCGATCGAGCTCGCTCTTCGAGATTGCGCCCGCCTCGCTCAAGAGCTTGCCTCGCTCGCATTCGCGCTTTGCCGACTTCTCTCTCGCACGCGCCAGCTCGGCCTGGGCGCCCGCTTCGCTGGCGACGAGCTGCGCCAGCGAAGTGTCGATGGTCGCGAGCACATCGCCCTTCTTGACGATGCTGCCGACCTGGACGTTCACCTTCACGACGCGACCGCTGGCATTGGCGGCGAGGTCTGACTCGACCTCGCCACGCAGCGACCCGGTCAAGCGCACCGACTTCGGTAGCTGAGCGCCGACGGCTCGCTGGATGTCGACATCGAGGGGCGGTTCGGCATCCTGGACGTTGGCGCGCGCCTCACCCCGGCATGCGCTCGCGAGGAGCCCCAGCCCGACCACCCCGACCTTCAGAGATCGCAACATAGGTGATGCGGTACCTAGCAGCCGGCTCAGGGCATGGCAACATGAACGTTGCGATTGATCGCAGCGTTCATGGCGCGACGTGGCATCAACAATGTTGCGAACTGTTGGCGCGCAGCCTCGCCTACGTGGGAGAAATCGTGCACAATCCGCGGGCAATGGCGATCGAGGACAAGCCGCTCGTTCGGGGCGAGCCCATCGTGGCGAAGGTGCTGGAGGCCACTGTCGCGGAGATCGCTCACTCCGGCTATGCGGCGCTCACCCTCGAGCGCGTCGCAGCGCGCGCCGGTGTGAACCGCACGACCATCTTCCGTCGCTGGCCGACCAAGAAAGATCTCGTGCGCGCGACGATGAATCGCATGACCGAGCAGGTCCGCTTCGATTGGGACCACGGCAGCTTGCGCGCTGATCTCGCTGAGTTCATCGCGGTGGCCGCGCGCACGGTGTTCGCCCCCGGCATGCTCGGCATGCAGAAGATGATGGTCGAAGCCCGCTCCGAGCCGGAGCTGGGCGAGCTCGCCCGCTGCATCCGCGACGAGAAGCACGACGCCGCGTTCGCACTGCTCACTCGCGCTGAGAAGCGGCGCGAGTTCCGCAAGGACCTCGACAAGGAGCTGTTCCTCGACGGCTTGATGGGCATGCTGTTCGCGAAGGTGGTGTTCAAGCACGAGCCGATCACGCCAGAGTTCACGCGGCGCATGCTCGACCACGTGATGAAGATCGCCACGCCCGCGTGCGCGGCGGGGCGCTCCCGGCGGCCGCCAGCGACCGCTCCGCGCAAGCCGGCGAAGCGCGGCGCTCGCCCCAAGGCGCCCGGCGCGCGCTAGCTCGACCATCGTGAGCGGATCCTCGCGGTCGCCCGCCGGAGCCCCGGACTCGCCGGGAAAGCCATTGGCTCCCGCTTCTCCAGCGCGTCAGCCGATACGCTCGGGGGCAAATGGGAGCCAAGGAATTGTTTGCGGAGGCTTGTGCGCTGAAGTGGCCGGGCGTCGCGCGTTTGGTGATGGCGCCGCTCGGAAGTTGACCCTTTCGCTCGGAAATTGACCCACCCAGCGGGTACGCCCGCAAGGAGGATGCGGAGGAGGGATCCGGAGCTGCTCTCGACGAGCATGTGGTTGCGACCGATGCGCACGTGGGGGCCCACGGGTGTCGTCGACATAGTCTCGCTCCTCGAGCGTCGTCACCGCCGTGAGATCCACCCCGGGCCAAGCGCGGCGCACGCGTCCGGCCAGGTCTTGGCGTCGCCTTCGAACAGGCGGTAGCAGTGGTGTGTTGTGGATGCTCCTCGCCGGATGGGCACTCCAGGAAGCAGCCCGCGTCGCAACCAGCGACGTTGTCGTCGTCGTACTCCTCGATCGCCGCGAGCAACCCGTCGAGACACCAGCCGACCGACAGGGCCAGCTCAAAGCCCACCAGCTCTCGCATAACGTAGCCAGCTAGAAATTCAGCCTGACAGCGCGCGCATGACGAGGGCCCGGGGGACGCTACGCATCGCTCGCCATGGCGCGCTCCGCCAGCGCGGTGATGGTCAGCGAAGGATTCACCCCGGGGTTGGCCGACACGGCCGAGCCGTCGATCACCGCTCCGCGGGCTACGGCTTGACGATCGAGCAGTTCACTAGCTCTAGGTCAGAGCTTCGCGAGGCTCGCCTTCACGACGCCCGGGAAGGGCGTCGTGGCGTGACCGATGAGGCGACGGAGATCGCCCGTCGAGTCCTCGAGCTGACCCTTCGCGGCGTTCGCATCGGCGTCGGCGAGGATCTCGGCGAACGGCTTCGGCAGGCCGAAGGTGCCGAGGATCTCTGCGTATTGCGCCTCGGGGAGGTTGTTGAACGGGAGGTTCTTGCCGGTCTGCCTCGAGACCTCCGCCGCAAATTCCTGCGCGGAGTACGCGGTGTCGCCCGCGAGCTCGTAGGCCTTGTTCTCGTGGCCGGCGCTCGTGAGGACGACCGCGGCCGCCTCCGCGTAGTCCTGGCGCGTGGCGGCGGCGATCTTGCCGTCGCCCGAGCAGCCGATGAACGCGCCCGCGCCGATCGAGCCTGCGAGCGTGTCGGTCTGGTTCTCGATGTACCAGCCGTTGCGGAGGAACGTGTACGGGATGCCGGACGCCTTGATGGCGTCCTCCGTCTCCTTGTGCTCCGCGGCGAGCTTCAGCTTCGACGTGTCGGCGTGGAGGATGCTCGTGTACGCGAGGTGCTTCACGCCCGCCTTCTTCGCGGCGTTGATCGCGTTCTTGTGCTGGCGCGCCCGGCTGCCGACCGTGCTCGACGAGATGAGGAGAACCTTGTCCGCGCCCGCGAACGCCGCCTCCAGCGTCTCGGGCTTCTCGTAGTCGGCCTGGCGGACCGTGATGCCCTTCGCGCGGAACGCCGACGCCTTCTCCGGGTTGCGAACCGCCGCGACGATGTTCTTCGCGGGGGCGCCTTTCGCGAGCAGCTGCTCGATGACGTGGTGGCCGAGCTGACCGGTGGCTGCAGTGACGACGATCATTGGTAGATTCTACTTTCCGCCACCGAGGTGGCTGTGAGCAAAACCCCCGTT
>CAZXMG010000052.1:0-65045 GCA_964641275.1 uncultured Polyangiaceae bacterium
GCATCGTAGCGCTGGAGCTTCCGGCTCGCTTTGGTCAGCCCGAGCGTGGCCTCGCGGCCATCGAGCTAGAGCTCGCGGCAGGGCCGCCCTGCGACTTGGTGCTGTTGCCGGAGGCCGCGCTGAGCGGCTACGTCGGCGAGGATCTGAGCTGCGATCCGAGCGCCGCGCGCGAGCCGCTCGATGGGCCCACGTGCGCGGCGCTCGCGGCGCTCGCGCGGCGCCACGGCAGCCACGTCTGCGGACCCATCATCGAGGCCGACGGCGTGCGCACGTTCAACAGCGCGGTGGTGCTCGACCCGCGCGGCGAGCTCGTCGCGCACTATCGCAAGCGGCACCCGTGGTTCCCGGAGCGGTGGGCGACGAAGGGCGATCTGGAGCACCCGGTGTTCGAGCTCGAGGGCCTGCGCTTCGGTCTCGCCATCTGCTTCGATGTCCACTTCCTCCCGCGCGAGTCGCGCGACTTCTTGGACCGAATCGACGTGTTGTTGTTCCCCAGCGCTTGGGTGGACGAGGACGCGGTCGATCTCCGAGAGGACCTGTTCGCGTCGCTCGCCCAGCGCTTCGAGCTCTGGATCGTCAACGCCAACTGGGGTCCAGGCCGACCGCACCTGCGCGGCCAAGGGCGATCGCGAGTGGTCAGCCCGAGCGGGCGAGTCGTCGAGGCGAGCCCCGGCCGGGAGCTGATGCGCGTCGAGGTCGAGATCCCGGCTCGGCTGCCGTAGCGTCATCCTCGCATCGTGGTTGATCCCGCGGCGTGGTCACCCGAGAAGGGGACCATGGAAGGCTACCGCACGGTGATCGAGCCCTTTCGCATCAAGTCGGTCGAGCCCATCCAGCTCACCACGCGCAAGCAGCGCGCCGACAAGCTCGTCGCCGCTGGCTACAACCTGTTCGCGCTGCGCTCCGAGGACGTCATGGTCGACCTCCTGACCGACTCGGGGACGGGCGCGATGTCCGCTGCGCAGTGGGCAGCGATGCAGCGCGGCGACGAGAGCTACGCCGGGTCGCCATCGTTCTTTCGCTTCGAGGCTGCCGTGAAAGGCCTGTTCCCGTTCCGCCACGTGATCCCTACCCACCAGGGCCGCGCAGCGGAGAAGATCTTGTTCTCCGTCATCGCGGGACCGGACAAGATCGTGCCCAACAACACGCACTTCGACACCACGCGCGCCAACGTCGAGCACACCGGCGCGCGCGCAGTCGATCTCGTGATCGCCGAGGGCAAGCAGCCGAGCTTGGTCCACCCGTTCAAAGGGAACATGGACGTCGACGCGCTCGAGCGCTTGATCGCAGAGGTGGGCAGAGATCGGATCCCGGTGGTGTTCGTGACGATCACCAACAACTCCGGCGGGGGCCAACCGGTGAGCCTCTCGAATCTGCGCGCCGTGCGAGCGGTGTGCGACCGCCACGGGCTGCCGCTGTTTCTCGACGGCTGTCGCTTCGCCGAGAACGCCTGGTTCATCCGCCAGCGCGAGCCGGGGCAACAGCTGCGAACGGTGCGCGAGATCGTGGGCGAGATGGCGTCGCTCGCGGACGGCATGACCATGTCGGCGAAGAAGGACGGCCTCGCCAACATCGGCGGTTGGTTGGCGCTGAACGACGATCGCTGGGCGGACGCGTGCCGGAACCTGCTGATCTTGACCGAGGGCTTCCCCACCTACGGAGGTCTCGCCGGTCGCGATCTGGACGCCATCGCGCAGGGGCTGGAGGAGGTGGTCCACCACGACTACCTGACCTACCGCGTTCGTTCGACGGAGTACCTCGGGGATGCCTTGCTGCGAGCCGCGATCCCGATCGTGGTGCCCGTCGGCGGCCACGCCGTGTACATCGACGCTCGAGCGCTGTTGGATCACCTGCCGCCGCTGACGTATCCCGGGCAGGCGCTGGCGGCCGCCCTCTACCTCGAGGGCGGCGTGCGCGGCTGTGAGATCGGCACGGTCATGTTCGGGCTCGCGCCCGACGGCAGCGAGCGCCCCGCCGCGATGGACCTCGTGCGCCTGGCCATTCCTCGCCGCACGTACACCCAGAGCCACCTCGACTTCGTGGCCGAGGTCGTCCAGCGCGTGGCGGCCAAAAAGCGTGAGCTGACCGGCTTCGAGATCGTCGCGCAGCCTCGCGCACTGCGGCACTTCTCAGCCAAGTTTCGACCGCTCGGGTCCGGCTCGCGCTGAATCGGCTCGTCGCTCGTGCGCTGTCTGCGCGGCGGTTACGCGATATCAAGAAGACGTAAAAGCGTCTCGCACACGGGAGCGCCACTCGCTCGGCTCGGCCCGCCCTAGGCTATCGTTCGCACCGATGGACTCCATGCGCGCGAGTCAGCACGCGCCGACCCTCTCTCCCGCTGCGGTGGTCGGCGCGCTTGGCATCGTCTTCGGCGACATCGCCACGAGCCCCCTCTACGCGGTGCAGGAGTGCCTGGCGGGGGCTCACGGTGTGGCGCCCACCCGCACCAACGTCTTCGGCGTCATCTCGCTCATCCTGTGGTCGCTGATCCTGGTGGTCACCGTGAAGTACCTGGCGGTGCTGATGCGCGCTGACAACAAGGGCGAGGGCGGCATCATGGCGTTGCTCGCGCTCGTACCGCGTGGACTGCGTGAGAAGCGTCCAGGCGTGCTCGGCTCCGTCACGCTGCTCGTGTTGGTGGGCGCCGCGCTGCTGTTCGGCGACGGCATGATCACGCCAGCGATCAGCGTGCTCAGCGCGGTGGAGGGCCTCCGCGTCGTCGCGCCGGGCCTGGAGTTGGCGATCGTGCCGATCACGGTCCTGATCCTGATCGGGCTGTTTTCCATCCAGCGCCGTGGGAGCGGTCAGCTCGGTCGCATGTTCGGGCCGGTGATGTTGCTTTGGCTGCTGGTCGCTGGGGTGCTCGGCGTGATCTTCGTGGCCAAAGACCCCACCATTCTCGGCGCGTTTTCGCCCCACCACGCCGTCGTGTTCTTCCGCGAAGAGGGCTTCCACGCGTTTCGGGTGCTCGGTGGCGTGGTGCTGAGCGTCACCGGCGGCGAGGCTCTGTACGCCGACATGGGTCATTTCGGACGGCGACCGATCCGCGTGGCGTGGATGTCCGTCGCGTTGCCGACGCTGATGGCGAACTATTTGGGTCAGGGCGCCCTGCTCCTGCAACAGCCGGAGATGGCCAAGCAGCCGTTCTACGCCATGGTGCCGACTGGCTTGGCCAGCATCCCGTTCGTGCTGCTCGGCACCGCCGCCACGGTGATCGCCTCGCAAGCGCTGATCTCGGGCGTGTTCTCGCTGGTGCAGCAGGCGATGCTGCTCGGCTACTTCCCGCGCTTGCGCGTGGAGTACACCGCGAAGGAGGCGATGGGGCAGATCTACGTCCCGTTCATGAATGGGTTCTTGGGTGTGAGCTGCGTGGTCTTGGTGCTGATGTTCCGCGAGTCGAGCAAGCTGGCCTCGGCGTTCGGGCTGGCGGTGAGCGGAACCATGGCCGTGACGTCGCTCGCTTTCTACAGCGTGGCACGCATCCATTTTCGCTGGAGCAAGCCACTGTCGCTGGCGGTGGTCGGGTTCTTCCTGGTGTTCGACGTGGCCTTCTTGGCAGCGAACACGCTCAAGATCGTGGACGGAGGCTATGTTCCGCTGGTCGTCGGCGCCGCGTTCGTGGTGGCCATGTACGTCTGGGCGCGCGGCCGCAGCTTGCTCGGCGCCTACTTTCGCGAGCGCTCTGAGCCCACGACCGCGTTCCTGAGCTCGCTGCCCCAGCGGATCAGCGGAAGATTGCCGGGGGTGGGCGTGATCATGACTGCGTCCGCGGAGTCGATCCCGCCCGTGGCGCTGCGCGTGGTGCGTCGCTTCCGCACGCTGCACGAGACCGTGCTGCTGACCACCGTCGTGACCGAGGAGGTCCCCTTCGTGCGGGGCGCGCGCACGGAGGTGCAAACTATCGCCGCAGGCATGTTCCGCGTGATTGTGCGCTTCGGCTTCATGGAGACGCCGCTGGTGCACCAGGCCCTGAGCGACGTGCTGCCCAAGATCGACGGTGAAGCCAAGCCCGAGGACCTGACTTACGTGCTTGGTCACGAGCGCTTCTTGGCGGGCCCGGAGGGCAACATGGGCCCGCTGGCGGAGCGCATCTTCGCCATCCTCAATCGCAATTCGTACAACCCCACCGACTACTACGCGCTGCCGCCGTCGCAAGTGGTCGAGCTCGGTGCGCGCGTCGACCTCTGAGCCCCCGCTTCAGGCGTCGAGCTTCGGCTCAGCGCCCCGCGTCGTTGAGCGCGGTGGGCGGCGTCTCCACCGGCGTGGGCTCGCCCGACTCCGGCGGCTTCGTCTCTTCGGGCTTGGCCTCTTCGGGCTTGGCGGTCTCGGTTGGCGCGGTGCCGTCCAAGAACACTTCGGACAGGCCGTCTTCCTGGTCGGGCACAGCGAGCAGGCCCGACTTGGGATCGATGGTGGCGCGCACCACGCCGCTCGGAACGGGGAAGTCGCTGGCGGGCGTGCCTTGGTGGGCTGCGCGCATGAACGAAACGAACACCGGCAGCGAGGTGGCGCCGCCCGACTCGCCCGCGCCCAAGGGCTGGCGATCGTCGTAGCCCGTCCACACCGCACACGCGATGTCGGTGGAGTAGCCGGCGAACCAAGCGTCGCGGACCTCGTTCGAGGTGCCGGTCTTGCCAGCGATCGGGCGCTTCAGCACGAGCGCGGCGCGGCCGGTGCCCTGGGTGATCACGCTCTTCAAGAGATCGGTCGTGACATAGCTCTCGGCCTGGCTGAGCACGCGCTTGGGCGGCGCAAGCTCGCCGAGCGGCACGTCGCGCCCATCGGGGCCGACGATCTTGCTGATCAGGCGCGGCTTCTCGTAGACGCCGCCCGCCGCGAGCGAGCTGTACGCGGCGGCCAGCTCGCGTGGGCTGACCTCATAGGCACCGAGCGCGAGCGACGGCGTCGCCCCCAGCTTGGACTCGATGCCGAGCTCGTTGGCGAGCGTCACCACCTCTGCCGGACCGACCGCTTGGATCAGGTGCGCCGCGGAGGCGTTGACGCTCTTCGCCAGCGCCTCACGTAGGCGCAGCGGGTCGCCGCCCGACTTGGGATCGTAGTTTTTCGGTCGGTAGCCCTCGGTGGTGCCCACCACGGTCGGCAGCAGCGACGCAGCGGTGAACTTGCGCGACCGGATCGCCTGCGCGTAGGTGAACGGTTTGAACGACGAGCCTGGCTGTCGCCGCGCTTGGGTCGCGCGGTCGAACCCGCCGCGCGCTCCCTCGTAGCTGCCCGCCATGGCGACGATCTCGCGAGTGCGCACGTCGATGGCGACGATGGCGCCTTGCGGCCCGAGCTCGAGCTTGAAGTGTGGCAGCGCCGAGCTGCCGGCCGCCGGCGGACTGACCAGGCTCACGCGAACCGGCGTCCCGGGCTCGGCGAAACGTGTGGCGGGCAATTTCTGCGGGTTGTAGCGCTCGCTTTGCGAGAGGCTGACCTTGCCCTTGGCCGTGCCCACGCGTACGAACAGCTCGTTTTTGGCGTCGTCGCCGCCAGTGACCTCGGCCCAGTAGGCGATCTCCTTCTTCTTCAGGGGATCACCCTCGAACAGGGCGGGCATCTTCTTGGGCTTCTTCAGCGGCGCCACCAGCTTCTGCCGCTTGTCGAAGCCGTCGAGCCCCTCGCGCAGCGCTCTGCGTGCTTCGGCCTGGAGCTTGGGGTCGAGCGTGGTGGTCACGGTGTAGCCACCCTTCAACGCGCCGTCGCCCACGAGCTCGCGCAGCGTGCGGCGCACCTCTGCCATCGCCTCTGGCGCGAGCTCCGAGGTCTGCTCCGGCTCTGGGGCCAGCTTGACCTCGGCGTGTTTCGCTTCGTCGGCGATCTCCTGTCGCGCGAAGCCCTTGTCCACCATTTGGGCGAGCACGTACTCGCGCCTGCTCAGCGCCTTGTCCAAGTGCGCTCTCGGCTCGTAGATGCTGGGGCCCTTGGGGATGCCAGCCAGGATGGCGGCCTCGCCCAGCGTGACGTCTCGGATGCTCTTGCCGAAGTAGTAGCGCGCGGCCTCTTCCACGCCGTAACGGCCGTGCCCGAAGTAGATGTGGCTCAAGTAGAGCTCGAGGATGTCGTCCTTGCTGAGCTCCTGCTCGATCCGGCGAGCCAGGATCACCTCCTTGATCTTGCGCTCGTAGGTCCGGTCCTGGGTGAGCAGCACGTTCTTCACCACTTGCTGGGTGATGGTGCTGGCGCCCTGCCGCGAGCTGGACGACCGCAGGTTCTTCCAGATCGCCCGCAACATGCCGGGATAGTCGAGCCCTTGGTGCTCGTAGAACGACGCGTCTTCTGCGGCCAAGAACGCGAGCTTGACGTGCGCCGGGATATCCTCGAGCGCGACCAGCGTGCGGCGCTCGACGAAGTCCTCCCCCAGCAGGGTGCCATCCTTGGCCAGGATGCGCGTGACCTGCGGCGGGGAGTAGCGCTTGAGCTCAGTGGTGGTGGGCAGCCCCTGCTCGTAGTGTTTGATGGCCATGGCCACGCCGGCCATGGCGATGCCGCTCAGCATCAGCGTGACGAGCAAGAGCCCTCGCGCCCACACCCAGACTGCGCGCAGGATGCGCTTGTTCTGCTCGGCCTTGGGCGGGGGAGGGCTCATGAGGGGGCCACGGGCTCCATGAGCTCAACGCGCGAGGGGCCCAGGCTTATTGCGTGAGCATGATCACTGCAGCCGTAATGCCAACCCCGAGCAAGAGACACCCTACTGCGACTAGCACGAGCGTGGCGATGTTGACGCCTTTCTTGGCTCCGCTCGTCGGTGGGGTGGGGATCGAGACCTGCCCCGGGTTCGGCGTGTACATCTGGGTCGGAGGGACCTGGGGTCGCTGGTACGACGGAGGAGGCCCGCCCATTCCCGGAGAAGATCCAGGCGGCGCTGGCGCCCTGGCACCCACCGAAGGAGGCGGCATGGGGTTCGCCACGACCGGCCCAGGCTGCATCTTGATCGTCTTCGACCCGTCGACCGAAGGCGCGAGGCCGTTGGCGCGCGGCGGATCTGCGTGGGTGGCCTCGGGCCGAGGCAGCAGGTTCGACACTCCCTTGCCCGGGGCGAACGGCCGCAGTGCGTCGGCGAACTCGAGCGCGGTCGCGAAGCGCTCCTCGGGCTTCTTGGCGAGCGCCTTCATGATCACGGCGCCGAGCCCGGGTGGGAAGCGCTTGCCGGGGACGCGCTCGTCGAGCGGGATCGGCGCTTTGGTGACGTGGAGCTGGATGTACTCCATGGGCGTCTTGGCGTCGAACGGCAGCTTGCCGGTGAGCACCTCGTACAGGATCGTGGCCAGCGAATAGAGGTCGCTGCGGCTGTCGAGCTTCTTGCCTTGGGCTTGCTCGGGCGACATGAACTCGGGCGTGCCGAACACCATGCCCTCTTGGGTGAGCATGATGCTGCCTGGTCGCAGCTCGCGCTCGGTGACTTTGGCCAGACCGAAGTCGAGCACCTTGGCGTAGTCCTTGAGCCCGCCGTTGGTGGAGAGAAAGATGTTCTCCGGCTTGAGGTCGCGGTGGATGATCCCCTGCGAGTGGGCCTCCTGCAGCGCGCCGCATACCTGCACCAGGACGGGGATGGCTCGCTCCACCGGCAGCGGCCCTTCGCGCCGGACGACCTGGTTCAGGTTCTTGCCCTCCAGGTACTCCATCACGATGTAGAGCGAGCCGTCCTCGAGCTCGCCGTACAGAAACACCTTCACGGTGTTGGGGTGGGCCAGGTGGCTCATGGCCCGCGCTTCGCGGCGGAAGCGTGAGGCCAGGTCTTTGCGGTTCGTGAGCTTGGGGTGCAGGATCTTGACCGCGACCTGGCGGTTCATCGCCGGTTGGTTCGCGCGATAGACCGCACCCATCCCACCCGAGCCGATCTTTTGCTCGATGAGGAACTGGCCATTCAGGATCGAGCGGCCGATGTTGGAATCGGGCTGCTTCTGCGCGGTCGACATGCCTGCGTGGTGGTTGCGTGGGGCGCAGCCACCGGGGGGGTTTGGAGGACTCGTAAGGCTACCCGAGCCCGGTCAACCATCGGGAAAATTCTCCCGTGCCAGTCGGGAAGTGAAAGGCCCCTGCGGGGCGGCTTGTTCAGAGGGCACGGGAGAATTTTGCTCTCTGATTCAACCGGCAAGCCGGTTGAATTCTCTGGGTTTCGGCAAGCTCCACTACAATGTTCTGGCTTGTCCAGCGAGGTCCAACCGCGAACCAGCCCCCTTCTCTCGCGCCACGGCTTCCGTCACGCGTTCTTTACGCGGCACGGTGGGGTGAGCGAAGGGCCGTTCACCTCCCTGAACATGGCGGTGTCGGTGGGGGACGCGCCCGAGAACGTGGAGGAGAACGCCGCCCGAGCTGCCCGTTGGTTGGGCGTGCGCCGGGATCGGCTACTGTACCTGAGCCAGGTCCACGGCGTCGAAGCGGTGACGCTCTCTCCCCACGACTCCCCCGCCGAGGTGGTGCAGCAGAGAGGCGACGTCACCGTGACAGGCCGTGAGGGCATCGCCTGCGGCGTGCGCAGCGCGGACTGCGGCACCGTGTTGCTGGGCGATCCGGAGACGGGGGCGGTGGCGGCCATCCACGCGGGGTGGCGCGGGACGGTGCTCGGCGTGGTATCGGCCGGCGTGCGGGCGTTGTCCGGCCTGGCCGGACCCTCGAGCCGCTTCGTCGCCGCGGTGGGACCCCACATCGATCGCTGCTGTTTCGAGGTGGGGGACGACGTGGCCGCCGAGCTGGCGGGCTGCTCGTCCTGGGGGGAGCGTGCCGTCTCGCGTGCACCCAATGAAAAGCCCCACGTCGACCTCTACGCCATCTTGCTGGCGCAGCTCGTCGACGCGGGGCTCCCGCGTGAGGCCATCGATCGCGTGCCGGGCTGCACCGTGTGCAACCCGGACACGTTTTTCTCGTTTCGACGCGATGGGCAGCGAAGTGGGCGCCTGCTCAGCGCCATCGTCTCACGAGCACCGATCAGTCGAACGCCGTGACGCACTCGCCCGTGGCCACGATGGCTTGCCCCTGGGCGTTGGCGTCGCACTCGTTGCTGTACGTGTTGCCGTCGCAGCCGCAGACCGGGGCCCACACGTCTGGGCACGCTTGCGGGAGCGGCTCGCAGGTGCCGAGCGCGTCGGCCCAGCCGCAGATGTCCGAGAGCTCGTAGTTGCAGAACTGGCCGCTGGGGCAGGTACCGTCGCCGGCGAAGCCGCACTGGATCACGGTCGGATCGTCGCACGCGCCGTCGTGGGCGATCGACGCACCCGCCGCGTGAGCGTCGCAGTCGTTGCTGTAGGTGTTGCCGTCGCAGCCGCAGACCGGAGCGTAGATGTCGTAGCAGGCGTCCGGGATGGGCTCGCACACCCCGAGCGCGTCCGCGATCGAGCACTGGTAGTCCGTGTTGCAGAACTCGCCCTCGCCGCAAGGAAGGCCGGCGAAACCGCCGCACTCGCCACCGGTGCTCCCGCAAGCGCCAGCGTGCACGACCGACTGGCCCGCGGCGTTGGCCTCGCAAGCGTTGCCGTAGGTCTGTCCGTCGCACGCGCACACCGGTGCGTAGATCTCGGGGCACGCCTCGGGCAGGTCCTTGCAGTGACCGAGCTCGTCTGCGCCGCCGCAGAAGGACCCCACCGGGTACTCGCAGAACTGGCCCTCGGCGCAGGTCAGGCCGGCGAAGCCGCCACACTCGGCGCCCGGCGGCTCGACGTCGATGCAGCCGCAGCCACAGTCGGCCGACGAGAACACCACCTGATTTTCCGCGCACTGGAAGTCGATCACCTGACACTGATCAGGATCGCCCACGTAGTGCACCGTCGGGGACGTCGGATCGGGGCAGTTCGACACCGGGCAATCGGGATCGGGCTCGACACAGAAGGTGTCGCACTCGTCATCGGCGTACCAGCCCTCGAGCGCGCAAATGTCGTTGCCATCGGCATCGACGCCGCCGAGCTCTTGCGCCTCTTCCTTGGTGAAGCCACCCGAGCTCGGATTCGAGCTACACGCGGCGAGGAGAGAGGCTGCACCCAGGAGGAGAACGGGAAGAGAGGTACGCGAGATCATGATCGAAGCTCCTTGTTCGTGAGGGGAGAGAAGAGAAAGCAAGCCCATGAGCGCGCGATGCGCGCGCCCGGAGAGAGAGGCGAAGGGGTCGTGTTGCTCAGTCGGGGAGGGTGAGGGTGACTGCGCGACGGGTCGGCTCCGGCTCGACGATGTCGAGCAAGAGCACGTCCTCGAGCTCGCCCGCGGCGCTCTCCGACGTGACGGTGATGATGCCCACCTCACCCGGCTCGACGACCAAGGCTTGCGTGGGGGTGAAGGTGAAGCCGGCCTCGCCGCGGCGAAGGCGCGGAGGTTGGGTGGTGACGCGGGTCTCGCATTCGTTGCGGATCAGCACCGAGCGCGAGTCGCCCTCGCCGTCGAGCGGCAGGTGGCGCGTCGGTTCGAGCACCAGACACGAAGGTGTGTCCAGGATCTCGACCAAGCCTTGCGTGGTCGCGTCGATCGCCACGTCGAAGGGCTCGGATCGCAGGTCGCCTTGTTTCACCTGGAAGCGGATCACATCGTTCGGCTGACCAGCCAGCGCGATGGTGAAGCTGCCGTCGGCAGAGACGCTCGCAACACTGGGCGCGTCGGCGTTCGCCAGGTTGGTGACGATCACGTCGCCCTCGCCCGGATCCACGGTGCCTGGGCCTGCCGTGAACGAGATGATGCCGGCGAGGTCCTCCATCGAGGACAGCTCAGCCACGACCAGGCCGTCGCCGTCGAAGCTCGGCTCGTCGCTCGGCGGGCTGGGCTGCGGGCTCACGACGCACCCTGCCAACAGCAGGAGCGGCGCGATCAGCGGAAGCAGGCTCGACTTCTTCATCGTCTCGGGAGACCACCTAAGCAACAGCGGTGCCATTGTCCCACAGCGGAAAAGCCGCGAGACGTTTCCCTCCAATGTCTCGCATATGTCTCATGTCTCAGTTTAGGTCTACAATGAGACATTGTGGACTGAGACCAGGGTCGGCGAGGTGGTTGCGCTGCGGTACGAGCTTCGAGGCGTGCTCGGCAGCGGCGGTTTGGGTGTGGCCTTTCGGGCGTGGGATCGCCTGGAGCAGGCCCACCTCTGTCTCAAGCTGCTGCACCGGCCCGAGCTCGGAGCCGCGTTGTTTTCGGAGTTCGAGCTCCTTCGTCGGCTGCGCCACCCGCGCGTCGCCCGCGTTCGCGACTCCGGTGTCGCGTTGCCCGAGGGCACGCCGTTCTTCACCTCGGATCTGATCGAAGGCGTCGCCCTCGATCAGTGGTGCCGCGGGCAGCGTTTCGCGACGGTGCGGAGTGCGCTGCTCGACTGCTTGCACGCGCTCGCGTTCCTGCATCGTGCTGGCGTGCGCCACGGCGATCTCAAGCCTGAGAATATTTTGGTCGACTCGCGCGGCCGTGCGGTGTTGCTCGATCTCTCCTGCGCCGCGCGGCTGGGCGCAAAGAGCGCCGGCGTGTTCGGCACGCCCGGCTTCATGGCGCCGGAGGTGTTGCGCGCCGAACCGTGCGACGAGCGCGCGGACCTGTTCGCGCTCGGGCTCACGTTCGCCCGCGCGCTCGAAGGTGCCCTCGACGTACCGCCGGAGCTCTCACGTGGGCTCCTGCGCGCACAGTCGGACGCCAAGGACGCGCGGCCAAGCTCGGCGCGCGAGATGTGCGAGTGGCTCGCGGACGAGGTCCCCCCCGCGCCGCGCGAGAGTGAGCCTGCTGCGCGCGAGCTGTTGGGCCAGGCCTCGGCGCTCGAGGCTGCGGCGCAGCTGGTCGAGCGCGCGCGCGCAGCGGGGCAGGGTCCCCGCGCGCTGATGCTCTGCGGCGAGCGAGGTGCGGGGAGGTCACGGCTGCTCTCGGAGGTGAAATTTCGAGCGCAGGGGAGGCTGCTCACGCTCGAGGTCGCGGGGCGAAAGGCCGGCGGCCTCGGTGCAGCGCTGGCGCTCGCGGCGGACCCGAACGCGGGCGCTCCTCCGCCGAGCCCTGCGCTGTGGGCGCTGGCGATGCGCGACAGCTGGCGACGCGCTGGCAGCCCGCTGCTGGTGCTGATCGATGACGCTGACCTCGCCAGCGAGCGAGATGGGGAGCTGCTCGCAGCTCTGCTGCGTGTGCTGGACGACAGCGTGCCTGTTGCAGTCATCCTCACTGCCACCACGCCGCGCGAGGCGGTGCCGCACGTTGCGCTCGAGCCGCTCTCGCTGCAGCAGGTCCGCACGTGGCTCGCAGAGCGGCGGCTCGAGCAGCATGCAGAGCTGGTGCTCGCCGCGTCCGAGGGCCGCCCAGCGGGTGTCGAGCGGGCGATTGTCGCGCTGGAGCGCGGCACCCCCGCGCGCGATCTGCGCCGCGCCGCGACAGCCGTGCTCGACCACGGCAGCGTACCCGTGGAAGACCCCGAGCTGCGACCAGCCCTCGCGCTGCTGGCCGCGTGTGGCGCGCCGGTCGACGAGCGCGAGCTCGCGTCGCTGGCTGGCGCGAGCTTCGATCTGGAGGCGCTGCTCGCGAGCCCGCTGGTGCGCGCGAGCGCGCTCGGCATCGAGCTTCTGCAGCGCCCGGCGCTCGCGGTCGACGAGCTCCGCAGCGCCCACGCGAAGTGGGCCGAACGTTGCGCTGAGCGAGGCTCGTCCCCCGCGCTGGTCGAACACCTCTGTGAGGCCGGTTCGGGCGCCCAGGCGCTCGCGGCGCTCCACGCCGCGCGCGACCAGATCGAGCGCGATCCAAGGGCGTGGCTCCCGGCAGCCGAGCGCGTGTTGGCGTGCCCAGAGGGTGCCCAGGCCGCCGTGGTCGCGCGCTGGGTGCTCGAGGCAGGGGAGCCTGTGCGCGCCGAGCGACTGCTGGAGCGGATGCCTGCGAGCGACGAGAGCCACTTGCTCGCGGCGGCCTGCAGACTGGAGGCGGGTGACGCGCGCGGTGCGCTGGCCATGCTCGCAGGCACTGCGACGGCGACTGATCCGGCCGCGTGCGCCGTGATCGCGCGAGCCCACGTGCGTCTGGGCGCATACTCCGACGCGCTCCGCGTCGCGAACGAGGCGCTCCCTGCGTGCAACGCCTCACGCACGCGCGCCGACCTGCTGGAGTGCGCGGGGGCTGCGGCGCTGTTCACAGGCGATCTGTCGGCGGCTCGCCGCCACCTCAGCGAGGGGCAGGCCCTGCTGGGGGAGGATGCTCCACCACGGCGCAGGCTGCGAGCCGCCTCGTACCGCGGCATCCTCGCCTTTCGCGCCGGAGAGCTCGACGAAGCCCGCGCAGCGTACGCCTCGGCCTTGGAGATCGCGGAGCGTCACGCGATCGCGGATCAGATCGCGCGTTGCTCGCAGAACCTGGGCACGGCTCGTCACCAGCGCGGCGAGCTCAGCGAGGCCGCGCGCGCGTATCAGCGCGGTGAGGAGGTGGCTCTTGCGCTCGGCCAGGTGGACCTGTTGCTGGTCCTTTCGTTCAACCTGGCCAAGCTCTACGCCGACATGGGCGCGCTCGAGCGCGCGGAGAGCAAGGCGCGTGCCGTGGCCGCGCGCGCGTCCGCCGCAGGCGCGGGCTTCTTCCAGGCCGCGGCGGAGAGCGTGATGGCCGACTGCGCGTTGGCGCGCGGTGAGCCTTCGCTCGCCCGACAGCGCTTCCACGCTGCGCGCGAGGGCTTCGCGCGCGAGGGCGCGCAGCGCGAGCAAGCGGAGGAGTGGCTCGAGCTGGCCTCGCTGGAGGTCTCGCTCGGCCGCCGCGTCGAGGCAAAGCACGCCCTGGACGAAGCACAGACGTTGGGTCTGGACGGCAGCACGGACCTCGACGCGCGTGCATCGATGGTGGCGGCCAAGCTGGCGCTCACGGCTCGCGACCTCGACGCGGCCCGAAGCGCCGCGGCCCTGGCGCTCGAGCGCGCCGAGCGCTCCCACTCGGCCGAGCTATGCGCGCGTGCGTACGTCTGCTTGTCCGACGTGGCGGCGGCACAGGGGCTCGGTAGCGAGGCAGAAGAACACAAGGCGCGGGCCCGCGCGATCTGGGGGCGGATGACAGCCGGGCTCAGCGAGGCGGAGACCGCAGCGTTCCTTCGGCGCCCGGAGCGCGCGGCCGTGCGCGAACCTCCGCCGCACGAGCGCGCGACGAGACCTCAGCGCCAGATCGTGCTCGAGCGGTTGGTGAGCGCGTTCCGCAAGCTCAACTCCAGCTCGGACACGGCCGACGTGCTCCGCTTGGCGCTCGACGAAGCGATCGAGCTCACCGCCGCAGAGCGCGGGTTCCTGCTGCTGGCAGAGGGCGGCGAGCTCACCGTGAGCGTGGCCCGCAACCTGGACAAGGCCAGCCTCACCGAGGGCCACATGCGCTTCAGCCACAGCATCGCAGAGCGCGCGATTCGAAGCGCCGAAGCCGTGTCGACCGTCGACGCACGCGCCGACGATCGCTTTCGCGGCAACGTGTCGGTCCACGCGATGGGGCTGCGATCGGTGATCGCCGTGCCCATCCGCTCCCCTGAGGGTGTGCTCGGCGCGCTCTATCTGGACAATCGCTACCAGCGCGCGCGCTTCGACGAGGCCGACACCGATCTCTTGCTCGCGTTCGCGGATCAGGTCGCGCTGGCGCTGCGAAACGCTCGCCAGATCGAGGCGCTCACGGCGCGCGGCCAGGTGCTCGAGCAAGAGGGAGAGCAGCTGCGAGAAGAGCTCGAGCGAACGCAGGCTGCCCTGCAGAGCCGCTTCGACTACTCCGAGATCGTCGGCAAGAGCGAGCCCATGCGCCGCGTGTTCGCGCTGCTCGATCGCGTGATCGAGTCACCGCTCTCGGTGCTGATCCTGGGCGAGAGCGGCACCGGCAAGGAGCTCGTGGCCAGAGCCATCCACGCCGGCAGCAAACAGCGGACGGGGCCGTTCGTGGGCATCAACTGCGCGGCCATCCCCCACGCGCTGCTCGAATCGGAGCTGTTCGGGCACGCCAAGGGAGCGTTCACGGGGGCCGATCGCGACCGCGTGGGTCTGGTCGTCGCCGCCAAGGGAGGCACGCTGTTCCTGGACGAGCTGGGCGAGATGCCGCTCGACGTGCAGGCCAAGCTGCTGCGCGTGTTGCAAGAGCGCGAGGTGCGCCCGGTCGGGAGCACACAGAGCATCCCGGTGGACTTTCGCTTGGTCGCGGCGACCAACCGCGATCTGCGCGCCGAGGCCAAGAGTGGCCGGTTCCGCGAAGATCTCTACTTTCGTGTGGCGGTGGTGGAGGTGCGCGTGCCTGCGCTGCGCGAGCGGCTATCCGACCTGCCTGCGCTCACACGGCACTTCTGCGAGCGCGCGTGCAAGACCTTGGGCCGCGCCGAGGTGCGGGTGAGCTTGGGCGCGCTGCGCAAGCTCGAGCGCTACACCTTCCCGGGCAACGTGCGCGAGCTGGAGAACCTCATCACGCGGGCGGTGGTGCTGTCCGACGGTGCCAGCATCGAGCCGCAGGATCTCGAGCTGCCGCGCAGCGCGAAGCGCCGCGCCAAGAAGGGCGCCTCAGGCGATCGGGAGCTGTTGCTCTCCGCCCTGGAGCGCAGCGGCTTCTCGGCGATCCGCGCGGCCCAGGAGCTTGGTCTGCCGCGCGCGAGCTTCTATCGCAAGCTGAAGGCGTGTGGCCTGGAGCGCCCGATCCGGTCGCGCTCTGCAAGTAAGGCCAGGTAAGGCCGCGACCGGCGCCGTGCGGCTATCTCACGGAGACCAGCTTCGTGGAGGCGCCATGCACCGACAGCTCGCCCTGTTCATCCCCCTGCTCGTGACCGTGGTTGCCTGCGCTGCGGGCGAGACCCCTGACGGACCGTCGCCAGGCGCCGGACAGGGCAGCGGTGCAGGCTCCGCGCACGGCGGCGGTGGCGGCGACGGCGAGGGAGGCGGCTTCGCCAGCGGTGGAAGTCAGAATGTGGGCGGCGGCATGGAGTGCCAGCCGTGCTCGGCCGACTTCACGCAGGTGCTCGATTGTGAAGGCAACGTGCTGGAGACCTGCCCCCCCGACCAGCTGTGTGGCCTCGGCGTGTGTATGGCCCCGTGCGACGCCGCCGAGGCCAACAAGTCGAGCGTGGGCTGCGACTACTACGCGGTCACCATGAACGCGATGGAGCGCGGCTTCGGAGGCTGCTTCGTGTCGTTCGTGGCGAACACGTCGAACCAGCCGGTGCACATCCAAGCCTCGTGGGGCACGCAGACCATCGATCTCGGCGCCCACGCCGCGATCCCCGAAGGCAGTGGCGCGAACCTCAGCTACGCGCCCTACGACGCCAGCGCGGGTCTTCCCCCTGGTAAGGTGGCGATCCTGTTCTTGGCCAACGATCCGGTCTGGCACGGCACCTGGGGTCCCCCCGCGCCCTGCCCGGTGCCAGCGGCGGTGGGCCTCGACGCGCACGTGCATTGGGGTGTCAACCTGAGCACCGGCATCTCCAAGGGCTTCCACATCACCACGGATCAGCCGGTCGTCGCGTACCAAATGTTGCCGTACAACGCAGCGTCAGCGGCCACCACGGGCGCCACGCTGCTCTTGCCGACCAGCGCGTGGGACACCAACTACGTGGCCGTGGGCGCGTACCGCGCCGCAGACTTCCAAGGCTTGCCGATCCCCCCCAGCACCGCCATCGTCGCCAAAGAAGACAACACCAAGATCGACATGTTGCCGCGCGTGGCGATCCCCGCCGGGTACGACGTGCCTGCGGGCCAGGCCAACGTGCCGTGGACGCTGACCTTGAACAAGGGCGAGTTCGTCGAGTTCATCCAGACCGAAGAGCTGACCGGCAGCCCCATCTTGGCAGACAAGCCCATCGCCGTGTTCGCGGGGCACCTGGGCCTGCGCGTGCCGTGGGACAAGGGCTGGAGCGATCACGCCGAGCAGCAGATCCCACCCATCAAGAGCCTGGGCTTCGAGTACGCGGTGGGCAGCTACCGAGATCGCGTCGAAGGAGTGACCGAGAACCGGGTGCACCGCGTGGTGGGCGCCGTCGACGGCACCACGCTGACGTTCGACCCGCCCATCTCGGGCGCGCCGTCCAGCGTCGGCCTCGGCGACATCGTGGAGTTCCAGACCGACCAGCCCTTCGTCGTGAGGAGCCAAGACAAGGAGCACCCCTTCTTGGTGTTCTCGTACATGAGCGGCTCCGACGGCCTGGCCGAGAGCGGCGCACCAGCGGGCTATGGCGACTCGGACTTCCTGCGGCTGGTGCCCGGGCAGCAGTACCTGTCGCGCTACGTGTTCTTCACCGACCCCACCTATCCGGAGACCAACCTGGTGGTGATCCGTCGCCGCACCGAGCAGGGCTTCGCCGACGTCGAGCTCGACTGCGCGGGCGTGCTCGGCGGCTGGCAGCCGATCGGCGCCAGCGGAGACTACGAGCTCACCCGCGTCGATCTGACGCGGCACCTGTGGGAGCCACAGGGCGGCTGCGACACCGGGCGACGCGAGATGTGGTCGAGCCAGCCGTTTGGCCTGTACGTGTGGGGCTGGGGCAGCCCCGAGACGCGCCCGAACGAGAGCGCCAAGTGCGTGCTCGGTGAGCCCGACAACTCGTGCGACGTGAGCTACGCCTACGCCGCCGGCGAGAACGTGATCCCGGTCAACACCGTGTACGTGCCGCCCGTCCCGCGCTGAGCGCTCATCGCAAGGCTTCGGACTCATGGCCGTGAGCGGGCCCGGCCGATCGGGGCGGAGGTGCGGCTCGCGGGATGTGAAGCCAAGAGCCACCGTGCCCGTATGCTGGGCATGACGGGATCTGGCGCCCAAGGCTCTCCGCGTTCCCCCGCCCCGATCGGCCGGGCGGTGGCGGTCGCGCTCGTGACCGTCGCCACCCTCGGTGGGGTGGCCACACTTGGTTCGGCAGGCGCCATCAGGGTCGGGGGCGTCTACCTCCCGCTGCTCGCGGCTGCGATCGCGCTGCTCTTGAACTGGGTAGCCTTCGTCCCTGCGGCGATGCGCCGCACCGAGCGGTTCTACGATCTGGTGGGCGCGCTGTCTTACCTCTCGGTCGTCGGCGTGTGCGTTGGCGCCCTGGCATCTGCTGGCGCGCTGTCGTGGGTGCACCTGGTCGTCGCGTCGATGGTGGCGGTCTGGTCCGGCAGGCTCGGCTGGTTCTTGGTGCGCCGCGTCCACCGGGTCGGAAGGGATGGCCGCTTCGACGAAATGAAGCAGCAGCCGGCGCGCTTCTTCGTTGCCTGGACGCTGCAGGCGCTGTGGGTCTTCTTGACGGCGCTCCCCGCGATCGTGCTGTTGTCTCGCCCCGCGGCGGCGCCCGACGCGTTCACCCTCGTGGGCTGGGCGATGTGGGCGGCGGGGCTGGCCATCGAGATCGTGGCCGACGCGCAGAAGGGCGCCTTCGCGGTAGAGCCCTCGAACCGCGGGCGCTTCATCACGACCGGGCTGTGGGCGTGGTCGCGCCACCCCAACTACTTCGGCGAGATCCTGCTGTGGACCGGCGTGTTCGTCAGCGGGATCGGCTCGTGGCACGGCACGCTCTGGGTGACCGCTCTCTCGCCGGTGTTCGTGACCCTGCTGCTGACGAAGATCAGCGGCGTGCCCCTGCTCGAGGCGCGCGCCGACGCACGGTGGGGCGGGGACCCCGCGTACGAGGCCTACAAGGCCAACACGCCAGTGCTCGTGCCGCGTCCACCTCGCGCGCGACCAGGTCAGGGGTGAACTTGGCCGCACTGCGCGAGCTCGGCGCTCGGCACCGAGAACGTCGCGCCCGTCATCAGACGAAGCCACGGGAGATCGAGCGCGACCGTGGTCAGCTTGCCCGGTGCATCCGGGGCCCCGGCCTTGAAGGCGGCGCCGGCTTTGAGCGAGCCGATCGCCGCGCGCTCGCCCCCCACTTCTGCCAGCAGCGTCAGGTCGCGAGCGCACTGATTGGAGATCCGTTCGTCATACGCGACGCCAGCGCGCAGCGCCCGCAACCGAGTAGCATTGCGCACGCCACGGTTGATGTGACGACTCTCGATCCAGCCAAGCGCGAAGCCACTGTCGACGTCGATCAGCACGCGGCTGAAGTCTTTGCCCGGGGTGAGAAGGTACACAGCAGCGCTGACCCCAGCCTTGGTCTTTGCGATCGGCGGCGTGTTCGGGGCGAGGTGAAGCTCCACCTCGCCACCCACTACCCCCTCCGACACGAGCCCCTCAGCGCGCAGCAACGAGCGTGGATCGTAGCTTCCAGGTTTGAGCGTGAGGTCAGCGCAAGCTATCGGTTCTTGGAGCGACAGCGGCGTGGCGAAGAACGGAGAGAGATTCACCGCGATCTCGACTGTGCTGACCATCCCGACGGCAGCGTTCCACTCGAACGCGGCGTCTGCTCGCGGCAGAAAGAACCCGGCGAGCACTGTTGGCTGGCCGAGGAACAAGCGCGGCGCCGCCGTGATGCCTCGCACGCTGAGCGTCCGCGGGTCGATGTTCGCGACGGCCCAGCGCGCTTCCCCGTCCGCACCCAAGCTCAGCGCTGCAGTCACACTGCTGACGGTTGCAAACGCGGCGCCATCTCGGGAGAGGCTCAGGGTACCGGTCCAGGGCGCGGGCTCGAGCGTGCACAGCGAGGCGGCTCTCAACACGCCCAGGTCTTTCGCCTCGGAGGGGGGGGCGTCCGGCGCCGATGCGGTCGTGCGCGTGGTCGAACCCGTGGTTGGGCCGCTGCTCTCAGTGGGGGGGGGCGCCGGCCGCGGCGAGGCGCATGCCGTGAAGGCCCACAGCGCGATGGTAAGCACGCGCGCACCGATCTCCATCGAACCTCCACACAGCCCGCATGCTACATCCCGAATCCCGGATTAGCGTGGCTGATCATGTCGATGAACACGCCCGCGCATCTCGCGATCATCCTCGATGGCAACGGCCGCTGGGCCGATCGGCGCGGCCTCGACCGGACGGCAGGGCACGAAGAAGGGAGCAAGGTCGTGCCCGGCGTCGTCTACGGCTGCCGTCGCCGCGGCATCGACACGCTCACGCTGTACGCCTTCAGCGACGCCAACTGGTCTCGCCCGCAGGCGGAGGTCGAGGCACTCATGCGCCTGTTCGCCGAGTTTGCGGAGCGCGAGCAAGAAGAGCTGGTTCGGCTCGGGATCCGCGTGGTCGTGCTCGGCGAGCTCGATCGCGCGCCGCCACGCACCGGCCGCGCGGTGCAAGCCATGGTCGACGCCACCAAGGGGGGCGATGCCATGACCCTGGCGCTGGCGCTGTCGTATGGGGGGCGCCAAGACATGGTCAGCGCCATTCGTCAGATCGCGGTGCAGGCGCGCGCCGGACTTCTCCGTCCCGCAGACATCGATGAGCGGAGCGTTCGCGCGGGGCTCTCCACGGGAGCCCTGTCCGACCCAGATCTGGTGATCCGCACGGGCGGCGAGCATCGGCTCTCCGACTTCTTGTTGTACGAGTCGGCGTACACCGAGCTGTTCTTCTGCGACACGCTTTGGCCGGACTTCACCGACGCGACGCTCGACGAAGCCATCGAGGTGTACGCTCGGCGCCAGCGTCGTTTCGGAAAGACCCCGGAGCAAGCCGCGGCGTTGGCCGAGCAGGGCGTGCGCGCGACCGGCTGATCCAGGTGGCAGAGCCCTCACGGCTTCGGCGGTTGGCACTGCGCGGCACGAAAATCTCGCGCCCCGCGCCGTCGATGGGAGTCTAACGGGGACCGAACAGTCCCTCGAGCGTCTCGAGCTCGTTCGAGTCCAGCCAAACGCCGCGGCAGCCGAGGCACACGTCGACGCGCACCATCGTCCCGATGCCCCACTCGCGCTCGAACATCACCTCGCCACACGCCGGGCAGTCGAGCGCGACCGGCGCGTCTACCTCGTCGCCGCTCTGGGGGCGAATGGCCTGCTCGTAAGCGCGACGGACGAAGTCGATGGCTCTCACCACGCGCTTGCCATGCTCCCGATCGAAGCTCTCGATCCTGCCAAGCTCGCCGTGATCCAGATAGACCCCGCCACAGCTGGCGCAGCGATCGAGCGTGATGCCGGACGGGTGAGCCTCTGCGGCGAGCGGCGGGCGCGCCACCGGGCCCGCGCCTCTGTACGGGCCTGCATCTCCGCGGGAGAGGGTGCACCGGGGGCAGTTCAAGCGCACGATGGTAGGCCGCGCGCGCAGCAGCAGAAAGCCTTCGATTGCGTTCGTCGAAAGGGGCCGCACACAATGCGCGCATGAGCCTCGCCCACCGATTGCTCCCGCGCTTTCGTCCGCAGCGTGAGCACCGGCCGCTCGCCAGCGCGCCAACCTCCGGGCCGGCGCTGACCGTGCGCTGGTTGGGCACGGCCGGGCACGTCGTCGCCACGGATCAGACGACGTTGCTGATCGATCCCTACCTCACGCGGGCGGGGCTGCGCACGCTGCTCTCTCCCCTCACCCCCGATGAGGCTGCCTTCGCGCGCTGGCTTCCGGCTCGCGTCGACGCGGTGCTGCTCGGTCATAGCCACTTCGATCACCTGCTCGACGCGCCCGCCATCGCCAAGCGCTACGGCGCGCGCTTGGTGGGCTCACGGAGCACCCTCTCGTTCGCGCGCGCGTCGGGGGTCGAGGAGGATGCGCTCGAGCTGGTCCCGCCCGGAGGGCGCACGCTGACCGTGGGGGACTTCAAAATCACCTTCGTCCCGAGCTTGCACGGTCGCATCGCGCTCGGACGCGTGCCGCTGCCTGGAGAGGTGCGCGAGCCACCGCCGCTGCCAGCGAAGTTCTGGCACTACCGCATGGGAGGCGCGTTCGGCATCTTGCTCGAGGCGCGTGGCCGCACCGTGTACCACAACGGCAGCGCCGATCTGATCGACGCCGAGGTCGCCGGCCACCACGCCGACGTGCTGTTGGTGGGCCTCGCTGGCCGGCGGGCAACTCGACGCTATTTGGGCCGGCTCGTGGACGCGCTCACCCCTTCGCTGTTGGTGCCGACGCACCACGACTCGTTCTTCGGCCCCCTCGAGCTCGGCGAACGGCTGCTGCCGGGCATCGACCTGAGGGGCTTTTCGGCCGAGGCACGCGCGCTCGCCCCCCACGCGCGGGTGTACACGCCGCTGTATCGAGACGAGCTCCGCGTGCCCTTGGAAGGAGACGCGCGCGACGCGACCATCGTGGTCGACTGAGGGCGCGGCTGCGGCTCAGAAGCGCCAGGTCGCGGAGGCCGTGAGCGGGCCGAGCTCCAGGTCGAGCCCGACCTGCGTCCCGTCGTCGGCGGCGAGCCAGATCAGTCCACCCACGCCCAACAAGGTGGCGACCCCTCCCGCGATGAGGGTGACGTCTGCGACCGTCGCCAGCGTCTGGGCCTGGTCGAACTCGTCCGAGCGCGCGGGTGGGCAGGCGACGCCGCCGCACGCTTGCTCGAGGTCTTGGGCCTTGGCGAGGCTGAGGCCGCCGGTCACGGCGCCTGTGATCAGCGCGGCGCCACCGAGCCCGAAGCCCACCCCCATCATCACCAGCGGCCCGACGTTCGGCTCTTCTTGCCGCATGGGAGTCGGCGGTGGCGGCGCGACCACGGGTGCTCCTCCTGGCACCAGCGTGATGTCGAGCGTCTTCGCCTCGCGCTCGCGCAGCTCCACGCGCAGCTCCACCGGTTGAAAGCCGGGTGCTTGGACCAGCACGGTGTGCGCCCCAGGGTTCAGCTTGTGCGGCGGGTTGCTCGCCAGCGGGGGGATGGTTGCTCCGTCGATCGTCAGCGACACCTGCTGCGGCGCGGGCCCCGCAACGCGAACGAGCACCGACGGGACGCGAGGCTCGAGCGACTGGGCCAGCAACGCACCGTCGGCGCGACATTGGCTCTGGAACTTCTGCTCGTTCGGCTGCACCGGTGCGTGCGCGGCCTCGAGCGCCGCGGTGCGCGCCTCTAGCAACATGCCCTTCCGCTCGAGCACGCGCGCCAAGAACAGCGCGGTCGAGGGCACGTGGACGAGCTGATTCGCATCGCGAAAGAAGATCAAAGCCTGGTTGAGATCGCCGCGCTTCTCTGCCTCGACGCCTTTGTCGAACAAGGTGCGGGCAGTCTCCTTGTCACGCGCGCTGGGAACCTGACCCAAGGCCGGTGAAGCCAGCGCTACCACCAGTAAGAGCGGCACCCAGGCTGCCAGCTTGCCCCGGAAGACGTGAGGGGTTCGGAAGCGCACGGCGAGATGGTAGCCTGAAGCGTCATGGCGTTGCTTGGTCGTGGTCTTGGGCGGTTCGCGCTCGGCTGCCTGCTCACTAGCTGCGCCATGGTCAGCGGACTCGACGAGCTCGACCCGGCGAACTACCGCGGCGGCGCCGGCGGTGTGGCGCAGGGTGGGGCGGGCGGAGCGCCCCAAGGGGGGGCAGGCGGCAGCGCTGCGGGAGGAGACGGAGGCCAGGGCCTCGGAGGTGGTGGCGCGGGTGGCGGCGGTGGTAACGCGGGCTGCGTGGCTGGCTTGCTCCCGAACTACCAGGGCGCCTGCGCGCAGCGCACGGACGGCACGGCCGCATGTTGGGGGTACGGCTACGTCAACGTCGGCTTGTGCGCCGGTGAGCCGCTGATGACCGCGCCCACCGAGGCGCCCGCGCTCACCGGGATCGACGAGCTGGTCAGCTATGCGGCCACCTGCTCTCGCACCGGCACCTCGGTGCCGTCGTGTTTTGGCTTCAACAACAGCTGCAGCGCTTTGCAGGACGCGTCGGTCGACGAGGTGTGTCCCGCAGAGGACGTGATCGTGCCCGAGCCCGTCACGAGTCTCGGTGCTGCGGTCTCTGGCATGTGTGCCGTCGGCGATGGAGAGGTCCACTGCTGGGGCGACGGGCTCACCGACTACGGCTTCAAGTTCGGAGCGACCGACTGCGACGGCCCCACCCGCATCGACTCGCTGGCCAATGACAACGCGGAGATCGATGGGGGCTTTGGCTTCTTGTGTGCCCGCAAGACCAGCGGTGAGGTCTGGTGTTGGGGCGAGAACGATTTGGGGCAGCTGGGGCAAGGGCACCAGAACGTGGTGAACGCGCCCGCCCAGGTGCAGGTGCCGCCGGTCGAAGAGATCGCGCTCGGGTTCACGTTCGGCATCGGACGGACGGCTGCGGGCGATGTCTACTGTTGGGGCACGGGTGACTACGAGCAGTCGCAGTGTGGCGTAGCGCCCAACCCGGTCACGCCAGGGCTGGTGCCGGGGATCGCCGGGCCAGTCGACGAGATCGCCGCGTGGGGCGACAACGCCTGCGTCGTGCGCGCGGATCGCCAGCTCGTGTGTTGGGGGAGCAACCGCTTTGCCCAGCTCAAGCTGCCCGACTCGCTGGGCGAAGGCCCCGAAGAGATCCAGCTCGACGGCGCTCCCTTTCGCGTGACGACCAAGGGCGCGTTGCCGCGCGTGACCGTCACGGTGGAGGCCATCTGCGCCTTGCACGAGAGCGGGCAGGTCTACTGCTGGGGGTTGAACCAGTTCAACGCCTTGCCCAACCCGAACGGCTGCTTGGGCACCGGCTCGCTGGAAGATCTCGTGAGCGCACCCGCCATCGTGCCGGTGCCTTGCCCCTGAGAGCTCAGCCCTTCTCGAACGCGCGTCGCACGTGATCTTGCATGCGACTCACCAACTGCGCACGCGGCTCCTTCATGCCACCATGCGCCCACTGCACCAGGAACACCTGATGCGCGGCGATCATCAGCCTTGCGCACAGCTCGGGATCGCCAGGCTCCACGCTGCCCTCCGCCATGGCCGCCGCGAACACGCGCGTGCTCAGGTCGAGGCCCGTCTTCCACTGCTCGAGCTGCTCACCGCACACGAACTTGGGCTCGAGCGACCAGGGCTGCGCCTCGTTGAGGTGAATGCGCAGGTAGTCCGGGTGCTCTGCCAAGAAGCCCACGTACAGATCCACGCCCGCGAGCAACGCGTCGAAAGCTGACCGCGCCCCGACCGGCGCCCTGCTCGCGCGCTCGAGCAGGGCCTTGCCGCGGACCTCGTGCACCGCGGCATAAAGGCCCTCCTTGCTGGGGATGGTGCTGTACACGGTGGCGAGCGCGAGCCCGCTCTCGGCGGCCACGTCTTGCATGCGCGCAGCGTGGTAGCCCTGCTTCGCGAACACGCGCTCCGCGGCGGCCACGATCAGTGAGCGGTACGCCTCTCGCCGCACCAGCGTTGCGGTCGCGACGGGCGTGTTTGCTGACTTTCGCCGATGCTTGCTCCGCGCCGCTTGTTCCCGTGCCGTCGCCCTCAAGAGGCGCTCTCGTCCTCGATGCGGATGGCGCGGCTGGGGCAGTACTTCGCCGCGGCCTCGACCTTGGAATAGAGCGCAGGATCGGGCGTAGCGGTGAGCAGTCGAGCCTTGCCCACACCCACCTGGCGGAAGACCTCGGGCGCCTCGCCCTGGCACGCGGCGTGACCCTGACACAGGTCGAGATCGAGGCTGACCTTGAAGCGCTTGCCCGTGGCCGGCTGCGTGCTCGCCTCTGTCGCTGTGGCCTTGTGCGAAGAAGCGCTCGCCTGTTGGCGGCGCTTGTACTTGACGCGCACCGGCTCCTCGGGGCCCACGACCAGGCCGTGGAAGTTCGATCCTACGTTCTTGTTCTCGAGCTCGAAGTCGTAGC
The DNA here is from genome assembly GCA_964641275.1 of uncultured Polyangiaceae bacterium. Taxonomy (GTDB): domain Bacteria; phylum Myxococcota_A; class Polyangia; order Polyangiales; family Polyangiaceae; genus Xiheicaenibacterium. The sequence goes on from CAZXMG010000052.1 coordinate 25,418, forward strand.
GGCGCAGCAAGATCGACAGGATCGCCTTCACCTGCAGGATGGCGAAGGCGTTGCCCATGCACTTGTGCCGGCCACCCCCGAACGGGATGTACGCAAAGTCGACCTTCTTGTCCTCCTCGCGCGGCGGCAGGTAGCGATCGAGCTCGAAGCGGCGCGGATCGGGAAAGAACTCCGGCAGAAGGTGCGACACGGTCGGCGAGGTGATCACCCACGTGCCCTTCTCGATGAAGTAGTCCTTGTAGACGAAGTCCTCCATCACCACGCGCACCAACATGAACAGCGGCGGGTGCAGGCGCAGCGCCTCGAGCACGGTCGCCTCGGTCAGCGGCACGTTGCGCAGCGAGGCGAAGCCCACCTCCTCGCCGCCCGCGAACGTGTCCTCGAGCTCCTCGCGCACGCGCGCCAGGAGCTCGGGGTTGCGCACCAGCTCGATGATCGCCCACGCCGTCGTCACCGAGCTGGTGTGGTGCCCCGCGAACATGGCCGCGATCAACATGCCGGTGATCTCGTAGTCGGTGAGCGGCGCGCCGCTCTTGTAGCGAGCATCCATCATCGTCTGCAGGAAGTCCTCGCCCTCGCGGCCGCTCTTGCGACGCTCGGCGATCAGCTTGCTCACCATCTCCTCGAGGCGCACGCGCGCGCGGTCGCGCTCGCGGAACGACGGCAGCGGGAGGTGCGCGTTCAGGTACGCGACCGGCGTCACCCCCTTCTCCAGCGAGTGGTAGACGCGGGCGAACTCCTCCGTCATGCCGGTGCGAAACTCGTGGCCCAACAGGCAGTGGCTCGAGGTGTAGTTGGTGAGCACGCGGCAGAAGTCGACGAGCTCGATCTCGCCCTCGTCACCCCAGCCCTTGATCATGTCCTCCACTTCGCGGACGACGATCTCGCCGTAGGTGCGCATGCGCTTGTCCTTGAGCGCGGGCAGCAGCATCTTGAGCTGCTCGTTCATCTTCGCCGGCGGCGCGTCGTAGACCATGCCCTTGCCGAACACCGGGGTCATGATCTTGTAGGCCTCGGACGGGTTCAGCTGCTCGTCCGGCGCGCGGAACACAGCCTCGTGCGCCGACGGCCCGAACACTGCCACCATCTTCTTGCCCAGCACGTCGAAGGCGCCGATCTCGCCGAGCTCGCGCTGCACGCGCGTGAGCAGACCGATGGTGTCGCGCACGAAGTCCGCGGTGTGACCCACGACCGGCAACCCGCCCTTCAGCTTGGGCGGCAGCCGCAGCCCTTCCGGCGCGGGGCGCTTCTTGGGGAACACCTTGGACACGAGCGGCTCGAGGTTCATGCGCGCCCTCGTAGCACGCAGCGTCTGCCATTGAAATGGCCATTCTGTTTCGCGGAACTGCAGTTCTTGGCGGGCGTCCTTGTCGCTCCGCTGCGTCGGTACGGGTTAGGGTGGCGCCGTGAACCCGCTCGTCTCTGATCGCCAGGTCGACTTCTTGCTGCACGAGCTGCTCGACGCTGCGTCGCTGACCGCGCTGCCGGCCTTCGCGCACCACGATCGCGGCACCTTCGACGGCTTCTTGCGCGAAGCGCGGCGTGTGGCGAGGGAGGTGCTGTACCCGTCCTACCGCGCGATCGACGAATCGCCGCCCACGCTGATCGACGGGCGCGTCCACGTGCACCCGCGCATGCGCGAGCTGCTCGCGCCCATGGTCGAGCTCGGGTTGATCACGGCGTCGCGGCCCGAGGGTGTAGGCGGCGCCGCCTTGCCGCTCACCGTGACCACGCTCGCGCACGTGTACCTGATGGCGGCGAACCTCTCTGCCTACGGCTACCTGGGCCTCACGACGGGCGCCGGTCACTTGATCGAGGCGTTCGGCAGCGCGGAGGTGCGTGCGTTGTTCCTCGACAGACTCTACCGCGGCGAGTGGACGGGCACGATGGCGCTCACCGAGCCGCACGCGGGCTCCAGCCTGGCCGACGTGAAGACGCTGGCGGTGCCCAACCAGGACGGCACCTTCCGCATCAAGGGGGACAAGACGTTCATCTCGGGTGGTGACCACGACCTCTCCGAGAACATCGTGCACCTCACCTTGGCCCGCATCGAGGGCGCGCCGCCCGGCATCAAGGGCGTGTCGCTGTTCGCGATCCCCAAGCTGCGCCGGTCGGACGGCGGCGCGCTGATCCCCAACGACGTGACGATCACGGGCCTGATCCACAAGATCGGCTGGCGCGGCCTGCCCAGCGTGACGCTCGCGTTCGGCGATCGTGGCGACTGCCACGGCTGGCTGGTAGGCGAGCCCCACCGCGGCATCTCGTACATGTTCCAGATGATGAACGAGGCGCGCCTGATGGTGGGCCTCAACGGGGTGGCGACGGCGTCGGTCGCGTACCACGAGTCGCTCGCGTACGCGCGCACCCGCCCGCAGGGGCGACCGGCGAGCGCCAAGGATCCTACGACGCCGCAGGTGCCGATCCTCCGCCACGCCGACGTGCGCCGCATGCTGCTTCGGCAGAAAGCGATCGTCGAAGGTGGGCTCGCGCTGATCGCCGTGGCGGCGCGCTACGCGGACTTCTCCGAGCACGCCACCGATCCGGCCGTGCGCGAGCAGAGCCAGCTGCTGCTCGACCTGCTCACGCCGGTGGCCAAGACGTTCCCGGCCGAGCGCGGCTTCGAGTCCAACAGCCTCGCGCTGCAGATCCACGGCGGCTACGGCTACTCCAGCGAGTACCTGCCCGAGTCGTGGCTACGCGATCAGAAGCTGAACTCGATCCACGAGGGCACGACCGGCATCCAGGGGCTCGATCTGCTCGGCCGCAAGGTCGTGGCCAAGGGCGGGCGGCCGCTCCAGCTGCTGCGCGAGGAGCTGGTGAAGACGGCGGCGCGCGCGCAGGCGGCTTCGGTCGCGGGCGGCGACGCGCTGCTCGAGGCGATCGACCGCGTGATCGCGCTCACCATGGAGCTCGGCGCCAAGGGGCTCGCGGGCGATGTCGACGGCATGCTGCTGCACAGCGCCGACTACCTGGAGGCGTTCTCGATCGTCGTCGTCGCCTGGGTTTGGCTGGAGCAGGCCGCGTGCGCGGCGGAGAAGAACCGGGCCGATCCGTTCTACCAGGGCAAGCTCCTGTGCGCCGAATACTGGCTCGCCACCGAGCTGCCGCGCGTCGCCACGCTGGCGGCGCTGTGCGCCGCGGGCGAGGACAGCTACGCGAGGATGCCGGACGACGCGTTCTGATCGCCGCGCGTAAGCGCGGAGCGCGCAGCGCGGCCCAGATCAGTCGCGAGCGTTGGAGTCGTCTTCAGGCAAGAAGCTCGGCACCCGCGCGCGCCGGCCGCTCAGACCCCACGTCGGGAGCGGACGGCACGCTCCGCCCACCGCCGGATCCATGAACGTGTACGCCTCGGTCGGGGCCGACGTCGCTGGAGGTGTCGGGTCTGGCCGCGATGCAAGAGGTTGATGCGCACAGCCCGCCACCACCGCCATCACCAGCCAAGGACGCATGCCGACTCGACCACCGCCCGAGCCCGAAGTTCCCGCGCCGACGTCGCGGAGTGCGGCTAGCGGACGGCGACGACCAGGGACTGGGCGCCGCGACCGATCGGTCCCTCGCGATCGAACAGCAAGCTCTCGGCGATGCCGGTGCCGTGCTCGTGGGCGCCGGAGCGAGCCGCAAGCCCCAGCCACTCACCCTGGAGCGGCCGCTCGAAGTAGACGGTCAGGTCGGGGTTCACGAACGTGTACTTCCTCGGATCGAGCGGCGGGCAGAGCCCGCTCTCGGCGTCGACGATGATCAGCGTGCGCTCCGAAGCGCCGAGCGCTTCGCCTTCGACCAGCTCGACCGTCGGCCGGGCCCACACCACGACCTCTCGATCGCCCCACGCGCCGCGCGCAAAGCGCACGTCCACGGCGCGGTGGTAGCCCGTGTCGTGTTGAAAGAACGGAAACTCGAAGCGCTCGAGCAACGCCGGCTCGGGGACGTCGGGCGGAGCGGTCGTGGCTCCTCCCGCTGGCAGCAGCACGTTGCGCCGCCGAATCCGCAGGCCGGTTGCACGGGCAACCTCCACCCCGGCGGCGAGGAGCACCGCTTCGGCGCGCTGCACGGTCTTGCCAGGGCGGACGACCTCGGCGCGGATGGTGAGCGGCGCGATCGGCACTGGCTTGAGGAGCTCGACCGTCATGCGCGCGAGGAACAGCTCGTCCGCGTCGTCACCCAATCGCTCGAGCGCTCGGGCCATCAGCGCGGCCGGCGGGCCACCGTGCTGATGGTCGTTGCTCCACGGCCCGCGAGTCAGCTCGGTGGCGACGAACCGGTCTCCCTCCGCGATGTAGAACGCCGCCACGGGGGACGCGAAAGCCTCAGTGCGCGACGCGGTTCGCCAAGAAGTCGATCAGATCGATCTTGGAGATGAGCCCCAGGATGTTGGGGCCGTCCATGACCAGCACGATCTTCGCGTCGTTCATCACGTTCTTGAGCAGCTCGACCTTGGTCTCTTGGGTGACCGTGGCGTAGTCGCTCTCCACCATCTCGGCGATGTTGGAGTCCTGCGTCTTGCCGCTGACGAGCGCCTTGAGCAGATCGCTCTCGTGGATCAGGCCGCGCAGCTTGCCGTCATCCACGACGGGCAGCTGGCTGATGCCGAACGACTTGAGCTTGGTGACCACGGCGAGGATGCTGTCGCCGCTGGCCGCCGTTTCCACCTTGCCACCGGTGGCGCCTTTGCGGCTGAGCAGGTCGCGTACGGTGCCGAGCGAGGGCCCCTCTTCGTCCAGGAAGCCGTTCTCGCGCATCCAGTCGTCGTTGAAGATCTTGGAGATATATTTGCTCGCGCCGTCCGCGAGCATCACCAGGATGTTCTCCTTCTTGCCGCTGGCCTTGGCGTACTTGATCGCCCCGGCGACGGCGGCGCCGCCCGACCCACCGACGAACAGGCCCTCGGAGCGGACCAGATCGCGCGTCATCAGGAAGCACTCCTTGTCGTCCACGCGCACCACCTCGTCGATGATGTCGAGGTTGATGGTGGACGGGAAGAAGTCCTCGCCGATGCCCTCGACCTTGTAGCCGAAGGGCTTGGTGATGCGCTTGTCCTTGATGAAGTCGTAGTAGAGCGAGCCCACCGGATCGACGCCCAAGAGCTTGATGCCAGGCTTGCGCTCTTTCAGGAACTTGCCGCAGCCGCTGATGGTGCCGCCGGTGCCCAAGCCCGCGACGAGCACGTCGAGCTCGGGGCCACACTGATCCCAGATCTCCGGTCCGGTGGACTTGTAGTGCGCGCCGGGGTTGTCGGGGTTGTGGTACTGGTTCGCGTAGAAGCAGTTGGGCGTCTCGTTCGCGATGCGCTTGGCCACCTGGTAGTAGCTGCGCGGATCGTCCGGCTCGACGGCGGTAGGGCACAGCACCACGCGAGCGCCCAGCGCGCGCAGGGTGGAGACCTTCTCCTGGCTCATCTTGTCCGGCATGATGAACACGGTCTTGAAGCCCTTGACCGCAGCCATCATCGCCAGCGCCGCGCCGGTGTTGCCGCTGGTCGCCTCGACGATCGTACCGCCCGGCTTGAGCCCGCGCGACTCGGCCTCGCCGATCATGTTGCGCGCCACGCGGTCCTTGTGGCTGCCCATCGGGTTCAAGTACTCGCACTTGACGTAGATGTCGGCGGCGACGCCCTCGGTCACCTTGTTGAGCTTCACGATCGGCGTGTTGCCGACGGCCTGGGAGATGTCGCTCTTCGCGCTGCGCATCATGGTGCCCACTGGTGTATCGGCGCCCTGCGCCCGCGCCAAGAGCCGAAGACCAGTACTGGAGTTTTGCAGTGCTGCGTCAACCAGGCAGGCTTCGGCTTTGCGCCGCGCGTCGACGCGGTTACGGTTCGGCATGCGCTTCAGAGCTTACGGCTTGGGTTGGGCGGCGATCTTCGCGCTCTTGGCCGCGTGTGGGGACAGCGGCACGGGCGGCGCGGGCGGCGAGAACACCGGCGGCGCAGGCGCGGGGAACACCGGCGGTGCCGGCGGCACCGGCGGGGACGGCGAGGGGCTGATCGGCCTCGGGCCAGGCTTCAGCTGCGACCCCGGTAGCGCGGCTCCCCCCGCGGTCACGCTGACCGAGATCACCACCGACGTAGCCGATCCGGTGCAGGTCAAGTCGCCCCCTGGTCGGCCCGACACGCTGTTCATCGTGGAGCAGAGCGGACGAATCCGCATCTTCGATCAAGGCGCGCTGCTCGCCACGCCGTTCTTGGACGTCACCGACCTGATCGAGTGCTGTGGTGAAGAGGGTCTGCTCGGTCTGGCGTTCCACCCCGAGTACGAGACCAACGGCAGGTTCTTCATCCACTACTCCAATGCCGGCAACGGCGACTCCACGGTGATGGAGTACGCGCGCTCGAGCGATCCCAACGTGGCCGACCCCACGCCCGTCCAGCTCGTGGTGCAGCACTACACCGACGAGTCGAACCACAACGGTGGCGCGGTGGAGTTCGGCAACGACGGCTACCTGTACGTGTCGCTGGGCGACGGTGGCGCGCAGGGAGACCCTGGCTGCGACGCGCAGAACCCAGACAACCTGCTCGGCAAGATCCTGCGGCTCGACGTGGACGCGACACCCGACGCCGAGGGCTACCCGGCGGCTCCCGACAACCCGGGCGGCGAGAAGTTCTACCACCTGGGCTTCCGCAACGCGTGGCGCATCGCCTTCGATCCCTGCAATGGCGACCTCTACATCGGCGACGTGGGGCAGAACGAATGGGAAGAGGTCAGCGTGGCACCGGGGGGCAGCGGCGCGCTGAACTTCGGCTGGCCGATGCGCGAGGGCGCCCACGACTACCCCGGGGACTGCTCGAACCCGCCACCGACCTCGGTCGACCCGATCGCCGAGTACCCCCATGAGGACACGGCGGTGTGCGGCGCGAACAGCGGCTCCGTCACGGGCGGGTACGTGTACCGCGGCTCGGCCACCCCCGATCTGCGCGGCTGGTACTTCTATGGCGACTTCTGCAGCGGCAAGATCTGGATGGTCAAGGCGCAAGGCGGCCTCGTGGTCACGCCGGCTGTCGACGCGGGCATCAGCCAGGGGGGGCTGAGCGCCTTCGGTTACGACGGCAATGGCGAAGTGTATGTGGTGGGCCTGGGTGGCTCCGTGTCGCGCATCGACGCGGGGCAGTAGGCTCGAGCAGTCTTTCTTGGGACGTCAACAAAGGGTGAGTCATGCGAAATCTGAATGTGGTGCTGGTTCTCGCGGCTGGGTTCTTCGCGACGGTGGGCTGCGGTGACGACACGTCGAGCGGCGGCAGCGGCGGGGGCGGATCACCCAGCACCGGCGGCAACGGGGCTGGCCCGGTGGGCGGCAGCGGCGGCACTGGCGGCGACGCGACCGGCGGAGGTGGCGACGCTCCGGGCGGCGGCGGCGGTGGGCCGGGCGGCATGGGACCGGGCTACTCGTGTGACGACCCGGTCGGCGCCACTCCACCTGCGCTCACCCTGACGGATCTCGGCATCAGCGTCGACAACCCGGTGCAGGCGAAGTCCCCGCCCGGCCGCCCCGACGTGCTGTTCATCGTCGAGCAGAGCGGCAACATCGTGATCTACGAAAATGGCGCGCTGCTGCCGACGCCGTTCTTGGACGTGTCCTCGGAGATTCGCTCCGGCGGCGAAGAAGGCCTGCTCGGCCTCGCCTTCCACCCCGACTACGCGACCAACGGCCGCTTCTTCATCCACTACAGTCAAGTGGGTGATGGCGCCTCCACGGTGATGGAGTACGCGCGCGACAGCGCGGACCAGAACCTGGCCAACACCACTCCCGTGCAGCTCGTGATGCAGCACGACACCGAAGAGGGCAACCACAACGGTGGCGCGGTAGAGTTCGGCAACGACGGCTACCTGTACATCTCGCTGGGCGATGGCGGCGGCGCCAACGACCCCGAGTGCGACTCGCAAAACCCGGCCAACCTGCTCGGCAAGATCGTGCGCGTGGACGTGGAGGGCACGCCGGACGCCAATGGCTACCCCGCGGCCCCTGGCAACCCCAACGGCGCCAAGTTCTTCCACATCGGGCTGCGCAACGCGTGGCGCATGTCGTTCGACGCGTGCTCGGGCGACCTCTACATCGGCGACGTGGGGCAAGGTCAGCTCGAGGAGATCGACATCGCCACCGAGGCAGCTGGCGCCCTCAACTTCGGCTGGCCGATCAAGGAGGGCACCAGCAACTTCACCAACAACTGCCCGAACCCGGCCAGCAACCTGGTCGACCCGGTGACGGAGTACAGCCACAACAACGGCTGCTCGGTGAGCGGCGGTGTCGTGTACCGCGGCTCGGTCATGCCGGATCTCCGCGGCTGGTATTTCTACGGTGACTACTGCTCCGGGCAGGTCTCGATGTTCCGAGCTGTCAATGGCGCGATCGTCGGCGCGAACATGGCGGCCGGGCTGGATGCCGGAAACCTCAGCGCCTTCGGTCAAGACGGCAACGGCGAGGTGTACGCGCTCAACTTGGGCGGCAGCGTCTACCGCATCGACCCGGCTCCCTGAGCGGCAGCCATGCCAGCCCTCGACGACGCGCTGGACCTGCTCCACGACGGAGCCGGCTGGCGCGTCGCCTTGTGGCACAACCTGCTCTTCACCATGGTGTCAGCGCCTCCGGTGGCCGCCCACCTCGCGGCGGTGCGCAGGGGGCAGACGCGGCTCTTTGCGCAGGAGGGCGAAGTGGGTGGCCTCACCTTGGTGGTGGGGCTGCGCCTCTCGCGCTTCGACGTGAGCGAGGGCATGCGCCGAGAGATCGCCCAGCTGATGCACGTGCCCAACCTGCGAGGGCACTCGGCCATCGTGATCGAGTCGCATGGCTTCGCAGGGGCGACGGTGCGCGCGGTGCTCGGCGCTCTCATACTGCTGAGCAAGCCCGAGTCGCCGCAGCGCATGTTCGACTCTCGCGTGGCGGCTGCTCGCTACCTGGCCGAGCACGCGCCGGGAGGCTGGGCCGCCCCGGACCTGCTCGCCGCCGCCCGCACCTTCAGCGATTTGCCATGAGCCTCGCGCGCGCTCGAGAGCAGCTGCTCGCCAAGGACGAGTGCGGCGCGATGGCCAGCCTGATCGAGGCATGGGCTGTCACGCGGGCTCCGCGGCTTGCAGAGCTCGCGAGCGCATGTCTCGACGAACGCCAGCTTCTTCGCAACCAGGTCGGCGTCGGTCATGGCGAGCCCGCCTTTTGCCGGCATTCGCGCCAGATCGGGGCCATCCTCGAAGAAGCGATTGCGCGCGTCGACCTCGAAGCGGATGCGCGCCGCCCGGTCTCGGTCCACGAGCAGCACGCCGTCGCGCAGCACGCGGTGCACGAGGTCCACCGGCGCCGAGTCGAGCACCACCAGCTGGACCTCACGGCCGAGCAGCCGGGAGAGCTGATCCGCGAGATCGGTGCGCAGATCCTCGAGGGTGGTGGGGGGGCCACCGCCCCACAGCGCCACGTCGACGTCACTCTCGGCCCGTGCGGTGCCACGCGCCAAGCTCCCGAACAGCCACGCAGCCTCGAAGCCCGGCGCGGCTGCGAGCGCCTCACGCAGCGCTGCCTCGATCGCACCGCGGTCCATGGGGCAAGCATAGCCCAGCAGCGAAGTGGACGTGCTAGGGTCGGCGCGCCGTGCACTTCCAAGACATCATCCTCAACCTGCAGAAGTTCTGGGCGGACCGCGGCTGTCTGATCGTGCAGCCGTACAACTCGGAGGTGGGCGCGGGCACGTTCAACCCGGCCACGTTCCTGCGCGCGCTGGGACCGGAGCCGTGGAACGTCGCGTTCGTGGAGCCCTCGCGCCGCCCGTCCGACGGTCGCTACGGCGAGAACCCGAACCGCCTGCAGCAGTTCCACCAGTTCCAGGTGATCCTCAAGCCTAGCCCGATCGACATCCAGGACCTGTACCTGGAGTCGCTGCGCGCGCTGGGCACCGAGCCGCTCAAACACGACGTGCGCTTCGTGGAGGACGACTGGGAGTCGCCCACGCTGGGTGCCTGGGGCCTGGGCTGGCAGGTGTGGCTCGACGGGCTCGAGATCTCGCAGTTCACCTACTTTCAGCAGGCGGGCGGCATCGACTGCAAGCCGGTCAGCGGCGAGCTCACGTACGGGCTCGAGCGCATCGCCATGTACCTGCAAGACAAGGACACGGTGTACGACCTCTCGTACAACGATCGCGTGCGTTACGGCGAGGTGTACCAGCGCGCCGAGTGGGAGTGGTCGACCTACAATTTCGAAGAGGCAGACGTGGCCGAGCACTTCGCGGCGTTCGACCATTGCGAGGCAGAGGTCACGCGGCTGCTCTACCGCGGTGGCAGCAAGGAGACGTTCGACCCCAAGCGCGCGCTGGTGCTGCCCGCCTACGACTTCGTGGTCAAGGCCTCGCATCGCTTCAACGTGCTCGACGCACGCGGCGCGATCAGCGTCACCGAGCGGCAACGCTTCATCGGCCGGGTGCGTGCCATCGCGCGCGCCACCGCCGAGGCGTACCTGGCGCAGCGCGAGGCGCTCGGCTTCCCGCTGCTGCCCAAGCAGGCCGCCGCCGCGGAGTGACCGCGCGCTGACAGGCGCTGTAAGGCAGCGTCGATGGTGCGCGGGCTCGCAGGCGCGCATCTTCGCAGCATGTTTGGTCTCCGGCTGAGGTGGAGCCCCATTGCGCTTGGGGTGTGTTGGTGGCTCGGTTGTGCCGACAGCACGTTGCTCGATCCGAGCGGTGGTGCCGTGGGTGGGGGCGGGGGCGCGGCCGAGGGCGCGGGTGGCGCTGCAAGCGCTGAAGGCGGCAGCAGCGCCAGCTCGCAGGGCGGGTTTGGCTCCGGAGGCTCGCCAGGTAGCACGAGCACGGGCCTCGGTGCGGGGGTGACCTCGGCCGCGACCAGCGGCAGCGGCGGCGCCAGCCCGTCCACCGCGAGCGGCGGCCCCGGACCCGAGTGCCAGGCAGACGACACGACCTGCTTCGCGCACTCGGAGTGCTGCGGCGGAGAGTGCCTGGGTGGGTACTGCGGTGGCCCGCCCGACCAGGCGTGCGCCATCAACGGCGTCACCTGTTGGGCGCACGGGCAATGTTGCTCAGGTGTGTGTGGCGTGCAGGGCTTCTGCATCACCGACGTGATCGAGCAGCCATGCGTCGCGAGCTACGGCGGTTGCTTCTTCAACAACGACTGCTGCTCCGACGCGTGCATCATGACGGTGTGCGCCTCCACCACGCCGGGTGGCTGGTTGCCGTAGCCAACGAGGACGCTCAGCGATCGCTGCAGCCGTCCGACCAGTCGCTGATGCACGCGAACGCCGCGTCGCCGGTGGCGCTGGCGCAGCGTTGGAAGTAGCTCGGTGGCCTCAGCGACGCGGGGCCGAGCGTGAAGCGCAGCGTACCCAAGTCTCCTCCGTGGTCGACGGTCTCCAGGCCGATGCGGCCGCTCAGCACGTGCAGCACGCCGAACTGGCCATATCCACCGAACGGTGGGTTGAGGGAAGGAACCTGCCATCGGTAGGTGCCCACCGTTCCTTGCTCGAGCGCGGCCATCACGCAGCTGAATGCCTCCGTGGTCTCGAGCTGGTACGGACCGAACAGGCCCCACTCCCCGTTCGTGGAGAGCTCGATCATGGGGCAAGGCTCCGGCAGCGCGCACGCGAGGTTGCGGCAACGCGACTCGCTGCCCGAGAGCAAACGCCCCGTCTCTTCGATGCAGGGCGATTCGTCCGGGCAGACTGGCTCGTTCGGCGCGCGTCCTCCTCCAGCGCCTCCGGAGCTGTCGGCGCCAGCGCTTCCGCCCCCGCCGGCGCCGCTCCCGCCCACGTTCGCGCCAGCACCTCCGCCGTCGACCTCACGCAGCTCCGAATCACAGGCGGGCGCTGCCGCCATCAGCCACAAAGCGAAGCACCGCACCCCGCGATGCTACCTCGAGCGAGAAGCTCAAGGGGACGGCATGGCCGTGGTCACGTTTGGCGCCGCCTCGACCTCTGCCACGGCTGGCGCTTGTGCTGGCGCTTGGGTGGCCGCCGGCGGCGCCGCGGTCACATCGTGGATGCGGAGCGACAGTCGCCGGCCGCCGCCATCGGCCCACGCGATCTCCGCGGTCGACGAGCCGCCGCGCTCCAGCACCAGGTTCGGGCTCCAGGTCACCGCCCGACCTTCTGCCGAGCGCTCGTCCCAGTCGACGCCCAGCGCGTAGCCGCCTTGCTTGCGGGGCTCGACCCGCACGCTCAGCCGCGCTTGCGTGGGGGCGTCTTGCTCGCTGGTCTCGAACACCATGGCTCCGTGGCTGTCGACCCTGCCCCGCACCGACGCGAGCGGCACGTCGCTGTCGATGGCGGTGATGGTGGCCTCGAGCTCCACGGGCGCCGCCGCCGCTCGCTCCAGCTCCCATCGGGAGGTGAGGTCGCTGGACTCGATGGCCGCGCTGCTCTTGCCCGGCGTCCAGGCGGACCTCGGCGGCTGACAGCCCATCACCAACACGCTCATCAGCACCCCCACATGTTCAGCTCTCATCGTTCGCTCCTCTCGCGTGCCGGTGGAGCGCGAGAGTGTGCCCAGCCATTCCGCTTGGCTGAGCGTTTGCCACCTTGTCGCGGCTCGCGGTCGTGAGTCACGCGTGTATGCTCTTTTGTCCCATGCCCAAGAAGGATCCGCCCAAGCGGGGCAAGCTGCTCGTGACCGCTGCGCTGTCTGCGAGCTCGATGGTCGCGGGCTGCCCGGAGCGTCCGCTCCCCGGCAACCCCAAGGGGTCGGGGTACGATGCGGAGCTGCCCGTGACGAGCGCGAGCGCCTCCGCCAGCGCGCCGCCCGAGATCCCGCCGCCCGGCAACCCCAAGGGGTCGCTGTACGACCAGCAGGTGCTCAGCGCCACCACCTCGGCCTCGGTGGCGCCGACCACCGGCGCAGGAGGCACGGAGAAACAGCGTTGAGAGAACCGTTCGAGCTCGAGTGGTTCGGCGGGGTCGCTGCCAAGTACTTCCGCCGCATCCGCCCCGGCGTGGACGACTTCCCCTGGGGCACACTGCCCGTGTCGGAGTACCCGCCGCTGCTCGTCGACCGCGCGCGCGTCAGCTGGACGGAGGCCGCGTACAACGAGTACACCACCGCGTACGCGTTCGGTGAATTGCTCTTGGCCTTGCTCGAGGCCAAAGCGCCTATCGATCTGATCGGCATGGCCGGCGACTTCGTCACCGACGAGATGCTGCACGTCGAGCTCACCAGCCGCCTGGCGATGGAGCTCGGCGGTGGCTCACCGCACCAGGTGGATTTCTCAGGCTTGAGCCAACGCCCCGCACACGGGCCCGCGCTCTGTCGTGCGGCGGAGCTGGCGGTGCGGATCTGCTGCGTGGGCGAGGCCTTCAGCCTGCCCATGCTGGCAGGCTGTCTGAAGACGAGCGCCCACCCGCTCACCCACGCGGTGCTCGAGCGCATCGTGCAGGACGAGGCGCCGCACGGTCGCTTGGGATGGTTGTTCCTCGAGTGGGCGTCGGACCGCCTCGATGACGAGGAGCGAACGCGTCTCGCCGAGGTCGCTGTCTCGACGCTGCGCACGTTCTCTCCGCTGTGGCAGCGGCTCACCAGCCGCGTGTCGGACGGCGTCACGAGCGAGGGCTTCTTGCTGCGGCAGGTCAACGAGCTCGGTTGGATGGAGGCCAGCGCCTACGGCGAGCGCGCGCGTCGCACCGTCATCGAGGAGATCGTCGAGCCTCTGGCCGGGTTTGGCATCGCGCTGGGTCAGTCCGTGGTCAGCGAGCTCTGCGGCGCCGAGGCGGAGCCGCTTCGCACGTGAGCGCCTCCCCGCGACGGCTCGGCCGCTACCTGCTCTTCAAGGAGTTGGCCAGCGGCGGCATGGCTACCGTGTACCTGGGCCGCCTGGTCGGGCCAGCGGGCTTCGCGCGCGCCGTCGCCATCAAACGACTGCACGCCCACCTGGCCCAGGACCCGCAGTTCGTCGCCATGTTCCTGGACGAGGCGCGCATCGCGGCGCGCATCCGCCACCCCAACGTCGTGCCGACGGTGGACGTCGTCGCGGAGCCGACCGAGCTGTTCATCGTGATGGAGTACGTCCACGGGACGTCGCTCTCGCGCGTGATCAAGGCGCTCCGTGACCGCGGGGACGCACGCTTGCCTTTGCCGATCGCGTCGGCCGTGGCTGTCGGCATGCTGGCCGGCCTGCACGCGGCGCACGAGGCCACCAGCGAGGAGCTTCAGCCGCTCGGCGTGGTGCACCGCGATGTGTCCGCGCCGAACGTGTTGCTCGGCGCGGATGGCGTGCCCCGCTTGTTGGACTTCGGCATCGCCAAGGCGTTCGGTCGCGCGCAGGTTACGCGTGACGGCCAGGTCAAAGGCAAGCTGCCGTACATGGCGCCCGAGCAACTCAAGAGCGAGGACCTCGATCGCCGCGTGGACGTGTGGGCGACCGGCGTCGTGTTGTGGGAGATGATTACGGGCCAGCGCTTGTTCGACGGCGATGACGGCGCGATCGTCTTCAAGGTGCTGGACCAGCCGATCGCGCCCCCGTGCCAGCTCGCAGGGCAGCCACACGAGGCCCTCGACGCCGTCGTGCTACGCGCGCTCAGCCGCGACCGCGACCTGCGCTTTCCGACCGCGCAAGCGATGTTGGAGGCGCTCGAGCGCGCCTGCCCCCCCGCGTCGTCGAACCAGCTCGCACGTTGGCTGGGCGAGCTCGTCGCAGACGAGCTCTACGAGCGCCGGCAGGCGGTGGCAGAGCTGGAGACCACACAAACCGACGCCCCTCCGCTCACCGTTCGGGGCGCGGGCCTCGCGGCAGCCGGCCATCCGGCGCCGGCAGCTCGGCGGAGCTGGCTGTGGGCTGCAGCAGGAGCGCTGCTGCTGGGAGCGACCGCGGCGGTGATCGTGACCCTCGTCACTGCGCCGGAGGATCCTGCGAACGCCGCAGCCTCCGAGCCCGCCACGGCGCTCGCGCACCAACCTTCCGGTTCCGCATCGTCCGTCGAAGCGACGGCCGCTAGCCAAGCCGCGGCCTCGGTGCCCGCGCTGACGACCGCCGGCGTGAGCTCGTCGTCCGCGGCAGCCTCGAGCTCCGTGCCGTCGGCGCCGCGGCCCGCGCCCACCGCCGCGATCGACTGCAAGAAGGAGCCAGCGCGCTGTCGTGTCACGGCGCCCGCAGCCGCGCCCGCCAGCACGGTGCCCAAGGGCGGTGGGATCTAGTAAGAAAACAAGCGGGGCTGGCGACAGCCCCCGAGAGGACTAGCGAGGTTCGCTCGCGCCAGGCCCCTGCAACAGGAAACGTAGCGCTTCGCTCTCGCGGTCGAACGCGCGGACCTTGTCGCCCGCTTCTCGCTGCAGGCGGTTGACCTGCAACAGCCCCACCGGGGTGGCGATCAGGGTCGCCACCCGGACGAAGCGTCGAAAGAACACGTCGCGGTAACGCCGGAAGGTGGCCTCGAACTCATCGTCGTTGCGGCCCGGCGCGGCACGCGTGTCGATCAGCAGCGCGGAGCCGGAAGGCACTTCGTGGATCTGCGCCAGCAGCGTTTGGAAGGACGTCGACATTTCGTCGGGGCTCGACCACCCGAGGCTGGTGCGAGTGAAGCGGGTGACTCCCGGCGGTTCGTCGATCACCACGCGCACGTGGACGTCCTCGAAGACTACTCGCATACCGAGCCGTCATAGCGCGCCGCGGGGGACCGTGCGAGCCGCCACTCGAAGACGCTCAATAGAACTGTCCCTCGCAGCGGCCCTTCGAGCCGTCTCCTTCGGCGAGGCAGTAACCACCCAGCGCAGGGCTGCAGTACTCGCACAGGTACGGGCCGCAACCGGCCGCGACCCAGGCGTCGTACGCGGCTTGGGCCTTGGCGATGTCTTCCGGCAAGTGCTCGTTGGCCACGAAGGACGGGCAACCGCAGGTGTCGAGCAAGAGAGCACTGCCGCTGCACTGGATCGCAGGGTCGAGCGGGCTGCATGCGCGAGCGTGATCGATCGCGGTTTCGAGCTCGGCGAGCAGCACGTCGCACGAGCTGCCTGTGCCGACGGTGGTGTTGGGGCCGGCAGGACCTGCGCTGAACGCCCCGGATCCGTCGCCGTCGCTGCCATCGTCGCCGTCGCTGCCGTCGTCTGCTCCGTCGCTGGCGCCGTTGCCGCCGCCGCCGTCGTCGATGAACACCACCAAGCCCCCGCAGCTCGGGGTGAGCACGAGCAGCAACGACGTCATCAGCGCGTAGAGCTTCACGCGGACGATGCTCGCATGAGCGAGCATCACCGGGCGATCTGGCTAGATCAATTCAGCTTGCTTGCCAGTTGAACCAGAAAGCAAAATTCTCCCGTGCTCTCTTCGAGAGAGCTCCTTGGTCAGGGGGCCCGGGAGCGTGTTGTTTGCTGATTCACCTGGCACGCCAGTTGAACCCGCGGCGTCACTGCGGCGCGCAGGACACGGCGCTGGGTGCGGCGTCCTTGTTGTTGCCGTCGTTGCACTCGGCGATGAGGTTGTCTGGATCGACCACGCCATAGGTCGTGACCATGAACGCTGCACCGGGGAACTGGTTCAGCACTTGCGTGATCGTCACCGAGCCGCCAGCGGGGATCGTGCCCGGGACGGCGACGTCTTGGATCGGCGTGCCGCCCGCGTTGGGATCGCCCGCGTAGAAGCGAACGATCACGCCGCTCGCGTCGGCCGTGCCGTCATTGAACACGGTGGCGGTGACGGTGGGAGGGCAGTTGTTCGTGATCGCGGTGATCTCGAGGCGCAGGTCGGCCTCGGCGGCGCCCGCGACGACCGGCTCGCTGAGCTGGTTGTTGGACTCGTCGCACTCGTTCTCCTGATCGAGCGCGTCCACGATCACGGAGATCTCGTCGGGCAACACCATCGGGCTGTTGTTGGCGGCGTCGTAGCTGACCGTCAGCAGCACCGAGTCGCCCGGCTCCAGGCTGTTCGACAGCACCACTTCGAGCGGGGTCATCGTCGCGTCGGCGTACAAGGGCTCGGTCAACCCAAGTGTGGTCCAGGTGCCGTCGAAGCGAACGACCACGCCCGGACCCACGCGGAGGTCTCCCAGGTTGTCGATCTGGAAGGTGATGTCGAGCTGATCGGAGAGCACACCACACGTCTCTCCGGGGGAGGTGAACTGGATCGCGGTGACGGCCAGATCCGGCGCCACCCCAAAGGAGCGAGGGTTGGATCGATAGGTGTTGTACAGGCGCCCGTTGAACGGCAGCCAGCTCTCGGGCTCCGTCACGGGGATGCTGCCGCCTTCGGTGACGTTGGTGACGTGGTAGGCGTGCTCGCTCCAGATGCGCCGCGCGCTCACCCACGTGTCCGACGGGTCGCCCCACACCTCGAGGCCGTTGTTGTAGTCGAACGTACCGCCCACCGAGCAGAAGCCAGATTCGTTGCTGGTGGCGAACACGATCTCGGCGTTGCCGTCGTTGTCGACGTCGGCCACCACCGGGTACTCGATGCGCGTGCGACTCTCGCTCTCCTCCTTGAAGTACACCTGGGCCGTCAGGCCGTCGTACACGCGGAAGAAGCACTCGTCGTTGTAGATCACCTCGGCCGCGCCGTCGCCGTTGAAGTCGAACACGCTCGAGCCCGTGACGCGGCTCGAGTCATCCTCGGTCTTGCGCTGCCAGCCGTTGTGCAGACAGACGCACTCGTTGCTGGTGAGGTTGCAGGTCGTGCCCGCCGCGACGCTGGAGCAGTCCGCGTCGGTGGTGCACGCCAGCGCGGGTGGGGTACGCGGCGGGTTGGTCTGCGGTCCGCTCAGGCTGATGGCGTCGTCCAACACGGTGGGCCACGCCGGGCAGGCAGCGCTGGTGTCCTGCAGATCGATCACGGTGTAGGCCGCGCCGAACGCGCTGCCCACCTCCGGGAAGCCGTCCCCGTCGAAGTCGTCGACGTTCGGGGCGCCACCGTCCGTGCCCACCCCGAGCGCAGTCTTGCGCAGCATCGTGCCGGTCTCGCCGTCGAGCACCAAGAACGTACCCTCGTTGATCAACACCACCTCGGGCGCTCCATCGAGCGGGTTCGAGGGGCTGGGCGCTGCGACCGTGTCCGCACCAAGCACGTCGGCGACGGCGCAGAAGCCGTCGCGGATGCCGTTGGGGATGGCGGTGGTGCCGTTCACGGTCTGGCCATCCCAGACGACCAGAAGCTGACCATTGCAGTACGCCGTCTCCTCCGGCGTCACCGGTGGAAACATCGCGCAAGCGGCGCGGTTGGTGGCGCCCGCCGGCGGGTTGGGGAAGCCGTAGGCGGTGGTGCCAGCGACGATCTCCTGGCGCGTGTCGCCGCTGATGTTGGCCACGCACACGGCAGGCCCCTGCCCCTGCGTGCCGTTCATCAGGCTGCCGGAGAACGTGTCGACGTGCACCAAATTGCCGCCGGCGTCGTTGGCGAACGTCATCACGAAGCGCCCGACCGCCACCTCGGCGAAGCCCGCATTGTCGAGGTTGGCGATCGCGGGGGCAGGGTTGCTGTAGCCGGTGGAGGGCCAGATGTTGCTGGCTGTCGTGAGCGCCAGCGTGCCGTCGTTGCGGAAGATCGTGAGCCCGCGGTTCTCGTTGATGGTCACGATCTCGGGCGCGCCATCGTTGTCGAGATCGCCCACCGCGATCGCGGCGGTCGAGTTGATGGTGGCGTTGGCGCAGCTCGGCGTGGTGGTCGTGGCGCAGTCGGTCGGCAGCGGATCGCCCTCTTGCCATAGCGTCGAGCCGCACACGGCAAAGTAGTCCTGCCCTTTGTTCGGACCGCCGCCGTGGATCGCGCGCAACACGCCATTGGTCGTGAACTCGGAGTTGCAGAAGGTCAGGAACACGATCTCCGGGAAGTCGCGCTCGTTGATCAGCCCGTCGCCGTTGTCATCGTCCAGGTTGGCGACGACGGGCGTCATCACCACCTGCGCCGAGCGGTCGAACGGGCTCCCGAGCGCGAAGCGCTGGGCTTCGCTGGTGCCTCCCCATTGGATCTCGGGCGCGGGCAGCGCGTCCGTGAACGGCAGCGGCGGCAGCTGGCAGGTGGGCGCGACGCCGGTGCCGGTGCACTGGTCCACGTCGCACACGGTGAACCCCGGGCAATCCCAGTCGTCTTGGCAGCCGCAGTAGGCGGTTCCCATGCCGTCGTCGGTGCAGTTGCTGTCGAAGTACGCCGTGCTGCCGCAGGTGTACTTGGAGTCGTTGCTGCCCCCGTTCGAGGCGCACTCGAGCAGCTCGTCCCCCACGCAGCTGGTGGCGCCGCCGGTGCACACGTCGTCCACGCAGATGGTGCCGTTGCAGAACTGGTCGAGCGGGCACTCGACGTCGGCGTCGCAGGAGATGTCGACGCACACCGCGCCGCCGTTCGGCTGGATCACGCACTCCTCGGTCGGGCCGCAGTTGGCCTCCATACACGTGATCGGCACGCACACCGGCAGGTCGTCCTCCACCACGCACTGCAAGCCGGGGTCACAGGCCACGCCGTCGCACGGGTCCACCATTCCCGACGACGACGTGCCGCCCCCGTTGTTGAACACGTTGCCGCTGCCGCCGTCTCCCCCCGCGCCCCCCGTGTCGCTCCCACCTGCACCGCCAGAGCCCGGCGGCGTCACGAGCTCGGGATCACCACACGCGCCAAGCCCGAGCAGAGCAACCGCGCACCCCAAGCGAAGACCAGGCAGCATGGCCACAAAGTTACGGCACAGGTGGAGCCACGGTCGAGAGGCAGCTGTCGACTCGCGCCCGAGGGCGTAGCGCGCAGCGCTAGCCCGAGCCAAATCTCGAAGCAATCAGCCTTCGGACATGAAGTCGCTCTTCTTGGCGAGCGACACCATGGTCACGCCGGCCGCGCTGAGCGCCTCGCGGCCGCCCTCTTCGCGGTCGACTACCGCGATCACGCCCAGCACGACCGCACCCACAGTCTTGAGCGACTCGACCGTGTTCAGCGTGGAGCCGCCGGTGGTGATCACGTCCTCGAGGATCACGACCGGCAGCCCTTCGCGCAGGGACTTGTCGTTCTCGACCAGCTTCTTGGAGCCATGGTCTTTGACCTTCTTGCGGACGTACAGCGCGGGCAGCGGCTTGCCGCGCTCGAAGCTCAAGAGCGAGACCGCGCTGGCGAGCGGGCAGCCGCCGAGCTCCACGCCCGCGACGGCCTCGCAGCTGGGGAACAGGCGCTCGATGCCATCGAACATGAGCGAGCCGACGAGCGCATGGCCTTCTGCAGTGAGGATGGTCTGCTTGCAGTCGATGAAGAAGTCGCTCTCTTTGCCCGACGCGAGCACCACGTGTTTGCGCTCGAACGATCGCTCGCGCAAGAGCTCGATCAACCAGCTCCGCTCACGCTCGTTGACGCCATGCCAAGGCATCGGGCGCTCGCTACCTTCCGGCGCGCTTCTTCATTTGCCCTTTTTGACCGCGCTTGAGCGCGGGCACGACCGGGGCGGGGGCTTCTCTACCGCGCCGCGGGGCGGGGGTGGTGACGGCCTCGACCGGCTCCTCACTGCGCAGGTTGGGCAGGCGCACGGGGGTGCTGCGCGCTGCGCGTGGGGGCGGCGCGGCGACCTTGGGCGCTTGCCGCGCGCTCGTCGCGCTCGACCTGGCGGGTGCAACCTTCGCTGGGGTCGCCCTGGCGGTGGAGGCCTTGGCCGGCGTGGCGCGCTCGGCGCGGCCGCGCGTGGGGGCGTCGCTCGGCGCTTCGCCGCTGGTGCTGACGTGGCCCCGCAAGAGCCCGCCGGGGCGGATGCCGATCGAGGGGGCCGCGAGATCGCCGACCACCCGCGCGCCCTCTTCGAGCACGACCGCGGCGCTGCCGCGCAGATCGCCGGAAACCGCCCCGCGGACCGTGACGCGACGGCCCGACAGCGCGCCCTGCTCGATGCGCACGCGCGCCGTCTCGGACAGCGTGATGTCTCCGTCCACGTCGAGCACGCCCTCGACGCGACCGTCGATGATGAGCTCGCCTTCCCCCCGGACCGCGCCGCGGATGACCGTGCCCTGACCGATGCGAGAGTCGTTGCTCATCGCTCACACGTCCATGTCGACGTTGCCCTTGAACACGGCGCCGTCGGCGATGGTGACGCGGCCCGCCTTCACGTCGCCGACCAAGCGGCCGCCGGCCAGCAGATCGACGCGATCGCTCGCGGTGACGTTGCCGGTGACCGATCCGCCGACCGAGAGACTCGACGCGCCCACGTCGGCCTCGACCACTGCGCCGGCCTCGACCGTCACGGGGCCGTCGACGGTGAGCTTGCCACGCACGGTGCCCGCGACGATGACCGCCTCGTCCGAGGTGACTTCGCCCTCGATGATGATGCCTTGTCCGATCACCGTTGCCACGCTCTGACCTCCGCCATCTCGAATCAGAAAAAACTCAAACGCTCAACGACCCCGACGGCCACGTGTGGGCGCGGCGCCGCCGCTCGACAGATCGTCCGGCAGATCGAACTCCGCCTCGATCCGGCCCGAGAACGCGGCGCCCTCTTCCAGGGCCACCTCGCTGCCGTTCATGTTGCCCGTGACGCGCGCCGAGGCGCGGATGAGCACGGGGCCCTCGGCCTGAACCTGGCCTGTGAGCGCTCCCTCGATCGTGACCGATCGCGCGCTCACGTCGCCGTTGACGCTGCCGCCATCGGCGAGCTCGAGCGCGCCGGAGACGCGCACGTCGCCCTCGACGTCTCCCTCGATGCGCAGATCGCCATCGCCGCTCAGGCGACCGCGCACGCGCACACTGCGCCCGAGGACGTTTGCGTCGCTATTCGATGCTGAAAATCGCGAGGTGGACTTCGCGGCCGTAAAGCCTCGAGACATGCGCCCTCCGGGGACAACCGTGGCCGCGGAACCTATATCAAGCCCCGGGCCACGGCAACCGAAGGTTCTCTCAGAGACCCAAGAGCTGCACGAGCTTGTCGCGGTTGGTCAGCCCGACGTGTTGCGCCACCTTCTGACCGTTCTTGAACACCATCACGGTCGGGACGCTGCGCACGCCGTACTTGGCCGCGGTGCCGGGGGAGTCGTCGATGTCGCATTTGCCCACGCGCACCTGCCCCGCGAAATCGTCCGCGAGCTTCTCCACGACCGGAGCGAGCGCCTTGCAGGGCCCACACCAGGTGGCGGTGAAGTCCACGAGCACCGGCACGTCCGCCTTGAGCACGTCCGCCTCGAAGTTCACGTCGTTGAACGCCGCCACGTTCTTGCTGCCCATCGGATCCTCGCTCCTTTTCAGTGTCAGGGGACCGGCGCGGCGGCATCCGTGGGGACAGCGCAACCCGGGGCAGCTAACGTAAGCGCCGACTGGTCATGGAGCAAGTGGACGCACGCGTCTCGGACGGTCTGCTCGTGATCTGCCCCACCTACGATGAGCGTGAAAACGTGGAGGGTTTCGCTCGCGACGTGCTCGGCTGGGCTCCGCGCGCGAACATTCTGTTCGTGGACGACAAGAGCCCGGACGGCACCGCCGACGTCGTCCGCGAGCTCGGCCGGCGCGATCCGAGAATCTCGCTGCTGGCGCGCGGGGGGAAGTGGGGGCTTGGCACGGCCTACGTCGACGGCTTTCGTTGGGCGCTCGAGCGGGGCTTTCGCCGCGTCGCCCAGATGGACAGCGACGGCTCCCACGCGGGCCGCGATCTGAACCGCCTGCTGCGGGGGGCCCCAAAGCACCGCGGCCGACGTGGTGCTCGGCTCGCGCAACGTCCCGGGCGGGGGGGTGTTGGGATGGGGGCTGGGCCGGCACATGCTGTCGAAGGGGGGCTCTTTCTACGCTCGCACCGTGCTCGGCTGCGAGGTCCAGGATTTGACGACCGGCTTCAAGCTGTTCACGCGCGACGCGCTCGTGGCGCTCGAGCCCGAGACGCTTCGCTCCAACGGCTACTCGTTCCAGGTCGAGACCACGTTCCGCGCGCTCGAACGCGGGCTCAGGGTGGTCGAGGTGCCGATCGTGTTCCTCGACCGACGCGTGGGGCGCTCCAAGATGAGCCGCAGGATTTTCGCCGAGGCCGTGGTCGAGGTGGTGCGTCTCCGGGTCGGCGGAGCGCGCAGACGTTGACCGGCCAGCGTGATACCTTCGCCCACATTCGTGACGTCCCAGGGCACGCAGCGCATCCGTGACTCGCTGATAGGGACCGCGCTCGTGGGAGAGGGCGGTACTCGCTTCCACGTCCGGTCGCTGCTCGGCGAGGGCGGCCAGGGGTGGGTGTTCAAGGCCAACTACGACGATCCGGACGGCTTCTGGATTGTGGTGAAGATCCTGCGTCCCGAGGGCCTGAACCCCGACACGCTCGGACGCTTCGAGCGTGAGACGCGGGTGTTGCAGATGCTCGGCGCAGTGGCGGCGCCCAACCCGAACATCGTGCGCTTCTACGATCACGGCATGTTTCGGCTCACCATGTTCGGCTCGGAGGTGGTGCTGCCGTTCATCGCGCTCGAGTTCGTGGACGGACCCACGCTCGGGGGCGTGCTGGACGAGACGCCCGGCCGCGGCATGCCGCTCGAGCGCGCCGCCCGTCTGATGAAGCAGGTCGCGCGCGCCCTGCACACCGTGCACGAGCATCGCATCGTGCACCGCGACCTCAAGCCCTCGAACATCCTGCTCGCCTCGCAGCAGGGGCGAGAGGTCGCCAAGGTCACGGACTTCGGCTTGGTCAAGGCGCCAGGCCTGAGCGCCAAAGCCACCGCCACCATCGCTGGCGCCACGCTCGGCTTCGCGCCGCCCGAGCAGTACGAGATGGGCAACAGCCGCGTCACCGCGCGCACCGACATTTTCTCGTTCGCGGCCATCTTGTTCGAGGTGCTCTCGGGCAAACCAGCGTTCCCGCACCAGTCGGGCGAGAGCCCCCTGCGCACCGTGGCCCGCATGCTCAGCGGCGATCGCCCGCAGCTGGTGCGCCACCTGCCGACGCTCTCTCCCGAGCTGCGGGCCAACGCAGCCGCGATCGCGGCGCTCGACGTCGAGCTGGCGCGCGCCCTGGCCGCCGACCCAGAGCACCGCCACGCCCGCGTGCTCGAGCTGTGGAACTCGATCGAGCCGCTGCTGCGCGGGGCGGCCTCTCGCTCCGGCGAGCATTTGCAAGACGTGGCGCGCGTGCAGACGCCCGCCGTCGCGCGGCAGTCGCTGCCCACCCAAGATGGCGGCGTGGCTTGGTCGCTCGAGGTGCCGCCCATGGCGCACGAGCGGCTGAAGAGCGGCGTCTTTTCCGCCCGAGAAGGCGCCGTCTACGCGGTGGGGATGAACGGCGCCTACCGAGCCAAGAACGGCGCGTGGGCGCAGCTGCCGCTACCACCAGGGATCGACGTGCGGCGCGTGCGCGGCATCGCGCTCCGTCCCGACGGCGAGCTGGTGATCTACGGCGAAGCGGGGCTGTGCGCGGCCATCGGCGCGGGCGGTGTGCGGCCGCTGCCGGGCACCGAGGGCGATTTCAACTGGCTCGGCGCGTTCACGGAGGACGGCGACGTCTTGCTCGCTGGCGAGCGCCGCTCCCGGGCCGCGGGTGTGGTGGCCGAGATCGGCTCGCAGAGCTCGCACCTGCATCGCATCGACGGCAGCGCGCGTCTCCACGCGGTGACGCGCTTGGCCTCCGGGATGTTGCTCGCATGCGGCAGTCACGGCGACCTCGTGCACATTCGCGCCGGTGGGTACGTCGACGTGCCCTGGGGCAAGACGGGGCACTTGTTCGCGCTCGCGCGCACCGAGAACGGCGGCGCGGTGGCGGTCGGCAGCGGCGGCCACGCGCTCCACATCGTGCCGCGGACCAGTCTCACCAGCGAGCCCTCCAACGATCTCGCGGGCACGCTCGAGGCCGTGCAGACCACGCGCGATCTGGTCGCGGTCACGCTGGGCGACGACGGCATCGCCTGGGCGGTCGGCCAAAACGCCCGCCTGCTCGAGCGGCGTGGGGGGACCTGGGTGCGCGTCCCGGTGACCAACCTCGAGTCGAATTTGATCGCCGTTTCGTCCGTCAACAAGACCGTTTCGGTGCTCGCAGAGGATGGCTCGCTGATGATCGCCAGGACAGGATGAAACGGAGACCGGCGCTGCGCGCGTGCCAGATCCTGATGCTGGGTGCCCTGCTCCCCCTCGCGGGGTTGTGCGGGTCCTGTTTGGTGAAGGACGCGGGCAAGCTGCACAACATCTGCGGCACCTTCAACGCTTGCGACGACGGGCTGGAGCAGCGCTTCGATTCGAACAACTTCTGCGTGTGCGAGATGCCGTGCAAGCGCGACAAAGACTGCCCCAAGCACATGTACTGCCGGACCAAGAAGCCCAAGGGCGAGCTCGCGAACATCTGCATCGAGAAGGTGGAGGCGGAGTGAAGGTGAGCCGTGGGTGAGCAGGCCATCCGTTTCTTCTCGGACGCCGAGAAGCTCGGCGGGCTCCCGGCCAAGGTGCGCCTGGCTTCGCTCGCGCGCATCACCAGCGCTGAGGCAGCCTCTGCCGCCGACGACGAGGCGCTGCTCGCCAAGCTGCGCGCGGCGCTCGGCAGGCTCAAGCGCGAGCTCGATGGCACCAGTCGCTCGGGCATCTACTCGCCGCCGCCGGTGCCGCCCGTCTCCGACCGAGACGCGAGCGAGAAGCTGCGGACCTATCTCGGCGCCATGCTCGACCTGGTCAGCCAACGCGATCTCGTGTTCGACGACCCTGACGCCACGTGCCGGCGCGTGACCGAGACCGCGTCGACCGTGCTCGATGTCGCCCGCGCCAGCGTGTGGATGCTCCATGACGCGTCGCTGGTCTGCCGCGACTTGTTCCAAGCCAAGACGCATGGCCACGAGGCGGGTTTGGTGCTGCCGGAGCAGGGGCACGAAGCGTATTTCACCGCGCTCCGAACGGAGCGCAGCATCTTGGCCGGAGACGCGCGTAGCGACCCCCGCACCTCGTGCTTCAACGAGAGCTACTTCGCGCCGCTTGGCATCGTCGCGCTGCTCGACGTGCCGATCTGGGTGCGCGGGAAGATGGTGGGTGTGATCTGCCACGAGCACGTGGGTCGCGCGCGCGCGTGGGACGCCGACGAAGAGCGCTTCGCGGCGCTGCTCTCCGGCTTCTTGTCGCTCGCGTTGGAGCGCCCGGCCCGCAAGAGCACGTTCCCTCCCTGACCGCTCACGGGCCCAGCGCCACGTCCGCGCGGTAGATGATGGTCGCCTGCCCCTGGCCCACCCACCAATCGATGTCGGAGCAAGCGTCGGGCCACTTCTCGCAGTCGGTCGCGCCGTCGAGCTCGTTCGAGTAGTTGAAAATGGTCACGCCGCCTTCGTCCTTGGGCAGGTACGACGCAAAGCAGGTGTCCCCGCGTGAAGGCAAGTCGGCCTGGAACGTGACGGCGAGCGTCTCGGGGTCGACGCTCCACACGGCGCAGCGCTTGGGGTTGAACGAGTACTCGATCAGGTACTTCTCGCTCTGCTCCTTGGGCGAGAGCGAGTCGTCGTCGAGATCGAAGTGGCCCGTCTCGGTCACGTTGCGCCGGCCGACGAGCCACACCCTCTCGTCGTGCTTGAACACCAGCGGCGAGTCGTACTTCTTCTTGTCGCCGATGCAGGTCCAGCTGCCGTAGTCGCCGGCTTCGGCGCGGCAGATCTTCGAGCCCCAGCCGTACTCCTCGTCGCCGGCCTCGTTGCGGGTGACCGCGATCAGCGTGCCGTCTGCCAAGATGGTGAAATCCGTCTCGGAGCCGCCGCCCTCTTGCACCACTGGCTGGTTGGGCACCACCGGCTCGAGCGTGCGCCCGTCGCTGGTGGTGAGCAGGTGGATGCGAATCGGCTCACCGTCCACCTCGTAGATGTTCTCTCCGCCGACATAGCCGATCAGGTACGCATTGCCATCGAGCACCTTGGCGCGCCAGGGGATGAAGCCCTCCTCGTACAGCCACTCCGGCTCGTCCCAGTCTCCCGGGGCACGGTACTCGGTCACCATCATGCCTTGCGGCTCGAACGCGAACTGGTCGCTGCCCAGCACCGCAAAGTAGAGGAAGAGCTTGCCGTCGAGGGCCAGGAACCTGGGCTCGCGCAGATCCGTGTCCATGGCAAACTCGCCCTCGTAGCGCCAGCCGTCTGGGCCCTCGCTGGCCACGTACATCACCGTCTCGGTCGAGGCGAAGTGGGTCGGTGCCGTCCGCCACGCCAAGAAAGTACGGCCCTCGAACGTGATCACGTCCAGGTTGTTGTTCGACGTCTGCGTAGTGACCCCGGCGAGCTCTGCGTTCGCGGGAACGACGACCTCGTACTCGCCCACCACCACGCCGGTCGGGTCCGGCTCGGGTTGCTCCGGCAAGTAGGGCTCGCCGCAGCCGTCTTTGGCGCCACAGGTGGCGACCACGAACGCGCCCAAACATGCCCCGGACAAAGCCCGCCTCATGCGCGGCATTGTAGCGCTGACCGTCGCAAATGCACCGAGACAAGCTCTATGCTGCGGCAGCGTGAATGATCAGCAGCGGCAAGCGCTCGAAGAGGAGCTCTCTCGCACGCTCGACGGTGGGGACGTCGGGGTTGCGGCCACCTGCTTGATCAAGGGCTACGGTCCCGAGATCTTGGGGTTCCTGGTTGCCACGATGCGTGACGAGTCTGCGGGCGAGGATGTGTTCTCGTTGTTCTGCGAGCACGTGCTCAAGGGGTTGCCGACATTCGCCCGGCGCTCTTCGTTTCGGACTTGGTCGTACACGCTCGCGCGTCACGCCGCGTACCACTACCGCCAGCAGAAGCGCCGCCGCTCCGGGCGCGAAGTGGGCTTCTCGACCGAGTCGCCCGTTTCGGCAGTGGCTGCGCACGTGCGCTCCGAGACGGCGGCGCACCTCAGGACCGAGGTCAAGTCGCGCTTTGCGGCACTGCGAGATGCGCTGCCCGAAGACGACCGCACCTTGCTGATCCTGCGCGTCGACAAGAACATGGAGTGGCTGGACATCGCGGGCATCATGCTCGCCGCGAGCGACGAAGGCGCAGGAGCGTCGGCGCCCGCCGCGGCCGACCTCAAGCGCGAAGCCGCGCGGCTGCGCAAGCGCTTCCAGCTCGTCAAGGAGCGCATCGTCGAGCTCGGCAAGAAGGAGGGGCTGTTGCCTTGAGCCGCGGGTCCCAGCGGCCTCCGCCCTCGATCGTGGTGCCGGACACCGTCGAGATCCTCACCGGCGACCTCGAGTCGGAGGGCGATGGACCTGACTCCTTCTTGCGCGCCGTCGCCGCGACCAGCCTGCGCTCCGAGCACGTCGGGCAGCTGGCCAGAGACAGCGCATCGCTCGGCGGTTATCGCTTGGGGGAGCGCATCGGATCGGGGGGCATGGGGATCGTGTATCGAGCGCACGACCCTGCGGGCGCCGAGGTGGCGCTCAAAGTGCTGCGTCGTCGTGACGACGCGCGCCCGGAGCAACGCAAACGTTTCCTGCGTGAAGCGCGCTCACAGTTCGCTGTGCAGCACCCGAACGTCGCGCGCGTGCTCGAGATTGGCGAGCACGAGGAGGAGGCGTTCATCGCCATGGAGCTCTTGTCCGGCGAGAGCTTGCGCTCGGTGATGAGCCGCGGCCCGCTCACCATCGCCGCGGTGGTCGAGCTCGCGCTCGGCGTCGCGCGCGGCGTGGCGGCTGCGCACGCGGCGGGGATCGTGCACCGCGACCTCAAGCCAGAGAACGTGATGGTCGAGCCCGACGGCTGCCCCAAGGTGCTCGACTTCGGGCTTGCTCGCTGGGCCGAAGCTGCGGAAGGCAAAGGCCTCGACTCGGTGCTCACCGTGGATGGCAGCGTGCTCGGCACACCCGGCTACATGTCCCCCGAGCAGAGCCGGGGGCTTGCCGTCGACGCCCGCACCGACCTGTTCTCGTTCGGGGTGCTCCTGTTCGAGCTGCTCACGGGGCGGCGGCCGTTCACGGGTGACAGCAAGGCCGACGTGTTCATCGCGCTGAACCGCCAGCCAGCTCCTGGCCTCGACACTCTCCGCGCAGAGGTTCCCGTCGAGCTCTCTCGGCTGGTGAGCTGGCTACTTCAGAAGGACCCGGCGGCGCGACCACCGTCCATGGAGGTCGTGATCACTACCCTCGAGGCCACCGCCGTCTAGACCCTGATCAGCTGGAATCCGAGGCGCCGCGGCGTGCCGCAGCCATGGGCTAGCGTCACAGCGGCTGGGCGAAGCTCGGGATCGATGCGCCCACCTGGTCGACGCGGCCTGCCGGCACACGACGGGTGGCGCGAGAGAAACGAGGGCGGGCGGTCTCCGTCTCCTCGGCGCACTCGCCCGGGTGCACCACCTCGGCGCCGGCGACCTGCGCACGGCAGGCGTTCTGGTAGGTCTCGCCGTCATCGCCACAAACAAGCGCCATGTTCATCGGGCAGATCGGGTCGAGCGGTGCCGGCCGCGGGTGACACACCCCGAGCGCGCTCGGCTCGGAGAGCATGTCGATCGGCTTCACGCACATGTCGGACTCTCCACACTCGAGCTGATCGACACCGCCACACACCTCCAGACAGACGCCGAACCCGGCGGCAGACAGCTCGCAGCGCGCACCCTCGGCGTCGCCACAGTCGGCGTCCTCGCCGCACTCGCTGATCTCGCGCTCGAAGCGCGGCTCTTCGCAGCTGAAGAACACTGCCTCGTCGCCGAGCTGACAGCGGCCGAACAGCTCGCGCTCCGCACACATGCGGCTCGGCTCACAGGCCAAGAGCTCCTCGTCGGTCGCGATGAACGCCAGCATCACGCCGCCATTCTCGAGCACGTCTCTCAGCATGATCTCTGACTGCTCCTCGGTCTCGGCGGCCGCCTCGTCTCGCGCATCCGGCGCGCAGGCTGCGAGCGAGAGAGCAACGGTGGCGAATAGCAGCGCGGAACGGTGGGTGAGCATGATCGAGTCTCCTGAGGTGGTTCGAGGCGACCAGCTCGCCCCGTATGGACCGTTGGAGTGGGGCGCCTGCGCGATGTGAAGCTCGCCGCCCGCGAGCGGCGCCGTCTCGCTGCCTCTCGACCCAAATCCGCGAAAGAATGGGGGACGCGCCTGTTCAGCGCACCCCGAGCTCCGCCGCGGCCAGCAAGTACCCCCCCAGGTTGCGCCCCTGCTCCTCCAGCAAACGCGGGGTCGAGATCGCCGACAGGACGCGGATGCCGCGCACATGCCAGTCCAGATCGCCCAGCGCCGCGTACAGCCGCGCGGCCAGTACGTTGGCCTCGAACGGGATCCGCCGCTCCGCGAACACCCCGATCGCGTCGGGGTCGTGCGTGGCGCCGAACAGAGCCCCGGAGGGGGCCAAGAGCTCGCGCTCCATGGTCTCGGCGATCGCCACCGCCAGGTCGCCGTAGCGCGCGTCGCCGCTGACCAAGAACAGCTGCTGCAGCGCCAGGCCGAGCGCCGACGCATCGGCCAGAAACCGCACTTTGCGCACCTGGTCTGCGGCGTGTTTCACCGTCGCCTCGCGCTCCAGGTGCGAAGCGATGAGGTGGTCTGCCGCTCGCTTCGCGCGGGTCACCAGAGCCCCATCCGGTGCGGCGCGGTGCAGCGCCAACAAGGCGCTGATCGCCAGGCCGCTCTCGAACGCGTACACGTTCTTGTCGATGCGCGGCATGCCCAGGGCCCGCCGGCCAGCGTCGTCCTTCGCATAGAACGTGTGGCCGTCCACGAAGGGTGCGCGCTCGTCGTGCGCGTTCACGTCCGCGTCTTGGCTTCCGTAGAAGCCACCCTCTGGGCTCGACAGGGGCCCCAGCATGTAGCCCGCCACGGCGCGCGCGGCCGCCAGCGCGTGCGGGTCGCCCGTCGCCTGAAAGGCCGCGGCGAACCCCTCCAGGTTGGCGGCCTGGTCCGGCATGAGCTTCTCGAAGTGCGGCCGGTCCCAGCGCCCAGAGTCGCTGTACTGGTACACGCCCCCCCACACGGGATCGATCAAGCGCGCATGGGCGCGCCCGCTGTCGCGGGTGCGGGTCTTCGCGCGCTCATCCCCCGCGCGGGCGCGCTTGGCCTCGAATGCCAGGTTCCACCCCAGCGCAGCCTTCTGTCGCCGCCCCCAGCCGAAGCCCTGATCGTCGTAGTAGCCGTCGAGCTGGAAAGCTGCCTGAGACACCGCCCAGGGCAGCTCGTTGCTCGACGCGCTGCGATCCCCTGGACCCGGCCGCTGGGTGTCCGCCAGCACCTCGCCGCGTGTCAGCCTGGTGAGCACGGCGAGCAGCTCGTCCTTCGGCAAGTAACCGCGCAGCTTGCCCAGCTCGTTCGCGTCGGCGTCCATCAGGATCGTCGCTGGCCAGCCCCACTCGCCGTAGCGCTCCGCGATGTCGGGATGCGCGTCCACGTCCACGCGGATGGCCACGAACCGCTCGCGCAGCAGCCGGCCTACCTCGGGGTCGCGGTAGGTGGTCGCGTCCATGACGTGGCACCAGTGGCACCACTCGGCGGCGCCATCGAGCAGGACCAGCTTGCCTTGCTGCTTGGCCAACGCGAACGCCTCGGGGCCGTAGGCCACCCACTCGAAGCCTTGCACCCCACCACGGGCGCGCGCCAGCGCGATGTCCACCTCTGGGGGCACGCGCCCGTCCGCTGGGGAGCGACTCGCGCCAGTCGCCGCGCCGCCTGTCCCTGCCGGTCCGCAGCCAGCCGACTGCAGGGCCCACGCCACCACGAGCACGCCGCGCCAGGCTTTCATCTGGTGCCTCTACGAGTCAGAGGTCGCTTCGGTTCGGGTCACCACCAGTCGTGGTTCTCGCTGGGCCTCGCTTGGGCCCGTGGGGCCCTACGCTCGGCAGAACCGAGGGGATCGCTGTCTAGCGCTCGTGCGTCACGCAGCGCCCGCCGACGCAGCGTGGAACACACAGGTTCGGCGACCACAGAAACCCCCCGCAGGCATGGTCGTTCCAAGCCTGAACGAGCGGGGTCAGCGCGTCGGCGGCGGCGCTGGGGACGGCGCCCGGGCAGCTCGTCACCAGCGCATTCGCGCAGACCGGGCCGCCGTAACAGACGCAGTCCCCATCACGAACGCAGCTGGCGGGCTGCGACGCGAGCCTCTTCTCCGTGGCCGCGATGGTGGCGCCGATCGAGGTGCAGACGTTCGCGGAGCCCGCGCTCGCCGAGCCCGGGATGGGAGCGAGCGCGTCCGCGCTCGCCGCGCTGCTCGCGCTGGGGGTGCCGCTTTCCGAGGCACTGCTCGACGCCTGCTCGGTCGCGCTCGCACCTCGCGGCGGCGCCGTCGGTTCCCGACAGCCGAGCGCGCCCCCGAGGGGGACAACGCAGGCGAGAAGGGCATACCATCCCGGCATGCGGTCCCACCTCCCTCTCGCGCTCTCATGGGGCTTGTTGCTCGGCACGGGTTGCGGTGGCTGTGACGATAGCACCACGTCGGATGGTGGAGCCGGAGGGGGGCCCTCGAACGGCGGAGCCGGCGCGGGCCCTAGCGGGGGCGCGGGCGGCAACGGGGGCGACACCTTCAGCACCGGATCGATGATGAGCTGCACGCCGGGCACTCCCTGCGATGGCGGCGTGTGTGACGCCACGGGCAACTGCTGCCCGTTCGAATCGGCCTGCGGCACGGCGTGTTGCGGCGCGAGCGAGGTCTGCTCGTTCGCGAGCTGTGTGGTCCCGGGCGCCACGTGCCTCGACGACAACGAGTGCGCAGCCGACGAGTTCTGCGACTTCTCTCTGGGCGACAACGATCCGGGCATGGGTGGAGCGGGTGGTGGCGGCGGTGCTGGGGGCAGCGGGACGATGTGCGCGAGCGGCGTCACCCCGCCCAACGGCAAGTGTATGCCGGCGCCGCCGGTGTGCCCGAACGGGATGGAACCTGGCGATCCGCCCACGTGCGTGACCGAGTGCAAGTACTACCCGCCGGTGGGTGTGTTCACCCCGGAGCTGAAGTTCGGCTGGGGCAACCCTGCCAACACGACCGACAACGTGATGATGAGCCCGATCGTGATCCAGCTCGACGACGACAACTGCGACGACGTCGTGGACGAGAAGGACATCCCGGAGATCGTGTTCTTCACGTTCGACGGCAACGACTACAACAACACCAGCGGCACCAGCTCCACGCTGCACGCCATTTCGTACGTGGACGGCGTGGTCGTCCACAAGCTGGGGATCAAGACGACCGGCACGTCGGCAGACGCTCCCGGTCGTTCCATCGCCGGGGGAGACATCGACGGCGACGGCCTGAACGAGATCGTAGTCTGCACCAAGGACGGCCGGCTCCGCGCCTACGAGGCCGACGGATCGATCAAGTGGTTGAGCGCGCCGGTGGCGTGTTTCATGCCGAGCATCGCCGACCTCGATCAAGACGGGATGCCCGAGGTGATCGACGTCGGGCACGTGGTGAGCGGCGAGTCCGGCGCGACCGAGGCGACGTTCGCGACCAGTCCCTACGTGGTGGTGTCGGACGTCGATGGCGACTCGGCGCTCGACATCGTGTCGCCTACTCGCGTCCACGCGGCAGACGGCAGCGTCAAGGTGGACAGCGGCGTCGTCGGTCGCCACGCTGCGGTGGGCGACCTCGACCTCGACGGCATCCCCGAGATCATCAGCGTCGACACGCCGACACACACCATCAGCGTGTGGCACATGACGGGGCCCGGCATGTTCGAGATCGTACGATCGGGGCTCGACATCAACTACGGCATCAGCCCCAACCCTTGCCCGGTTGGCTCGGCAGGCGCGACCACGGGCGGCGGCACGCCCACCATCGCCCACTTCAACGACGACGAGTACCCGGACGTGGGCCTCGCGGGTGGCATCGGCTACGTGGTGTTCGACGGCTCGTTGCTCATGGACCCGGCGGTGCCCGCCAACAACACCCGCTTGTGGTTGACCCAGACGCAGGACTGCTCCTCGGCCCAGACCGGCTCGAGCGTGTTCGACTTCGACGGGGATGGCCTGGCCGAGGTGGTGTACGCGGACGAGACCACGCTCCACATCTACGCAGGCATGGACGGCGCCGAGCTGTTCTCCACCTGCAACACGAACGGCACGCTGTGGGAGTTCCCGCTCGTGGCCGACGTGGACAACGATGGCCACGCCGACATCGTCGTCGCCTCCAACTCGTACTCGAGCTTCAACTGCACGGGCACCAAGACGACCGGCGTGCGCGTGTTCGGCGA
Source organism: uncultured Polyangiaceae bacterium (assembly GCA_964641275.1). Taxonomy (GTDB): domain Bacteria; phylum Myxococcota_A; class Polyangia; order Polyangiales; family Polyangiaceae; genus Xiheicaenibacterium. The sequence continues at coordinate 59,305 of CAZXMG010000052.1, forward strand.
CACGGAAGGCAAATGGGTGCGCACGCGGCGCGTGTGGAACCAGCACGCGTACCACGTCACCAACGTGGACGAGGCGGGCGGCATCCCGGCCATGGAGCTGCCCAACCACTTGCAGCCGGGGCTCAACAACTTCCGGCAGAACGTGCAGCCCTCGGGGCAGTTCTCCGCGCCGGACCTGGTCGTGAGCCTGACGCCGGTCTGCGGCGCCGAGTACGGCCTGCGCGCGCGTGTGCTCAACATCGGCGAAGCGCCGGTGGAGCCAGGCGTGCCGATTGGGTTCTACGAAGGAAGCCCGCCCAGCGGCACGTTGCTCGGCCAAGCCAGCACCTCCCTCACGCTGTACCCACTCACCTACGAGGACGTGATTTTGCCGCTCGCCGCGGTGCCGACACAAACGGTGTACGCCGTCGCGGACGACGGCATGCCAGCGCACCCTTGGCACGAGTGCAACACCATGAACAACACCTCCGAGGCAGTGAGCGCGTCGTGTGACGTGCCCCAGTAGCGGCGCATGACGATCTCGCTGAGGCCGTACGAGTCGGCGGATTGGCCGGGCGTGTGGGCCCTGCTCGAACCGGTATTCCGCGCAGGTGAGACGTACGCGGTCGCGCGCGACGTGAGCGAGGACGAGGCGCGTCGCGCCTGGGTGGAGTCGCCTGCGGTAGCCTTCGTGGCCCACGACGGCGACGAGGTCGTAGGCACGTACTACCTGAAGCCCAACCACCCGGGCGCGGGGGCTCACGTGTGCAACGCTGGCTTCGTCGTCGCGGCGCGCGCCAGCGGGCGCGGCGTAGCGACCGCGATGTGCGAGCACGCCCAAGAGCAAGCGTTCGCGCGCGAGTACCGCGCGATGCAATTCAACCTGGTCGCGGCGAGCAACCGCGAGGCCGTGCGCTTGTGGCAGAAGCTCGGGTTCAAGATCGTGGCCACGCTCGAGGGCGCGTTCCACCACCCCACGCAGGGCTTCGTCGACGCCTACGTGATGTACAAGAAGCTCAGCGCGCTCCCGCCTCACGCAGACCGCGCGCGCGTCGAGCCCGCGCTCGTTACGCGTGGTCTGGGGCGGGCCGACGCGGCTCGACGACGCGAGGTGTGGCTCGTGGAGCCCCGAGAGCCGGGAGGAGACTTCGAAACGCTGGCCGAGGAGCTCGGCTTCGATCTCTTGGGCGCCCTGCCTCACACCCACGTCGATCAGCGACGACGGCTGGTGCTGATTCTGGAGGCCGTGGACGGCGACGCCAAGCAGCTCGAGACCGCCACCTGGGTGCGTGGCTGCTTGCGCGAGACATGGCAACCCGACGCGTACCCTTACGACGATCCGACCTTCGCTCCGATCCGTCACGTGCCAGCCCATGCCGCCTGGTATCGGTCAGCAGGTGAGTTGCCTCCGTGGCCCCAGGCCGGGAGGCCTGCGGCCCTGCGCCGCCATGAGCCCGCCCGACCACGCCTGTCCCTCACGCTGCCTGCAGCGCCACAGCTCGACCTGCCGGAGCTGGTGTTGCCCCAGAAATTCCTGATTGTTGCCGATCTGGAGGCGGACTCGCGCTGGCCGATCCAAGATCGAAACAGCCAAGCGCTGCACGGCGACCTCTCCAAGCTTCGACGCGCTGCCCCCGAGCGCGCGCGCACCGGCGCGATTTGGGCGGGCCTGCAGCAGCTGGTCGATCACGTCGGTGAGCGCGCGCAGCTGCGCTTGCTGCACGCGCTGGAGTGGGAAGCGGCGCGCGAGCTCAGCGACGAACCCGCTCACGAGAGCGGGCTCCGCTGGCACACCGCCACCGCGTACAGCTGGGGGGACGAGCCCTTCGTCGCGGTGGTCGCGGATGATTGGCGCACCGAGGCGGGGCAGCGTGCGCTCGAGGTGTGCGCGCGGAACCACGCCGCGGTGTACGTCGCCGCGCAGCAACAGTTCGTGCGGCCGGTGGCGCGTGCGCTCCACGCGCTCGAGCTCTACGGTCTGACGCTCGATCCCTACGGCCCCGAGCGCGCGCGGCAAGAGCAGGCGCTGGCGGATCGCGTGTTGTGTCACCTGGCGCTGCTCGGGGCGCGCTCGGGCTGGCAGACGCCTAGCGAGACCGAGCAGGGGTTCCGCGACTGGCTGACCAGTCAGACCGAGGGCGCGGCCTCGCAGCTCGACGGCTTCGAGGTCACCGTCGACAGCCGCTGGGTGATTGAGCTCAGCGTGCGCTTGCGCGCCCCTTCGGACGAGCTGCCGCTCTCCGTCCAGCGCACGTCCCCCCTGCTGCGACGCGCCTGACCCTGGACCTGTACCGCTCCGTGACCCCCACCGCTGCACCGGTGAGCCCCCTTGCTGGCGACCGGCAGCGGGACTACTTCTCGCGCGCGCGCAGCCTTGCGCGAGGAGGACGCTGCCATGGCCACGAAGATCGCAATCAACGGGTTTGGACGCATCGGTCGCTGCATCGTGAGGGCGCTGGCCGAGCGCAAGGTCACCGACCTCGAGCTCGTCGCCATCAACGACCTGACAGACGCCAAGACCCTCGCGCACCTGCTCAAGTACGACTCCATCCACCGCGAGTTCCGCGCGGCCGAAGTGGGCTCCGGCGACGGGACGATCTCGGTGGGCGGCAAGGCCATCAAGGTCTTGGCCATGAAGGACCCCAAGGAGCTGCCCTGGAAGGACCTGGGCGTCGACGTGGTGCTCGAGTGCACCGGGCTGTTCACCGACAAGGAGAAGGCCGCCGCGCACCTCAGCGCAGGCGCCAAGAAGGTGATCATCAGCGCGCCTGCCAAGAACCACGACGTCACCGTGGTGATGGGCGTCAACGAGGAGAGCTACGACGCGAAGTCGCACCACGTGGTCTCGTGCGGCTCCTGCACCACCAACTGCCTGGCGCCGGTGGCCAAGGTCATGTTGGACAACTTCGGCGTGGAGCGCGGGTTGATGACCACCATCCACTCCTACACCAACGACCAGCACATCCTGGACGTGCCGCATCGCAAGGGCGACCTGCGCCGCGCGCGCGCTGCGGCCGTGAGCATGATCCCGAGCTCGACCGGCGCGGCCAAGGCGCTCGCCGAGGTCATCCCCGCGCTGAAGGGCAAGTTCGACGGCCAAGCCATCCGCGTTCCCACGGTCGACGTGTCGCTGGTGGACCTCACCCTGACGACCGAGAAGCCGCTCACCAAGGACGCCATCCACGCCGCGATGAAGAAGGCAGCGAGCGAGGGGCCGATGAAGAACGTGCTCGACTACAGCGAGGAGCAGCTGGTCTCCAACGACTACATCGGAAACCCCGCGTCGAGCACGTTCGACGCTACGCTCACGCAGGTGCTCGGAGACCGCTTCGCCAAGATTTTCGCCTGGTACGACAACGAGTGGGGCTTCTCGCACCGCATGGTCGATCTGGCGCTGATGATGGCGAAGAAAGGCATCTGAGCCGTGAAGACGATCGAGGATCTCGCCAAGGCCGACGAAGGCCGCTTCCTGTCCGGCAAGCGGCTGTTCATCCGGGTGGACTTCAACGTTCCGCTCGACAAGAAGACCAAAGCGATCACGGACGATGCGCGCATCCGTGAGGCCTTGCCCACCATCCGCTTCGCGATGGAGCACGGTGCCAAGGTGATCCTCGCTTCACACATGGGGCGGCCCAAGCCAGGCAAGACCGAGGGCTTGTCGCTCGAGGTGTGTGGTCAGCGCCTCGCCGAGCTCACCGGTTGGGAGGTGCACGTGCCCGAGGATTGCATCGGCGACGCGCCCAAGAAGGTGATCCAAGATCTTCGCGCGGGGCAGCTCTGCTTGCTGGAGAACCTGCGTTTTCACCCGGAAGAGGAGGCCAACGACGAGACGTTCGCGAAATCGCTCGCCGAGCTGTGCGAGGTGTACGTGGACGACGCGTTCGGCTGCGTGCATCGCGCTCACGCGTCGGTGCACGCGCTGCCTCTTCTGGTCAAGGACCGCGCCGCGGGGTTCCTGCTGGAGAAGGAGCTCAAGGCGCTCGGCCGCGTAGTGGTGAGCCCCGAGAAGCCGTTCGTAGCGATCCTGGGAGGGGCGAAGGTGAGCGACAAGATCGACGTGGTCGAGTCGCTGCTCTCGAAGTGCGACGTGCTGGTGATCGGCGGCGCGATGGCCAACACGTTCTTGGCCGCGCAAGGGCTGAGGATGCAGAAGAGCCTGGTCGAGGAGGACAAGCTGCCGCTGGCGCGCACCATCATGGAAAAGGCGCGCGATCGAGGCGTGAAGCTGATCTTGCCGGTCGACGTGGTGGTGGCGTCTGGGCTCGACGCCGAGGCCGGCCAGACGGTCGAGACGACTGAGGTGCCGGAGGGACAGATGGCGCTCGACATCGGACCCAAGACGATCGAGCTGATCCGTGCCGAGCTGCACCGCGCCAAAACGGTGTTCTGGAACGGGCCCATGGGGCTGTTCGAGACCAAGGCGTTCGAGCACGGCACGCTGGAGGTCGCCCGCATCCTATCCAAGGTGAGCGGCTTCACGGTGGTGGGCGGTGGAGACAGCGCAGCGGCGGTGAAGGTGGCTGGTGCCGATGTCGTGGCGGGCATCGACCACATCTCGACCGGCGGCGGTGCCTCGCTCGAGCTGATCGAAGGCAAAAAGCTGCCGGGTGTGGCAGCCCTGGAGACCCCGTGAACCCCTTTCGCAGGCCTCTGATCGCTGGCAACTGGAAGATGAACGCGGGGGGGCGGGAGGCCTGCGCGCTCGCGCGCGGCGTCGCGGAACGCACACGCAGCGGCGACCGCGTGGACGTGGTGGTCGCGCCTCCTTTCACGGCCATCGCCGCGGTGGCGCACGAGATCGAGGACGCGCGTGGAAGCATCGACGTGTCCGAAGGCTTCGGCGTGGGAGTCGCGGGCCAGAACGTGCATGCTCTCCCCTCGGGGGCTTACACCGGTGAGGTCGCTTGCAGCATGCTCTCGGACGCCGGCGCGACCTGGGTGATCATCGGTCACAGCGAGCGGCGCGCGCTGTTCGGCGAGACCGACGCGGGCGTGAGTGACAAGACCAAGGCTGCGCTCGAGGCAGGGCTGCGGCCGATCGTGTGTGTGGGAGAGACGCTGGCCGAACGCGAGGCTGGCGACACGCTCACCGTGGTCGAGCGCCAGGTGCGCGCCTTCATGCAGCACTTGGTGGCTTCTCCGGGCACCGGTGTCATCGCGTACGAGCCAGTCTGGGCGATCGGCACCGGCAAGGTCGCCAGCCCCGACGACGCGCAGGAGGTCCACGCCAAGATTCGTGAGATCCTCGCTGAGCTGAGCGAAGAGGTCGCCGAGGCGACGCGGGTGCTTTACGGCGGCAGCGTCAAAGGGGACAACGCGGACGGCTTGCTGCGCCAAGTAGACATCGATGGGGCGTTGGTCGGCGGCGCTTCGCTCGACGCAGACGGCTTCGGCAAGATCGTCGACGCCGCTCAAGCCATCGCCAACGAGCTGGCCGAAGAGGAGTCCGGGCCGCCGTCGGGCGCGCGCGCGACCAGCTGGTCCGACGGCGACGAGGACGAGAACGAGGCGCCATCGAAGGCCGCCACGGACGCGGGAGACACTGGCGCCAGCGCCGGCGACTCCATCCCCACCTCGGGGCGCGGCCACACCGACGACGACCCACCCGACAGCGAGTAGTCAGCTGCGGAGCCGAGCCGACCGGCTCAGCGCGGCGCAGCTGCCTTCTTGAAGCCGCTGCCGTACCAGTGTTCGTACCCGAGGCTCTTGCACGTGGCCGTGAGCTTGGAGCGCGGGTCGGAGCCGCCGTGGTCGAACGCGTG
>CAZXMG010000053.1:0-64937 GCA_964641275.1 uncultured Polyangiaceae bacterium
GCCGACGCGCTCGGGCTCGAGCACAGAGCCACGCCCAGCGCAGCCTACGAGGGGCAGATCGCGCGCCGCTTGGCCGCGCGCGGCGAGCTCGCCGCGTGGCTCACGTGGATACGGGGCATGCTGCTCGAACGCTACCGCGAGCGCTCGAACACTCTTTCGGGAGGTGCCGCATGTGGGGCACGCTGAAGCCGCACACGTGCCGCTTGCCGGAGCCGGCCAAGGGTGACCACGGGCACCTCTATTGCGGGCTGTGCAAGGGGTTGGGCACCGAGTTCGGCCAGCTGTCTCGAGGCCTGGTCAGCCACGACGCGGTGTTCGTCGCCACCTTGGTCGAGGCGCTCTCCGAAGAAGAGAGCGAGCGGGGACGCGCGCGGTGTCCGCTGCTTCCGATCGTGCACAAGCCCATCCTCGCGCCCAGCTCGACCCCTATCCGCTTCGCGGCCGCGGTGCAGGTGCTGCTCGGCGATCAATGGCTCGCCGACAAACAGGTAGAAGGAAGCCGCCTGGCCGGAGGGCTGCGTGGCCTGGCGCACGACAAGGTCGAGCACGCCAATCAGCTCCTCGCGGGGCTGGGGCTAGACTTCTCCTGCCTCCGTGGCTTCGAGCACGAGCAAGCGCGCGCCGAACGCCTCGGCGACAGCTCGGTCGACGAAGCCTCGGCGCCTACCGAGCGAGCGCTGGCGTTCGTGTTCGAGAGCATCGCCGCGTTGCCGGGCCTCGCGCCCGTGGCAGCGCACGAAGCACCTCGACTCGGTCGCATCGGCGCGGCGGTAGGCCGGTTGATCTACCTGACGGACGCGCTCGAGGACGTGGAGCGTGACTGGCAGAGGCGCCGCTACAACCCGCTGCTGGCGGCCACCCCTTTGCTCGAGAGCACCACTCTGAGCCTGAACCAAGCGCGCCTGAGCCGGGCCGCGACGCTGCTCGGAGAAGCCCTGACCAGCCTCGAGCACGACGTGCGCGCGTTGCCGCTGACACGCCACCGAGAGCTGGTGGAGGACGTGCTCTGCCGCGTGCTGCCTCGGCGAGCGCGCCGGGCGTTGGGGAGCGCGCGCGCGTTCGCCTCCTCTGCTCGCGCCGCGCAGCTGGCACGGCTCGAGACGGCGTCGCGGCTCAGGGGCGCGTTCACGCGTGTGGCGCTGCTGGTCGCGTTCTTCTTCACCTGGCTGTTCGCGCGCGGCGCCGTGGCGCAGCCCAAGGCCACCCCCGTTCCCGCGCCCAAGGTGAAGATCAAGGCCCCGCCTGCCGTGTCCGCCTCGGCCTCCGCCTCGGCCTCCGCCTCGCCATCAGCCTCCCCCAGCGCCCTCCCCGACGCCTCGTCGTCCGCCACCGAGCGCGATCAGAATGACGACGCGGAAGCGTTGCCCAGCGCGGATCCCAAAGCGCCCCACGGCCCCGGCATCGGTGGGTGCCCCACGTGCGGGGACTGCTGCAAGGGCCCCTGCAGCGCGTGCTCGGGCTGCCTCAACTCGGTCACCGGTTGTTGCAACTCGTGCGGTGGCTGCGGCAACAGCTGCACCAGTTGCTGCGACGGCTGCACGAAGTGCGATGGTTGCTGCAAGTGCAACGACTGCGGAAACTGCGGCGGCGGCAACTGCTGCTGCCGGTAGCGCACGAACCAGGAGGACGACCCGGCTGCTCGTGCTCGCCCGAGTCGGGTTCTGAGCTATGCCTTCGACGTGCGGACGTTCAGGACCGAGCTCGCGAGTCGAGCCACCGACCCACGACATCGACGGTGGATCTACGTGCCGTACGACCAGCTCACGTCGCAGATCGGGCCGCTCTCCGAGGCCGACCCGCGCGAGCTGGGTGTCGTGCTGATCGAATCCCCGGCCAAGGCAGCGCGGCGCCCTTACCACAAGCAAAAGCTCGCCTATGTGCTCGCCAATCAGCGCCAGTTCGCCCTCGAACAGGCAGCTCGTGGCGTCGCGGTGCGCTACGAGGTGGCGGACGTCGGCTACCGGGAAAGCCTGGCCGTTCTCGGCCTGCAGCTCGGCCCAATGACGATGATGGAGGCGGCGGAGCGAGAGCTGCGGGTCGAGATCGCCCCGCTCGTGGCCAGCGGAGCGCTGAGCGTCGTCCCGCACGCTGGCTTCCTCACCAACCGAAGGGACTTCGAAACCGCGGTCGGGCCGACCCCACCCTGGCGGATGGACGCCTTCTACCGACACGTGCGCGGCGTGACCGGCATCTTGATGGACCGCGGGAAACCTCTCGGTGGAAAGTACAGCTTCGACGCCGAGAATCGCAGACCATGGCGTGGGGAGCCCACGCCACCGACGCCTCCCAAGTTCGCCGCGGACGAGGTGACCCGCGAGGTGGGAGCGCTCGTCGCCGACCATTACGCCAGCCACCCAGGCGAGCTCGACCTCTCCACGCTTCCGGCGACGCTCGCTGACGCGGAGGCGACGTGGCAATGGGCCCTGGGCCAATGCCTTCCCCATTTCGGCCCGTTCGAGGACGCGATGTCGACGCGCTCGACGAGCCTATTCCACACGCGCATCTCCCCGCTGCTCAACCTGCATCGCCTGATTCCGGCGCGCGTGATCGAGGACGTCGCGCGCAGAGAGCAATTGCCGCTCGCGAGCCGCGAGGGCTTCATCCGGCAGATCCTGGGGTGGAGAGAGTTCGTCCGGCACGTGCACGTGGCCACCGACGGCTTTCGCGGCGTGACGCCTCCCGACCTCGGCGCGACGTTGCCGCTGCCACCCGCCTACTGGGGAGCCGCCTCCGGCCTCGCGTGCCTCGACCAGGTGGTATCCGCGGTGTGGCGTGAAGGCTACAGCCACCACATCACGCGGCTCATGGTGCTCTCCAACCTGGCGACGCTGTTGGCGATCGATCCTCGCGAGCTGACCGACTGGTTCTGGGTCGCGTACGTGGACGCCTACGACTGGGTCGTGGAGCCGAACGTCTTGGGCATGGGCACCTTCGCGCTGGGCGAGCTGTTCACGACCAAGCCGTACATCTCAGGCGCAGCGTACATCGACAAGATGAGCGACTACTGCGGGGCGTGCGCGTTCGACCCCAAGAAGAGCTGCCCGATCACCCGGCTCTATTGGTCGTTCTTGGCCCGTCACACGGAGAGGTTCGCGAAGAACCCTCGTTTGGCAGGCCCGATCGCGTCAGTGCGCCGGCGCTCTCTGGCGGACCGAGCCGAAGACGCGCGGGTCTTCGACCTCCTGCGGGAGACGCTCGCGCGCGGCGAGGTGGTGCGCCCAGCCGCGCGACCTGCGAGCTGAGTCTCGCGCCCGCGGATCAGCGCGCGACGCGCAGCAGCTCGGCTCCCGTCGCGGGGTTGTGGGCGGCGTAGAGGTAGTTGCCATCGATCGCAATGGTCGTCGGGCCGACGAGCCCGCTCTTCAACCTCAAGGTGGGCTCGCTGCCGTCGGCGCTACCCCGCACGATGTCCGCCGAGCCGTTCAGCGTCTCGGCCAGGAGCAGCAGGTAGTTGGGCTCGTCGCACACGTCCTGGTTCAGGTTGACCCAATAGACGTCACCAGCGACCGCGGTGATGTAAAACGGGAAGCTCTGGCCTTGGTAGATGCGCTCGGGCACAGCGCCCGATTGCGCGACGTCCAGACGCCAGATCTCCCCGGCAGCACAGCGGGTCCAATACAGATAACTGCCAGCGAGCACCATGTCTGCCGGCGTGCCGCCGGTCTGGAGCGCGAAGGGCACGCCGGCGTCGCTGCGATACACGCCCCCAGGGCTCTCGCGCGCCGTCCAGAACAGCTGGTTGGAGGTGACCGCGAGATCCCAGGCGCCACCACTGGCGATGGTGCCCATGGCCGCGCCATTCAGTGCGAAGGCCTCGAGCAGGTCCCCCTCGGGTCGCGTGCGCACGACTTGGGTGATGTTGGCGGCCAAGTTGGAGTAGCCGTTGACGCCGCCCGGGCCGGGCAGGCGCACGGTCGCCAGATCTGCGGGCGCCGGGAGCGAGGTGTTGGCGCGAACCAGCCCCAGCGCGTCGCTGAACATGAGGTGGTCATTGGCGATCAACAGGCGATGGACTGTGGATGACGGGCCCAGGATCCAGGTCGGGTCCAGCGTCCACTGGGTGGGGTTCGGGTCGGCGGTGTCGAGTCGGGCGACCACGAAGTAGGTGAACTCGGCGTTCACGGCCGAAACATACAGGCGTGGCGTGGCCCCGCCGGGCTCGAACGCGATATCGAGCACGCCGAGCCCGCCCGCCACCAGGAACGGCAGCGGCTGACACTCGCCTTGCTCACAGGTGGTCTCGAGGCAGTCGTGGCCGCACTCACCGCAGTTGCTGTCGCTGCCCAGCAGCTCGCCATCGGGGCAGAGCACCGGGCCGCCGCCGCCGCCACCCTCGGCGCCGCCCGCGCCTCCGGCACCGACGTTGCCCGCACCGACGTCACTCGCGCCGGTGTTGCTCGCTCCCGCGGTGCCCCCCGCTCCACTCGCCACGCCGCCGGTGCCAAACTCATCGAGCGGGACGATCAGCGAGCAGCCTGCGAGCGCGAGCGCACCGACGGGAGCTAGGCGAAACATGTGGGGGGATCATAGCCGGGACCGGCCGCGGCTGGGTGGTTCGGCGCGCTCAGCGATCGCGCGCCAGCAACCGCCGCAAGATCTCGAGCGGGTCGAAGTCGCCCTCTTCTCCGGCCCCCGACAGCCCGGACGCCGCCGCGGCGACCCCAGTCAGCGCGTCCTTGAGCACGCCCATCGCGGGGCTCACCATGGAAAGCCCCTGCGCCCGCTCGACAGCGCTCCGCAGCAGCGAGAAGGCGGCGCGACCCGCGTCGAGCCCGAGCGGAACAGCCAACGCCGCCGGCACCGGCGACAAGATCACGTCGCGAATCGCGACCGCGCGCGCCCACGCTCCGGGGGTAGGGTCGACCGAGAGCGCGCGGAAGGTGCGCACCTCCGAGAACACCCCGAGCGACACCTTGCCGGCCTTGTGCTCGATCGTGCGCGCCAGATGACGGTAATCGCGCCGGAAGTCGCCCGCGAGCAGGCCCATGTCGCGGCGCACCTCGTCGGGCCCCAAGATCCAGTCGAAGGTGCCGCTCTCGGCGCGCCTCAGCACCAAGCAAGTCCACAGCTCGCCCGCGTCGAACAGCCCGATCACGATCGCATGTTTGGCAGGGCATACGGCGTCGATCGTCCTGTTGATCATGTTCGCGGTGGGCATGGGCAGCCCCGCCAGCCGCGACGGAAAGAACTGGATCTGACCCGCGTGCATCTGGTCGCGCACCAGCGACGCGAACAGCACGGACTGCGCGGTGAAGTCGTCGCTCCGACGCACGCGTGCGGCGAAGCTCTCCATGATGTCCTCGAGCGCCCCGCTCTCCAACACGAGCGCCCAACTAGCGTGATGGCGCCGCGCGAGCTCCATCGGAGACATCGGCCAGTCGGCCGCGCAGTCGTCGAGGCGCAGGCGGCCCGCTTGGGAGTGCAGCAGCTTCCGTAACCTGCCGTCACCGTGCACCGCCACGAGTCCGCCTTGGGGGCGATCCGGATCGCGCTCGCCTCCGGACGTCGCGCGAGGACGAAACAGCGAGAGCACGCGGGTCCAGTCGCTCTGGGTAAAGCCTTCGAAGCGGAGATCGGCGGACAGCACGAGCCGAGGACTGTAGCAGCATCGTTCGGTGCCGTGGGCCCGCCCGAGCGGGTTGACGGACCCTCGCTCGATCGGCACGATCGCGAGCATGCAGCACCGAACGGCCACGGTCTCGATCGCGCTCGGTGTGACGCTCCTCGTCGCCTGCGGAGACAGCGGCGCGGGCGCGGGGGGCCAGGGCGGCGCCGGCAACGGAAGCTCGAGCGGCGGCCAGAACCAAGGGGCTGGAGGCTCTGGCGGAAGCATGGGCGCGTTCTCGACCGGCAGCTCCATGACGGGCCCGGTGTTCCCCGCGGATCCTGTGATCGAGCCTGGTGCACCGGCCAACGCGCCAGACCTGTTCGGCGACCCGAACGCAGGCACGCCCGGCGCCGGGCCCTGTTTGCTCGAGCCCGAGATCGGATCTCTGCTCCCGAACAACTGGCTGCGGCCCCGCTTCCGCTACGTGCCCGGAGCGGGGTACAACCTGTTCGAGATTCGCCTGCACGCCGAGAGTGAGCCCAGCGACCTCGTGGTCTACACCACGGCCAGCGAATGGACGATGCCCGAGGCGCTGTGGGACCTGATCGCCCCGAACGTGCAGGACGAGCCGATCACGGTCACCGTGCGCGCCGCCAATTTCGACGGCACCCAGATCGTGGGGGAGATCGCGATCGGGTCGGCCGGACCGATCACCATCGCGCCGGTCGGTGCGGGCGGCAGCATCGTGTACTGGACCACCTCGGGCGGCTCCTCGCTCAAGGGCTTCCAAGTCGGAGACGAGTCGGTGATCACCGCGCTCGCGCCCAACCAGGTGGACATGCCCACCAACGGCGGGCAGACCACCTGCGTCGGCTGCCACACCTCCACCCCCGACGGCTTGTTCGCGAGCTTCGTGGCCCAGTCCCCGTGGACCAACGGCCTCGCCTCGATCGAGGCCGCCACGGTGGGTGACCAGCCCGCGTACCTGGGGGCAGGCGCGCAACAATTTCTCGCGTCTTCGACGGAGCTGGGCATCCACACCTACTCCCTCGCCCATTACGATCAGGGCGACCGGGTGATGGTGACTCCCAGCGGCGTGGGCTCCAATGGTGAGCTGATCTGGGTCGACCTCGAGGCGCAGAGCGCCGCGCAAGGCTCCGCCTGGGGCATCATCGCCCGCAACGGAGACAACCTGGGCGTGGGCTCACCCACCTGGAGCCACGACGGCAACACGATCGTGTACGTCTCGACCGACGTGCAGACCACCGGGCGGCTGGACAACGGCATCGGCGACCTGTACGCGGTGCCGTACAACGATCGCGCCGGCGGCACGGCCACGCCGATCGCGGGCGCTGCGACCACGGAGCACGCCGAGTACTATCCGGCGTTCTCGCCGGACGACTCCTTGCTGATCTACAACCGCATCCCGATGGGGCAGAACATGTACAACGCCCCCAACGCAGAGCTCTTCGCCATTCCTGCGAGCGGCGGGACGCCGACGCGCCTCGCCGCCAACGACCCACCGCAATGCTCCGGCAAGGTCAGCCCGGGAGTGACCAACAGCTGGCCCAAGTGGTCTCCGCAGGCTCAGACCGTCAACGGCAAGACCTACTACTGGACGATCTTCTCCTCGACCCGCGGCGAAGGCGGCAATCCACAGCTCTACGTCACCGCGGTCGTGAAGGAAGGCTCGACGCTCACCACCTACCCGGCGCTCTACCTCTGGAACCAACCGCCGGGCGAGAACAACCACACGCCCGCCTGGGACGTGTTCGAGATCCCACCCGTCCCCCCGCCCCGCTGAGCCCCATGCGAGCCATTGCCATCCGCGAGCCCGGCGACGAGTCCGTGCTGACCTTGGTCGAGCGACCATCGCCCGAGCCTCCCCCGCACCACGTGCGAGTGCGCGTGCACTCGGCCGGCGTGAACCGCGCCGATCTGCTGCAGCGCATGGGCATGTACCCAGCGCCGCCCGGCGTCCCGGCGGACATTCCCGGCCTCGAGTACGCCGGTGTGGTCGACGCGCTGGGCGAGGGCGTGACCGCCCTGCGCGAGGGGGATCGCGTGTTCGGCGTGGTGGCGGGCGGTGCCTACGCCGAACAGGTGCTGGTGCACGAGCGCGAGACCGCCAAGGTGCCGGATGGCTTCCCCGACGATCTCGCGGCCGCAGTCCCTGAGGCGTTCATCACCGCCTACGACGCGCTGGTGCTCCGCGGCGGACTGCGGCCCGGCGAGCGCGTGCTGGTCCACGCGGCCGGCAGCGGCGTCGGCACGGCTGCCATTCAGGTGGCCAAGGCGCTCGGGTGCCACGTCACCGGCACCAGCCGCACCGAGTCCAAGCTCACGCGCGCCAAGGAGCTGGGCCTGGACAGCGGTGTGCTGCTGGGCTCGTCCAAGGAGCTCGGCAGTGCGCTCGAGCGCACCGGCAACACCTTCGACGTGGTGCTCGATCTCGTGGGCGGGAGCTACGTCGGCGAGACCTTGGCCGCCATGGCACCGCGCGGGCGCGTCGTCGTGGTCGGTCTCACCGGCGGGATCTCGTCCCAGCTCGATCTGTCGCTGTTGCTGCGCAAGAGGCTGTCCATCATCGGCACCGTGCTGCGCTCGCGTCCGCTCGAGGAGAAGATCCAGGCCGCCGATCTGCTCCGCCGCACACTCTCTCCCTGGCTCGCGCGCAAGATGATCCGGCCCGTGATCGAGGCGACCATGCCGCTCGCGGACGCCGCCAAAGCGCACCGCTTGCTCGCCGCCAACGAGACCTTCGGCAAGATCCTGTTGACGATGGCGTGACGCGTTGATCAGCCCCGCTCCCCTCCGCGCGCTGGCTCTCGTCGCGCTCGCCTACGTGGTCGCCGCCGCGCTCGCCTACGTCGCGGTGACCCAGCTGAGCGGCGCGCACCCCTTCGTCACGCTCATCGTGGCCAACCTGGTGGCCACGGTGGTGGTGTTTGCGTTCAGCCGCGCTTACGACAACTCCAGCTTCTACGATGCCTATTGGTCCGTCGCGCCGATGTTGGGCGCGCTCTACCTGCAGTTGGGCCCCTACTTGATGGTGGGCATCTCGGTGCGCAAGTGGCTCGCCATTGCGCTCATCTGGCTCTGGGGCGGCCGACTCACGTTCAACTGGCTGCGCGGCTGGCAGGGCTTGGGCCACGAAGATTGGCGCTACGTGGACTTTCGCCAGCCCTGGGGCAAGGCCTATTGGCCGCTGAGCTTCTTGGGCATCCACCTGTTTCCCACGATCTGCACGCTGGCCGGCTCCCTCGCGCTGATCCCCATCATGTCGAGCAGCGAGCCGATGCACGCGCTCGACGCCATCGGCGCCGTCGTGGTGCTGGCCGCCATCGCCATCGAGTCGACCGCCGACGCCCAGCTGCACGACTTCCGAAAGACCGCCGAGGCCAAGACCGGCGCCATCTGCGACGTGGGCCTGTGGCGCTACTCGCGGCACCCCAACTACTTCGGCGAGGTCAGCTTCTGGGTGGGCCTCTGGGTCTTGGGCGTAGCGGCCGACCCGGCGGCCGCGTGGTGGACTGCGGTCGGCCCGCTGCTGATGGTCACCCTGTTCTGGTTCGTGTCGATCCCGATGATGGAGAAGCGCGCGGTGAAGCGCAGGCCGGGCTTCGCGGCGCACCAGCGGAAGGTGTCCAAGCTGGTGCCGTGGTTCAGGTCGAGCGGCTGAGCGCGCACGTCTGCTACCCCAGCAGCGGGCGGGCTCACGGTGGGCGCACCCTCGAGAACGGTACTGGGCTGGGCGACCACGCGTGTGGCCTCCAAGCAAACATCGATGCACTTTGATGGCGGATTGCAGGGAGCCTCGCTGCCGCAGTCGTCGCAATAGCTCAGGCAGGACTGCAGGCCCGGCGTCTGGGAGTGCGCGACATAAGCGTCCCAGACCTCGGAGCAAAGCGCCCCCGTATGCGAGCGTTGAATGCAGTCTTCGCAGGCTGCACTTTCGATGGTGCCGAAGACCCCGTCGTCGCAAGTATCCTCAGAAGGGGGCGGCGGGAGGCGGAGGGGACGAGTCCGGATATTCGCAGCCCGGCGGTTCAGAGGTTTCTCGACTGCTGCGGACTTCGTCCCAGTCGATCACGAACCCGCAGTCTTCGTACCCGTCCGGCGCCAAGCGGCAGAGCTTCGAGTCTTTGATACGCCACTGGCGAACCGTCGTGGTCTGCGTGTCGGACCAAAACTGGTTCATGGTTTCGGTGCGATGTTCTTTGCGTTCGTAGACGAACGTGCCCATGTCGAACGTCGTGTTGTGAACGATGCGGAAGCGGCCGACGAGGCACTGCTCGGCGGGGGTGAGCGGCTCGGGGGAGCTTGGACACCCCGCCGGCAGATCGTCCCGATAGTAGACAGTGCCGGGAAAAGAGTCGGTTCCCCAGATGAAGGCAGTGCAGTTGGGCAACATGCCGGCGATGGACTTGCCATCCAGCGATAGCGCGGCGCCAGTCAGCGTCCAGTTGCCGCTCCCGTCTAGGCTCGACGCGCGCCATGCGACCGATGGCCACCTTCCTGGAGGCGTGCCACGACGGCCCTGCAGAGCTGGGCGCCTGGCTCGACGGCCTGGCGTCGACCCTGCCGCGCGCGGTGGATGCCTCACTCGGCGTCAACTTGGGATGCTTCCTGCGGAGCGACGGGAGTCGAGCCATCACGGGGCGCGGCGCCACCTGGGAGCTCGCGGCTCGCTATGTCGGCGACAGCAACCCGAACCCCTTCGCAGTGCGACTCACGGCGGACGGCGAGCACGCATCTCTCGCGGGCGCTCCACAAGTTGGGCGTGTCGAGCCTCGCCGAGCTCGCCAGCCTTCTGGGCGAGGAGTCCAGCACCGGCTCGGCACCGTGATGTTGCGCGGCGCGCACGGTGGTCGGCTCTGGTCGAGAACACCACGTCGCCATCGATCCGCCGCGGGCCGGTTGCGCCGGGCCCGATGCGACTGGGCTCGAGGGAGCACGCCGCGAAATCGCGCTGCTGCAGTCGCGGCGACCGTGATGACGCGACGCTCGACTGACGCTACGCTCTAGTCGTCCCATGGCCCGCACCGCACCCGTCCCCAACCTTCCGCCCATTCCCGGGATGTGTCCCAGCATCGCTGTCATGGGCGGCGGCGGCGATGGCGGTGGCGGGAGCGGCAAGGGCGGCGGGAACGGGGACGGGTCCGGTCCGGACGACGGCTCCGGCAACGGCGACGGCGCGGACGGTGCGGGCAACGGCGCAGGCAGCTGCGGCAACGGCTCGGGGGCGTCGTGCACGAACTGCCAAGCGGGCACCGCGGCAGGCGATCCGGTCAGCGTGGCGAGCGGTGAGGTGTACACCCTGCCCAAGACCGACTTGTTCCTCCCCGGGTTCTTCAACCTGGAGATCCTTCGCTCGTACAGCAGTCAAACACGCCGCCACGAGGTGGGCATGGGCTGGGGCTGGACCCATAGCTTGGCGTGGTCGCTGCACGTTGGACGCAGCGAGATCAACGTGCGCACCGGCCGTGGTCAGGTGATGACGTTCCCCGTGCTCGAGCGCGGCGAGTCGTTCAACGTCGACGGTTGGGCGCTCTTGCGGACGTCGACCGGCTACGTGCTGCGACCCGGGGACGAGTTCTTCCACGTGTTCCTGGACGACGCCGACGACCCCTGCGAGCCCAAGCTCGCGTTCGTGAAGTACCGCAACCGCGGGGTGTTGGAGCTCTGCTACGAGCGCGGGCTGCTGGCGCGCGTGATCGACACGGCCGGGCGCACCGTCCACCTGCAGCGGGACGCGGACCGCCGCATCACCGCGCTCAGCGTTCCCGATCCGAGCGGTCAAGCGATCGTCTTCACCCGCTATGCCTACGATGCCGGTGGGCACCTGGTCGAGGCCGTGGACGCGGACGGCAGCTCCTACCGCTACGCCTACGACGACGACCGGCGGCTCATCCGCATGACGGCGCCCAACGGAGTCGTCTTCCACTACTGCTACGACAAGCAAGGGCGCTGCGTGGAGACGTGGGGCGAGCTGCCAGAGGGCGACCCCTCACTCGACCCCAACGTGGTGGGGACCACGCTGGCCGACGGCGTCACCCCGGCCCGTGGCATCTACCACGTGAAGATCGAGCACGGCGCTGACGGTTACGCGGAGGTTCAGGATTCGGTTCGCGTGCAGCGGATCTTCACCGCGCCCGGTGGCACCACGGTCAAGGCCGTCGATGGGCGCGGCGGAGTGGTCACGCGAAAGCTGGACGACCACGACCGGATCGTCACGCAGGTCGACGCCAACGGAAACCCTTGGACGTACTGGCATGACCGCCTTGGAAACGTGCTCGGCGAGCAAGATCCCGAGGGGCGCATCATCCGCTTCGAGCGGGACCGCGAAGGGCGGGTCGTCGCAGCCATCGATCCGGCGGGCAACAGGATCGAGCACGGCCTGGACCCACACGGCAACCTGGAGTGGATGCGCGATCCCGCGGGCGCGCTGTTCCGTTTCCGCCGCAACCAGCGAGGGCAGTGCGTCGAAGAGACCCGCCCCGACGGTTCGAGGCGATTGTTCGAGTACGACAGCCACGGCAACGTCGCCTCGGTGACCGGACCGAACGGCTCGGTCGCGCGCTTCGTCTACGACCACTGGGGTCGTTGCGTCTCGGAGCAGTACCCCGACGGGAGGCGCTTTCAGCTCCGCTACACCTTGTTTGGCCGGCTAGCCGAGATCCACGACGGCCTGGGTCGGGTGCTCGCCCAGGAGCGCGACGCGCTCGGCAACCTGGTGCGGGAGCGCACTCCTGACGGCGCGGTGACCGAGACCGTGCGCGGGGGCATGAGCTGGCCGGTCGTCGAACGACGGCCAGGCGGAGCCGAAATTCGTGCGTTCTACAACCGCGAGGGCTGGCTCACGCGCATCGTCAACGAGAACGGCGAGGAGCTGACGCTGAGCCATGACGCCAACGGCAGGGTGATTGAAGAGCGCAGCTGGAATGGCCGCTGGCGCCGCTTCAAGCGCGACGCCAAGGGCAGCGTGATCGGCGTCGAAGACAGCCGGGGCAAGACCGTCATCGAACGCAACAAGGTCGGCCAGCTGATCTCCATCCAAGCTCCGGATGGCAGCTCGCGCAGCTTTGGCTACGACGCTCGCGGCGATCTGGAGTGGGCCAAGAGCGGCGCTGTGGAAGTGCGCTGGCAGCATGACGCCGTAGGTCGGCTGGTGAAGGAGCACTTTGCCCTGCCCAAGGCCTCGCATGTGGTCACTTCCACGCTCGACTTGATGGGCCGGCGGCTCGCGCTCGAGACTTCCGTGGGCCACGCGCTGGAATCGAAACGTGACGTCACCGGCCAGGTCTCGGAGCTGTGGGTGGGTGGTGAGCAGCTGCTGCGCTTCACGCGCGACCCGATGGGCTGGGCCACGCAGCGGGCACTGCCCGAGGGAGGTGAGGTCGTCGACGAGCTGGACGGTGCCGCGCGGCTCGGCCGACGCCGCGTGCATGAGGCAGCGAGCTTGGCGCGGCGCTCGCTCGACAGCGATGAGCCCGAGCGCCTCGGCGGTCCGGCGCTGGCCGTCGACAAGACCTACAATTTCTCGGCGGTCGACGAGCTCTTGTCCGTGACGACCAGCGTCGACGGCACGGTGGAATTCGAATACGACCTCACACGGCAGCTGGTCGCTCGCCGCGATCGACGCGGGGAAGAGCGCTTCGCCATCGACCCCCACGGCAATCACCGAGAGGTCGGGCCAGACGCGCCCGGCCGTCGCTACGAGAGCGGCGGCCGGCTGGCCGAGCACGGCAGCACGGAGCTCGTCACCGACGCGCGAGGTCTCGTCGTGGAGAAGCGCTCACGCCGGCCTGATGGTCGCGCGGATCGCATGATCCTCCAATACGACGGGTTCGACATGCTGCGCGGGGTCGACCTCCCGGATGGCCGCCGCCTCGAGTTCGCTTATGACGCGTTCGCGCGGCGGGTCGAGAAGCGCGTGATGGCCCCCGCCAGGGCTGGCAAACGCGCGGTCGTGGCGACCACGAGGTACGTCTGGGACCGGTCGAGCGTCGTTCACGAGATCACCTCGCGGCCGGGCGCGCCGCCTTCCTCGCAGACCTTCTTGTACGAGGATCAAGACGAGGTCACGCCGCTCGCACAGCTCGAGGGCTCCGGAGGGGTGTCGAGCTGGGTCCACCTGGTGAGCGACTTCAATGGTACGCCGGAGGAGCTCGTGGACGGCGCCGGGCGGGTCGTGGGCCGACTCACGCGCGACGCGTATGGAAAGACCGCTGCCGCAAGTGGCTCCAAGTCGACGACGCCGTTCAGGTTCCCCGGTCAGATCGCGGATCCCGAGACCGGCCTGCACTACAACCGGTACCGCTACTACGACCCACAAGCCGGCCGGTACCTGACCCCGGACCCGATCGGCATCGCCGGCGGCTACAACCTCTACCAATACGGTCGCAATCCGATCGGGTGGGCCGACCCGATGGGCTGGGCGCACAACATGGCGGTCACGAGTTGGACCCGCCCGGGCCGCGGAGGCCGCACCACCGACGTCGCCGACCAGAGCGGCATCCGAGATCACTACGTCTCGGGCATGAACAGCGACGACGAGGCGGACAACTTCTGCCCCGACCCGATCCGCAACCGCTCCACTTGCCACACGGAGCGCAAGCTCCTGCACGACCTGGAGGAGAACTACGACCGCGAGGACCTGGCCGGCACCACGTTGAACCTCCGCGGCGAGTATCCTCCGTGCCCCAACTGCCATCGGGCGATGATGGACTTCGCTCGGCGCAACAACATGACGATCAACTATTCGTACGGCCCTGGCGGCGTGGACACTCCCGGCGCCCACACCGTCACGTACTCCGGCGGTGGCGCCAGTGGGAACAGCACGCGGTCGAGGGACCTCGTGGATGCCTATTCGACTCGCCGCACCGGCGCGAGCGATCGTGGTGCATCCTCGCTCAACCCAGCCGAGCGGTACGAGTTCGAGGACTGGGATGGCGCCTCGACCGAGTATCGACGCCAGCGCGACATGGCGCGCAGAGGACGATGAAGCAACCGAAAGTGGATCAGGCAACCGTTGCGCTCGCGCAGCAGGTGGTCGCCAACAAGAACAAGAGTGCCCGCAGGGACGGGGTCGAGGACCTGGTCTCTCGATTGTTCCAGGTTCGTTGGCCCGATCGCAGCACGGTCGCCACGTTCGACGAGCTCGACCCGACCCAGCAAGCGGTCGCGAAGATCTTCGCGCAGGCTGCCGCCGACGTGGCGCGGCTGCTCGGCTGGGGACTGCCACAGCGGGCGCGAGAGCTGGAGCGATTCGTCGGCCAGTTGCCGCCGGGGCCGCTCGAAGGCCTCGCTCCCAAGAAGGACATCCAGCGCTGGCGTCAGCTGGCAGCGAGCTTGCCGAAGAAGAGCTGGCCGGAGGCGTTGAAGGAGGCGCTCGCGGGCCTCGGCAAAGCCGAGCACGCCCAAGCGGTGTTGGAGGTCGCGTCTGGAGCCTACGGCTTGCAAGGGCTCGCCGAGGAGCCGCTCCCTGCGCAGCTCCTTCGCGACAGCGTGATGACGGCGGGCAAGGAGGTCGTCCCGTTTGCGCGCGAGGTGCTCACGCGCCGCGTGAAGGCCGGCGCAAAGGACGGCCTCTCGGGGGCCTACCTCCCCGATCACCTGGATCTCTTGGTCGAGGCGCTCGAGGCGCAGGGGGTGCCGATCGATCCGGCCTGGCGCACGGTCGAGTGAGCGGGCCATGATCTCGGCCAACGAGCTGGGCCCGGACTTCGAACCGGTCGAAGCGCCCTTGCCGCGCTTTCGTCATCGCAGGCTGGACGTCGAGTTCGCGCTCGTGCCGGGCGGGACCTTCGAGATGGGCTACCGGGATCGCGATCGGGCCGCGCTCGAAGCGCTCTTGCCCATCGATCCGCCGCTGCGCGCGGCGCTCGAGCGGCTCGAGCACGAGGCGCGCCCCGTGCGAGAGGTGACGATAGCGCCGTTTTTGGTGGCGGCTCTGCCGCTGCGGGTCGAGCAGGTCCGGCGCGTCCCAGGGTACGAGCAGGCAGTCGACACGTTCACGAGGCAAGGCGCGCTCGGGCTCGCCCGCGCGGCCGGCATGAGGCTGCCCAGCGAGGCCGAGCTGGAGTGGCTCGCGCGCGAGGGAGGTCGCTTCTCGTTCACCTCGAACGGCGCGCAGCGCCGCCGCAACACCCTGAGCGTTGCCATGGTGGGGCCGTGGGGCGTTCACAAGCTGGTCGCGGGCGAGTGGGCGGCCGACGATTGGCATGACAGCTACGCCGGCGCCCCGCTCGATGGTCGAGCGTGGCTCGATGGCGGGCAAGAGGGTGTGAGTCGTGGCGCGTTGCCCTTCGGGATCGATCAAGACGAGTGCGAGATCGCGCTCGCGCTCGCGTGCCACCGAGCGCGTGGCGAGCCGACCGAGGCAAGCGATCGCGGTCGGCTGCCGGTGCGGCTTGCGCTCGATCTGCCGCTTCGATGAGACCGGAGGCGAGCGAGCAGGACTACGCGGCGGCGGCGGCGGCCGCGTTCGAGCGAGGGGACGCTCGACTCGCGTTGGAGCAGATCGGCGCGGCGCTGTCCTTTGCGCCACACGCGAGCGAGCATTTGGCGCTGCTCGATCTGGTGCTGTCGCGAGTCTCGCGGCCGCTCGACCTGCTGCCCGACGAGCGGGGCGCTTTCTTCGGCGGCGCTGCGGTTCGAGCCTACGTCCTGGCGCGATCGGGCCAGCTCGCTCGCGCCATCTGGCTGCTGTTCGAGGTCGCCAGCTTTCGCCCCCAAGTGGGCTACCTCGGCTGGCTCGAGGAATGGTCGAGCGGCGACCTCCGCGGCGTCGACGCGGCGCGAGTCTGCGCCGCCGTCGCGCGCTATGTGTCAGACCGGGCAGCGGCGGTCGTCCCAGAAAACCTCCGCGGCTGCGCAGCGCTGCTCCGGTCGCTGAGAGCCGCGCGCCCCAAGGCCGCGCGTGATCTTGCCAAGGTCGAGGCCGCCGTGCTCGCGCGTGGTGGTTGGTACGAGCAAGCGCTGCAAGCCCTCGTCGCGTGCGCCGGCGAAGCGGATGACCCCGAGTGGCTCGCGCAGCGGGCAGCTCTGGAGCGAAAGGTCGGCCGCCTCGAGCGTGCTCACGAGTCCCTCGCTCGCGCGCTGGAGCTCGCTCCGGGGCGCCCTCACTTGCAGGCCGATCTCGCAGACACGCTGCTCGCGATGGGGCGTCTGGAGCAGGCCCAATCCCACTATCGCGACGTTGCGACGGGCGCCTCGGATGGCCTCCGCACTCACGGCGAGGATGGTGTGCGTTACATCGCGTGGTTGTGCGACCCGAGTGGGCCCGCGCTGTCACCTCCCGGCTCGTCCGCCCTGACGATCCGCGAGGTCTTCCCGCTCTGGGCGCTGTACAGGACCCACCCCCCGCCCGCAGCCGAACACGAGCTCGTCGTGCTCTTGCGGTCCGTCTTGCGCAACGCCGCGCTGCGTGGCACTCCACCGGGTGCGCGGGTGGTCGCCAGGGTCGCGCACCCGCCCTCGCGCTCGCTCGAGCTCGCGTTCGATGCCGGCATGCGCGCGCTGGGCGGGCGCGGTGTGATTGCGCATCCTCACACGCCCGCCGCGACGCTGTCGGAGCCCGAAGCCCTCGACAGCGCTACGCGGCGGCGGATCTTCGCGCTCGCGTCGACCGAGATGGACATCGACCGCTGGTGCGCAGGCGACGATGCCCTGGCTCAGGCAGAGGCGGAAATGGCGTTCCTGAACCCATTCGAGGCTGGGTCGGATCCCTTCGAGACCATGGATCGAGCTCGACTCGCGACCTTGGCCCTGGCCCTGCGGGCGCTCGAGCCGCACGCTGCTACGGCGCGCTGGGTGCTCGCGTTGGCGGGCTCCGGTGACGAGTGGGAGTCGCGGCCGGCCGTGACTGTGCTCGCCGCCAAAGCGCGCGCAGACGCTCGCTGGTCTGTGCCGGTGCGCGACGCTCTCGAGCGATGCCTCTACGACCATCCGGAAGCGGCGCACGTCCACGGCGCGCTCGCAGTCCTGCCCGGGCTCTCGGTGGACGTCCGCGGCAGACACTACGCTGCGTTCGTTGCTTGGCTGTGCCGCCCCCCCGAGCAGTAGAAGGCGCGCCACGCCGAGTCGGGGACGAGAAGGCTGCGCGCTCCCAAATCAGCGGGTAGGACTCGGTGCGACATCCGGTCGCGGCAACGACTGCGTGACTTGGGTGCGACGCCTGCCCAGGCCGCGCGTGGATGGGTGTACCCTGACATCAAACACGCATGGCGTTACGCGAGGGAGATCTGCTCGACGGAAAGTACAGGGTCGAGCGCGTCCTCGGACAGGGCGGCATGGGTGTGGTGCTCGCGGCGAGACACGAGCAGCTCGGGGAGCGGGTCGCCATCAAGGTGCTGCACGAGGCCTTCGCAGACGAGCGGGCGCGGGCGCGCTTTCTCAACGAAGGACGCTCCGCGGCCAAGCTGCGCAGCGAGCACGTGGCGCGCGTGCTCGACGTGGGGGAGTCGGCGGAAGGGCAGCGGTACCTGGTGCTCGAGCACCTCGACGGCGCCGACCTCAGCCGCGTGCAGCGCGAGCGAGGCTCCCTCCCGGTAGAAGAGGTCGTCGATTGGCTGATCCAGGTCTGCGCGGCGCTGGTGGAGGCCCACGCGCTCGGCATCGTTCATCGAGACATCAAGCCTGCGAACCTGTTTCTCACCCGGCGCGCGGACGGCAGCGCGTGCGTCAAGGTGCTCGACTTCGGCATCTCCAAGAACCCGGACGCCGAGCTGACCTCGACCACCATGGAGGGCATGGGCTCTCCCCACTACATGGCGCCGGAGCAGATGGCCTCGGCCAAGAACGTCGACGGGCGCGCCGATGTGTGGTCGTGCGGCGCCGTCGCCTTCAAGCTCCTGACTGGAGAGGCTCCGTTCGGGAGCGGCGCGATCACCGAGGTCGTCCACAACGTGGTGACGGATCGGCGAAAACGCTTGAGCGAGCTGCGACCCGACGTTCCCCCGGGGTTGGAGCGCGTGTTGGACGGTTGCTTGCAGCGCGCCCCTGAAGCCCGGGTGCCTGACGTGGCGACGTTGGCGCGAGAGCTGGGTCCGTTTGCGTCGAGCGATGGGAAGGCGTTGGCCGAGCGCGTGGGCGGCACGCGCGCCTCCGTGCCGTGGGTGGCGCCGGAGCCGCCCGCCAAGCCGGACCGCGGCGAAGAGACCCGCGCAGCACTATCCCTCCCCGTGAGCGTGGCGGGACGACGCAATGGCGCCGCCGTCGCCGCGGCCGTTGCCATTGGCGCAGGGCTGCTCGTCGCGATCGGCATCGCGTTGGGGCGACTTGGCGGGGACGCCACCGCTGCGTCCCCTCCGGTGGCCGCGACGCAGCCGCCGTCCGCGAGCGAGGCCCCGCCGCTCGCGACGGAGATGCGACCCGACGGCCCGGAGATCGCGCCAGCGAGCACACCTTCCGCCGCGCTTTCGCCGTCGTCCTCGAGCAGCGCGTTCCCCGTGGCGCGCACCCGGCAGATCCCCAACGCCACAGCCAAAGGCAAGGCCGCCGCGTCCGCTGCGGCCTCCCCTTCAGAACCAACCTCCTCGGAGTACAACGCCTATGACCATCGCTGAACGCCTCACGATCTCGCTCGTGGTGCTGGTCGGCGCCGGCTGTCAGGAGCTCTTGTCGCTGGGTGAGTTCACCGACCGGGACCCACTCGTGGGGGGATCTGGTGCGGGAGGCTCGACCGTTGCGACGAGTCCGAATGGCGGCGGCCCCGGGCTGGGCGGCGACGGTGGCACCGGCGGCGGCGGTGGTGAGCCACCGCTCTTCGGCGCCCCCGTGAGCGTCGCGACAGACCAGGTGGCGCTGCGCGAGATCGCCGCCGACGACGAGGGCGTGTTCTGGCTGTGCGAAGGGGCCGCGGCCGACCAGGGCTCGCTCGTGAGCCTGGCCGAGGGGACGCTCCACCAGGCCCTGCAAGAGCCACGCGGCCTGGCGCTCAGCTCGACGAGCGCGTTCTTCACTGCGAGAGGTGTCGACTACTACACCGCGTTCAAGAGCCCCCGCGTGATGCCGCAGGGGCAGCTGCAGCAGGCCGAGGGCGACTATCCCGACTGGGAGGGCACGACCGCGGTCGCCGTGGATGGGCTCAACCTGATCACCGGTGGTGCGGGGAACTTCGGACGGATCGTGCGAGGGGACACGGATCTCACCCATTCGAAGGAGTTCGTCAGTGGCGACGTTCCCTTCGCGGTCGCGGGCGACGGCAGCGAGATCTGGTGGGCGAGCGCGACGTTCAAGGGCATCGGGCGCTTGAGCGTTCCGAACACCCATTACAGCATGCTGATGTTCCCGCCCAACGACCTGCTCGTCGACGACACTCACGTGTACTTCAGCGCCGACGATGGTTCGGTGCGCAGGCTCTCCAAGGCAGCGCCAGAAACACCGGCGGAGGTGCTCGCCAGCGAAGAGGCCCAGCCGCGGGGCTTGTCCAGCGACGGCCAGCGGGTGATTTGGGCCAACGCGAGCTCTGGCGAGATCCGAGCGTTCATCATCAGCACGCAGACGGTCGAGACGATCGGCGTGGTCGAGGAGCCGTTCGACACGGCCGTCAACGGAGACGGAGTGTACGTCTCGGACCGGGGTGCCAGCGCCGTCGTGCTGTTCCCCAAGGTGCCATGACGCAGCCGTGGCGAGTGGCGTTGCTCGTGGCCTGTGCGTGGGGTTGGTCGAGGCCACTCTCGGCGGAGCCGACAGCCCAAGCGCGCGCGGACGCCGAGTCCTCGTTCCGGGAAGGCAAGGCGCGCCTCGACGCGGAGAACTACCGAGGCGCATGCGAAGCTTTTGCCGAGAGCCATCGCCTCGACCCGAGTGTAGGTGCGCTCCTGAACCTGGGAGTGTGCAATGAGAAGCAGGGCAAGTCCGGGTCGGCCTGGGCCGCGTATCGAGAGGCCGAGTCGCTCGCCCTGACGCGTCAGGACTCCAAACGAGCAGCGCTCGCCGCGTCCGAGGCCGAGCGGCTCGAGCAGGGGCTGACCAAGGTCACGCTCCGCTTGTCCGCGGGTGCTAAACGTGTCGCCGGGTTGCGCGTGTACAAGAACGAGGTCGAGCTCAAGTCGTTCGACCTGCCGACAGTCGTCGACCCGGGAGAGCTGCGCGTACGCGCCGAAGCTCCCGGTTACGAGCCCTGGTCCAAGACCTTCCAGCCCGCGCCTGGCACCAGCCGGGAGACGATCGAGATCCCGCCGCTGGCTCCGAAGCCGCCCTCTGCCGCGCCTCCCGCCTCGACCGGTCTGCATGGCCTGACCACCGCCGGCATCGTCGTGGGCAGCTTGGGCCTCGCGGGTCTGGCCGTCGGGGGGGCGTTCGCCGGCATCGCGCTGCGCGACAGGAACGAGGCCGAGAGTGACCCCACCCTGTGCCCCGACATGGCCTGCTTTCCCGCCGGACGGGAGGTGATCGATCGCGCCGAGACCTACGCCAACGTCGCCAACGTGACGTTCGCTGTGGGGGGAGCGGCCGCCGCGTCCGGCATCATCCTGCTCGCGGTGGGGCTCACCCGAGCCGAGCCCGACGCGCCGAGCAAAGGTGTCTCGGCGCGATGGATGCCCCAGCTCTCGACCCAGGGTGCGGCGCTGACCCTCACCTTGCGAGGGTTGTGAGCGGAGCGAGCCTTCAAGCTCCGCAGATCTAGAAGCTGCCCGAGAGCGTGAAGCTGCCCGGACCGAAGCCGATCTTCACGGACTCGGTCGCGGTGTCCACGGCGGTGAAGAAGGGGCGCTGCACGGTGGCGCCGACGATAATCATGGCGACACCGAGGTTCTGCACGACGCCCGACGCGATGTAGAAGCCTGTGGCCAGGCTGTCCGTATCCATCGCCGCTGCGATGATGGGCCCGGCGACGGGGATGAGCGCGTACGCCCAGGGTCCGTCACCGTGGCTGCCGAGATAGTCGAAGCCGCTGACCAGCGCGCCCATGCCGTAGGCGCCGGCGACGGCGCCGATGCCGCCGTAGATCAGCCCGGCGATCGGGCGTCGCTCGAGCTGATATCCGACCGGCGGCAGGAGCTCCTCATCCGCGCTGAAGGTGAACCGAGGGTTGCCGCGCCGATCGAGGGGCACCGCTGCGCGCGGTGCCTCGGTGACGACGGAGTCGGCTTCCTCCTCGGCGAACGCCGAGGACGGCAGACTGAGCAGAAGCGAGATCGAGAGGGCGGAGAGAGCGTTGCGCGTCATGGGGCCGCAACCTGCCCCTTCCCAACGCTGCGGTCGTTCGGCGGTGCGCCATCGACGTTCGGCTGCGCGCCAAAGGGTGTCGGTCAGCCGCGCTGCGCACGAAAGGCCATGGGCGTCGTGCCGACCTCGCGCTTGAACACCTCGCTGAAGTGTTGCGCGGTCGAGAAGCCCAGGCCGAGCGCGAGCGCGGTGATGGGCTCGTCGCTCTCGCGCAGCAACGCCTTCGCCTTGTCGATGCGCAGACGCATCGTCTCCTTGGCAAAGGTCGTCCCCTCGCCTGCCAGCTGACGCTGCAGCGTGCGCACCGAGACACCACAGCTTCGCGCGGCATCTTCGATCACCGGCTCGACCAAGTGGGCCAGGAGGTACGCCGCGAGCTTCAGCGACAGCGGGGAGCGGCCGACCACGCTCGCCCGCGCCTGCTCGAGCTCGGCGGCGCCAGCGGCCGGGTCGGGGTGCCCAACCCGGCCGAGCGCGTCCTCGAGGCGGGTCCAAAACGAGACCTCGAAGGGCGGCTTGACGATGCGGAAGAAGCCCTCGGCCATGACACCGACCAGGCCCGAGGGCCGCACCATGGCGGTGTGGGTGACGATCTGGCGCAAGCGCTCGCCGTGGGTCTTGGTGTAGCGCTCCAAGACCAGATAGGTGGTCGGGCGGACGCCCTCGAGATGCCGTAGATCGACCAGCCCGGTGTGCGGCGGCTCCCGCACGAGCTCGCCCTCGAGGACGGCCGCGAGCCTTTCCATGTCGTCGGCGCTGGGCGTGCCCCACAGCGCGTAACCATGGGGCCCCCGCTCGAACGCAAAGTAGAGCCAGCTCTCGCCCGCGGTGTAGGAGCCGAGCGGCTCCCGGTGAAAGTCACGTGCGCCCTTCGCCAGCAACGCCCAAAGCCTACCACGCAGGCGCTAGCGAGCGATTCGCTCCGTTTGCCGCTACGCTCTCTGCCGATGGCTACGGAGCATACCTTCTGTCGAATCTGCGAGGCGTTGTGCGGGCTCGAGGTGGACGTCGAGGACGGGCGCATCTCGGACATCCGGCCCGACCCTGCGCACGTCGCGACGCGTGGCTTCGGCTGCTTGAAGGGATTGCGCCAGCACAAGATGTACGGCTCCCCCGACCGGCTCTTGTGGGCCGAGCGGCGCAGCGGCGCACGTTGGAGCCGGCTCGGCTACGCCCAGGCGATCGCCGAGGTCGGCGCCAAGGTGCGCGCGATCGTCGATCGCCATGGCCCTGACAGCGTGGCCATGTATGTGGGCACGGCGGCGGGCTTCTCGGTGCTGCACCCGGTGTTTGCGCAGGGCTTCATGACGGGACTGGGATCGCGCAGCATGTACTCGAGCGCGACGCAGGACTGCGCCAACAAGTTCGCGGTGGCGCGCCATATGTACGGCTTCCCGTTCACGCTGCCGTTCCCCGACGTGCGCCGCACCAACTGCCTGATCGTGGTGGGCGCGAACCCCGTGGTCTCGAAGTGGAGCTTCTTGCAGGTGCCGAACCCCACGCAGCACTTGCGCGAGATCACCGCCCGCGGAGGCAAGGTGTGGGTGGTCGATCCGCGGCGCACCGAGACGGCCAAGGCCACCGGCGAGCACGTCTTCATCCGGCCGAACACCGACGTGTTCTTCTACCTGTCGTTTCTGGCCGAGATCCTCGCGCGCATGGACGCTGGTCGGTACCAGCCGGACCAGGCTCGCATCGACCGCTTCATGAGGGGGCTGGAGCGGCTGACACCATGGGCCAAGGCGTGGCCCGCGGAGCGAAGCGAAGACGTGACGCGCGTCCCGGCGGAGACGCTGCGGCGGATGGTGGACGACTACCTCGCCGCGGACGGTGCCGCGATCTACTCGTCGACCGGCGTCAACATGGGTCAGAACGGATCGCTCGCCCATTGGATCCAAGAGGTGATCAACGCCATCACCGGGAACCTCGACCGTCCGGGCGGTACGCTGGTCGGCGAGGGATTGGTGGACTTTCCCAAGCTCAGCCAAAAGTCAGGCACCCTCCTACGGACCGATCGCTCACGCATTGGAGACCTCCCCTCGGTGAACGACGCGTTCCCAGGCGGAGTATTGGCGGACGAGATCCTGACGCCAGGCAAGGGCCAGGTGCGCGCGCTGTTCGTGACAGGAGGCAACCCGCTGATCACCATGCCCAACGCGGGGCGCCTGCGGGCCGCGTTCGAGCAGCTCGAGCTCTTGGTCACCGTCGACATCTACAAGAACGAGACCGGGTCGCTGGCGCACTACCTGCTGCCGGCGACCAGCCCGTTTCAGCGGCCCGACTTGCCGTTCATCTTCCCGCTGATGTTGGGCTTGCAGTCCAAGCCCTACCTGCAAGCCACGCGTGCGCTCTTGCCTCCCGAAGGAGATCAGCGCGACGAGGCGAGCATCTACTTGGACTTGTGCCGCGCCGCGGGCGTGAGCTTGTTCGGCTCGCGCCCGGCGCAGCTCATGCTGAGCGGGCTCGCGACGCTCAATGGTGGTCGGGTGCCACAGGAGCTCCTGCTCGCGACGATCCTGCGACTCACGAAGCAGGGCTCGTTCCGCGAGCTGCTCGGCCACAAGCATGGGCGCCTGCGCGCGGAGCACGAGCCGGGGAGCTTCTTGGGCAAACGCGTGCTGACCGCCGATGGTCGCGTCGATCTGGCTCCGGAGGCGCTGCTCGCGGCTGCGAGATCCAAGCTCGAAGGCGACTTCGAGCGCGAGCTTCGAGACCGAAAGCGGCTCAAGCTCATCAGCAAGCGCGCCATCACCACGCACAACTCCTGGACGCACAACATCGAGGACTTCGTCGCGGGCGACCGGGGCACCAACTATCTCTACATGCACCCGGACGACGCTCGCGAGCGTGGGCTCGAGGAGGGAGCCGTGGCCGACGTGTCGACCGAGACGGCGACGGTGCGCCTGCCGGTTCGATTGCTCAAGGATTTGATGCCCGGCACGGTGGCGCTGCCGCATGGCTGGGGTCACCAGCACGCCGCCGGCCTCTCGGTTGCGAGCAAGACCGCTGGAGTGAACGTGAACCTGCTCGCGGCGGACGGCCCACGGAGCCTGGAGCAGGTCTCCGGGATGGCGCACTTGACGGGCTTCGCGGTCGACGTGCGAACGGCCTCCGGACCGCGCGACGTCGCGAGCTGGTCTGGCCTCCCGGAGCCGGCGGCGAGCTGATGGCGCGTGACGCCGAGATGTCGCTGATCGCGCGCGCCAACCAGGTCTTGGTGGGGGCGCCGGCGCTGCTCGAGGCGATCGGGTGGGGGCGCGCGGTCGAGCGCGAGTTCTTCGCGCACGACTGCGAGCGCTTACCCGAGCCACGCTACGAGATCGACGCGGGTGCCATTCGAGAGCGGATCGACCGGCTCGAGTCCTTCCAGCGCGAGCTTGGCAGCGACGACGCACTGACGCACGTGCTCCGCTCCCAGGTCGAGAGCCACATCCTGGGCGCGCGCATGGTGCTCGCCGCGGGCACACCAGAGCTGTACCGGCTCTCGGCACAGGTGTACGGCAGCGCGAAGACCACCTGGTTCGACGGGGACTCCACCAACCTGGACTTCGCGGCGCACCTGAAGGGGAGGCTGGGCCCGGCGCATCCGCCCACGGACAAGGAGGACGCTCCGCTCGATGCGGGAGGATTGGCGGGCTACCTGAAGGAACGTCTGTCCAAGCGCAAGGCCGCGCCCGAGCTCGATATCTTGCTGGACGAGGATCTGGGCGCCAAAGCGATCGCCGGCCGCACGCGCCTGCGCATTCGCGCGGACGCGATGTTCGAGCTCGAAGAGGCGCGCTCGCTCTACCTGCACGAGATCGAGACGCACATCTTCACCGCCCAGAACGGCGCCGCGCAGCCGCATCTTCGCTGCCTGATGGCCGGCGGCCCAAGAGCGACCAAGACCCAAGAGGGCTTGGCGGTGTTCGCCGAGCTGTACGACAAGGCGCTGACGCTCCAGCGGCTGCACCGCTTGGTGGACCGCGTGCAGTTGGTCGCGCTGGCAGAAGATGGCGCGTCGTTCATCGACCTCTACCGCCGCCAGCTCGACCACGGTGCGGAGCCACGCTCGGCCTACCTGGATTGTGTGCGGGTCTTCCGAGGTGGCGTTCCGAGCGGCGGCGCACCGTTCACCAAAGACGCCTGCTACTTGGCGGGCCTGCTCGAGGTGTATGACTTCTTGCGGCTCGCAGTGGCACACGACCGCGCGCAGGTGGTGGAGACGCTGATCGCGGGCCGGCTGGCGCTGGAGGACATGCGAGCGCTGGTCAGCCTGCGCGACGACGGCATCATCGAGCCACCGACCTATCGGCCGGCGTGGCTGCGACGTTGGGACGACCTGCTCACGCACTTTGCGTTCACGTCGTTCCTGACCGAGATCGATCTGAAGTTCGTGGCCAAGCGTTATGCGTGGCTCGAGTCCGGGTAGGATCTGGCGAGAAACTCGCTAGACTCGCGCGGTGCAGCAGCACAAGCCAGGCATGATCTTGGAAGGCCGCTACCGCCTCGACCGACAGGTCGGCGAGGGCGGCTTCGGTGTGGTGTACGCCGGCTGGCACCTGGTGCTCGACACACCGGTGGCGATCAAGCTCTCCCGCCTTTCGGCGCACGCGGAAGCGGAGAGCTCACTCGCCTTCCTGGACGAAGCCAAGCTGCTCTCACGCCTGCGCCACCCCAACATCGTGCGGGTGCTCGACGCCGGGTTGCTGCCGGCGAACGAGCATCGCCCGCTGCAAGGATGGTTGGTGTTCGAGTGGTGCGAGGGCACCACGCTGGCTGCGCACCTGGAGAAGCTCGGCCCCAAACGGATGCCACGCGACGAGGCCTGGCGCGTGATGCGCCCGGTGACGGACGCGGTGGCCACGCTGCACGACGCCGGTGTCGTCCACCGCGATCTCAAGCCTGCCAACGTCATGCTGGTCGACGAGGCCGGCACGCTCGTGCCACGGCTGATCGACTTTGGGATCGCGAAACGCTTCGACGAGACCGGCGGCGAAGAGGCGACGCGGGAGCGCACCACAGGCGGAGCCACCAGCTACACGCCGAGCTACGCGGCGCCCGAGCAGCTGACCGGCATGAGGACCGGGCCTTGGACGGACGTTCACGCGCTCGGCCTGATGCTGGTCGAGCTGCTGATCGGAGAACGCGCCTATGGCAAGGACGTCGAACCGGCGACGGTCTTGAGCCACACCAGACCCACGCCCAAGCAGCATGGCGTCGACGCAGGCGGGTGGGAAGACGTGCTCGGGCGCGCGCTCTCGCTCCGAGTCGGCGCCCGCCACTCGAACGCACGAGCGCTGCTCACGGAGCTCGACCAAGCGCTCTGCGAGCCTGGCCCCACGCCCCACTCTTCGGCTCCGCGAGCGAGCACGCCGCCGACCTCACGCATCTCGGCGCCCCCCTCACCGGGCGGACGCAACATGGCCTTCTCCCTCCTGACTGTCGGCGGTCGCAGAATCTCGATCGCGCTGCACACCAAGCGCGCGCCCTCCGACGACGAGTGGAGGGATTGGATCGCACTTTTGGATCAGGTGGGCCCAGAGGTGCAATGGGATCTCGCGCGCGCACCGAACCTCGTGTTCACCGATGGTGGCGCTCCCGACACCTCGCAGCGGACCGCCGTCAACATGCGCGTCGCGCAGGGCAAGACCCTCCCGGCGGTGGCGGTGGTCACGCAGTCGATGCTGGTGCGGGTGATGGCGCGCGGCTTCTCGATCTTCAATCCGAGCGTGCGGGTGTTCGCCCCGGAGGACCTAGACGGCGCCGTCGCCCACGTGGGGTTTGCACCGAGGGATGCGCGCGAGCTCCTGTCCGCGGCGATCAACTTGGAGGGGAAGGTCCTGGGCGCGGGCGCGGTCGAGACGCTCAGCGCGGTCACGCGCACTCGCGGGTGAGCTGCTGGTCAGGGGCCGTTTTGACAGAGGTTCGCGAATTGGCTGCTGAGCGCGCTGATGGTGTCGATCGTGCCCTCGCAGTCACTCGGATCGATCAGCGACAGGACCGCCATGTTGAGGTTGCACTGTTGAATGCAGACCGGCACGACGACCGACTGATCGGATGCTTGCACCCCAGGGCAGTTCTGGTTGCCCATGGCGTCATTGTCGAGCGCACAGTCGAAGAGCGCGTCGCAACCAGTCGGGCAGGTGAGCGCTGGCGGTC
Source organism: uncultured Polyangiaceae bacterium (assembly GCA_964641275.1). Classification (GTDB taxonomy): domain Bacteria; phylum Myxococcota_A; class Polyangia; order Polyangiales; family Polyangiaceae; genus Xiheicaenibacterium. Next base: position 27,869 of record CAZXMG010000053.1, read on the forward strand.
CTCCGCCGGTGCCACCTCCGCCGGTGCCACCGCCGCCGGTGCCACCTCCGCCGGTGCCGCCCCCTCCGGTGCCGCCCCCTCCGGTGCCGCCCCCTCCGGTGCCACTGCCTCCGGTGCCACTGCCTCCAGCGCCGCCCCCTCCGGCGGACGAGCCACCTTGCGCGGAGCCGCCCTGCGCGGCGCCTCCTTGGGCTGAGCCGCCCTGTGAGGAGCCACCAGCGGGGCCGTCGCCACCTTGCGACCCAGCGCCCTGTGACCCAGCGCCTTGTGCCGAGCCTCCCGAAGGGCTCCCGCCTGCGCCACCCGTGTTTCCGTCGTCGCTGCAGCCCGCGACCACGAGACCAGCCCACACGCCAAGCAGACCAAGTTTGAAGGTGCTCACGCGACTGATCGTACGAGGCGAACGTGGGGCTTGGCTACAGGGGATGCGTGCGCAAAACCCTGCTCGGTTCGTAGCAGATCAAGCGGGGCGCCTCGTCTTTCATCCCCAGCTTGATGGCGTTGACCACCTGCTCGCCAGCGGCGCGGTCGGGCACCTTCACGCCGAGACGGCGACCGCCCTCCTGAAACTCGACGAGCGCGATCTCCTTCTTGCGCTCGACGGCCTGGAGCGCCTTTTTGGTGGTGGGGAACGAGTAGCCGGGCTCTGCGCCCGCGCTGACGTCGAACAGGTGCACGAAGGGCGTCTTGCAGCTTTCGCCGAGCTCGATCGGCTCGCCCGGAACCAGCTTGAAGACCACGCCTGACGTGCTGCCCCAGAACACTCCATCATGCAGCACCATCGTTTCGAAATGGGTCGGCCAGATCAGGTTGGCCACCGGCTGCCACGCGGGCACCGCGTCGCTGCCCGCAAGGTGATGAAGGGTCTTGCCATCGCTCGCGTACAGCGTGTCGTCGGGGCCGACGAACGCGTGCACGTGCTTGGCGAGCTTGGGCAACGCGCGGACCGCCAAGTTCTTCAGCTCCAAGATGGGCTCCTCGGGAACACCGACGATCCAGGCGCGGTCCGCGCCAGAGAGGATCCTGGCAGAGTAGGAGGCGCTCTTCTGCCAGTCGGTGAGCTTGATCACCTTGGCTTCGCCCTCGCGCGGCCACACCTCGACGCCGGTGTGCGGACCGCCGCAATGCTCTCCCAAGCTGATGATGGTGCCGTCTTTGCTGCTGCCCATGGTTTCGGCGTCGATGGCAGGAACGAACGTCCCGTTGTGGTCCTTCTCTGCGGCGCAGCCCACCTTCACCCGCCCTGTTTGTGTGAGCGGGATCGGCTTGCCTCGGATGGTGACGATCCTGCGCGCGCTCATGTCCTTGCCGATGATCACCGCGGATCCGTCGCGGTAGCCCACGCCTGCCACGTAGCCATAGCCACCACCACCACCGAACGCGGTGCTCTCTCCCTTGCCGGTGAGCGGCCCGACGTGCGGAAGGGGAGCGCGCCCATTGTTGAACTGACCGATCACGTCGATGGCGTCAGGATAGGTGCCGCCGATCCACCGGATCATCGCCTCGCCGCCGAATGGGCTCTCGCCCTTGTGATCTGCGACTAGGTCGAGCTTCTGACCATTTACCCGCAGCACGCGCGATCCGTCGACAATCAGCAGATGGCCATTGAGCTGGTAGACGTTCTGCAGGCCTTTGAGCTCCTCTGGGAACGCTCTGGCAAGTGCGAGCAGCCGAGGCTTCGGCGGCAACGTCGCGGCAGCCGCGCTCGCCGAAGGATCTGCGCTGGCGGAATGGGGAGGAGCCACTTCAGCGTGCGCCTCACTCGACGCCGCTGACTGCTCTCCCGCCTGCCCGCAACTCGACGACGCCCACGCGGCCACACACGTGAGCACCCAGGCAGGTGTCGCTCGCTCAATCAGGTTCATGGCGCAGATTCCCTTGGCATGAGGTCAAAGCGAAACCTGGAGCACCCACTGCTCCTGGCTTCACGCGGCACGTTCCCGCAAGAAGCAACACCTCGGACTCGATTTCGGCTCGCGAGGGGTCGTGGCCGTCGAATGCCTGGGCGACACGCTGGAAGCTGACCCAATAGCTGACCATCGCGCCGCGCGGCGGCGCCTTCGCGGGAACGAGCGTGAGCTCGACACGCGCGGCGTCGTCGAAGACGCGGTCATCTCGCTCGAGCACGCGCCCGGCCCTGCCTGGTTGCAGCACCAAGTGACGCGCCAGGTACTGACGGGTCCTCGCCAGCTCCTGCCCGTTCGGCGAGCGCAACACGGCACCCACCTCGACGCGGCGAAACAGATCTCCCGTGGGGAAGGCGTGGGCTGGCTCCTTCTGCGCGACGCTGACGATGACGCTGCCGCGCTCGGTGCCCTCGACGCTGAGGTCCAGCGCGGCGCGCAGCCACGTCGGCTCCCGCACGTCGAATGCGTGCGACCTGCCTCCAGGTCGCTTCGGCATGTGGCAGCTCGCGCACGATCGGTCCCCAGCCGCGGAGCGGGCGTGCTCGCGGAGCGTGGTCTGCATGAACGCCTCGTCGCCGTCGCCCGGCGCGAACGGGAAGCGGAACTCATGGCACGACGCGCATGCGCCCGTGTGGCCGAACGCTGGCGAGCGCAGCACCGTGTGAGGCATCTCGTCGTCGGCAGGAACTTGCTCCGCGACGTGGCCGGGCGCCACGACGGCGCCTGGTTCGGTCACGTGGCACGTGACGCAGGCCACGCCGAGCGCGGCGAGCTCGGCGCTCGGGGGTTTGGTCGGGTCAGCCTCCGGGGCGTGACAGCCGCGACAGAACGAGGCCGACAATGCGGGCTCGACCGCAAGCGCTTCCTGGAACGCACGATTCTCGAAAGCCAGGCGGTGCCGTGACCCCCGCCACTCGGCAGCCTCCTGCTCGTGGCACTCCACGCACTTGGCGTTCTCGACGAGCGCGGCGTGGCCGCGTGCGCGGTCAGGTCCGGGCAGGCGCTCACTGCGAGTTGGCGAGGCGGACGGCGGGTGCCAAGCGCTCGAGGGCAGCGCCGGTTCGGGCGCGTCTTCGGAGGACGACGCGCCACTCTCGGCGCACCCGGAGAGCACCAGCGCCAGCGTCAGGGCGCGCGCGCGCGGAGCTCGTCGCCGCTCGTCGCGCCACGTCGTCCGCGAGGTCCTCACCGAAAGAGCTTACACGGCGCGCGAGCTAGAGCGGCGTCTGCGCCGCCACGGAGGCAGCCGCGGGGGGCGGCTCGGCTGCACGCTCGAACGTGAGCGTGTAGGTGATGTCTTTCGGCAGCAGGCTGGCGCTCACGCGGACGTGCATGATCAGGCGGTTGTCCTTGAGCTCGAACGTGTTCACGCGCGCCTTGGCTGGATCCGAGAAGCTCTGTTCGAGCGTGCTGCCGAACTTGTAGCGCAGGTCCATCACGTCGCCCGTGCTGGTCTCCACCTTGTAGGGTGAGCCGTCGGCGCGCGCGGCGTAGCGGCGACCGTCGACCTGGACCTCGAACCAGCCGTCGTAGGCCAGGAACACCAGCTGCTTGGGCACCTTGTTGGCGGCGTTCAGTCTGCTGCGGGCAACCCCACGCACGAGCGGAGGACTGAGCGTGGCGATGCCCTCCTCGATCGCCTTGTCTACCGCGGCGCGCTCGGAGTCACCCCCGACATGTGCGTAGCTGCCCACGAACGGCCGCGCCGGAGAGTCCTCGGAGAGCCCCTGGTTCGGGACGGTCGGCGCCGCCGGCACCGGCATCGCATCGGGTCCGCAGCCCGTGTGGGCCAGCGCCAAGCCGATCATCACCAGCAGCGTGCACAGGCGCGCTCGGGGGGTGCTCTCGGGGAGGGGACGACGCATCATCGACGCGGTGGAAGATACTACGACACGAGGGCTCGGCTCGGGCTTCTTTCGTACGCGACGCGGAGTGGTCGCGAGGTCCGAAAGTGGCCAGACAGCGGGAGACACGTGCCTCAGAATCAACACCGCTATGATGAAAGAATCCTTGGCGCTCTGCCACCTCCCCTCACCCCTCGGCACGATCTTGCTGGTGGCCGACGGCCGCGAACGCCTGTTGGCGCTCGACTTCCAGACCCACGAGGATCGCATGCGCCGGCTGCTCGAGCTGCACCACGGCGCGCGTCGGTTGGTGCGAGGCCCCGCGCCGCGAGCGGTGTCGCAGCAGCTCGCGGCCTACTTCGACGGAGACCCATCCGCGCTCGACGCCCTACGCGTCGAGCTCGGGGGCACCTCGTTCCAGCGCCAGGTGTGGTCAACGCTGCGCCATATCCCCGCGGGCGGCACCACCAGCTACATCGAGTTGGCACGGCACCTCGGCCGCCCGGGTGCGGCGCGAGCGGTGGGGCGGGCGAACGGCGCGAACCCGGTGGCCATCGTGATCCCTTGCCACCGGGTGATCGGCGCCGATGGATCTCTCACCGGCTACGCAGGCGGCCTTTCGCGCAAGCGTTGGCTCCTCAGCCACGAACGCTCGAGCGTCGCTCAGAGCGTCTCGGTGGTGATGAGCCCGAACTGATCCAACGGCGCTGGCTCACCGACGCGGTGATACGCTGCCGAATCCGTCGCCGTGGCGGGGAAACACGCCGGGCCGCCGCTCTGCGTGAAGATGGCGCCGGAGTGTGCCTCACCCAGCACGCGCACGTCGAATCCGCCGCACTGCCCTCCCCCGGCGACCACGGCGAATCCGAGCGCCGACACGTCGAAGCAAGGGTCGTCGTAGATCTCGACCAGCAGCTCGGTGCACGCGTCGTCTGCGAAGTATCGCGTCCCCTCGGGAGGCGGCACGAAGGCGCGCGTCGGGGGGCCACAGCGCACCTCACCATCCGCGAAGGCGTAGGGGTAACACGGCGCGCCGCCGTCCGTCACCCACTGGCCATAGGGCGTGATTGGCCCGCCCGCTGCGTAGTGAGTGCGCAGGCGGATGGGCCCGGTGCCCTCGTCGACCTGTTCGACCGCGGGAAAGTCGTCGTCTGGGATCTGCGCGCCGAGCAGGGCGTACTCGGTGTCGACCCCGCCCAACAGGCTGCAGTTCTCCGGGCCGAACAGCCCATAGGCCTCGGCGCTGTCGGCGCCCACCTCGAACACGTGCGAGGTGGACGTGCACATGTCTGCCGAGTCAGGCTCGCTGACATACGAGAGAGTGGGCTTGCTGCAGCCTGATTCGTAGGACACGGCGCCAGAAGCCACCTCGGTGGTGCACGTGTCGTCGCTGTACGCGGGCTTCTTGCCGCTCGGCGCACTCGGCACACACACGGTCGCGCTCCCGAGCTCGCCGGGGTAACACTCGACGTTCCGAGCCACGTCGCGCGGCGCGCTCTGCATCAGCCTGAAGCCGTCGTCGCTCTCGTAGAAGCGGAGCTCCAGGTCGTCGCCGCGCGGCTCGGTGACCTCGTCGAGCGCGACGAGCTCGTCCGCACCCAGCTCCTCGAGCTCGTACAGCTCGCCACCGACGGTGGTCTCATAGCAGCTGGTTGGGTCCTTCTGAAACACCGTGGCAGGTGGGCTCGTGATGGCCGAGCCTGCCCGGTAGCTGCGAGCAGTCAGGGAGACCCCGCAGCCTTCTTGAGCGTACTCATAGGCGGACACGTAGCTGGTTGGGCCCCCGTCGGCGCACGTGTTCGGGAAGTGCACCATCACGGGCTGAGTGCAGGCCGCGTCCAGGTAGAAGACCTCACCATTGCCGTAAGGCACGCAGCGGATCGCGCCATCCTCGGCGATCAGAGGCTCGCACCGAACGTCGGCGAGCTCGCTGTCGATCACGTGAGAGAACTGCTCGGCATCACCTGATCGACTCACCACCACCTTCAGACGAGAGCCGCTCTGGTAGCGCTGAGAAGTGACGGAGCCGCCCCCCTCCCCCCCGCCACCACCGCTCCCGCCCGCGCCGCCGGAGGCCGTGTCATCCCCGCAAGCCAAGAGCGCCGACACCGCCACTACCCAAGTCGTCCTGCCAAGCTCGAGTCTCATGGGCGCTGAGCTTAGCCCAGAACTTCAGGGGCTTCACAGAGGCTCCACGGTCCTACATCAGCGCGGCGGAGAGGTGTGCGGCACATCCGACACCTCCGACGAGACCACGCGAAAGAGATCCCATGAGCCCGGGGGCAGCGACGCATCGCCGTCCTCGATCACGATCGGCATCACCTCCCCGTCCGCGCGCGCCGAGAACGTCGACCATTTGTCGAAGCAGATGGTGAGGTGCTGGAACAAGCCGCGATCTTCGGCCGGACGCACGATCGCACGAAGGCGGAGCGTGCTGCGCTCGCCCGCCGACAGCGCGACCTCGCGGGTATCTTGGCCAGGCGCCTGCACGAACAACACGCGTGGGGAGCGGTCGCCGATCACCTCCACCATCCAGCGCACGATCTCGAAGCGGCGGGATCGGTCCTCGAGGCGGAGCAGGACCTGGCCTCCGTCGTCGCCGGGGATCGGAGCGGGGCCCTCCTGAACGCGCTCGCTGGCTTGATCGAACGGCAGCTGCGAGCGCGGACACTGGTGGTGGATGACCGGCTGAGCCTCGGGGCTGGGCGCCACAGGAAGCGACAGCAGCGCCTTGATCCCCGGCTCCGCACATCCGCTCGTGCACATGAACAGAAGCGCTGGCAGCGAGGCCCTCAAGGCCCACCTCCGGTGAATGCCAGGAGCCAATCGACGTCGGTGGGCAAGAGGTCGGTCTGCATCACCACGCGGTTACCGCGCGACTCGAACCGGGGCGGGTCGAGCAGATCGAGGCTGAACAGACCGAGATCGACCGACAGCAAGCGCGTGGCCTCTTCCGAGAGGAAGCGCGCGTCTTCGGCCGCGCGCGCGCTGGAGCTGCTCGTGGCCTCGAAGCGGACCGTGGCGCTGCCGCCGCGCACGAGCTCGATCTCGGCTTGCGCGGTGAGCAGCGTCATGGGCCACGCCGGCGGCCCACCGAGCACCATGGCTGGCTCGAACGCGAAGAAGCGGGCCGACTCCCGGCCCTCCGGAGCTGGCAATGGCGCGGTGTCCCCGAGGCTCCAGGCCTCGCGCGACAGCCTGCTCGGCACCGACACCAGACGACCGGGCGCGACCAACGCAACGAACACCGCAGGCCCGCGCTCGAGCGCGAAGTGGATGCCGCTCGCGTTTCCACCCAGCCGAACGAAGGCGGCGCGCACGACGTCATCAGGCACCGACAGCTCCATGACGTTGATGCTCTCGAGATCACTCGCGCGGTACGCGGTGACGAACACCCGCGCCACGTCGCGCAGCGGAGCGAGCCCGAGCGCGCGCGCGACGTCGCCCCAGCGACCAAGCTCGCCGATCGCCGCCCCTCGAGGGTGCGAACGAAACGCGCGCACGTGGAACAGAGCGCCCACTCGTCCGTCCATCAGATCGCGCGCGAGCTCCATGCTCCCCGGCAACGCCTGGGAAGCCGAGTCAGGCGGCTTCGCTCGTGGCTCGCTGGGCGCTGCCGGCGGCGCGCAGGCGACGAGGCACAACGCGAGTGGCATTCCCCGCGCCATGGACATCGCGTTGCGCCAACAGCTCGCCACGTGCCGCACTCCTCGCCGCTGAGACCAGCGACTCCATGAGTGTGACACCCCGCAGGGGGATGCGCCCGTACCGGCGGTCGGCTTCTAGTCCTTGCAGCAGCGAAAGCCGATGTTGGCGAGCAGCGTGGTCTCGAGCGCACGGGGCACCAGCTCGATGGTGCAGGCCAGGCCCAGCGTGGGCGACAGGTACGAGCCGCCGCCGAGCGCGAAGATGCGGTCCGGTGTGAGCTCGGGCAGGTTGGTCTGCGTGGCGGTCCACTCGGCCACGTTGCCGGAAAGATCGAACACTTGTTCCGCCGTCTGACAGGTGGCCAGGCTGCCGGTCGCCACCGCTACGCCGAGCCCGGCGTCGACGCCGTTGCAGCTCATCGGCTGATAGCTGTCACCGTACGGGTAGGCCGTGTCTGCTGCGCCGCGGCAGGCCGCTTCGGTCTCGGCCAACGTGCACAAGCGATAGCCGGGGCCGCGGGCAGCGCAGGCTTGGGCGGCCTCCTCGTAGCCGCCGCCGGTCCAGGGCAGGACGTTGGGCTTGGAGCACGCCACGGCTTCCGCGATGCCCGGGGTGAGGCTGGTGCCGTCGGCGCGCGACGCCTCGTACTGATCGATCGTCACGCCCGGGACTCCGGGCACGGCCACCATGGAGAACGCCGCATCGGGCAGCGCGTCGTCGATGAATCCGTTGCAGTCGTTGTCGAGGCCGTCGCACGCTTCTGGCTGAGGCGTGCCCGGCGCAGGCGGTGCGGAGTAGTCACAGGTGGTGGTGTTGGCGTTCAGCGGATCGCAGACAATGAGCCCGAAGTCCTTGCACTGACCCAGCTGCGCATCGGCGCAGACGTCCCCAAGAGTCGTGAACCACTCGTCGATGTTGCCGTCGCAGTTGCCGTCCACGCCGTCGCACAACGTCTCCGTCAGGCGGATGAAGCCGGCGACCGTCTCGACCTCGGCGGGGTAGACACACGCCCAGCCGCTCTGACCGTTGCAGGCCACGACGGTGTTCTCGCAGGGCGTGCCCGCAGTCGTGTTGCACAACGTGGTGGGGACGACGAGGTCCGGATCCGCGCTGTCGGTGAGGTTGTCACAGTCGTTGTCGAGCCCGTCGCACAGCTCGACGGTGATGTCTGCCTCGGGGATCGGGCAGGCGTACTCGCAGCCGTTCTCGACCACGCCGTCGACGTCGTACTGGTCCTCCAGGCAGTCCTGGATCAGACACTCGCTGTCGACACACACCGAGATCGCGCCGGCGAGATCGCACGGCACTCCGCACGCGCCGCAGTTCTCGAGGCTCTGCGTGGTGTCGCCGCAGTCCTCCATGCCGCCCGTACCCATGAACTGGCCGGTGGTGAAGCCGCCTCCGGCACCGCCTTCGCCCCCGGAGCCGCCCTGTCCGGCCGCCGCGCCCGTGCCGCCGTCCTCGCACTCGGAGAAGCAGAACGCCTTCACGTCGCAGCCCGATGAGGCGATCGCGAGCGCGCAGATCCAGACCCTCATGAGCGCCTCCGGCTGCGAAGCAGGGCAACCGCGAGCGCGAACCCCAGAGCCGAGAGCCCGCTGCTCGAGGACCGTTCGGAGGCCGCACAACCGCCGCCCCCCGTGGCTAGACCCCAGTTGCCTCTCGGGCCTGCGCCGCCGTCCGGGTGGGTGCCGCCCGACGCGTTGTCGCCCCCTGCTCCGTCGCCCCCTGCCGCGGCGCCTCCGCCGGCACCGCCTGGTCCGGCTCCGCCGTTGGCGCCACCGCCGCCCGCACCGCCGCTGCCGTCGACACACACGTCGTCGACGCACACCTCGCCGGCCTCGCACACCTCTCCGCCGCAGCTCGTCGGAAAGCAGAAGCCGTCTTGGCACTCGAAGCCGGGTGGGCAGGCGAACTCACCAGATCCGCAGGGTGAGACGCAGACGCCTTCGACGCACTCGGTCTCACCAGGGCACGCAGCCATGTCGTCACCCACGCCGTCGCAATCGTCGTCCTCGCCGTTGCAGACCTCGTTGCCGGGCCCCTGGAAGCCCACGCAGATGGGCATCGCGTTGATGCACAGCACGGTGCCGAGCTGGCAAGGGTCTTGATCGTTGGGCGGGGTGAGCACACCGCAAGGAACGCCGAAGATGGTCGGCTGGTTGGTGGCGACGTCGCCCTGCTCGTCGATGGCGAGATCACAGTCGTTGTCGATGCCGTCGCAGATCTCCGCCATCGGGACGCAGTTGGGGCACGGCAATGGCAAGCCCATGTCGTCCTCGTCGATCAGGCCATCGCAGTCGTCGTCGAGCTGGTTGCAAATCTCGGGGCTGGGGGTGCCGCCCGGGCTGGTGATTTGGCACTCCGTCCCGCTGCCATCGGCGGTGCAGACCAGGGTGCCGAAGCCTTGACACACGCCGAGCTCGCCGTCGGTGCAGGGCAGGCCCTTCTCCGGGAAGTCCTCGTCGATCAGCGTGTCGCAATCGTCGTCGAGGTCGTTGCACAGCTCGAACACCTGATTCTCGCCGATGATCTGCGCGAGCGCGTTGGCCAGCTCGCTCTTCGACTGCACGAAGAACGCTTGGGTCGTCCCGCCGGCGGCGGCGATGGCGTTGAGCTCGGCTTGCTCGCTCGGCAGCACGCTGAAGCCGATCACGTAGGTGGCGACAGACTTGCCGTCGATGCCGGCGAACAGCGCAGCCGCCGCCAAAGCAGCGTTGCCGTCGCAGCTCTCGACGCCGTCGGTCAGCAAGATGGTGGTGTACGAGCGGCAAGCCTTGGCGCTGTCACAGGAGACGACAGGCGTGAGGTAGTCGTACGTGGCCTCGAGCGCGCCCCCGAGCGGGGTCGGGCCCGTTCCGCGGAGCTCACAGTCACCGGCGGCACAGTGGCTGCCCTCGACCGTGCTGGCGTCGAAGCTCGCGTCGGGATCCTCGAGCCCGTCCAGCCAGGATAGGTAGTTGTTGATGGGCTGGTCGAAGCCCACCAGCACCTGCGCGCCGCGCCGCGGCGGCCCACACGATCCCGCGTAGTTGATGCAGTCGCTGGTGGGGGGATCTTCGGTCAGCTCCGGCGCCCAATCGATATCGATGTTGCCCGTGAAGTCCGTGGTCGCGGGGTAGCCGGCGCCCGGGTAGATGGTCGACAGCACGCAGGTGTTGCCCGGAAACGTGGACGGGTACTGCGGCGGGAGGTTGTTGGTCGGGTCGTCATACGAGCAGCAGCTCGCCGCGCACTCGAAGTTCGACGCGGTCTGGCAGGAGCGGTTCACGCCCACGTCCTGGTAGTAGCGGGCGAGCGCGTAGTCGCTTTCCGGGAAGGCCGAGAGCACCTGGGTGAGCGCCTCCTTTGCGATGAACAGGCGCGAGTTGTTGCCAGCGATGGTGTCGACGTCCGAGGCCGTGTCGACGCCTGGGTAGTCGAACGAGCCGTCGCCGAAGGTCGGGAAGCCGGCCAGGTCGTTGAGCATCGATCCGGAGGTGTCGACGATCAACGTGAAGCGCGGGCGCGCGTCCGACGCGGTGACGATGCAGCTCGGCTGGTTGGAGAAGTCGCAGATCTGCGGCAGACCGCCCGAGCACACGTCGATGGTGGAGCCGTCGGGGCAGATGGTGACGCCGAGGCCCTCGTCGACCTGCCCGTCGAAGTCGTTGTCCCAGCCGTCGCACACCTCGCCCACGTAGGCGCCGTCGATCTGCAGCTCCCCCGCGCCGCCGCCAGCCTCTCCTGCGCAGATGGGGCAGATACCACCATCTGCGCCGCGCACGTCGAAGATGGCGAACGGGTCGATGTCTGCCGCGCGCGACTGCAGGTTGATGATGCCGCCGCCACCACCGCCGGCGCAGTCGTCGCACACGCCGCTGTTCTGCGTGCCGACACACTCACGCTCGTTCTCTCCCGGATCGAACGGGGTGCACTGCAAACTGGCGTCGACGCAGACGGATCCGAGCGAGCCGCCCAGGTTCTGGCAGGTCTGTCCCAGGAGCGCGTTGCATTGAGCGTTGGTGGAGCAAGGTGTGCAGTTGCACGGACCGCAGCGCCCCGCCTGACAGGTCTGACCGCCGCCACACTGGGCGTTGCTGGTGCACGGCAAACACTTGGGCTGCGAGTCGCCGCCGCGGCCGCCGTGGGCGCTGATGCGCGCCGTAGAGCTGACCGTGATCACGTCGCCCACGATCAAGATCGACCCGCCGGCACCGCCGCCCGCGCTGTCGTTGCCCGACGAGCATCCGCGGAACCCGTCGGCGTTGACCTTGCCGTCGATGGTGACCAGGCCGGTGAGGGCGGCGTTGGCCGCGAACAGCACCACGCGGCCGCCGCCATTGCCGGCCCGTGAGTTGGCGTCGAAGCCATCGCGGCAACCCTTGTCTCCGCCGGCAGCGCCGAACTCCTCTTCGTAGATGCTGTGGCGGAACGGCACGCCCGCCACCGACGGGTTGCCCTCACCCGCGCCGTTGGGGTTGTTGGTGGTGCCGTAACACACCGGCCGAAGCGGGTCGGGCGTGCTCACACACGCTCCTGAGACCAAGTCGCCGCAATCCTCCTCGAACTCTTGGGGGAACTGGCAACTGGTGGTCGGCGCCACGATGAAGCAATCCTTGGTACCGCGGCCGCCGGCGCCGAAGTGAGCGCCACCACCGCCCGAGTCCAGCACCGAGCAGCCGCCGCGCCCCCCCGCGGTGCCGTTGGGCCCTTCGCCCTCGTCGCACATGCGTCCGCGGTAGCCAGCCCCCTTGGCGGTGACGCGGCTCTGCGCGTCCACGAAGATGTGGCTGTCGCTCTTGAGCACGACGTTGCCGGTGTTGACGTTGTCGCTGCCGTTGTAGGAGACGGTGCACAACGTGCCGCCATTGATCACGTCGATCGAGTCGAAGGTGTGCTCACCGCCGTAGCGACAGCCGCGGTTCAGGCTGGCGGTGGCGTTGACCTGGCAGTTCGAGTCGACGGCGACGCCCCCGCCGGGGCAGGCCGCTGGTCCCGCCACGGCCCCGTCGATCAGCAAGGGGACGGCCCAGGCACGTGGAGCACACACGAGCGCGATCAGCGCCGAGGCGAGCGCGGCAAACAGACGGGGCAGCATGGCCTAGAGGCTACGGGGATCGCTGCAGCCGCTCAAGATCCCCACCAGAGCAGCTCGATCTCTCGAGGCTCTCCGCGGTGGGTGAAGGTGAGCCTGAGTATCTCTTCCCCGGAGGCGTTCCTCTGCAGCTCCACCCGATGCTCCGGCGACGCGTCGGCCTCGACGAACAGCGCCTTGGTGAAGCCCGCATGGTTGAGCCAGAAGAGGTGCACTCCCGACTTGCCAGCGCCGTGCAAGCAGAGCGATCGCCCACCGCCCACCATCAAAAACTCGAGGAAGCGAAAGCCGAGCTCCTCGAAGCGCGGTGGTGGAGGAAAGTCGGCGCCGAAGTCGCCGAGCTCGGGCAGGTGCCGCGTGAGGTGTTGGTACAAGAGGTCGTAGCGCACGCGCCCGAGACGCGGCAGCTTCCGATCTGGCGGCGCCAGCACCGGCCAGGCGTCCACGTCGAGCGTCGGCTCTTCGACCAGTGTGCGATAGCGATCGGCGAGCGTCGCGCCTGGGCGATCCGCGAGCGAGCGCAGCCACCACGCAAACGGCGACAGCACCGCCTCGCCCGCGCGAGAGCGGAGCACGAGCGACGTCTCCCACAGCGGGTTCCTCAGGATCAAGCGTGCGTCGCGACCTCGTTGGGCGCACATCGCGAGGTACAACGCGCCGTGCAGCACCAGGTGGACCAACAGCGGCGGCTGCCCGGGCTCACGAGCGCGAAGCAGTCGATCGCGCACCTCGGGACCGAGCGCCGCCGACAGCCGGTGCACCGACGCGTCGGAGAAGTCGAGCGCGAGATCGTCACGGCCGAGCGCCTCGGGCGCGAGTCGCGCGAAGATCTCCCCCGTCTCGTGAGCGGCCCGGATCAGGCTCGGATTGTTCTCCGGGTTGGCGTCGGTGGCGCGCAGCTCGGCGATCGAGACACCCGGCGGGTACAGCGCGAGGAAATGATCCTTGAACAGGGACTCGGCGGTGACCGGCGGCGCCTCGCGTGACGCCCCCGGCCCCACCAGCGGCAGGCGCCTCTGGCTGGCCAATGCTCAGAACATTTTCTTGCGCTTGGACGACGACAGGATGCCGAGCATCTCGCGGTACTTGGCCACGGTGCGGCGCGCGATCTTGATGCCGTCTTGGTCCTCGAGCATCTTCACGATCGCCTGGTCGGAGAGCGGGTTGTCCTTGTCTTCGGCCGCGATGATCTTCTTGATCGCCTGCTTCACGCTCTCGGAGGCGATGTCTTCGTCGGCGACGCGGGAGATCGACGAGTTGAAGAAGTACTTGAGCTCGAACAGGCCTTGCGGCGTGTGCACGTACTTGTTGGACGTGACGCGCGAGATGGTGGACTCGTGCATCCCCACGGCCGACGCGACGTCGCGCAAGATCATGGGCTTGAGGTAGGCGACGCCCTTCTCCAAGAACTCGCGCTGCTTCTCCACGATGCACTCGGTCACGCGGATGATGGTGCGTCTGCGCTGCTCGATCGCTCGGATCAGCCACTGAGCGCTCTTCAGCTTGTCGCTGATGAACTCCTTGGCCTTGGGGTCCTTGAGCATCTTCTGCGCGAGCGTTTCGTTGATGTAGAGCCGCTGCATGCCCTTGTCGTTGTCGCTGACCACCCAGCGATCGCCGTCCTTGAGCACGTACACGTCCGGGGTGATGGCGAGCGTCTTCTCGTCCACCTCGACGAAGTTGCGCGCGGGCACGCTCTCGAGCTTCTGGATCTCCTGAACGGCCTCGATCACCTCGTCGAGCTCGATCTTGAGCGCCTTGGCGATGGCGGGGAAGTTGCGCCGCTCGACGTTGTGGAGGTGGTCCTTGATGATCGCCTTCTCCACGTCGTCGTAGCCGAGCGCCTCTGCTTGGATCATGAGGCACTCCCGGAGGTCGCGGGCGGCGACACCGATTGGGTCGAAGCGCTGGATCAGGGCCAGCACCTCGTCGGCGTCCTCCGGATCCAGGTTCGCCTCCTCGGCCAGGTCTGCCACGGTGAGATCGGGGCGCTTGTTGCCCTCGGAGTCGGTGCCGACCTCGAGATCGAGGTAGCCGCGCTCGTCCAAGTTGCCGATCACGAGCATGGCGAAGTCGCGCTCGTTGCCGACGAAGTCGCTCATCTGGAGCTGCCACAAGAGGTGGTCGCGCAGCGTGTTGGGCTTGGTGAGCGACTGCTCGATCGGCGGCAGCTCGTCGAAGCCGGAGCGCGCGGTGCCGATGGGCGTCTGCAGCTGGCGATTCTCGAGGAACTGCTCCCAGTCGACCTCCTTGGCCACCTTCTCCATGCCACGGGCAGCCATGTCGGTGTCCGGCTCGAGCCGCTCGGTGACGCCGATGCGCTCCTCTGGGGGCGCTTCGTTGCCCTTGCTGACGGGCATCGAGCGGTCGACTTCCCGGGCGCGGGGGTCGACGATGTCGTCTGCCAGGACCGGGTTGCCGTCGAGCTCCTTGCGAACCTCGTCCACGAGCTCCATGCGCGACAGCTGAAGCAAGCGAATCGCCTGCACCAGCTGGGGGGTCATCACCAGCTGAAGCGACTGCTTGAACTGGAGCTTCATCTCAATGCCCATGGAAGCTCCTCCTCTCGAAAACCTCGGTGTTCATGGGGACTTTCTCATCGACCGCCCGCAGGCACGGCGGATGCTAACACAGCTAACCACGGGGGCGGCCCGAGTCTTGCTTTTCGACTCAGGTCGGCCGCTTGGGCTCGGCCCCGACCTCGAGCCGGGCCTCCCCGAACGACACGGTCATCTTCCCTTCGGAGGAGAGCTTCACCTCGAGGGTCTTGGCGCGGACCACCGTCGCGTCGCTGACACGCCCGGAGAGGTGGGCGTGCTCGGCCTCGAACTCGCCTGAGATCTCACCTTGTGACGCGAGCGAGCCGACGCGGACCTTGCCAGCGACGGTGCCGCTGGGCGTGACGGTCAAGGCAGGGCTCGTGAGCTCTCCCTCGACCCGGCCTTTGACCACCACGGCACACGAAGAGGTCATCGATCCACGAAACTCGGTGCCTTCTTCGACCACGGTCAGCCGGTTCACGTTCGTCGGCGGGTGTTGGCTGTCCATGGGTCAGGCTCCGTTCTCTTTGGGGGTGGTGATACGCATGCGCAGACGCGCGCCGGGCTCGAAGGCGAACGCGGTCTTCTGCGCGTGTTGCTCGACGGTGGCGGCGACGCTGCCCTGGGCCGAGACGACCAGACGCAGCGGACCGCTGATGCTGGGGCCATCGCCCTCGAAGATGGCGCCGTGCACGGTGACCAGTCCCGGTCCACTGACGCGACAGTTGGTGAGCAGACCGGGCGCGCCGATCACCAGCTCGGTGCGTTCTCCGAGCGCGACGCTGCAGTTGTCGAAGTGGCTCTCGACCATGACGATGCTGCCCGCGTGGAACTCGAGCGACGCGTTGCGGAGCACGTCGCCCTTGCCGAAGTAACGTCGCGTGGTGGGTGCCGGCTCAGGCGCGGCGCCGCTCAAGAACGCGAGCGCATCGGCCCCGGACAGGATGCGCGAGCCGTCCGCGCTCTGGCTGGCGTCGATGGTCTCGAGCTTCACGTCGGCAAACACCGCCTTGCCGGCGCTGACCGCGAACAGCTTGGCGCTCGACAAATCCGCGCCAACCAGGTTGGCCTCGAGCAAGATGGCGCGGCGAAGATCCGCGCGCACGAACGACGCTCCCTTGAGCAACGCCCCGGTCAGGTTGGCCTGCCCGAGCGACGCACCGCTGAAGTCGGCGCCCGCGGCCAGCGCGCCGGTGAGGTCGGCGCCCTCGAGCTGGGCGTCCTTGAGCTTGGCCTCCTCCAGGTTCGCGCCCACCAGCGTCGCGCCTCGCAGGTCGGCCCGTTCGAGCTTGGCGCCGCCCAGGTAGGCTTCGTTCAGGTCCGCGTGCGCCAAGTTGGCGCCGCTGAGATCGGCTTTGCCGAAGTTGGCCGAGTCCAGCTCGGCGTTGGTCAGCCGGGCGCCATCCAGCAATGCCTCGGTGAGCGTCGCGCCCTCCAGGTTGGCGCGCGTCAGGTTGGCGCCCGTGAGCGTCGCGCGCTCGAGGTTGGCCGAGTCGAGCTCGGCCTTGTCGAGGTTGGTGTCGGACAGGTCCGCTCCGCACAGGAAGGCCTCCCTCAGGCTGGCGTTGCGCAGGACCGAGAAGCGCAGCTTGGCGCCCCCCAGGTTGCAGCCCGTGAGATCGGACCGGGAAAAGTCGACCGACTCCAGCACCAGGTTGGACAGATCCAAGCCGCGCAAGTCTCGCTGCGAGAGCTTGCCTCCCTGCTTCGCCAGTCGCGCGACTTCGTCGCGTGTCAGATCGGCCATGTCACCCTCTCCTCGGCCCCGCGCTTCGATTCTCGATTCATCTGGCCCCCTGCTCTGCGAGCGCGCGACGCTCGGCTTCCTCCAAGAACGCGTTCAGCTGCTCCACCTTCGCGGCGAACGACAGCGGCTCCAGGCTCTTCATGCGATCGACCTCGCCGAGGCGCGCCATGAGCAGCGCCACTTCGGCCAGGTTCAACAGTCGCTCGCGGCGGTGCACCTTGCGCTCTTGTGAGACGGGCGCGGACGCGTCGTAGGCGCGGCAGGAGCGCGAAAGGGCTGCTACCGCGTCGCGCAGGCGTTGCCGCTCGTCCTGGCGACTCTTGGCAGGGGAGCTCTCGGATACGCTGCTCCTGTGCTCGCTGAAGCGCTCGACGATGCGCTCGGCGACCTCCAGCGAGACACCGCCGAGCTCGGCGATCTCTTTGGGGCGCGAGACATAGAACAGTCCGAGCGAAGCCATGCCGGTGGCGTAGATGCGATCGAGGCCGAGCTTGTACAGGCCGGGGACCTTGGACAGGAGCGCGTGGACGATCGCCGCCTCGCGCTTGTTGGCCTCCGCCTCGAGCCCAAAGGCTTGCGGAAAGAAGGCGATCAGCTCGCTGTACGCGTCGATGATGCGCTCGCGCACCTCGCCCCGGATCACCTGCGCGAAGACCGTGGTGGCGGCCTTGTCCTCCGCGGACGGCTCGGCCGCTCGCTCGAGGGCCGCGATGTATCCGCGCGCCTTGTCGGCGAGCTCGTGAAAGCCCATGCCCTCGGCCGAGCGCAAGATCGCGCGGATGGCAGGCATCGCGTGCGGGATCCAGGCAGCGTGAGGCTCACCCAGGCGCACCTCGATCATGAAGTCGCGGATCGGCTGGGCGTTGGCGATCACCAGATCGTGGAACAGCTGGCGCGCCTGCGACTGGTCGAACACGTTCTCGGCGGTCGGCGTGCGATCGTCGTCGGCGTCGGCGCTGCGCGCGCCCGCGGGGTCGTCCCCGGTGACCAGGATGGCGTCGAACCCGCTCTCGACCTCGTCGAGCAAGCGCTGGAACTCACCCGCCCCCTCGACCATGGGCGGAGGCTCGCTCGCACCAGGAGGGGGCCGCTCGGTGGCGCCCGCCCCCGCAGGAGCGGGCTTCACCGCGGGGGGCGAAGGAGCGGACGCGGCAGGGCGCGCCACCGCGATGGGCCCCTCGGCCACGCCGCGCAGGGTGGAGCGCATGTCCTTCGGGTCAGGCTTGGCTTCGGCCACGCCTTGGGCCGTGCCGCGCAAGGTCTTGCCCTTCATCGGCTGCGTCTCGCGCAACTCTTTGCCTTTGCCGACTTTGGTGGGCGTGGCGCTCTTGGCTTTCGCACCCCGATCGAGCGCCAGCTCACGGGTCTGCGCGCGCACGGTCGCGCCGCACTCACCGCAGAAGCGGCTGCCAGCGTCCAACTCGGCACCGCACGTTTCACACTGCCGCATGCGCGGTACGGGACGATACCAGGCGCCCCGCCGCCGGGACACCCCCCAGCGGGCGGACGTGCGCGCACCGCGAATCGGGTTTGAGCCACTCACGGAGGATGCCAGGATCCAGCCCATGCGTGGATGGTCGCTCCTGTTCGCCGTGCAGCTCGCTTGTGCTTCGCCTCGACACGGAGACCAGCTGGTGCAAGCGACCGGGGGCGTGGGCGTGTTGCCCGTCGGCGAGGGGCCCGCTGCTCGCGCAGAGTGTGAGCGCCCGAGCGAAGCGCTGGTGCGCAAGGAGCGGCGACAAGCGCTGGAGGCCTTCGTGGCAGGACGGCATCGCGACGCGGTCGCGACGCTGGAGCGCGCCGCGCGCGAGCGCCCCGAAGACTTGGCCACGCACGCGTTGCTCGAGGCGAGTCGCACGCGCCAACTCTCCGCTGCCGCGCGCACCGCGCCCGCGTTCGACACGCTGCCGCGCATGAAGCTGTTTCCCCCGGGCGAGGGCTACAAGCTGGTGAAGCCCATCGCCGGTCTCGGGCCGCCGGAGCAGCTCAAGCTCAGCCGCGTGGCCGAGACCCCGAACCGGATCACCGACGACGAAGCTTGGTTCCAGAAACACAAGGTCACCGTGGACGAGAGGTCCGAGCTGCGCGTCAGCGAGCAAGACCTGCCGGACGCCGCCCCGCGCGTCGTGCTCGGCGCGCGAGCGCAGCGCATGTTCGCGCACCCCGACCACACGCTCGTCAGCTACGGCTCCACGCTCGCGCTCATGTGGCCGCCAGCGCGCGCGCAGCTGTTCGACGTGAGTGGCTTCTCCGAGATCTGGGATGCACGCGTCGTGAACCGATCGCTGGTCCTCGCCACTTGGCGCAATGGGTACGCGCGCGACGTGGGCGGCAAGACCGGCTACCTCGTCGCCTACTCCACCGAGGATGGCTCGCTCTTGTGGCAGAGCGAGCCGCTGGTCACGGCCATGGGCGGCTTCGTCGTGACCAGTCGACACATCGTCAGCGGGTACGGCTTCACCGCTGAGCCCGATCACGTCTTTTTGCTCGATCTGGCGACGGGCCAGCGCGTACAGCGCGAGACGTTGCGGTCCGGCCCGAGCGTGATCGTGCAGCGCGGCGACCGCATCCTGCTCCGCAGCTACGACAGCGACGCCGAGTTTCGGCTGAGCCCCGCGCCAGGGCCCGCGCCCGGCGCTGGGTTGCCCCAGGCTGGCGCGCCCAGCGTGGACACCACCTCGGCACGAACCTTGTGCCAGGCCGAACGTGCGCTCGTGGCGATCGATCGGCGCGACGACAAAGCGCTCAAGACCGCCATTGCCGCGCTCTCCGCCGAGCAGGCAGACGACGAGGTCGTCGCGTCGTTCGAGGCGGTGTGGCGCTTCTTGCAGCAACAGAAGAGCCAGGCCCCCGCCATCGATCTGTGGACCAAGCCGCCGCAGAAGCTCGCGACTCCGCCGTGGCAGCGCGAGCGACGCAAGTCGGTGGGGGAGCCCGTGACCGGCCGACCTCTGGTGCGTCAACTCAGCTCGGGCCCGGCGTCCCCGGTGCGCAACATGGCACCGTTGGGCGGCGCGCCGTTCGTGCCCGGCAGACCTTCCTTCTTGGCGCCCGTGCTCAAAGGCAAGCTCCCCGCCGGCGCGCGCAGCGACATCCCCAGCTCGTACGGCCTCGAGCACCTGTACGCCATCATCCCCGATCAAGAGGAGCGCCTGCTGCTCATCTACGGCGGACGCTACTTGGTCGTGGTGCGCGGCAGCACCACCGAGGCCGTGTTCGACTTCGAGAGCTGGCGGCACCCCCCCAACGTGGACCCCGCGCAGGCCCAGTTCGCGATCGCGGACGTCACGTACGCGTTGGTCCGCGGCGGGACCCTGTTCGTGGCCCACGGCGGAGGCTCTTACGCCAAGGAGATGGGCGGCAAGAAGGGCTTCGTGTCGGCGCTGGATCTCAAGAGCGGAGAGCTCTCGTGGCGCAGCGATCCGGTCGTGAACGGCGGCGCGCCTTTCGTCTTTTGGCGCGACTTCTTGGTGACCGCGTACGGCTTCACCGCCGAGCCGGACAACGTTTACTTGCTTCGCCGCGACACCGGCGAGACCGTCACCAAGGCCACGCTCAAGAGCGCGCCCGACGATCTCGTGCTGCAAGGCGACCGGCTGCGCGTCGAGGCCTACGATCACGTCCACGAGTTCGAGCTCAGCTTGCGATGACGGGGGCTCGCTTGCGCTGCGCGCTACGCTCGCCAGGAGCAGAAGAGCGCTGATCGCGCGCGCCGCGATCGACTAGAGTGCGCCGTCATGCGTTCTTTGCCGCTCTGCCCGTTGTGCCTGGCGGTGCTGCTCGGTTGTGCTGCCCACAGCGAGCCCACCCACGCCGAGCCGTCCGCACAGCTCCCCGACCCGCCCCCCAGCGCCGCGCCCGCCGAGAGCGCATCGGCGGCGGCGCCCATCCGCAGCGCTTCCAGCGCTTCCAGCGAGCCCGCGAGCGAGGAGCCCGCCCCGTTCGACGACACGCTGGCGGGGGTGTCTCCCGGCGTGTCGCAGGACGAGCTCGAGAAGAGGTTCGGCAAGCCCACGTCGAAGAGCCGCCTGCAAGAGGAGCAGGCCACGGGCGAGCACGTCTCGCACTGGAAATGGCCCGACGGGCTCTCTGCCATGATGAGCGCCACCTCCGCGAAGGGGAAGCTCCACGCCAGGCTGCTGATGCTCGAAGCACCTAGCAAGCTCTCGACGGGGCGCGGCATCGCCATCGGCAGCAGCCGCAAGCAGGTGGAGGCGGCCTACGCCAAGGAGATCGACAAGCAGGCCTCCACCGCCGAGGAGGTGATCGTGGGCGAGAGGTTGGGCGGCTTGCGCGTGTCTTTCGACGCGCAACAGAGGGTGCGTTCGCTCTCGCTGGGGAGCGACGGCGAATGAGCCAACACCAGCAACTGCTCCGCGCAGCGCGTGCAGACGCGCACACGCTCGAGCTGCTCCGATCGCTGTGCGACGAGGTCGGCCCGCGCTTTCCTTGCACGGCCGGGGACGTGGCGGCGCAGGCGTGGGCCAAGCAAGCGATGGCGGCGGCAGGCTTGTCCGAGGTGCGGAGCGAGGCCGCACCGGCGACGCTCTGGGAGCGCGGCGACGAGTCGTGCTCGCTGCGGTTGCCGCGCGCGCAATCGGTGGTGCTCTCGGCGCTCGGCGGCAGCGTGGGCACGCCTGCGGGCGGCATCGAGGCGCCCGTGGTGCTGTTCGAGTCGCTTGCCGCGCTCGACGCTTGCGCGCCAGGCGAGCTCGCTGGCCGGATCGCGTACTTGCACCATGTGATGCCGAGACTGCGCGACGGCACCGGCTACAACGCGGGCTCGTCGGTGCGCACGAGCGGCCCTTCGCGCGCGGCGAAGAAGGGCGCGCTCGCGTGCCTGGTGCGCTCGATCGGCACCGACTCGCTGCGCGCCGCGCACACCGGAGCGCTGTTCTACGAGCCGGGCGCGCCCGAAGTGCCGGCCGCAGCGCTCTCGACCCCCGATGGGGACCTGCTGTGGCGCGCGCTCAAGAGCGGCAAAGAGGTCGTGGCGCGGCTCGCGCTCGGCTGCCGTCCGCTCCCCGTCGGCGAGTCCGCAAACGTGATTGGGGAAGTGCGCGGGCGGGAGCGCCCGGAGGAGATCGTCCTGATCGGCGCGCACCTCGACTCGTGGGATCTCGGCACCGGGGCGCTGGACGATGGCGCGGGCTGCGCGGTCGCGATCGAGGTCGCGCGCCTGATCGGCGCGCTGCCCCAACCGCCACGCCGAACCGTGCGCGTGGTGCTGTTCGCCAACGAGGAGCTCGGCACCGGAGGAGGCCTGGCCTACGCGCGCGCCCACGCCAACGAGGCAGCCCAGCACGTGGCGGCGCTCGAGGTGGATCAAGGGGACGGCGCGCCCTGGGCGCTGCGAGTGCCCGAGCGCGCGCGCGAGTCCGCGCTGACGAAGGTGCTCGTGGACGAGCTCGCTCCGCTCGGCATCGGCTTGGACGCCGGCCCTTCGCGCGGGGGCGTGGACATCGGGCCGCTCAGGCAGCTAGGCGTGCCGTTCGTGGACCTGCGCCAGGACGCCACGCGCTACTTCGACTTTCACCACACGGCGAACGACGTGTTCGAGAACGTATCGCCCACCGACTTGGCCAGCGTGACGACCGCCTTCGCGCTCACCGTGTGGCTCTTGGCGGAGGCGGAGACGCGCCTCTAGGGCAGCACCTCGCCGTCGACCGTGCCGTACGGGCCGATGAAGGTGCCCACGGGCAGGCCGTCGACCACGGCGAAGGCTGCTTGCACAGCGTACGGGAACCCGTCCTGGGTCACGTCGGTGATGCCGTTCACGCCCGCGTTCAGCCCGTCGAGCGTGCTCGCCCCGAGCGTCGCGTGGAAGTTGAACGTGGGTGCGTCCGCCAGCGAGACGCTCCCGCTCGCGTCCTCGTTGGTGAAGTCCGCGTCGTCGTGGAGCAGCGTGTCGTCCTCGTCGTGCACCTGCGCATGCATCTGGAACGTGGTGTCCCCCGTGCGATGGATCTGCAGGTCGAAGCGGTACACGGTGCCGCTGCTGAGCTCGGGCACGAAGAAGCTGTTCAGCTCGAACGGGTTCTCCATGCTGTTGATCTGATTGTAGAAGCGCGCGCGCCAGGTGGTGTTGCTCGTGGTGTTGGTGCCGAACGTCCAGCTGCACTGGCTGCCGGCGTTGCCGTCTTGCACCGGGTGTTGGTTGTTGTCGGTGGGCCAGTCGGGTTGGTCGTGACGCCAGTAGAAGCGGTAGTTGCGCGTCGTGCCCACCCCCGGCACGGGCAAGCCGTTCTTTCGCATGTTGAGAAAGTTGACGGCCTTGTACTCGACCAGGAGCGCGTGATGCGTGGGGAACCCAGCCGGCGCGTCGATGATCTCGCCGAGGTCGTTGCCCAGAATCGTGTCCCACTTGCCGCCGTCCTGCACGTCGGCGTTGGCCGTGCCCAGCGCCGCCGTGCGCCAGTCGGAGAAGAACACGGGCGTGAGCAGCGCAGCGCCACCACCAGCACCACCGCCCCCCGTGACCCCGCCCGCGCCACCGCCGCCCGCGGGGCTCGCCGCACCGTCGCCTCCTTGGCCGGAGCCGGCCGTGTTGGTGGAGGCGCCGCTCCCTCCGCTGGAGCTCGTGGACGTCGTGCCGTCCTGGCCATCGTCCGCACAGGCCAAGACCCCTGACACTGCGAGCACGCCGAACGCAACGGAAGTTCTCATCGAAGCCCTCCACACAAGACCTCGATGTTCGCACGGGTGGGGCGCGCCACGCGAGCGGGGGTGCCTCAACGCGCTCGATCGCGCGCGAGCTCGCAGGCCCGCTCGAAGGCTGGAGCAGCCTCGCGCAGATCGCCGTCGAGCGCCGCGCTACAGTACGAATACTGTCGATCGCCCGCGCTCCACCAGGCCACGACCACCACGGTCATCGTGTTGTCCAAGATGTGCGCGATGATGGTGCGCCCGTCGAGGCGCTTCTCGTCTTTGAGGACCCTGCCCGACAGGTGTGACGCGTACACCTTCTCCACCGTCTCCGACCAGTCGGCCTTCGATTCGCACACGCCGTCGCAGTTGGTGCCCAACGAGAGCTCGACGTGGATCGAGCGGCGCTGACTCTCCGGCGGCTGCAGCGTCGCGAACATTTCGTTGGGTTGCGTCCAGTCTCGCGGACCGGCGAGGACATGCACCGTCTTGCCCCCACGCTTCTCCACCAGCTCGCGCTTCTCGAACACCAACCTCGCGCGCAGCGCCTCTGGCACCAGCGCGTTCACGCCGTCGACGTCGAGCGGCACCGCGGACGCGCGGGCGCTCGGCGCCTCTTGGGACTCGTTGCGAGAGCAACCGAGGCACGCCCCGACGAGCAAGAAGGCGCCCAACAGCGCGAGGGACCTCACCCCGCCGTCATACGCAACGAGCAAGGCTTCCTCCCGCAAACGGGCCGGGGGTGCACGAGAAAGGACTCGAACCTTCACGCCTCGCGGCGCCGGAACCTAAACCCGGTGCGTCTGCCATTCCGCCACTCGTGCAAGTGAGCGGACCTTAGCAGATTCGCCCGGCGACGGGCGCCAGCCCCAGCGTGGAAGGAGCCCACGACGTGGACAGAGCTGGCCATCCCCATCGGCAGGCGCCTGGCGTAGACTGGCCCGAGGCGACCGGCCCGTCGCGCTGGGCTGGCGGAGGTGTACTCATGCTCGTTCGTGCTCGCTTCGTTGGCTTGATGCTCGCCACTGCGGCCTCCGCCGCCGGATGCGGCCACGAGGACGCTCCGCGCGAGCAGACCTTGGCGGGCACGAGCGCCATCAAGGGCGGCTACCTGGACGACGACGACACGGCTGCGGTGGGCATCTTCGACTTGCAGAGTGGCGGGCAGTGCTCGGGGTCTCTGATCGCGCCCAACCTGGTGCTGACCGCACGGCATTGCGTGTCCAACACGCCCCAGTCGGTCCAGTGTGGCCAAGCCATGCCCGGCAACCCGCACTCGGCCTCGAGCTTCTTCGTCACCACGCGGGATCGTTTCACCAACGACCCGGATGCCTACCACGCGGTGATCGAGGTCGTGCCGCTGCCGCTCGACCCCGCCTCTCCCGATCCGCTGATCAACGAGGAAGACCTGTGCGGGCGCGATCAGGCCCTCCTGATCCTGGCGGACAACATCGATCCGGCCGAGGCGATCCCGTACACCCCGCGCGTCGACAGCTCATTGGTCGCGGGCGAGGAGTACTCGGCGATCGGCTTCGGCGCCACCAACGACAGCGGGAGCGGGTCAGGGAGCCGCCGCCGACGCGACAACCTGTTCGTGGACTGCGTGGCGGACCAGTGCCCGTCGTCGTACGTCAAGGAGAGCGAGTTCATCGGCGACGAGGGCATCTGCTCCGGCGACTCCGGTGGGCCGGCGGTGGACAAACAAAACCGCGTGGTGGGTGTCACGTCGCGCGGCAGCTTCGGCTGCGACGACCCGGTGTACGGGCACGTGTTCGGCTGGGGCGAGTGGATCAAGGAGACCGCGATCCACGCCGCTTCGCTCGGCGGCTACGAGCCTCCGAGGTGGGCGCTCGGCTTCTCGACCGACCCCGCCTTCCAAGGACCGGTGGGTGTCGCCTGCGATCCGAGCGTGTGCATCTCCAACTACTGCCTGGTCGACCAGAGCGGCGCCGAGTACTGCACCGCCAAATGCGACGCCGACAACCCTTGCCCCGAGGGCTACGAGTGCAACGCCGAGCTCGAGCTGTGCCAGGAGCTGGTGCCCGAGCCCGAGCCGCCGCCTCCCGCAGATGACGGCGGAGCCGGCGACGGCGAGCCGGCCACCGACGAGGACGAGTCCTCGTGCTCGGCGAGCGGGGCGCGATCGCCGCAAGCGCCGTTGGCGCTTCTGGCGCTCGCAGCTGTCGGGGTGCTGCTGCGCCGACGACACTGACGAGCGACTTGCCGTCAAGGCTCTGCGACGGAGCGCGCGAGGTCGCGCACCTTGGCCGCAAGGTCCGCGCTGACGTCGAGGAACTCGATGGCGGCGCCGAAGTGCCAGAGGTCAGCTACCTCGGCGGGCCGCCTGGTGCTGCGGACGACGCGCCCCTCGATCTGCAGGTCGGGCGTGTCGCCGAAGTCGAGGTGGAGCTTCACGCGCGCGTCGGCGGACAGCTCCGTGGTGGTCAGCACGAACGCGCCGCGCTCGGACAGGTCCTGGATGATCGCGATCTCGAGATCACCGGTGTCCCCCCGGTCGCCCTTCTGGATGTGGAAGGGGTAACAAGTGAGGTAACGCGTGACGACGCGCCGCTCGTCGGCGGCGCCCTCCCCTTTGCCGGCAGTCATGCCACAAAGATACGTCGAACTCCGTCCACGTTCACGACCAGCGCAACAGCACCTTCCCGAGCGCCTTGCGCGTGGCCAGGAACTCGTGGGCCTCGGGCGCCGCCGACGCGTCG
The DNA here is from genome assembly GCA_964641275.1 of uncultured Polyangiaceae bacterium. Lineage (GTDB taxonomy): Bacteria > Myxococcota_A > Polyangia > Polyangiales > Polyangiaceae > Xiheicaenibacterium. Next base: position 53,997 of record CAZXMG010000053.1, read on the forward strand.
AACACCTTGCTGACATGGGGGGAGAGCCCCATCCTCTCGGCCTCCGAGAAGCCCTGCGTCAGGCGCTCGACCCAGCTCGGGTCCTGCAGCACGTGCAGCGCGTTGAGGCCGAACACGCCCGCGTTCCGGTTCATCATCCCGAGCACGCTGAGCCGCGGGGTGGTGAGCGCCGCGTAGCCCAGACGGAAGAAGTTGCGCTTGCCGTCCTTCACGCCCGAGTTCAGGCCCATGCACACCATGCGACCGGTCAGGCCCAGGCGATCCAGCTGGCGCGTGATGTTGCGCCCCCCCGACGCGTTGAGGATGAAGTCGAAGCCCTTCACGCTGGTGTCGTGGGCGAACTCCTCGGTGGTGAACGCGCGAGCGCCATAGCCCTCGATGAAAGACCTCTTGCTCGCGGTGGAGGTGAGCCCCACGACCTCGGCGCCGAGGTGTTTGGCCATCTGCATGGCGATGGTGCCGACGCCGCCAGTGGCACACTCGATCAGCACGCGGTCGCCAGAGCGCACGCGACCCATCTCCACCAGCGCGAGGTGCGCCGTGAAATACGCGACGGGGAGCGCCGCCCCGCCGGCCAAATCGATCGTCTTGGGGAGCGGAAAAACTTGCCGAGCGGGCAAGGTGACCTTCGAGGCATAGCCGCCGAAGTAGGTGCCCGCCATCACTGGGTCACCCACACGGAGCCCCGCCACGTCGTCGCCGACCGCGGCGACGTGGCCGCTGATCTCGTAGCCCGGCACGAACGGCCGCTTGGGCGCGTCCGGGTAGAAGCCGAGCCGCATCTGCAGGTCGGCGAAGTTGATGCCCGAGTACTTCACGTCGACGGTGACCTCTCCCTTGCCGGGGCGTTTGGTCTCGCGCTGCTCGAGCGAGAGGACCTGGGGGGCGCCGAACTTTCGAATTGCGATCTCTTGGTGCATGACGGACGGTCTCCTCACTACGCTTCGACAACTGTCGTACTATTGGCAAAAAGAAAGGCCCGACCGCAGCGGGGCGGCCGGGCGGGGCCTCAGCGAGCTTGATTCTGGAACAGCAGCGCGAGCTCGCGCACCGCCTCGGGCCGGACGGTGCACACCAGCTGCTTGCCGTCGCGAGAGGTCTCGATCAGTCCCGCGTTCTCGAGCTCCTTCACGTGGTGGCTGATGGTGGAAGCGCCGATCCGCAGGTTGCCCAGGAGCTTGGCCAAGAAGCAGTCGTGGGCGCGACCCTTGGCTAGATCCAGCCGGCTCTCCTCCAGCAAATTGAGGAACAGCTTGAGCCGGTTCTCGTTGGCGAGCGCGTGGAACGCCTTGGAGAGCTTCTTGAGATCGGGCGCCGACACGCCCGCATCAATGCGACACTTGTCGAACTGTGTCAAGCCCGGTCGCGAGGAATTTCAGCGCGGCGCCTCGGACAGGCAGCTCGAGGAGCAGCCATCGCCAGACACGGTGTCACCGTCATCGCACTCCTCGCCCTCACCGGACTGCACCACGCCATCTCCACAGCGCGGGCCGAGCGTGCAGTTTCCGTTGCAGCCGTCGTAGCCGCCAGCGTTCACGCCGTCGTCGCACTGCTCGCCGAACAAGCTGTTGATCTGCGCATCGCCGCAGTAGGCGCCGAGCACGCAGCCGGGCGCGCAGCCGGGCGTCCCCGTGAAGCTGTAGTTCGCGAGGTTGACGCCGTCGTCGCACTCCTCGTTCGCCGCTTGCAGCACGTTGTCGCCGCAGAACGGACCGATCGTGCAATCGGGCTCGCAACCGCCGTAGCTGCCGTCGTTCACACCGTCGTCGCAGGTCTCGTCGCCAGCAACGATGCCGTCCCCACAGTCCGTCTGGCAGGTGCTCTTGGCGCTGACGAAGCCGTTGAGCGTGAGGTTGAAATTCGACTGGTTGGTGTGGCGCTCGGCGTGGAACAGAGCGATCTCGTACACGTTGCCCGCGATCAGGTCGAGCGAGGTGGCGGTGGCGGTGTCGAGCGTGAACGAGCCCGGCCGCTGCGGGTGCAGCCCGCCCAGATCGAGCGCCAGCCGGCCGTTGATGAACACCCACACGTCGTCATCGCCCGAGAACGCGAGCGACTCGTTGCCTTGGAACTCGAACCAGGTGCGGATCTCGGAGGTGAACCCGAAATTGTGCCCGTTGGAGGTGTTCTCCATCCCGAGCGCGACCCAGCCCAAGCCATCGAGCGGGAAGAACGTCGCGTCGGGGAAGAAGTACACGCCAGGACTCTGCTCCTGCAACGTGAGCGTGGTCACGTGCTTGACGTTCACGCCGGGCACGTCGTTGTACCACTGGTCGAAGTTGGCTTGCGTCGTGGTCTGCTGCCCATAGGGGCACGGGCCGATCAGCGGCGCACCGCAGATGCCGGTGTAGACCGGCTTGCCGTCTGCCCCCAGCATGAACTCCACCAATCCGACTGTCTCTTGTGTAGCCCCGAACTGCTCGAAGTCGGGGTGCTTGGCCTGCGAGCCGTTGGAGAGACCGATCACGTCGCGGTAAGCGATGGGCACCACCAGCTGCGGCGGCAAGGGCCCGGTGACGTCGACGCAGGTGAAGCCGAGCTCGATCAGGCAGGTCGAAGAGCAGCCATCGCCGTCGGTGGTGTTGCCGTCGTCACAGTCCTCCATGTCTGCCGGCAAGATCAGCCCGTCGCCGCACGCCGATATGCACGGACCGCCTGGGCAGCTCGGTTCCACCTGACAGAACGGGTTGCAGCCGTCGCCGATGTCGTCGTTGCCGTCGTCGCACGGCTCGTCGCCCTCTTGCACGCCGTCGTTGCACACCGTCAGGTGGCAAGCCGTGAGCGGGAGATCGCAGGCCCAGCCGAGCTCGCGCTGACACGTGTCGGAGCAGCCATCGCCCGAGGTCGGCGTGACGTCGTCGTCCTCGCACTCCTCGTTGCCAGCGAGGATGCCGTCACCACACATCGCCGCGATGCACGGCGAGCCCGGCGAGGGGCACTGCCAGCCGTTCTCCACCTCGCACAGGTCGGAGCAACCATCGAGCGGGGTGGTGTCGCCGTCGTCACACGTCTCCTGGCCAGAGACGACGCCATCGCCACACTCCACCGTGCTGACACACGCTTCGCCGGGCAGCGGGCAGGCGTAGTCTTGCTCGACCGTCGCGCAGTCTCCCGCGCAGCCGTCCCCGGGATCGCTGTTGCCGTCGTCACAGACCTCACCCGCTTGGATCAGGCCGTCGCCGCAGCCGGTGGTGTCGACGCCGCCGACGCCGCCTTGACCACCCCCCGCGGTGGAGGTTTGCCCGCCGGTGACGAAGACGTTGCCGCCGTTGCCGCCGTCGCCGCCGCCCGCGCCACCGTTCGGTGCCGCTCCGGCCCCGCCACCACCGGGGCGGTTGACCAGCTCCGGGTTGCCGCAAGCGGCACCCACACCCAACACGAGGAGCGCGCCAACCGAACGAAGCCGCGGCCGAAGAAATGCCATCGTCGTCAGCGTAGCGCTCCGCCGCCCCATCAGGAATCCCCCAGACATCCTGATATCCAGGGGGAGCATAGTGCGCAGTCGATAGCTCGTAAAGGTCAGAGAAATGCCTCTAATGGGCGGTCACCCGAGGAGGTGACCCGTGATGACCGACAAGCCCACCGTGTTCGCGATCGACTTCGGCACCAGCAACTCGTTGCTCGCGGCCGCCAACGCCGAGCGCTTGTTCGCGCCGGCGCCGCTCGATCCCGACGCAAGCGATCCCACCATCCTGCGCAGCGCGCTCTACTTCATGCACCTGGAGCAGGGGCACTTCGGCGCGAGCGCGGTCGCGGCGCTGCTGCGTGAGGGGTTCCGGGGCCGCCTGATCCGCTCGATCAAGCGCCACTTGCCCTCGCGCACCTTCACCAAGACCCAGATCGGCAGCCGGCAGGCCACGCTCGAGGATCTGATCGGCGCGTTCCTGAGGGCGATGCGCGAGCGAGCGTGCGCACACTTCGACGTGGACGTTCGCAGCGCGGTGCTGGGAAGGCCAGCGCGCTTTTCGAACGATCCGGAGGACGACGCGCTAGCCGAGCGGCGCCTTCGGGTCGCGGCCGAGCGAGCCGGGTTCGAGCAGATCGCTTTCTGCCCCGAGCCCGTCGCCGCGGCCTACGACTTCGCCGAGGATCTGGAGGAGCCACGCACGGTGCTGGTGGCAGATCTCGGCGGCGGCACCAGCGACTACACCGTGGTGCGCATGTCGAAGCGGGGGTTCGCCGCGAGTGACGTGCTGGCGACCGGCGGTGTGGCGGTGGCGGGAGACGCGCTCGACGGCGCGCTGGTGCGCAGTCTGGTGGCCCCCCACTTCGGCGCCAAGGCGCAGTATCGCGCGCCGTTCGGGCACGTCGACCTCGACATGCCGAAGGCGCTGATCGAGATCCTGTCGTCGCCGGCGGATCTCACGGTGGTCGACCGGGGACGCGTGCTGCGCGAGCTCGAGTCCATCCGCTCGGGTCTGCTCGACAAGGGCGACAAGACCAAGCTCGAGCGTTTCGTGGCGCTGGTCGAGGACGGCCTCGGCTTCTCCCTGTACGAGGCAGTCGAGGCGGCCAAGCGTCGCTTGTCCGACGTGGAGGACACGACGATCGACGTCGAGGAGCCGAGCTTGGCCTTTCGAGAGACGGCCACGCGCGCGGAGCTCGAGCGCGTCGGCGAGAGGCCCGTAGGCGCGATCCTGGCAGCGCTCGATCGCACACTCGAAGTCGCGAACCTCCCGCCCGAGGCGGTGGACATCCTCTGCCTCACGGGGGGCACGTCACGCATGCCTTACGTGGCCCACGCGCTGGAGCAGCGGTTGCCCCGCGCCAACACCCGCAGGCTGAAGAGCTTCCACTCGGTGGTGCAGGGGCTCGCTCATCGCGCGCGCGAGATCGCGCGCAGCGGAGGAGCGTGACCGACAACCTTGTCTCGACGAGCAGTCCTCGCGACGCACATCGGCACAGTCCCCACGAAACCCTCCGCCCGCCAGCTGGCGCGCAACTTGCTTTTACCCGGTCCATGAGAACGGGTCTGTTGCTGGCTGCGAGCATGCTGTTGATCGCGACTGCCACCTCGGTGAGCGGCTGCGGTGAAGAGCAGTGCGTGTGTGATTGCGAAAAGGGCTGTGAAGAGGGTGGTAACGGAGCAGGCGCCGCGGGCGGAGGGGGCGGAGACTCCACCGGTGGCGGCGGAGACTCCACCGGTGGTGGCGGGGATTCCGCCGGTGGCGGCGGCGCCGCGGCGGGCGGCGGGGGTGCTGCGCCGGGAGGCGGCGGCGCGGGAGGCAACTGATCCCCACGGACCGCCGAGCGTAAGCGCCCGAAGGGCGGTAGCGAGGCCCTACTCTGGCGGCGCCTCGCAGGCCTCGTGCTCGGGCTCGAGCCCGCAGAACTCGCCAAAACACGTGAAGTACACGCTGAGCTCAGTGTCACACGCGGCGACGTCGCAGACGTCGGTGAGCTCGCCGTTGCAGGCGATGATGGCCTCGTACTCCGCGGAGCAATCGATCTCTTTGGCGAACGCCCGGTCGCTCTCGCACGTGTCGAGGCAATTGCCCGTGCCGCCCGGGCAGTCGCCCGCGGCATCACATTGCTCCACACACGCGGCGACCACCGAGTCGCTGGGCTCGCCGCACGCGAGCAGCGCGAGCGAAAAGACGAGCGTGAACGTGCGCACGACAGAGCTCAGCGAGAGGCCCAGACGCGCTTCATCCACGCCTCGACCTCGGCAGCGCCGCGGGGCATGGAGCCAGAGATGTTGCGCATACCCTTCTCGGTGACGAGCACGTCGTCTTCGATGCGCACGCCGATGCCGCGGTAGCGCGCAGGCACGGTGAGGTCGTCGGGCTGGAAGTACAGCCCCGGCTCGACCGTCAGCACCATGCCGGGCAAGAGCTTGCCGTAGCGGTAGACCTCTTGCCGAGCCTTGGCGCAGTCGTGCACGTCGATGCCGAGCATGTGACTGGTGTTGTGCAGGGTGTAGCGCTTCTGCAGCTGCTGATCGTCCTTCAGGGCGTGCTCGGCGCTCTTCAAGATGCCCATCCGCTCCAGGCCCTCGGCGAGCACGCGCTGCGCCACGCGGTTGGGCTCCATGAAGTCGTTGCCGGGTTTGACGGCGCGCAGCGCGGCAGCCTGCGCGGCGGCGACGAGCTCGTACACCTCGCGCTGCTCGCGGCTGAACTTGCCCGAGATGGGGATGGTGCGCGTGATGTCGGCGGTGTAGAGCTGGTTGCCCTCGACGCCCGCGTCGAGCAGCAGCAGGTCGCGCCGACGCAGCGGCGCGTCGTTGCGGGTCCAGTGCAGGATGCAGGCGTTGGCGCCGCTGGCCGCGATCGTGCCGTAGCCCACGTCGTTGCCCTCGACCCGGGCGCGCAAGTTGAACACCCCCTCGACCTCGCGCTCGGTCTTGGCGGTCTTGAGGCGAAGGATCACGTCCTCGAACGCGCGCTTGGTGGATGCCACCACCTTCTCGAGCTCCTTGATCTCGAGCGCGTCTTTGATCAACCGCAGCTCGGAGAGGCGCTCGGCGAGCTCGTGATCGCTGGTCTTGCGGCCCGCCTTGGGCACGACCTTGTCCACGCGCTCGCTCATGCCGCGCAGCACCCGCACGCGCGAGCGGCCCTTGGCGCTGGCAGCTTTGAGCACCGCGTCGAGCTCGGGCAAGCCACGGCACTCGTGCACGCCGAAGTACGCTCGGCTCTCGCGCACGCCCATCCGAGCGCCGACCCACAGCTCGCCCTTGGCGTGATCGGTGAAGAAGGTCTTGTCCGTACGGCCCGGGTTGGGCTCGACGAACAAAAGATCCGTGTGGCCACCGCCGCGCTTGGGCTGCAGCACCAGCACGCAGTCGGGCTCGAGGTTGCCGGTGAGGTAGAAGAAGTCGCTGCCGGGCCGGAAGCGGTAGCTCGTGTCGTTGGCGCGGACCTTCTCGTGACCGCTGGGGATGACGAGCCAGTCCCCGGGGAACGAGCGCGAGAGCCGGCGCCGCCGCGCCGCAAACGCCTTCGCGTTGGCCATGGGCTTGGGCAAGCCTTTGGGTCGCGGACGCCAGCTCTCGAGCATGAACTCGATCAGCGCCTCCGGGTGCTGCGCGGGCTTCTTCTTGGGCTTCTTGGCGGTCTGGCCGCTGCCACGCTCGACGCTCTTCTTGGCGGCCCGCACCAGAGACTCGTTGAGGAAATCCGCGCGCTTCATCACTTCGGATCAAAGCACCGTTCACCCCGGGCGAAAAGGCGGTCTCGCCGAGGATCAGTCCTTCGTCGGGCTGGGCGCGACCTCGACCGTGCTGCCCAGGCGCAACGTCTTCGCGCTGCACCCGCCGGGCGAGCCGTCCGCGTCGGGGCCCACCTTGTCGGCCGCGGCGCGGCAGGCGTCGTCATCTTCGTCGGTGCGAAGCACGATGATCGAGCGTTGCTCGAGCAACCCCACGATCTCCGGATCCGGCAGCACCACCGAACCGTACTTCTGCGGCCCGCTCGAGATCAGCGCGAAGCGGGGAGACACCGCGTCGAGGAAGGCCGCGCGCGTGCTGGTTTTGGAGCCATGGTGGCCGACCACGAGCACGTCCGCGGCGAGCTCGCTGGCACGCACGTCGACCAGCTCCGCCTCGACGCTGCCCGGGTCGGGAGGCTCATGGGGCGCGCGTCGCTTGCCGGCCGTCGCGTCGCCCGTGAGCAGCACGCGGGTGGCGCCCAGATCCAGGCGCAGCACGATCGAGGCGTCGTTCGTGTCGCTCGCGTCCGGCCGCACGCTCAGCACCGTCGCGCGCGCCCCCGCGCCGAGCTCGATGATCGAGCCCGCTCCGAACGCCGGCGGCTCGTGCAGCTCCGCGTCGGGCTCGGCGCGCGCCGCTTGCTCGAAGCTCGCGAACACCTCGGTGTCGACCTGCTTGCCCGATTGCCACACGTGCTTCACCTCGCGGCAACGAAGCACGTCCTCACCCGCCGATAGGTGATCCCGGTGCGGATGCGAGACGAAGAAGTGGTCGAGCGCACGTGACGGGCTCCCCGCCCCCGCACCCGCACCGCACTCCGGCTCGCTCGACGGCCCGAGCGCCAGCGCGAGGTAGGCGAGCACGCGACTGTCCGGGCCCAGCTTCCGGTCGTCGTTGCTGCCTGCGTCGTACAACATCGTGAAGTCCGCGCCCGTCACCAGCAAGGAGAGCCCCGTGCCCACGTCGAACATCGTCAGCCGAAACTCCGGCGCGTCCCCACGCGGCTCCAGCCCAGAGACGCCCGAGTCGGCGCGCGCGCTCGCGCACCCTGTGAGCGCGAGGGCGAACAACATGCCGGCGAGCTTCATCCCAGCCGCGACGGTAGGTGCTCCAGGAGGTCAGGAGCAAGCCCCTCACGACCTCGGCGCTCGCCTGTGCGGAGGAGCGCACGAGATACCAGGCGTCGGTCCGTGGCGCGCTTGGCGGTGGGGGCTGACGGTGCCTGTCACGCACGCCCAGCCCGGGTGCGCGTGGGTGAGCTGCTGATGCTCACCCAGAGCCCCTGACGCCGCCGGCGTAGACGTACCTGGCGATGACGTTGCCGGCGGCGTCGAGCTCGGCGACGGGCTGGAGCCCGCCGCGCCAGAGCCACCTGCGCTCCACCACCCCGTTGAACGCCTTGCTCATGCGCCTGCCGGCGGCGTCGACCTCGTAGCTGATCAGGTCGCCGCTGGGGAGCACGACCTCGCGAAGATTTCCGGCGGCGTCGTAGGTGTAGTCGGTGGACGCGTTGGTGACCGTGTTGGTCTTGTTGAGCAGCTCGCCTGCGAGCGTGTAGCTGAAGGCGAGGTCGCCGTAGGTCTCGAGGCGATCTTGATCGTCGACCGTGGCTGCGAACACCCCGGCCGCGTTGAGCGACGAGATGCGGTTGCCGTTGGGGTCGAAGGCGTAGCTCTCGACCAGGTCGCCGTCCTCGGTGACGGTGGTGAGCCGATTGGCTGCGTCGTAGCCGTAGGTGGTGACCGTCGTGCTCCCGGCGCGCGTCTCGGTCTTCTGGGTGATGCGGCCGAGCTCGTCGCGGACGTAGCTCAGGCTCAACAACGGTGTCGCGCCGAACGTCGTCTGCACGCTCGAGAGCTCGCCGTAGGGGCTGAAGCTGCGCGTCTGGGTGATGTTGCCGGCGGTGGACGCGGTGAGCCGACCGCTGGCGGCGCTGCGCGGGAGCGTGAGCGCGCCGGCGCTCAGGAGCAGCGAGTCGTCGTCGTAGGCGAACGCCACTGCGGAGCCGCCGTTGACCGTCTCGCTGGTCACGCGGAAGCTTGTGCCCCATCTCGCTTGTGCTCGGCGCTTGCGCGCCTCCGCGCCCTCGGTCTTCCCCCGATGTGGTCTTCGGTTCTTCGCGCCCAAAGCGGCGCGAAAAAGCCTGTGCTCACATGGGGAAGACCTCCCTGCTGTGGCTGACCGACGCGTGGTGGCAGAGGTCGTGGCCGCGCGCCGGCAGGTGAATGAGCGGAAGCTCAATGGGCGCGAGCGGGCCGCGCGGGCGACCTACGCGTCATCCCGGCGTCGCTGATGGCTCACGGAGCTGGCGCTCACCCTGGTGCGTGCTGCCGCCGGCTTGAGCGGCTCTGACCTCTGAGTGGGTCAGACCGCAGGAGCCGAACAGCGGCAGCGGTAGGCGCTCGAGGCGAACGGCGGATGGTCGTCCCGACGCGACGATGGCCTCGACTCTTCTCACTTGTCTGCGCTCCGCCAATAGACCTTGCTACTGGTCCAAGGCGCGGAGGATTGGATCTCGAGCAGCACGAACGTGTTGGCCGACTCTGGATACTTGGCGGGCGACCAGCAAACGGTATTTGCGTTCCCTTGCGACGCCATTGCGTCCAATGGAACGACCTCACCACTTTCCGTCGTCAGCGACGCGGAGAGCACAATTTCAGCACCATGAGCATCACGCACCCGCTTCTGGCGCACGTCCACAGCATAGCCCAACGGAAGAACGGCGCAGACCCCCCAGCGCGGCCTGTTCGTGCGTAATGGATGACCGGGGGTGATTCGCGTTGCTTGCCCGATGTCCACATCCGTGGCGATCACGTCCACCTCGCCCCCTGGGAGGCAGGCCGCGACAATGGCGGCGGTTGCGATCGGTAGCGCCCGCACCTGAAGGTCACCCTCCTGAGGTGAGCATCAGCCCGGGAACAAGGTTGTAGACGGGGTGATCCACGAATCTTGTGACGGTCGACGAACCCCACCAGGCCTTGTCGTCGCGACGAATTCCCCGATAGAAGTTCATCTGCAGCGCAATATTCTGAAGCTGACTCATCAAACCTCTCGGCGTCACAGTGCTGTGGAAGATCAGGTTCTCGGAGAGAAGAAATTCCTCCAATGGGTCGCCACAATTGTAGCTGATTGCGTCGTATCCGCCGGCAACGTTATTGAGATAGTTCTCGAGCTGCCCCTCCTGCTCGGGGGTCAGGTCGAGGACGATTCCGGTCGCGCTGCGATCGCCTAGCTCGCTTTGCAGATACGTACTCGCATCGGATATCCAAACACCATCCTGCGTGGGCCCCCAGGAATACGACACGCCATTGATGTTCACCGAGACGTGCCCGAACGCAGAGGCACCGTAGCCGTAGCGCTCCCAAATCATTACTTCCGTTTCGAGGCCAGTGAGATCGGCAAGTACCACTGGGTTGCCCGCCGCGTACGCGTAGAACGACGGCCCCCCGGCGAAGCCGATCGGATCCTTGCTGGTCCACCGCCCAACCTCGGCGTCGTAGTCCCGCGCCCCAAACCGCACGAGCGCGGTGTCGGGATCGTAGAGCCCACCCGCGAAGCCAAACGGCTGGAAGCCCGGGTTGGTGTCCAGCAGCACCCTGCCCCAGGCGTCGTAAACCAGCTCCTGCGCGATCGCGCCGGTGGCGACGTCGACGACCATCCGCACGCTGCCGAGGTGGTCCTTCACCAACCTGTACGTCGCTGCGCTGGTGACGATCAGCTCCGGCGAGTTGATGCCGCCGGCGTAGACGTACCTGGCGATGACGTTGCCGGCGGCGTCGAGCTCGGCG
>CAZXMG010000054.1:0-7257 GCA_964641275.1 uncultured Polyangiaceae bacterium
CCACGGGGACCGGCAAGGCCAGCGGCGAAAAATGCGCGATCCCCTGGGTCGGCTGCCAGCCAGCTGCCGTCAGCGAGACAGCGACCGCGCCGAGCGCCAGCGCCAGCCACGGCAAGCGCCTCTTCAACGCGCGCGAGCGCGACGCTGCGACTTCGCTGGAAGGGTGCGGCACGGCTCTGGGCTTCACTCTAGCAGCCACGCTCAGTCTCCGGGCTCGCACTTCCAGGGACGCGCGCCGAAGACCGCGAAAGCAGCGCTTGGGCTCCCGGGTCGCGGCGCAACCTTTTCGCGATCGGCGGGGCCGCGACGCGCACTGCTTGCAGAAATCGCCGGGGAAACAGCAGGCTTTGCGCGTCGGCACTCACTTTGCATCGAGAAAGTTGTCGGACGACAAAACTGCGCCCGACCAACAAGGAGGCGCCATGGAGCGTGTTCAGCGCCCTTCCTCACGCCGCGTGCTCAGCGCAGAGGAAGAGGGAGATTTGGTGTTGCGCTTTCAGGCCGGGGATTCGCAGGCCGGAGGTCGACTGGTGCAAGCCTGTCTGCCTTTCTTGATGACCATCGCGCTCGAATATCGGCGCTGGGGCGTGCCCACCGAGGATCTCGTGCAAGAAGGAAGTATCGGCCTGCTCAAGGCGATGGCCAAGTTCGACAAAAGCCGCGACTGTCGGCTGGTCACCTACGCGGCGTACTGGATCCGCGCCGAGATTCGCGACTTCGTCGTACGGTCGTACCGCGTGGTCCGCATCGGAGCCTCGAAGAACGAGCGCCGCGCGATCCGTCACTACCGCAAGACGCGAGAGCGCGACCCTCAGCGCTTGGCCGAGGCGAGTGGCATGTCGCTCGAGAAAGTGTCGCGGCTCTTGCCCATGCTCACCGCGCGGGAAGCCAGCCTCGAGGAGCGAACGGACGATGGCCACAGCCAGAGCGACCGGCTTCCCGTCGAGCAGCCCAGCCCGGAGGCGGAGGTCATGGAGCACGAGCAGCATTGTCAGCTTCGCTCGGCCCTCGTCTCGGCGCTCGCCGAGCTGCCAGCGCGCGACCGCGTGATCGTGGAGCAACGTTTCTTGTGCGAAGATCCACGCACACTGGAGCAAATCGGTGGCGAGCTCGGCATCAGCAAGGAGCGCGTCCGTCAGCTCGAGGACCGCGCGAAGACGCGGCTCAAGCACACGATGATCGCTCGGTTGGACGAGAGCTGCTTGTCGGCGGCCTGAACCGCTGTAGCCTCCGTGTCGGGTGTCGCCCTCTCAACGAACCAGAGACGCGATCGTGGTTCTCGGCTGCCGCGTGGAGTCGACCGGCGAGCTCTCGGCGACGCTCGAGCGGCGCGCGTCCTGGGCGCTCGCCGCGTACCGAACCGGGCTCGGCCGCGTGATCGTCCCTGCGGGAGGTAGACGCTGGCACGGTCACGCGGAGGCCGAACGCGTGGCCTCGTACCTCCTGTCGCGCGGCGTGCCCCAGCAGGCGATCTTCCCCGAGCTTTGCTCGCTCACCACCGCCGAGAATGCGCTCTTCTCGCGGCACGTGCTGGAGCGCGTCGACGCCTCGCGCGCGCTGCTCGTGACCTGCCACTGGCACATGCCGCGAGCGTTGTCAGCGTTTCGGGCGGTCGGGGTCGAGGCGTTCGCGCTACCGGTGGGGGCGCCACCCGCCAGTCTTTGGGCTCTCGCTCACCGGCTCGGGCATGAAGTCGTGGCGGCTGCGCTCGACCGTCGGTACATCGCACGCGTGCGCAAGAGTGTTCCCACCCACCCGTTCGAGGCGGCGCCTTGAAGCGCGCGTTTGTCGCCGTCGCGGTTGCGCTCGCGTCTGCCTGCGGCCCGCAGGGGGAGGCACCCTCGTCCAGCAACACGGCTCCGTCAGCGCCCGCACAGCCCACAGCCCCGGCGAGCACCGCGCAAGCCCGACTGTTGGAGGCAGAGCAGCGGCGCGCCGCCCAGGCGGTTGAAAAGGCAGACCTCAGCTCGCGCAGCGTGGCGGACCGGCGCGCGGCGGCGCGGGCCCTGTCTCGCATCGCCGGCGCCCCTGCTCGGCAAGCGTTGCTGTTGCTGCTCGCGGACGAGGATCCAGAGGTGGTGGCGTGGGCGGCCTACGGCCTGGGCTTCGACTGCGCTGACGCGAAGGCTGCCACAGTGAGCGCGCTCGTAGCCCGGTCGTTGGCGGTCCCTGATGAGCCTCGCTTCGACGCGACCTGGATCAGCCTTGCCCGCGCCATCGGCTCCTGCGCAGATGCAGATCGCTCGGAGGCCACGCTGGTGGCGTGGCTGGACGGCTCGCCTGCGCGAGCGCGGGCTGCGAGCTTGGGGCTCGGAGACCTCGCTGGCCGGACGAAGAAGCTGCGAGAGGACACCTGGGCCGCGCTGCTCACGCGCGCGGCGGGTGGAGTCTCGAGCGATCCCGTGCCGGAGGCGCTGTTCGCCGTCTCGCGGGTGGAGAACGTGCAGCCGACGATTCACGAGCGCATGGCGGAGGTCGCGTCGGCCCGCCTTGCGAACGAGGGCCCCTTTCGCCTGTTCGCGATCCGCGCGTTGGGGCGGGTGCGCCAGCACGGCCTCGCCGGGGTGGAGCGGGTGCTCACCGCGGACAAGAGCCGCTTCACCTTGCCCGAGCGCGTCGAAGCGCTGCGCGCGGCAGCACGTCTCGGGGACGACGGCGCGGTACTGCTTGCACGCAGCCTGGGCAAGCTGACCGACGTGGGCGCAGAGGCCTTGAGCCAAGGCGGCGACGACGCGCAGCTCCTGCTCTCCGCGATCGCAGCCATCAAGGACGTGAACGCAGCCAAACCGGAGCTGTCGCGCGTGGTGGCGTTGAAGCTCGAGGGCCAGCTGAATCCTCGCCAGAAACGGGTGCTGTCGATGCTCCGATGCGCGGCCGCTGCCCTCACGCTGAAGCCGCAAGACGCCGCGCTCCTCGCCTGCGACTTCGACAAGGGATCGATCGGCAAGCGCGCGCTGCTCAGCGCGCTCGGCCGCTCGGAGATCGCAGCGGCAGGCAAGGCCACGTTCGCTGCGTTGCTGAAAGACCCGGATCACCGAGTTCGCATTGCCGCCCTCGAGCTTTACGCTGCCCACTCCGAGCTCGAGGACGCCACGAGCGCGCTCACCTCGGCGCTCGCCGCCAAGGAGCCGGGGGTGGTCGCCACGGCGGCGGAGCAGATCGCCAAGCGCCCTGCGCTCGCATCGAAATCGGTGAAGAAGGCCAAGCCCAAGACCAAGGCCGGAGACAAGGACGACCAGCCAGGGCCGGTCGCCGAGCTCGCGCCGCCCGCTCCCGAGGTGGTGAGCGCCCTGGTCGCGGCGCTCGCGCGTGGCAAGAAGGAGCACGACCCGGAGCTGACCGGCGCGATCATGGACGCGATCGGAGCGCTCGGAGACAAAAGCCTGCTCGCCAAGCTCGAGCCCTTCTGCGCGTCGTCTTGGCCCACGGAGCGCGAGCGCGCGAAGAGCGCCATCGCGCTGCTCAGCGGTGGGAAGAAGCCAGCGTGCCCCGCACCGTCACGCGCCGAGGAGCTCGGCCCTGAGCCTCTAGCGGTCGGCGCACCGTTCACGGTCCGCCTCGAGACCGAGGTTGGCGAGCTGTCGATCGCGATCGACCCGACCCTCGCGCCGATCACGGCGGAGCGCGTGCGCACGCTGGTGTCACGTGGTTACTACGACGGCAACCTGCTCCATCGGGTCGACCCGTCGTTCGTGGTTCAGTTCGGCGCGCCCTTCGGGGACGGTTTTGGTGGGCCCCCCGACCTGCCCCCGCTGCGCTGCGAGACTTCGCCGCTGCCGTTCGAGCAGCTCAGCGTGGGCGTGGCGCTCAGCGGGCGCGATACGGGTAGCAGTCAGCTGTTCGTCATGCGCGCGCGGCACCCGCACCTCGATGGCGGCTACCCCCTGATCGGCAAGGCGTCCGGTCCGTGGGACCAGATCCTCGAGGGCGACGCGATCAAGAAAGCCACGATCGTGCCTTGAGCTCGGAGCTCACGGTCGTTCGAACACCGCGAGAGCGCGCGGGTAATCCACCGTCACTCGGAAGTAAGCGAGCGCGCTCGAGCCAAGAGCGCCTTCGATCTTGGTGTCCATCCACTGTGACATCCATTCGTGGAAGTTCTTGTCCGCGCGACGGGTGAACCACACGGGCCCGACGCTGTAGCCAGCCACCTCGATCGCCGGCACCTCGATCATGGCCTCGCCGCCCGCGCCTCGGTCGGCGTTTTCGATCACGCGCCAGTCGGGGTGTTTGGCGACCCAGCGCTCGAACACCGAGCGCGTGATGAAGCTGGTGCCGCGCACGGCGGGCCGCTGGTCGGCGAGCGCGGCGAGCGCGGCGTCGGTGAGCATCACGGTGGCGCCGGTGTCGAACAAGAGCTCGAGCGGCTCGCCATCCACCTTCACGGTGATGCGCGGGTAGTGGGCAGTGCGCACGCCATCTTCAGCGCGCTGAAATCCGAGCGGTACGCGGTGAGTGGCGTCGTGTTTGGGGAGGTCGCCCGCGGCGCGCAGCCACAGCTGCCCGTCCGGGTAGTCGAACGTCCACACGCGCTCCTTGAACCAGCCTTGGCCCAACATGCCGTCGGCCTCGAGCCGCACCAGGAACTTCGCGGTCTGCTCCTCGGCCGCGACCGGCATGCGCCCACCGAGGACCGCTGGCGGCGGGATCCAGGCGTCCCAGGCGAAGGTGGGGAGCAGCACGCTGTCCACGTTCTTGCCGTCGACCTCGATCGCGTCGATCGGCAGTCCCAGCCGGTTCGCGGCCTCCGCCGAGAGGAACAAGCCGCCGCCCGTGTCGGTGAAGAGCGTGATGGTGTGCCCGTCCTCGGTCATCGGGGTGACGAAGAAGCGACCCTCGATCAGCTTGGCTGGCAGGGGCAGCGGCTGGCCCGGCAAGGGCGTTCCCGGCTGTGCAGCGGTGCGAGGTGCTGCCTGGGGCGCCTGCGCAGTCACCCCGGAGCCGCTGGTCTCGCAGCCGAACGCTGCTGTCAGAGCCAGGCTGAGGCAGGTGCTGAGCGCGCTACTCGACCTCACGGGGGACCTCCATGATCGCCTCGGCGAACCAGCGTCGGTCGTCGCACACGACGTCGCGGAGCAAGAAGCCGCTCTGCTTGGCGAGCGCGGCCAACGAGTCGAGGTCGAACTTGTAGGAGCTCTCGGTGTGGATCGGCAGCTCGGGTGAGAACGACAGCAGCTCGTCGGCGAGACGAACGCGCTGGTGGCTGAGGGGCACGAGGTGCATCTCGATCCTGCGCTCGCGCTGGTTGTAGAACGCCGAATGCTGAAAGTGCTCCGGCCGAAAGTCGCCTTCGAAGCGAGCGTTCAGGTGGTGGAGCAGGTTCTGATTGAACCGGGCGGTCACGCCTGCCGCGTCGTTGTACGCCGCCTCCAGCAATGCCTTGTCTTTGATCAGGTCGGCCGCCAACAGCAGCACGTCCCCCGGCGCCAGGCGCTGCCGTAGCGCAATCAGGAAGCGGACGGCTTCGGGCGGATCGAAGTTGCCGATGGTCGAGCCCGAGTAATAGACCAGCTTGGGCGCACCCACGGGCAGGCCCAGGTACGCGTCCGCTGCTGTGAAGTCCCCCTCGAACGGCGAGACGCTGAGCGCCGGGAGCACGCGCCGCACCAACGCCGCCGTGTTGTCCAGCGCGAGCTTGGAGATGTCGATCGGGCGGTAGATCAAGGGCTGGTGCAAGTGACGCAGCAAAGTGAGGATCTTCTCTCCGCTGCCGCTGCCGAGCTCGATGACGGCCGCGCCCCTGGGCAGGTAGTGCGCGAGCGCCGCGCCCCCGTGCTCGAGGATGCCGAGCTCGGTGCGCGTGGGGTAGTACTCTTTGGTGCGCGTGATCTGATCGAAGAGCTTGGAGCCCGTGGCGTCGTAGAAGTAGCGGGGGGACACTCGTGGCGGGCTCGCGCGAAGCCCAGCGAGCAGCTCGGCCCGCTCGCGAGCATCTGCGGGGAGGGCGCTCACGTCGCGCCTCGCTGCGTCGGCGATTTTGCCAATCGAATCCCAGAGAACAGCCAGCGCTTCTCTGGCGCGAAGAAGTTGCGATAGCTGGCTCGCAAGTGGCCTCGGGGGGTGACCACCGCGCCGCCTCGCAGGACCCACTGATTGCACATGAACTTGCCGTTGTACTCGCCGAGCGCGCCGGGCACAGGCCGGTAGCCGGGGTAGGGCTGGTACGCGCTGCGCGTCCACTGCCACAAACAGCCGAACATCTGAGCGAGGCCCTGTGTCTTCGCGTCCGAGCGAGGGTGCAGCGGCCCCTCGCCCAGCCAAGTCGCCTCCTCTGGCGAGAGGTCTCGGGCCGCGTGCTCCCACTCCTCCTCGGTGGGTAGTCTGGCGCCGGCCCACTCCGCGAACGCAGCCGCCTCGTAAGCGGACACGTGGCAAACTGGCGCGTTGGGGTCCCAAACGCTGAGGCCGTGCGCGCCGAGCTCGAGCCGCTGGTTGCCGTCCTCGCGCCAATACAGCGGCGCGGTGATGCGATTCTCGCGAACCCACTCGATCCCATCGGAGAGCCACAGCGAAGGCGTCCGGTAGCCGCCATCGCGCACGAACTCGAGGTACTCGCCATTGGTGATCAAGCGATTGGCGAGCGCGAACGGCTCGAGGAAGTGGCGGTGCCGAGGCCGCTCGTTGTCGAACGCGAAGCCGTGGTCGGGAGCGCCCACGTCCACAAGCCCGCCGTCATGCGGCGCGAAAGTGAGCGAAGGCGGAGTGGGGCTCGGCTCGAGCGTTGCTGCACACAGTGCGGGCGCGAGCGGGCTCTGAGAGAAGTTGTAGGTGGCGTCCATGACCAGGAGCTCCTGGTGTTGCTGCTCGTGATGCAGCCCGAGCTCGACCTTGGCCAGCGCCACGTGGTCGAGGGCTGGGAGCAGCGCCAAGAGCGCGCGATCGACGTGCTCACGGTACGCGCGCACCTCCGCCAGATCGGGACGCGACAACACCCCTCGTTGCGGGCGGGCGTGTCTGGGACCGACGGCCTCGTAGTAGGAGTTGAACAACTCCCCGTAGTGCGGAGAGTAAGGCCGGTAGTCCGGCGCGTGCTGCGCCAGCACGAAGGTCTCGAAGAACCAAGTGGTGTGCGCCAGGTGCCACTTCGGCGGGCTGACGTCGGCCATAGCTTGCACACCGCAGTCCTCTGCGCTGAGCTCGCGGATGAGCTCGAGCGTGAGGCGGCGCACCCCCTGGTAGCTGGCCGCGGCGACCATGCCACGGACCCTAATTCAACTGGCTTGCCAGTTGAATCAGCAAACAAGATTCGCCCGTGCC
>CAZXMG010000054.1:7357-64928 GCA_964641275.1 uncultured Polyangiaceae bacterium
CTCTGGACAACGAGCGCCGCAGGCTCCGAGAGATGGCGACCGGCACGGGAGAATCAACTGGCTTGCCAGTTGAATCAGCAAACAAGATTCTCCCGTGCCCTCTGGACAACGAGCGCCGCAGGCTCCGAGAGATGGCGACCGGCACGGGAGAATCGGGATGGGCTTGCCGCGCTACCAGGGATCGAACGCGTCTGCCCAGGCGTCTTCGTCGAGCTCCGCGAACAGCGCACGCTGCGCTTCGAGCGTGTGGATGCGTGGCTTGTCGCCCGGAAGCTCTTGGCCGCGCTCGGCGATGTTCGCGAGCTCGTCGACCAAGCTCGCGTGCTCGTTCAAGCGGCGTTCGGCGAAGCCGGCGAACTCGCCGCTGCGCAACATGAACGGCCAGTCCGACGCCTGCAGCAGGAACAACTCTCGGATCGCGAGCAGCCGGGCTCGCCGCTGCACCTCACTGCGCGGCGTGTCGCGGACCAGCGCATCGACCGAAAGCACTCGTCGCTCCGCGCGGTGGCAGAGCCGCAGCGCGTGCGCGCTCGAGGGGTGCGTCCACACGTCGCTGTACCCGCCGCGACCCCACGACGACGAGGCGGGACGCCCCACGGGCAGCACGGGATCTCGTTCGAGATAGCCAACGAGCGCGCGTGGCGAGAGGCCAGCGGCGGGGGCGTCGGCCAGCACGGCAGCCAGGAACTGCGGTCCCTCCCACCACCAATGACCGAACAGCTCGGCGTCGAAGGCCAGCACACAGATGGGCTCGTCCGCGCGAGAACCGGCGAAGTGGGCGCGCAACGAACGGAGGAAGTCGCGCGCGTGCTCCTTCACGGTCGCGCGCGCGCGGAGCGGCAGGTAGGGCTCCTTGTCGGGGCCTGCCGACGTCACGCTGAACGGCTTGAGCGCGTGGTCGAGCGCCGAACCGGCCTGTTCGAGCGGTGCCCGGCGATAGAACTCGCGGTAGCTCGGGTGCGCCGGGTAGCCGTGGTCAGGCGACCAAATGCGTGAACACGGGTGGTCGGCGCGGGCGAAGAACGCGAACGGTTGGTCCGCGAGCAGTGGCGTGTCGGTCCCGAAAGGGGGACGAGGGCGCGCGAGCGTCAGCCCGTGCGAGGCCAGCACCGTCGCGAAGGCGCCGCTATCCACCAACGTCTGCTCCAGCCTCTCGTCGTAGCCGCACTCGGGAAGCCACAGCGTGCGGGCGTGCTCGCGGGTGACGCGCTGGAAATAGCGCGCCCCCATGCGCAGCTGCGCTCGCGCTGCCGCGTCGCTGAGCAGGCCTGGCAGGAACGCGTGCGTCGCGGCGGTGGTGCCCAGCTCGATCACCCGCTGGCGATGCAGCGCCACGAGCGCGCCGGTCAGGTCACGGCCCACCCGCTCGAACGTCGCGCGGCTGGCGTTCAGGCGCGCGAGGTGGTCGCTCACCGCTGGCTCGAGCTCTGGCCTCTGCGCGCGCGCACGCTCGAGCGCGGCGGCGAGCTCGTCGGCGTAGCGCTCGAAGCGCCGGCGATGCTGGGCGCTGCTCAGCATCGCCAGCAGCGTCGGCGACAGCGACAGCGTCAGCACCGGAGCCTCGGGGCCGTTTTGAGCGAGCTCCTCGCACAGCGCGCAGAGCGGCAGGTAGCACTCCCACATGGCTTCGTAGAGCCATGCCTCTTCGAGCGAGATCTCGCCCCCGGATGCCTGCACCCAAGGCAGGTGGGCGTGCAGCACGAACGAAACGGTGGGGGGCGCCTTCAAGGTTTGTTCAGAGCGGGGTCGCGCGTCCAATGCCCCACAGCGCGATGTGCGGGAACTCGGTCTGCAACGCGTCCAGTTGCTGATCGAAGAAGTAGTCGAACAGGGACGCATCTTGCCCCAACAGCCAGGCCGCGTCAGCGCTCGTGAACACGTCGGTGAAGGTCTTGGCACCGTAAGCGTGGATGCCGTCCAGCACCGCCTCCTCCAGGAACTCCGACTCGGGGCTGAGCTCCACCATGATCGGTGGCGGATCGTAGGCTGCGGCGAGGGCGAGCTCGCTCATCTCCTTGACGCGGACCATGATCGGCACATCCGGGACCACCGCGCGGATGGCGTCACACTCGTCTGGAGTGCATTGGATGTAGGCGCTCTGGTACAGCCCCTGGTCCGAGAGGTACTGCGCCGTGGTGATCGCCGCGGGCGTCTCTTTGGTCTCGAACTCGATCACGATCTTGCCTCGAGCGACCGCCAACGCCTGCTGGATGGTGGGCACGCGGTCGCAGGAGAAGTCGCCCCCAGGGGGCGAGGCGCCAGGCAGGAGCGGCAGGGCGGTGAGCTCTGCGAGGGTGAGCTCGGACACGAGGCCGGTGCCGTCCACGGTGCGATCGATGTCGACGTCGTGCACCAACACCACCTCGCCGTCCGCGGTCGAACGCACGTCGGTCTCGGCCACGTCCACGCCCATCGCGATCGAGCCGCGCAGTGCAGACAGCGAGTTCTCTGGCGCGAAGCGGCCGCCCATGCGGTGGGCCACGACGAAGCGGCTGGTGCAGGCGCTGTCGTGCAGGCAGCCGAAGCGGTAGGGCCGCTCTGGCGGCGAGACATCGCCCGCATTGCAGTCGTAGCTCTTCGGATCGATGAAGTCCTCTGGCGCGAGCGGGGCCGCGCCGCTGCCACCGCTGCCTCCGGCGCCGCCGTTGGCCCCGCTCCCGCCCGCGCCCTCGCCCGAGTCGTCGCCACACGCGAGCAGGGCCGTCGCCAGGGCGAGCAAGAGAAGCGGCTTCACGGGGCGCTCCGTGCGCGCAGCTCTTCGCCCAGATCGCGTCCGAGACGGGCGGCTTCCTCGAGGCTTTGGGGCCACGACGCGTGACGCTTCCCGCGGCGCGCGTGGCTGCCGTCTGCCTCGGCCACCAGCGCGCGCAGATGGATCTCGTCGCCTTGCTTGGTGGCGTACGCCGCGATGGGCATGCGGCAGCTGCCGCCCACGGCCGCCATCAACGCGCGCTCGGCGGCGACGACCACGTGCGTCTCGTGGTGGTCCACGCGCGACAGCACCTCTTCCACCACGCCGGCGCCTCGCTTGCACTCGATCCCCAGCGCGCCCTGGCCCACCGCAGGCAGACACACTTCGGGCTCGAGCACTTCGCTGGCGCGGTCGGCGAGGCCGAGCCGCTTGAGGCCCGCGTAGGCCAGCACGATCGCGTCGTAGGGACCTTCGGCCACCTTCTTCAGGCGCGTGTCCACGTTGCCGCGCAGCGGCTCGATCACCAGGTCCGGGCGGCGCTCCTTGAGGCAGAGCGCGCGCCTCAGGCTGGACGTCCCCAAGATCGCCCCCGACCCCAGCTCGGCGAGGCTGCAGCCCGATTTGGTCACGAGCACGTCGCGAGCGTCTTCTCGCGCGGGAACGCAAGCGATGTGGAGGCCCGCCACCAGCTCTGCGGGCACGTCCTTGATCGAGTGCACCGCGAAATGTGCGCGTCCGTCCAGGAGCGCTTCTTCCAGCTCCTTGATGAACAAGCCCTTGCCTCCGAGGTCCTGCAGCGGTTGCTCGGTGAAGCGGTCACCGCTGGTGACGATGTGCAGCTCCTCGACCGAGAGCCCCGGGGAAGCGCTCACGAGCGACGCGGCGAAGGCGCGCGATTGAGCCAAGGCCAACGCGCTCTTGCGCGTCGCGAACGTCAGCGTCGTCACGAGGGCTGGTCCTTTTCTGTGGCGCGCGAACGCACGTTGGCACGCTCGCTGGGCTCTGGCTCGGGCGCCGCCCGGACCTCTGGCTCGGACAGGTCGAGGCCGATGATCCCTTCGGGCAGGTCGAACAGGTCCCGAACCAGATCCACGGTCTCCTCGGCGCGTGCCTCTCCGACCATCGCGCGCAGGCGGGCGGTCGGGCGGTGCAGGAGCTTGTTGGTGGCCGCGTCGAGCATGGTGGAGAGCGCCTCGCGGTCGGCCGCCGCCAAGTGTTTGAGCTTGCCGGCCAGGCTGCGCTCCAGCTCGGCCAGCAGCGTCGCCCGCACCCGCGCACGCAGCCCCACGATCACCGGGTTCATGCTGGCCTCGGCCGCCTTCAGCTCGAACGCGCGGACCTCGGCGTCGACGATCTGCTCGGCGCGGTCGGCCTCTTGCTGGCGGTCTGCGAGCGACTCGGCGACCACCTGCTCGAGGTCGTCGATACCGTACAAGTACACCCCGTCGAGCTTGCCGACCTTGGGATCGATGTTGCGCGGCACGGCGATGTCGATCAGGAACAGGTTGCGGCCGCGACGGGCCTTGCGCGCGGTGCGCAAGGTGTCTTCACGGATCACGAACGTGGGGCTCGCCGTCGAGGCGATCACGATGTCCGCCTCGATCAGGCCCCAGTTGAGCTCGCCCCAATCACGTGGCTCGCCGCCCACCTCGGCCGCCAATTTCTCGGCGCGCTCTCGGCTGCGGTTCACCACGATCAGGCGCGCGCCTTCTTTCACCAGCAGCTTGGCGGCGGCCTCGGCCATTTCGCCCGCCCCGACCAACAGCGCGACGGTGCCGGCGAGGTCGCCGAAGATCTTGGCCGCCAAGTCCACCGCCACGCTCGAGACCGACACTTGCCCCACACCGATCTGCGTCTCGGTGCGCACGCGTTTGCCGACGAACAGGGCTCGATGCAGCGCCTTGCCGAGCACGGGGCCCACAGTTCCTGTCTCGCTCGCGACCTGGATCGCCTCCTTCAGCTGGCCCAGGATCTGCGGCTCCCCCACCACCAACGAGTCCAGCGAGCTGGCCACGCGGAACAAGTGCCGAACGGCGTCTGGGCCATGACCCATGCGCAGCGCTCGGCCGAGCGCCGGGCTCTTCTTGGAAGCGAGCTTGCTCAGCAGCGCACGCCCGGCCTCCTCGAGCTTGGCCCCGTCCACCGGGCCACGTGGCAGCGCGCCGTACACCTCGAAACGGTTGCAAGTCGAGAGGATCGTCGCCTCCTTGATCGGGGTCGACTCGCACAGCTCGCGCAACATCGCGGGCACGTCTTCTTTGCGCAGCGCGAGCTCCTCGCGCACCTCGACCGGCGCCAAGCGGTGGGAGAGCCCGACCTGGACGATCATCCGCGCCCGCCCTCGAGCTCGCGCGACTCGGCGTCGGGCGCCGCGCCTGCGGGTTGGCTCGGGGGCCGCGTGGCGTAGACGGCCAGCACCCCCATCGCGAAGCAGAGGCCAAGCAGCGTCCCGTAGGCGCTTCGCCGCCCCCGCCAGCCCGCGGCCGTGCGCAGCAGCAGCACCGCCGCGATCAAGAGCCAAGTGGCATAGCCGAACACGATGCGCATCACCTCGGTGGTGGTGCCCGTCTCCAGCTGGTAGGCGAAGAACGTCCCGGACACGATGCCGATGGTCAGCAGCGGAAAGCCGATCAGCAGAAAGCGGTGCACCGCGCGATCGAGCGTATCGAGCGGGGGCAGCCCACCTACTCGCGCGAGCCGCTTCTGCTTCAAGCGTCGTTCTTGGACCAAATAGAGCGTGGCGGCCGCGCCCGCGAGCGTGAACAGCGCGATGCCGACCACGTTCACCAAGGCGTGGAAGGCGATCAAGCCCAGCCCGAGCGAGTGCCCGACTGCGGGTTTGTCGAGCAAAAAGGTGCCCAACAGGAACGCCAGCCCGAGCGGAGCGACCAGCAAGCCGAGCGCGTCGAGGTTGTCGCGAGGGGCGCCGCGGCTCGCGCGCAGCAAGGTGAATCCGAAGGCGGAGAAGATGGCGATCAGGCTGAGGTTGAAGTGGATCGAGCCGATCGGGCAGGTGCGCGCGATGAAGCTCGCCACCGTGATGTAACCAAGGTGACACAGCGCAGCGACGGCGAGCAGGTTGGGGGCGACGGCCCGGGCGCGCGAGACGGCAGGGATGGATGCGCGCGGAGACGCTCCGCGCTTGGCCGCGTCGGCAAAGAACAGCCCAGCGGCCCCGGCATACAGCAGGGCGCCGAGAGCGAGCAGAGCGTAGGTCAGGGCCGGAGTCATGGGCCTCGCGTCGGACCCGCCCCAAAGCCGGGCGAATCTGGACGAGCTTAGCTGATCAGCCCACCGATTGCAGGAAGCGCGCGAGGACCTCTTCGTCCGAGGCGGGCGACTCGGGCACCGCTTTCTTGTGGTCCTCGATCGTGCCGACCGGAGCGCCCACGAAGCCCTGCACGATGTCGTAGGCGTTGTCGCCGATGATCATCGATCCCTCGAGGATCTCGGCACCGAGCTCGGCCAAGAAGGCCTTGGACTTCACCTTGCCGACGATCTCGTTCGGGTCGGCGCCCTCGGTCACCTCGCGCAGGACGCGCACGGCCTCGACCGTGCGATATCGGCGCTGCTCCGAGCGCAGCAAGAGCTCCTCTTCGTTGAGGTCGGCCTTGTCGTCGGCCACCCATACGTCGAGGGCCTCTTGCGGAAAAAAGATGCGGTTCTTCATCCTTCGCCTCGGCCGGATGGGGCGTCAGTTTCTTGGGCGCGTGCAGCCTCGGCCCGCTCGCGAAGTCGACGCGGCAGCCGCCACAAGGTCTCGAACAGGCCCATCAGCACGTAAAATCCAAGCAGCCAGACCAGCACGAACGCCGGCTTCATCTGGGTGGAGATGATCGTGCTCGACAGGATGGCGAAGCCCACGAACACCGCGGAGCGCAGGTTCAACTTCACGTCTTTGAAGGTTCGAAACTCCACGTTCGACACCATCAACAAGCTCAATCCAATGGTGATCGTCAGGATCACCCACGCGTACTCCGCTCGGCCGATCGCGCCCTCGACGGCGTGGTTGGCGACCACGATGCTGACCAAAATGCCAGCGGCGCCAGGGGTGGGCAGGCCCAGGAAGTACTTGGAGGGCTTGGACGGCTTGCCGCTGTCACCCATGGTGAGCACGTTGAAGCGCGCCAGTCGGATCGCGGCGCAGGCACAGAACAAGAACGACGCGACCAGGCCCGGAACGCCAAAGCGGTTCAACGTCCAGCTGTAGACCAGCACGCCGGGGGCGACGCCGAACGAGATCACGTCCGCCAGCGAGTCGATCTGCAAGCCGAACGCGCTCTGGGTCTTGGTCATGCGCGCCACGCGACCGTCGAGCATGTCGAAGAACATGGCGAACACGATCAGCAGCGCGGCCCGATACAGGTCGTCTTCGTGGTTCGACGAGGCCGACAGGCGGATCGAGTCGAAGCCACAGAAGATCGCCGAGACGGTGATCAAGTTGGGCAGGATGAACAGCGTCTTTTTGAGGTTGAGACGCCGCCGTCCAGAGCCGAGCCGGTCAGCCATTGGGGTCACCGTACAGCTCGCAGCCTGGCGGGGGCAAGCCGCTCACGGCGAGGTTCTCGGCAGGTCGTCGCTCATGCGGTGGCCGGCGCGGCTGGCGACCTCGTTGGGCAGAGACAAATCGGACTGGTACTTGCACGTCATGGGTCGCACTTGAATGAACTGCCCCCACTGGCTGGAGGCGCCCTTGGCCTTCCTCTTCCGCATGCCGCTCGAAAGACGCAAGAAAAAGGAGTGCTCGAGGTCGCCGCCGAGGATGGCCACCGAGCCGGGACGCAGGCCGGATGCTCGAAAGCCCGCGACACAGGGCTCTTTCTTGGACCCGTGCAGCACCGCGCCGTCGGTCAGCAGCCAGACTGGATCGTTGGGCTGGGCCGGCCCCACCAGCGAAGTGGAGGGCGTCGGCTGCGACGCCTCGCTCACGACGACCGGGTGGCGCCCGCGCTCGTGCTGCAGCACCCCGTAGCGGCCCAGCTGCGCCGAGACGACGCGCACGCTCTTGCGCTGCTCGCTCGAGCAACTCTTGGGGCGCGCGGGCAGGTCGTTGAGCGTGGGCAGGTCGAGCGCCGGGCCGAGCTCTCCGCTGTCGTCGAGCACGAAGCCGGTCGCGCGTGCGGGTGCGCCTGGGCTCGCCTGCGCTGCGATCACGGCGACCCGGTCCGCTGCGTACGACCAGTACAGCTCGGCTCCGCCTGGCGCGATCGTCGACGCGTAGCGAACGGCCGGTGCCGTCGCGCCCTTGGGAGGCTCCTTGAGCGCGGCCTTGGTGGCCGAGAAGATGGAAGCGGTGGGCGCCCGTTCGAGCAGCGCCGCGGAGAAGAGCGAGCCGCTCACGAACAGCGGGTCGACTTGCCCGACACCACGCGCGTCGGTGGCGAGCTGACCGCTGCCGGGGAGGTCGAAGGTGAACAGGCTCTTGTGGTCGAGCAGCGTGGCCTTGGAGTTGGCGAACGGCTGCACCAACGCCGCCGAGCCGGCGAGCGCCAAGGTGGCGGGCCGCAGCGTCTGGCCCGAGAGCATCGAGCTGGTCCAGCTCTGGTCCAACTTGACGGTGCGCTTGCCGGAGACACCCAGGAACGGATTTTCCCAGGCCACCGTCAGGCCTTCCATCTTCCTGGTCAGATCCACTCCACCCTGTTTGGCGAGCGGCACTTCGGCGCGCATGGCGAGCAGGCCTTCGGTCTCCGAGCGCAGCACCGTGGCGCCCACGCTGCCCGCCTTGCTCTTCGTGGGGCCGAGCAGCACCCGCTTGCCGAGCGAGGCCTTGTCGCCGAGCTGCGCGGACAGCACCTCGACCGATTGGTCCTCGACCGAGATGGTCGCGATCGAGAAGGCGGTCTTGCCGCGCATGATCTCACTCAGACGGGGCCATGCAGGGGTCGTGCTGTAGGGCGAAAAAGTGGTGCCCGCGCGCTCCTCGGGGCGGCCTTCGATCTCGACCCACTCGGTCTTCGGGGTGAGCTGACAGACGATCGCTTGGCCGAGCGTGACCTCGCGCGGGTCAGGCGGGTCGTCCTCGGTCATGGTGAAGGCCGCTTCGGCCTGACCCTCCCAGCCGACGCGCGCGAGCTCTTCGCCCAAGAGGCAGCCCGCTTGCGCGCAATACACTGCTCCGCCGCCGCGGCCGCCATAGCGCTCGACCGCCTGTGTGGTGGTGATCTCGGCCCAAGTCGCGCCACCGTCCAGTGACTCCCAGGATCGCAAAGCGCCGTCCATCTGCCCGTAGGCGAGCGCGACGACGCGGTTGCCAACGCCCCCCACCGTGGTGCTGGGCTCCGGGGGGTCGCTCACGTTCGCGACGCGGCCTTCGCTGTCGAACGTCACCCAAGAGAAGCCCATCTCGCGTTCGGCGGTGATGCCCAGGGTGCCAGTCTCGTCGGTGGTCAAACGGGCCTGCTCGGGGATGTAAAATGCCCGCTCGTAGTGGCCTGGGCCTTCGTCCATGTCGTCGCTGTCCCAGCTCGAGGCCTGGGGCGCGTCGATCACCCGCGGCTGATAGGTCTTGCCGCCGTCCTTGCTGACGAAGATCGCGGGCTTGCCCTCGCGCCGCGTCATGCCCACGAAGTAGGCGGTGTGCCCGTCGGGCGACAGCAGCGGCGACCGCGCCGAGCCTTCTTCCAGACCCTGCGCCGCGCCCACTGTGATCACGCTCTTCTTGAGCCAGATCGGTCCCTTGGGCGAGCACACATCGGGGTTTTGGGGGCCTCGCTTCTTGTTGCTCAGGCCGAGCTTCTTGGGCGGGTCCTTGCGCTTGGGCTTCTCGGCGGCACCGTCGGCTGGAGCGGGCGCGTCCTTGCATGCGCCGAGCACGATGACCGAGCCGTCGGATGCTGCGGCGATCGACACGTCGCTGAAGGAGGGCGTGACCAGCGACGCAATGCGCTCCAGCGAGGCCACCTTCCCGTCGGTCGCGATCCACACTTCGGCGGACAGGTTGGGCTTGTCGTCCACCTGCTTCACACAGGTGATCGCCAGCAGCTCGCCCGCGCCGGTCACCTTCAGGTTGTCGCACGCCTCGAAGCTCGTCAGGGCCTCCCGCGCGAGGGGTTGCCCCAGCTGAGCGCGCCCGAGCCCGTAGCGCGTGCCGTCGAAGGGCTCGAGGATCTCCAGGTAGCTGCTGCCGTGAAGCGCGGCCCTCTGCTCTTGGAGCAGCGAGGCGCGAGGCCCCTCGCTGGGCTCGATCTCCACGTCGCCGCCCTCCGTCTCGCGCAGGCGCTCTTGTGTTCTGGTGGCGCGCTCGCCCTCGATCACCAGATTGCCGATGACGCCCTTGGCGGCGAGCTCGCCCTTCTGGCTGAAGCCCACCTCGTACGCGCCCACGCGCGGGGCGTCCGCGAGCAGCTTGAAGGTCTGGCCCGCGTCGACTGACAACATCAGCCGCTCGGGCGCACCGATCCAGAGCGCCCGCCCGCTCTGGTCGATGCCCACGTCCAGCCCGTAGGCGTCAGCGGGCATGGTCGAGCGCTTCCACGCGCCGTCGTAGAAGTGGGTGCCGCCCGCGTCGTCGACACCCACGATCGCGTTGCCTGCGGCGGCCACGCGCTTCAGCCGCAGCGGCGCGCGCACGTACTTGGTGAACGGTCCGTGGGCCTGCTTCGCGGTGTAGACGATGCCCCCCTCGGCCACGAAGCGGTACTCGTCGCCGACGCGTTGCGCGCCCACCAGCGGCTCCAGGCTGGGCGAGCCAGAGGCGCTTCCGGATCCGATACACGGCTTGGCTTTGTCTTTCGCCGTGATGAGCCAGCGCTCGCCGTCGTCGGTCGTCACCAAGCAGCGGCCGTCGGGCAAGATGAGCGTGGCGAGCGCCACGCCCACCGTTTGGGGGAACGACACCCAGCGCGCGGGGGACTCGATCGTCACCGAAGGCGCGGCAGGACGCGCCTCGGCCGGTGGCGCCACCGGCGCCGTGGCGCCGCCACACGCCGTGAGCAGGAGCGCGAGCGCGGAGCAGCGAACGAGGCTCATGGGCTCTCCACGAAACGCGCGACGTACACGTCTTGGTCCCCGCCGCCGGCCCGCTTGGACGCGAAGGCGAGGGATCGGCCGTCGGGGGAGAACGCAGGGGCGCTCGCCTGCGAGTACGTCATCCGCGTGAGCGCCGCGTCCGACAAGGACCACAGGTAGATCTCGCCGTCGTCACGGTCGCGCCCGGAGCTGAAGGCGAGGTGGTCCCCGAGCGGGTGGTAGCTCGCGCCCCGCGGCGACTCTTGCTCCAGCAGCCGTCGAGGTTTGCCGCCCTCGGTGCTGGCGAGCAAGAGACCCACCGTGCCGTCCGGGCGGCTCGCCGAGGCACATGCCACATAGGCGGAGTCGCGGGAGGCGCTCGGGGCGAAGGGCGCCACGCCGTCGGCGATCAGCACCAAGAGCCCGCTGCCGTCGCTTCCGGCCCGCACCAGCGCGTGCGAGCCGTCCGCTGCTCCGGGCCGGCGAGCCACGACGAACAGCGCGCCCGCCGGCCCGGCCGACACCGAGCGTGGCGTCAGCGCCCCGAGCTGGAAGCGGTGCGGCTTGCCGCCGTTCGGGATCGTCGTCAGCCCCAGCGCGTGCGCGTACACCACCGCGCCCGCATCCGTCACCGTCACGCCCGAGGGGGACTCTTCCGGGATCGAGACCTTCTCGAGCGCGGGCTCGCGAAAGTCTTGCCGAAGATCCAGCTTGAACACCGCGGCTGAGGCGTCCCCTGCGCGCTTGCCCAACACCACCAAGAAGGTGCCGTCCGGGCTCCACGCGATCTGCTCGACCGACAGCCCGCGCGAGAGACGCCGCAAATCGAACAGGTGTTTCTCGCGCGGGTCCGCCTCCACCGCCCGGCCCGCCAACACTCGCTCGGGGAGCCACTGCGGCACCGCGCTCGTGATCGCGGTGGGCATGAGGCCCATGGGCTTCTGCGGCTCCTTGGTCTGCCGGCCACAGCCCGCCACCAGCGCGAGACCAAGCAGCCACCAGCGTTGGGTCGACACGCCTCGAACTTTAGTCCCTGTTTCCGCGTCGCGCGTCGATTTTGTGCGCCTCTGTCAGCGGCGCGGTGGGAGCAAGCTTCGAGGGCTGACCGCGACGCGCAGCCTGCGCGAGTACTCTGCTGCGTCGGAGAGCACCACGAGATCCCGCTTGATGACGAGCGCGGTGACGCTCAGCGCCATGGAAAGGACGCGCGATTGCACCAGGAATGTCGGCTCGATGAGGCCATCTTTGCTGGTTGCCCACTCGCGATAGGGCGCCCTCACCTCGGAGTCGAAGGTGCTGATCCCGCGCCAATCGTGGAAGACTCGCAGTCGGTCCCCGCGCGCGAGAATGCGCTCCACCCGCTGCGTGTAGAACGCGAGCGCGCTGCCCTCCACGTGGCCCGAGACCCTCGTGGCGACGACGTTGGGAGTGAGCTGCCAGAACAGGCCGAGCGCGCGGGCCCCCTCGAATCGCTCCGCCTTCGACTCGTCCAGCTCCACCCCCACAAAGTTACTGCAATTCAATGGGCTTGCCAGTTGAACCAAGGAGCAACAGGCTCCCGTACCCTTCGAGCAAGCAGTCTGCACGTAGGCCGCGAGCCAGCGGGAGCAAAGGGCCGCGGGACGGGAGTCTTCGTCGGCGGCAAGGGCTTCCGCAAGCGATCTTTGATGGGGGGACGTTTTCCCCCGAGCGGCAGCTTGGAGTATGGTGAACGCGGATGCGGGGCCTGCTCTTCACGGTCGCGCTGGCGCTCCTTGCGTGCACGCGCAACCCGACTCCGAACGAGTCGGCGGGGGCGCCTGCCGTCTCCCCAGCGGCGGCCCTGACAGAGGAGCCGCTCACGCCGCTGCCGGAGCTGTTGACCGTGCCCGCCGGAGCATTCCCGCTGTTGCCGGGAGAGAAGCCGGAGGGCAGCGTGTCGATCGGCGACACCACACACGGGCGCGTGGTGAACGCGCGCGCGCTCAGCGAGTCCAAGGCGCTCGCGATCTTGCCCAAGCAGAAGGCGCGCGACCTCCGCTACGGCGCCGACCAGCTGGTGGGTCTGCTCGAGCACGCTGCCGTCAAGCTGCACGAGGCGACGGGTACGCAGCTCTACGTGGGCAACCTCGGGCGCAAGGAGGGCGGCGACATCGAGTGGTCGGTGAGCCACAACGCTGGCCGCGACGCCGACGTGGCCTTTTGCTACCAACACCCCGTCACCAAGGCGCCGGTGACTCCGCCGGACCTGATCGCGCTCGGAAAAAACGGCCTGTCCAAGGACCAGCGCTTCGCGTTCGACGTGGCGCGCACCTGGACGGTCGTGCGCGCCATGCTGGAGTTCGAGGGCGCGAGCCTGCAGTACCTGTTCATCAGCGAGCCGCTCAAGAAGAAGCTGCTCGAGCACGCTCGCGCCACGGGGGTGCCCCCCGGGCTGATCGATCGAGCCTCGGAGATCTTGCGGCAGCCGGGCAGCGCAGCCCCCCACGACGATCACCTGCACGTGCGGGTGTACTGCTCCGAACGCGACGCGCGTGGGGGCTGCCGCGACATGGGCTACACGCACACGTACGCCAAGCTGTTCGGCGCCGAGCGCGACGCCTTCGCCAAGAAGGCGCGGGTGTTCGCCAGCGATCCCAACCCTGCGGTGCGTCGCAACGCCCTCCTGCGACTCGGCTTGATCGGCGCCGAGAGCGACGTCGAGCTGGGGCTCTCGCGCTTGGCGGATCCTTCCGCCACCGTGCGGGTCGCCGCCGCCGAGCTCGTCAGCGCGCACGGCGCCGAGAAGCACGTGCCGGACTTGGCGCGGCGCTACCGGGAGGAGGCCGACCCCGCCGTGGGCAAGGCGCTGATCGAGGCCGTGGGCACGCTGGGCGGCAGCGACGCAGGGCCGTTCTTGCGCGACCTCTTGCTTGCGACCGCCGAGGCGCCCTCGCCGGGGCCCGTGTTCGGGCCGAGCTCGTTCATGTACGGCGGGCCCGTGGTCGAGGAGCGGCTCTTGTTCGCGCCCCACCCCATCCCGGATGGCGTGCTCGATCGCAAAGGTATCGCCCGGCTGGCGGTGCAGGCCGCGCGCTTCGCGGATCGCATCGAGCCTGCGGAGGCGCTGGTGGGTCTGATGGACGAGGGTGATCCGGAGCTCAGCCTGCTCGCGGCCGAGAGCTTGGCGTTCATCACCAACCACCGCGTGATCAAAACCTCCGACACGCGGCCGCCCGAGGAGCGGGCGCGCGCGGCGCGCAAGGGGTACGCGACGCTGCTGAGCTCGGTGGGCCCCAAGGCCCCGCGCGATGCCTGGCTCGCGCGCGGCTTCAGCAACGCGGGCTACAAGGTGCCCGCCATCGACCGGCGGGCGATCTGGGAGGTGGTGCGGGCAGCGGCCGACGAGGAGCACCTGGCCTACAACGCCCGCAGCGTGCTGGCCCGCATGCTGGGCCAGCCTCGCGCGGTCGTGTTCTACGGCTCGGGCGACGGCTGCCGCTGGCTGTACGGCAGGGTCTGGGAGCGCCGCACCGAGCTGGGCCTCCCGCGGCCGACCGAAGCGCAACGCGACGCCTGCCAGAAGGCCCGCGCCCGAGAAAAAAGCGCCGACGACGGCTTGGCTGTCACAGCCGGTCCCCCCGCGCGATGAGGGAGCATGGCCATGTCGAGCCTCGCCCCCGCCGAGTGGAACACCGCCACGCCCCTGGAGCGGCGCCCATGGGGGGCAGCTGCGCTCCAGGTGCTGCAGGCGCCGAAGCTCAAGCGCGAGCTATTGGCCATGCTGCGCCGCCGCGTGCCGGCCGCCGAGGTCGAGGACTTGCTGCAGAACACGCTGTGCGAGGCTTTGGCGGCCGCTCACGCGCCCAGCGATCCCGCGGAGGTCGCCCGCTGGGTGATGGGCATCGCCCGTCACAAGATCGCCGACTACCATCGCCGCGCGAAGCACCGCGAGCAGGTCTGTGACGCGGTCGACAGCGCGGTGCTGCACGATCCCATCGAGGACAAGCTGCTGCTGGCGGAGATCCTCCGAAGCATGCAGCGAGAGCCTG
This sequence comes from uncultured Polyangiaceae bacterium, assembly GCA_964641275.1. Lineage (GTDB taxonomy): Bacteria > Myxococcota_A > Polyangia > Polyangiales > Polyangiaceae > Xiheicaenibacterium. The sequence goes on from CAZXMG010000054.1 coordinate 22,010, forward strand.
CGGCGCACCGCGCGCTCGGCTGGGTGGCCCGCGAGGTCGCGGGCGAACGCCTGCACGACATCGCTGCACAAGAAGCGCTTTCGCCCGAAGTGGTGCGCCAGCGGGTCTCGCGGCTGAAGAAGCGCTTGCGCGCGCGCTGGTTGTGCGCGGCAGCGCTGCTCGGAGTGCTCGGCGCGGTCGTAGCAGCGCAGCACCAGCAGTCGTCGTCGGCGTCGCTCTCGGCTTCGCGGTGGGCGCTGCCCGCTGCGTCCCCTCCCGCCAGCGCCCCAGCCCCTGCGCCGGCGCGAGAAAGCCGCTCGCTGTTCCGGGTCGTGGAGCTGCATTTGCCGCCCCTCCTGGAGCTGAGCTTGGGTGAGTGGGCCGACGCGGAAGCGCGTGGCACCGAGGTGCATTGGTCTGGCCACGAGGTCACCGTGGTCACGCCGACGCGCAGGTTCGACGGCCGACTCACGCTCGCACCGGTCTCCAGCGATCTGGATCTGGGCCAGCTCGAGCTGTCGGACGGCCGCACCTTGCCGCTCCAGCTGCGGCGCCAGGGGCCGCGCACCTCGATCGAGTTGCTGGACCAAGGCCAAGGTAGCGAAAGCCTGTTCGCGGGCGGCCGCGTGGTGATCGAGCCTGCCGACTGAGGGAGGCGCCGCGAGCATTGGAACCGCGCCCTCGCGCTGCTAAGAGATCCAGCTCTTGGTTCGCCTCCGGAGGCCCTCATGACGACGCTTCGCAATGTGCTCTTGGTGCTCTCGGCGTTCACGTTCGCATGTGGCGACAGCGGCTCGGGTGGCTCGGGCGGCTCGGGCGGAGGCAGCGGCGGAGAGGGCACCGGCGCCGGCTCGACGGGGGGCGCGGGCGGAGGCAGCGGCGGGCAGGGCGGCGGCGGCATCGAGTGTGAGCTGCCGGCCTCGAACCCGGGCGCAGAGAACGACGTCGTCGTCGGCACCGTCAACGCAGCCGCGGAGGACGAGAACGGCGACCCGATCGCCAGCACCCCCCTCCAACTGTGCGGCAAGGATTTCTGCCTGTACGCGACCACCAGCGCCGTCGGCACCATCGCCTTCACCAACTCCATGGCCGGCGGCACCATCGATCGTCCGGTGTTCAAGCCCGGGGACAGCTTGGAGTACGGCAAGATCGGTTACCCCTACGCGCCCGGCGGGCCTTCCCCGTTGGTCGGCGCGTTCCCGACCATGACGGACAGCGGCGCGAGCCTCGATCCGGGGACGACCGTCAGCGCCGCAGGTGTGGAGCTCACGGTGCCCGACGGAGTCGGCGTGGACGAGCTCATCTACGACACCCCGGACAAGCAGACCTTCCGCGCGGGTCGCTTGACGGGCGCGGCCATCGCCGCCGCCACCGGCTCCGCCGAGTTCGAGATGTTGTTCGCGCTCGGCCCGTACGACACCGCGCTCTGCCCCGGCGCCGCGGTCACGTTCGAGAACTACGCCGACCTCGCGGCCGACGCAGAGGTCGAGATCTGGGGGCAGATCCTGGGTGTCGAGGAGCCCGTCGGCGGGTACGGCGAGTGGGTCCTCTTGAGCGACGGCGTCGTCTCGTCGGATGGCAGCACCGTCTCCACCACCGGCGACGGCCTCCCGCTGATCACCACGGTCGCCATCAAGCTCAAGTGATCGCCAAGTGCTCGATCTGATCCCGACCCCAGGCTGGGTCGGCGAGCGGCTCCGGTACGCCACGTCCGCGCGGCGAAAGCGCATGTTCCACGGCGTGCTCGACGCAGCCGAGCAGCTCGTCGACGGCAGCCTCACCAGCGTCTCGCTCCAAGTGGAAGGCGACCTGCTCGCGCTGCACGTCCACAGCGAGCTGCGCTCCGGGACCATCGAGGACCGCATCGAGCACCACGAAGGCCTGCACCTCCGCAAGCTCGAGCGCAGGGTCACGAGCCACGACGGGGCCGCGTCGCGCCACGAGATCGTGGACTTCGCCTCGCGCACGCACCCGCTGCCGCCGTGCACCTACGTCGAGGTGGGCTTGCCCTTTCTGCTCGGCGCGCAACCGCTCGATGGCAAGGTGCGCTCGCTGTACGCGTGGATCTGCGACCGCTTCGTGGCCAAGGTCTACTACGAGAGCCGCGGCAAGGAGACGTTGCACACGCCGCGCGGACGCTTCGACACGCGCGAGGTGGTGATGTATCCGGACCTGAACGACTGGGTGAAGCTGCCCAGCATCCTCACCAAGCTCGGCAAGCCGTTCTTGCCCAAGTACCACATGTGGTACGAGCTCGCGCCGCCCCATCGGCTGGTGCGCTTCGAGGGCCCGTACGGTCCCCCAGGCGCCCCCGAGATCGTGCTCGAGCTGCGTTAGGCGGGTTGGGCCTTCTGCATGGCGTGCGCTCGGCGCGAACAGGCGGACCATGCTCTGTGGCGCGGGACCATGCTCTGTGGCGTGGGACCATGCTCTGTGGCGCGGGACCATGCTCTGTGGCGTGGGACCATGGCGCATGGTGGCTGCGTGCAGCGCATGGTCCGTCGCTCAGCGTGCTCACCCCGCGGCGCCATCGTCAAATGCGCGCACATTCGTGGCCTGGCGGTCGGTGTTGTTGCGGCGCCCTCCCGCGAACCGCCACACCATGCGCGGAAGAGGCAACCCATGCGCCATGGTCTGGCCCCTCGGAGCATGGTCCCTCGGCACGGCGCCATGGTCTGGCCCCTCGGAGCATGGTCCCCCCGGCACGGCGTATGGTCTGGCCCCTCGGAGCATGGTCCCCGCCACGGCACACAGGGGGCCCCGCCACCGAGCAGGGCCCTGACCGCGAGCCGCCCGAGGCTCAGCCGCGCCGCTCGTGGAACAGCAGCATCTCGATCGTGCCTGCCTCGCGCAGCCACGGCTGATCGTGCGGGCCGGGCAGGATGCGCAGCGCGCTCTTCACGCTGCGTTTGTCGAGCTCCTTGTGGAGCGCGCGCGCCGAGCCGTGAAAGCCATCGCCCGTGCTGCTGAGCACGTGGATCGGCACGGCGCCGTGCTTGTCTTGTGTGCTCGCGAGCGCGCTCGCGTAGCCCGCCGCGCGATGCTCGCCGAACGCGCCCTGCACCACGCCGAGCGCGCCGAACTCCTTCGGGTGCGCCAGGTACGTGTCGAGCGCGAACGGCCCTCCCATGGAGCAGCCGTCGAGCGCGGTGCCCGCGCGCGAGCCGAGCACTGGCGCTTCCTTGCGCGCGAGCGGCAGGAGCTCGCCCACGATCCAATCGCCGTACTCCCGGATCGCGCGTGGCCGATCGCTCACCTGTTTGAAGTTGGGAGTGAACGGACATGCCACCGCCACACCGGCGAACGGCCGCTGGGTCAGCGCGAGGTTGACCTCTCGCAGCCGCTCATCCGTCCAGTCCCCGCGTTTCGCAAGCTTCTTGATCGGCGGCGCGAGCAGCCGCTCGTAGCTGGTTCCCAGGCCGTAGCGATCCACCCACGCGGCGGCGCCCTGCTCCGGATCGTGTGACTCACCGAGCCCGTGGAGCGCCACGAGCAGCCTCACACGGGCGTCTTTCGGCAAGTGTTTGGGCACGAGCAGGTCGAAGCGGCTGGCGTGTTTCCCCTTCACGCTCAGTCGCTTGATCTCGAACACCGGGGTGGCGCCGCGCGCCGTTAGCGCACACGCACCCACGAGCGCAGCCAAGCCGGTTGCGAGCGTTCGGCGGGTCAGGTGCACAGGTCCATGGTGAAGCAGCGAGGTCGCCTCGTCAAAAACCCCAGGACATCCAATTCGCTGATACCGTACCCGTCCGCGAATGGAAACGGGGACCAAAGGCCCGCCGCTTCGCCTCGAGACACTTGGGCAGTACCTCGACGACACTCTCGAGCACGAGGCACAAGTTCTAGACCTGCTGGTGGTCGCCCAAGCGAGGGGGCAGGCCAACCAGGAGCTGTGGGACAAGCTGCACGCTGCGGCGTTGCGCGACGACCGTCTCACCGAGCTCGCGTTTGCGTACGAGAAGCTCGGCCAGGACCGGCGTGTGCGGATCATGCCGCCGCCCCACCAGGCGCAAGTGTTCTTGCATGCCGCGCGGTTCTTCACGCGGGCGCTCGGCGACATCGAGGGCGCGCAGGCCGCGCTCGAGCGCGTGATCGCGCTGGTGCCGGGGCACCCCGACGCGTTCGAGCAACTGAAGAAGATCCTGGAGGAAAAGAACGACCAGGAGAAGCTGGTCGCGCTCTACCTATCCAACGTCGGCCCCAAGACGGAGAAAGAGGTCGCGCTCCAGAACCTGCGCGCGGCGCTCGAGCTGGTGCAGCTCACCGACCCTGACAAGGCTGGCAAGATCGCGCAGCAAATCATCCGCCTCGACCCCGGAGACGTGGATGCTTTGTACGCCATCTGCGCCGGGCTCGAGCAGGCTGGCAAGTACCCCGAGCTCGCGCGCACGCTGGAGCAGGCGGTGGCGGCGGAGCCATCGGGCACCGAAGATCGCCGCTTCGAGCTGCGCGAGAAGTTGCTCGAGCTCTACGACGATCGCATCCCCGAGGTCGAGCGCGCCGCGCCTCACGTCGAAGAGATCCTGGCACGTGAGCCGCAACACGAGCTCGCGCGACGCGTGGCTGCCCGTCTGCTCAACAACAAGGCCGTCGGCGCGCGCATCGCTGCTGCGCTCGAGAAGGTGCACGAGACCGAGGGCGACCAGGCGGGAGTGGCGCAGATGCTGGCCGTGCAGGTCGAGCAGCTTCGTGGCCCCAAGAAGGCCGAGGCCCAGAAGCGCCTGGCGCTCCTGCTCCTGGAGCTCGGCGACGACCCGGCTGCTTACGGTCACCTCGAGGCGGTCATGACGGTCGATCCGGCCGACGAGGAGGTGCGCGAGCGCTACGTGGCGCTCGCTCGCTCGCTCGGCAAGCAGGCCGAGGCCAGCAAGCTGCTCACGCGCGCGGCCGCGGCGGTCAAAGATCCGCACGCGCGCGCTCGCATCAACCTCGAGTGTGGTCGCTTCTTGGCCGAGCTCGGCGATCCCAAGCGGGCCCGCACCGTGCTCGCGGGCGTGTTGGAGGCAGGCGAAGGCGAGGTCGCGCTCGAAGCCGCGCGCACGCTCTCCGACCTGGTCGAGGAGGCCAAGGGGTTGGCGCCGATCCTCGAGACGGTGGCCAAGCTCTCCACGAACGACGAGGAGCGTCTCGCCACCCTGCGCCGGTTGTCCGCGCTGTACGAGCACGAGCTCAAGGACCTCGCGCTGGCGATCCAGGCGCGCAAGAGAGTGTTGGAGCTCGATCCCAGCGCCGAGCCAGAGGAGCTCGAGCGTCTGCTCGAGACGCGCGGCGACTTTCGGACGCTGGCCGAGGTGCTGGAGATCCGGGCCGGCGCCATGCCCATCGACGACGATCGCCGCGCGATGTTGTTGCGCGCCGCGGAGCTCTACACCGAGCGCGCAGAGGACCCAGCGCTGGCCATCGAGACGTTGCTCCGCGTGCGCAAGGAGCACGGTCCCGCGCGCGACGTGCACGCCTTGGTGGTCCCGCTGCTCGAGGGGCTCGGCCGCACCGACGCGCTGGCCGAGGTGCTCGCCTCGGAGCTCGAGCTGGCCGAAGAGAGCGAGCGCGCGGGGCTGCTCTCTTGGCTGGCCGAGTGCTACTTGAACCTGGATCGCGTGGTCGAGGCGCTGGACGCCTTCGCCGAGGTGTTGTCCGCGGACCCGACCGAGGAGCGGGCGCGCATCCGTGTGGACGAGCTGTGCACGGGGGGCGAGGGCGGCGTGCGCCTGCGCGCGGCGCAGATCCTGGTGCCGGTCTACCGCGCGGAGCAAGACGAAGCCCGCCTAGTGCCGGCGCTCGAGGTGCTCGCGGATCTGGAGCCCAAGCCGGCGGCGCGGCTGGCCGCGCTGGCGGAGGCCCACGACCTGCTGGACGCCGTGGGCAAAGATCGCGTGCGCACCCTGTTCCTCGCCGGGCGCGGCCTGCGCGAGGCGGTGCAGCACGACGTCGAGCAGGTCCCCGCGTGGCTCGAGCGCGTGAGCCGCTCGGAGAAGGGGCCCTCCAAGGCGGCCGTGGCCGAGACGTTGGCCAGCGCGCTGCGAGATCGCGCGGTCGATCACCCGTCGATCGCACGGCTCGCCGAGCGCACCGGCGAGGCGTACGCCGTCGCGGGCGATCTCGGGCGCGCAGTCGAGGCCTACCGCCGCGTGCTGGAGCTCGAGCCCGACAACGAAGGAGCGATCGAGCGCATCGACCACTTGCTCGCGGAGAAGGGGTCGCCTGACGAGCGCATCGCGCTGTATCGATCTTCGCTCGCGCGCCCCGGCTCGGTCGACAAACGCCGCGGGCTGTACCTGGCCATCGGAGGTGTGCAGATCGAGCACCTCCGGGCCCCCAAGCAGGCGATCGCCACCTATCGCGAAGCGCTCGAACAGCTGGCGGGCGATCGCGCGCTGCGCGACGCGTTGCTCGACGCGCTGTCTCAGGCCGAGCAGTACCCGGAGCTCTACCGCGAGCTGAGCGTCGACTTCGACGCTGCGGACGAGTCCGAACGCGCGCTGCTCGAGCTTCGATTGGCCGAGACGGCTGTTCTCTCTGGCGACGACGAGGCGGCTGCCAAACACTTCCGCGGGGCGTTGGCCTCGGCAGACATCGAGGTCGAGCCGGAGGCGTTGGACAAGATCGAAGCCATCGCAACCAGCCAAAAGGACGTGCCGCTGCTCATCGCGGTCGCCGAGCGCCGAGTGGGCTTCGCCGAGGGTCTCGAGCGGGCGTCGGCGCTTGAGCGGCTGGCGTCGCTGTTGGGCGAGCGCGCGGGGGACGCGACGCGCGCCGCTCAGCACCTGTTCGAGGCCGCCGAGGAGGCGTTTGCCGCCGGCGAGCAAGACCGCGCGGTGAGGGACTACGAGCGCGTGTTGGGCTACGAGCCGACCACTCGCGTCGCGCTGGAGCGTCTGATCGGTGTCCACTCATCGCGCTCCGACGTGGGCAGCGTGATCGACTGCGCTCGCCGCCTCGTGCAGCTGATCGAGGAGCGCGGCGAGGCGCTGCAGGTGGTGGCAGAGCTTGCCGAGGTGGCGGGGGGGCGAGCCGATGATCTGCTCTCGATGATCACGGCGATCGAGTCGCGGCTCGGCAAAGAGCTCGACTCCGTGTCTGCGCGCGCTCTGGTGCTGGAGCGTGCAGGTCGGGCGACCGAGGCGGCGGAGGCGCTGTCGGCGATGTTGGCTGACGAAGCAGCAGGTCAGCAAGCCAAGGCCGCGGTGATCGCGCTGCTCGACCGTCAAGGCGACGTGCCCGAGCTGTTGCCCACGCGGCGAGCCTTGTGTGAGGACGACACGCGCGGTCGTGAAGGCGACGACCTTCGGACTGCACTCCTCGCGTTGTTCCGCTTCGAGCTCGACGTGGCCAAGGATCGCTCGCGGGCGGGCGCGGCGCTCGACCGGGTGCTGGAGGCCGACCCCCACGACGACGAGGCGCTGCGGGAGCGGGCGCGCTTGGCCATCGCCGACGGCGATCTGGCCAAAGCAGAGGCGTGCCTGGAGAAGCGGTTGTTCGTGGCCAGCGACGACGACGCGCGCGTCGAGCGCGCTGCGGAGCTGGCGATGTTGCGGCTCGAGCAACGTGGCGACGCCGCGTCGGCGTTGACGGCGATCGAGCCATTCGTGGACGCGTACCCGCGCGAGCCCGCGCTACGCGCGGTCGCGCTCGCAGCGCTCTCAGCAGGGCTCGAACCGGCGAGATCAGTCAAGGTGTTGACCCGCGTCGCGGAAGCAACCGATGAGCCCGCGGCGCGCGCAGAGGTGTACGAGGCGCTGTTCGCCAAGGCTCCAGCAGAGGCGTTGGTGGGCCTCGAGGCCGGGCTGTTCGAAGCTTGGCTCGCCTGCATCGACGACGACGGCAAGGCGCTCGAGGTCGCGTCGCGCGCGGCGGCGCAGGCCCCGGACAACGACGCGTTCTGGGACCGAGCCGAGGAGCTCGCGCGAGCGCTGAAGCGCCCCGAGCCCGTGGCGGTGGCCTTTCGCAAGGTGCTGGGTGGACCCGCGGATGGCCCGCGCCTCGACGTCGAAGTGGCGCTGCGCGTGGGTGAGCGAGGCGTAGCGTTCCACGAGGAGTGGTTCGACGACTCGGAGCAAGTCACCAGCTTGCTGCGACAGGTCATCGATCTGGCTCCGTCGGCGCAGTGGGCCTTCGAGCGGCTCAAGCTGGTCTACAACTCCGGCGAGCGTTGGCAGGAGCTGTTCGATCTGTTCGATCGCGTGATCGGCGCGGAGGACGACCGCAGCACGCGCATCATGATTCTGGAGGACGCGGTCGAGACCGCGCGCGACCTGGCAGGGGATTCCGAGCGCGCCATCGACTACCTGGAGAAGCTCAAGGAGCTGCGACCAGACGACGCCAAGATCGACACCCAGCTCGAGCGACTGTACGACCGTCATGGCCGTCACGCAGAGCTGATCGCGCTCTTGCTCTCGCGGCTACCCAAGCTCGACGAGGAGCAAGCGCGCGCGACGCGGCTGCGTGCGGCTTCGTTGCACGAGCTGGGGTTGTCCGACCTGGAAGGCGCCTTGTCGGTGCTCGAGCCGCTGATCGAGGCCGGCGACGAGGAGGCGATCGGGACGGCACTGGGCTGGCTCGAGCGCACCGCTCCCGCGCGGTCGAGCCCGGCGGGCGCGCCGCTGCGGCCAGCGTACCGCTGGCTGTCCGAGCCGACGGCGGGCCCGGCCGTCCGTGCCGTCGCGGCGCGGCTGCTCGCGCGCGTGTTTGCGACACAAGGTGAGGACGAGCGCGCCGCCCAGATGCTCGAGGTGACACTGGAGAGCGATCTCGAGCAGGCTGAGCGCGTCGAGTTGCTCCGCAAGCTCACAGAGGCACGGTCAGCGCTGGGTGACGTCGACGGCGCGCTGACCGGCGCGGTCGCCGAGCTCTCGCTCTCCCGCACCGAGGCCGACGAGGCCAGCGCCCTCGACACCGCGCTGGTGATCGCCGGCGAGTCGAAGGAAGCGTTGGGTCGAGTGGTGGACGCGTTGTGCGAGGTCGGCGGCTTGGAGGAGGACCGCACGCGCAGCTTGCGCTTGCTGCGTCGCGCCTCCACCATCGCGCGTGGGGACCTGAAGGACGACACCCGCGCCATCACGGTCGACCTGGCCATCCTGTCGCGCTCCGACGAGGATCCCAAAGCGGCGCGCGAGGCCGCCAAGAAGCTCGACCGCGATCTGCAGGCCGCCAAGCGCGAGGCGGAGCGCTGCGGAGTGCTCGAACAGCTCGCGAACCTCGAGCAGACGCCCGAGGCCAAGCGCGCCGCGCTGATCGAGGCGGCGCGCATCGCCGAGCACGTGATCGGCGACCGTGCGCGCGCCATCAAGGCGCTGCGGCGCTGGCTCACCGACGTCCCGACCGACGTCGAAGCACTCTCGCTGTTGATCGAGAACTTGCGCTTCGTGGCGGACTCGCGTGCGTTGGTCGAGGCGCTCGACGCGCGCGCGCAGTGCACCAAGGTACCCGAGGACGCCGAGAGCGATCGCGTCGAGATCGCCCGCTTGTTCGCGCGGGTGCTCGCGGACCGGCCGCGCGCGATCGACGCCTACCGCGTGGTGTTCGACCAGCACGGCAGCTCCGACGAGCTGGTCGACGAGCTCGCGGAGGTCTTGGCTGACGACGGTCGCGACGCCGAGTTGGCCGATCTGCTCGCGAGCGAGGCCGCGCGCGCCACCGATCGTGAGCGGCGCGCGGCGCTGCTCGCGCGCCTCGGTGACCTCGAACGTCGGCGCGGCCGCATCCAGGCGTCGCTCGACGCCTTCTCCTCTGCGCTCTCGATCTTGCCCGCCGATCCCAAAGCTCAGGCAGGTCTCGAGACGTTGATCGGCGCGCTCTCCCCGGACGACGCGGAGAAGGGCCCGCTGTTCGCGGCGGGCGTCACCAAGCTGGCGCAGAGCTTCGAGGAGGCCGGCCAGATGGACCGCTGGCTCGCGCTGGTGCCCGCCCGCCTCTTGGGCACGAGCGACGACGGGGACAAGTGCTCGTTGCTGCTGCGGGCCGCCACGCTGGAGGAGGAGACGACCCGAGATGACGTGCGCGCGCTCGAGCGCACGGTGCAGGCCTTTGCGCTGCGGCCGGAGCACCCTGGCGTCGCTGCCGCTCTGTGCACGCGCGGCAAGCGGACGGGCCGCTGGGATCTGGTCGCGCCCCACCTGTTGCCGGCGCTCGCGACTCGGGAAGACATCGACGCCGACGTCGCGCGCGACCTGTTGGTGCTCACCGCCGACTGGGCGTCGCAGGGCTCCTCCGTCCCCACGCCGGTGCCCAACGACTCACGGGGACTGACCGAAGGTCTGCTCTCGGCCGCGCACCTGCGCAAGCCGGCCGACAAGGTGGTCTTGGAGAAGTTGATCGCGGCGCGGCGCAAGACCCCGAGCAGGGCGCTGGTCGAGGCGTTGCTCGTCCTCTCGCAGCTGCGCGGCGGCGACCTGGATCTGACGCGCGAGGCCGCGTCCGTGATGTTGCGAGACATCGGCGACGAACCTGCTGCGCTCGACATCGCGGACGATCTGCGAGCCATGGCGGCGGCGCGCCTGACCGAACCAGACTCCGCCGCCGAGGCCGCCCTGCTTTGGGCGCTCGAGGTCATCGATCCGATCCTTCGTGCTCAAGGTCACACGGAGAGGTTGCGTGAGGTGCTGGGCCAAGCCGCGCTGCTTCCCATCGACTCCGATCGTGCGCGTGAGCTGTCCATCGCCGCAGCCAAGCTCTCGGGTGACGCCGACGCGGCGACCGTCTTCGAGCGCTTGTACGCGCACAACCCGCTCGATGCGGAGGCGGCCGAGCAGCTGGTGCGCCTGTACGACAAACTGGGTCGCAAGGAGGATCTCGCCCGTCTGTACGGCAGCATGGCCGACACGGCCGGCTCGGAGGACGAACGGGCGCGCCTGCGCCTGGTGCGAGCGGAGCTGTTGGTCGAGCTCGGCACCCCGGACCCCGCCATCTCGGTGTTGCGGCAGACGCTGAGCGCGCTGCCCATTCACGAGGCCTCGGTGCGCTTGCTCATCACGCTGCTGGAGCAGAAGCACGCTCACGCAGAGCTGTGCGCGCTGTGCGAGAGTCAAGGCGACCTCCTGCTCAAGGGCGACTTCGCGCGGGCGCTGGGCTTGTTCGTGCGGGCCGCCGAGCTGGCTGAAACTGAGCTCGAAGACTTCGGGCGCGCCGCCCGCTCGTTCAAGAAGGTCGTGGATCTCGAGCCCTCAGCCGAGCACCTCGACCGCTTCGCGCGTTTGCTCTCTGGCGCCGAGCTGTTCGAGGAGGAGGCCGCCGTGCTCGAGCGGCTCGAGCAGACGCGCGGCGGCGACGACGAGCTCTCGCTCCGGCTGGCGACGGCGCTGGGCAAGGCTGGTCAGGTGGAGCGCGCGAGAGAGCAGCTCGAGCGGGCGGTCGCGGATGGTCGCGGCAGCGCGCGTGTGCGCGAGGTGCTGTCCGAGATCTATCGCGCGGCCGGCGCATGGGAGCCGCTGGCCAAGCTGTTCGAGTCCGAAGCGGACGAGAGCGACGACGCGTCCACGAAGGTGGAGCGGTTGCGGGCCGCCGCCGACATCTACGTGCACCACTTGCGCGACTCGCAAGCGGCCGTGCCGCTGTTGTCGCGCGCAGCCGAGCTCGTCCCCGGCGACATGGCCACGCTGTTCGTGCTCAGCGAGGCGCTGCGCTTGGGCGAGCGCTTGACAGAGGCGCGCGAGGTGCTCGGTCGGGTGCTCGCCGAGTTCGGCACGCGCAAGCCCAAGGAGCGTGCTTTGGTGCACTTCGAGCTGGCCAAGCTGGCGCTCGCGACCAAGGACCGCACCGGCGCGCTGACGGAGCTCGACAGCGCCTCGAAGATCGACCCTGCGCACGCCGGGGTGCTCGCGCTCTTGGGTGACGTGGCCCTGGAGGAGGGCCAACTGCTGCGTGCGCAGCGAACCTATCGTGGCTTGCTCATGGTGCTTCGCTCGCAACGCGGAGACAAACCCGCGCAGGCCGGGCAGTCCCAGGTGCACAAGTCGCAGGTGCTGGTCGAGCTGGCCTACATCGCCGAGCGTCAACGCGAGGCGGAGCGCAAAGCCGAGTTCATCGACAGCGCTTTCGAGGCGGCTCGAGAGGACGAAGCCGAGTACAAGGCGCTGGTCGCCGCGCTGGACCGTCGCGGCTACGCCGATCTCGTCGCCAAGGCGTTGGAGCGCGAGCTCGAGCGGGAGGACCTCAGCGACGATGCGCGGACTCGCATCGAGCTCTCGCTGGCCGACGCCCTGAAGAAGCTGGGCAAGAGCGACGAAGCGGGGACGCTCGCGCTGCGCACGTTCGAGCGCATCGAAGGTCAGCGCGGGCCCGTTGCGCGTGCCGCCGAGTCCAAGATCAACGCCCTCATCCGCGAGCTCGGCCAGCTGCCCAGATTGTACGACGCGCTGGTCGCCTCGGCCGAACGCGCAACCGACGCAGACAAGCCCGCGCTCCTGCTCAAGGCGGCCACCATCGCCGAGGCGGAGCTCTCCGACGACAGCCGCGCCGCGGACGCGCTCGAGGGCGTGATCTTTTCCTGGGAGCAAAGCGGCCTGGGCTCTCCGCAGGAGCACGCGGAGGTGTTGGCGCGACTCGACGATCTGCTCTCGCGCATCGCCACTCGGTCCGGGTCGCATGATCGGCTCGCGCGTGTGCTCGAGAAGATCGTGGACTTCGTCAGCGGGGAGGGCGGGGCGTTCGCCTCGGTGGCCGAGCCACTCTATCGCCTGCTCGCGCTGGAGCTCGCGAGCGGGCACGTCGACGCTTCCTACGCGCTGCTCGAACGCGCCGCGCGCGAGGACGCCGACGGTGATCGCTTGCAGGGCGAGCTCTACAAGGCCATCACCAGCTGCCCCGCCGATGCGCGCTTCGTGCGGCTGCTCGAGGACTTCGGGCGCGAGCGCAAGCGCGCGCGGGCGGTGGTCGATGCGCTGGTGATGCTGGCGGATCGCGCCAGCGATCCGGCGACCCACATCAAGGAGGCGTACGAGACCTCGCTCGAGCTCGAAGACCTTGCCCTCAGCGAGCAGCTCTTGCGGCGGCTTTGTCCCAAGCCGGGGGAAGAGAGCGGGGACGATGCCTGGGTGCTGATTGCCTTGGCCGAGTCCCGGTTCGCCGCCAGCGACGCGCGCGAGGCGGCGGACTTGTGGGAGCGCGCAGCGCGGGTGTCCGAAGGCGACGACGAGCGCGGCTTGCTGCTCCGCGTGGCAGATCTGGCCGACCGTGTGCTCTCGGACACGGATCGCGCGATCCGCATCTTGGAGGAGCTGCAGAAGCGCGAGCCAGCCGATCGCGAGGTGTGGGCGCCTCTCGCCGACATCCACCGGCGCCGCGGCGACACAGAGGCGCTCGCTGCTCTGATGGACGTCACCATCCCCCTGATCGACGACCTGCCCGAGCGCGCCGGCATGCGCCTGATGCTAGCCAAAATGCTCGAAGTCACCGATCCGGATCGGGCGGCGGACGTGCTCACCGAGGCGATCGACGAAGACCCGGGCAACCCCGAGGCCGGCGCGCTGCTGGAGCGGTTGTACGAGGCGACCGGGCGCGACGACAAGCTCGTGATCCTGCTCGAGCGCCAGCTCGACGTCGCCAAGGACAAGGAAGACAAGACTCGCGTGGTCGACCTGGGGCTCCGCATCGGCGCGTTGAGGGAGCGCCTCGGCGACGAAGAGGCGGCGCTGGATGCGTACCACGGCGCGCTCGACTGGGACGACCGCAACCTGATGGCGCTGCGCGCGGCGGTGAAGCTCCACACCCAGCGCGAAGACTCGCTGGTGCTTTCGGACCTGTTGGATCGTCTGCTCGAGGTCGAGCAGGGCGACCAGGCGGTCGAGCTCTCGCTCAAGGTGGCGGACATGAAGCTCGCCAGCGGCGATCCGCCGGGCGCGGAGCGTGCGCTCGTGGGTGGCTTCAAGGCCAACCCGAAGAACGCCGAGCTGAAGCAGCGCCTGACCGCGTTGTACAGCGAGCGCGGCGACCGCGTGGGCCTCGCGCGTCTGACCGCCGCCGAAGCCCGCTTCGTCACCGACGCGCGCGCCAAGCGCGACCTGATGCTCGGGGCCGCGGAGACGATCAAGAACGAGGGCGACCAGCGCGAGGCGGTGGAGCTCTACGCCGAGGCGCTCGAGCTCGATCCGACGGATCGCGACACGATCTTTTCCTACTTGGAGACGTGCGCGAACACCAACCAACACGCGCGCGGCATCCTGGCGGTGGATCGTGCGCTCGAGACAGAGAAGGACGACCCGTGGCTGCTGTTCTCGCGCGCGGTGCTGCGCGAGGCCGTGGGCGAGAGTGACTCGGCGCTCGACGACCTCGAGCTGGCGTTCGACAAGAGCGGCGGGCAGTACGCGGCGGAGCTCCGCGCACACCTCGAGGCAGCGCTCTCGCGTATCGCGCAGGACCCCTCGGCGTCGCGCCGTTCGGAGGCATCGATCCGCCTGCGCCTTGCAGAGGTCGCCGCGCAAGGAGGCGACGTGGCGTCTGCGCGGGCCGTGGTCGACGAGCTGCTCGCGCGCGACCCGAACGACGCGGCGGCGCTGTCGGCGCTGGCTCGCATCGAGGAGTTCTCGGGGCGCCCCGACGCCGCCGCGCTGACGTACGCGAAGGCCGCAGGACTGGCTACGGGCGCCGACCTGTCGAGCGTGGCGCTGCGTCTGTTCGATGCGTGCCAGCAGATCGGTCGCTTGGCAATCGCGCGCTCGGGTGTGGAACGCGCCTTCGCCGCCGACCCCAAGGACGTGCACCTGCGCGCCGCGCTGCGCGCGGTGTACGAACAAACCGGCGCCGTGCTCGAGCTGTCGGATCTCGTGGTGCAGGAGGCCGAAGGTCTCGCCGAGGACGCGCGGTACGACAAGCTGCTCGAGGCTGCCCGCTTGTTGCTCTACGGCACTGGCGAGGTCTCGATCGGCCCGCAGCTGGCGGAGCGTGCGCTCGAGGTGCTCGAGCTGGCCAAAGCGATCCGCGCTGCTGATCCGGATCTGCTGCAGCTCGTGTCGGAAGCGCTCGCCGCGAGCGGGCGCGTCGAGGAGGCGCGCCAAGTCGCCGGCGAGCTGATCGCCGCCCACAAAGGGAAGCGATCGCGCGAGCTCGGGCAGGCGTTCTACGCGCTCTACCGCGTCGAGTCGAAGAGCGGGAACCTGTCCGACGCGATCGAGGCGCTGGCCAAAGCATTCGACAACCAGCCGCAGCACGGCGGCATCGCGCTCGAGCTCGGTCAGCTCGCCATCGACCTCGACGAACAGGATGTCGCGCAGCGCGCGTTCCGTGCCGTGACGCTGATGAAGGCCGACGGTGGCTCGGGGGTCACCGCACAGGACCGCGCCATCGCGTATTTTCACCTCGGCAACATGGCGTACAAGCAGGGCGACGCGCGCCGCGCCAAGCTCATGCTCGACAAGTCGATCGCAGAAGATCCGACGCTCGACGCTGCGCGCGAGCTGCTCGCGCAGCTTTGAGAGCTCGCTAAAAGCCGGTGTTTGGGCCGAATTTGTGGGGGTGGCTGCAGCTACCTGCTCAAATTCGGCTCAAAACATCACTTTTTGGCTTAACAGGCGTGCGCAGGCGTGTAACGTAGCGGGTGTTCAGCGTCGTTTTCGGCGCGAATCATGCGGTGATAGGCACCGCGAGTCGTACGCAACGTCTGGGTGGGGCCCGGCGTCCCACCCAATTTGGAGGTTCAGATGGCAACGAAGAAAGCAGCTGCGGGCGGTTCCAAGAAGGCCCTGAGCAAGAACGGCCTCATCACCGCGATCGCAGAGTCGGTCGGTGACGACGTGTCCCGCAAGCAGGTGAAGGCTGTGCTCGAGTCGCTGATCGAGGTGGGCCACAAGGAGCTGAAGAAGAGCAAGGTCTTCACGCTCCCCGGCTTCGCCAAGTTCCGCGTGGTGGCCAAACCCGCCACCAAGGCTCGCCCCGGCATCAACCCCTTCACCAAGCAGGCGATCACCATCCCTGCCAAGCCCGCCAGCAAGTCGGTCCGCGCGCGGCCGATCAAGGCGATCAAAGAGGCGATGGCCTGAGCTTCATCGATCCGCGCGGGCTCCCAAAGCTCGCACGCGGTCAGTGAAGGGCTGCACATGGCGGCCACGGCGAGGAGCCGTGGCCGCTGTTGCTTCGAAGGGTGGTCAGCGGGTCAGAAGCCGGGGACCTTCTTCGAGAAGAGCTGCGCGCCGACGGGGCCGGCTCCCGTGCGCGCCTTGATCACGATCTTGGCGGGGACGGGAAAGAGGGGCAGCGGATTGCGGATGCACGCCGTTTTGGAGCCCACGGTCGCCATCGCGCCAGTGTCGCTGTCGACTCCGAGCGGCTGGGCCGCGAGCGCGGCGACCGCCGGCATGGCACCCACCGCCGTCGCGTCGACCACCAAGCTGACGTCGAGCTCCGTCACGTTGGGCAGCCCGTTGGCGAGCACCGTGTAGCACATGTTCGGCTGCAGGAAGACGGACGTGCCCTCCACCACTTGGCCTTCTCCTGCGGTGCCGCACACCGGGTTCCCCTCGGGTTGCATGCCCTTGGCTTCGGTGGGGGCTCGCTGCGCGAAGATCGCAGCGAAGTTGCTCTGGCTGAGCGCATCACACGCCACCGGGGCGGGAGGCGGCGACGACGATGCCACCGGCGGCACGGCGACCGTGTTCGACGGAGCGGGCTGCACGGGGTATTCTGGCTCACTCGGACAGGCGGCCATCGACGCAGCGACGACGCACACCGTCGCGATCATGCTCTTTTCAATCTTCATCGTGCCGTCCTCCACCCTGATCTTGGGTGCCCAAAGCATAGGCGGGGATCCGCCGGCGGGCGGGCGCAGAATAGCCGGATCCCCCACGCGTCGAATGAAGTGTTAGAAAGACGTACATCGCATCCCTCAGGAGGTTCCCCGTGATTCGCTCGACCGTCGCCATTCCCGCTGTTGCTCTTTCCTTGCTCGCTGGCGGCTTGCTCGCCGGTTGTGAGAAACAAAACGAGCCTGCATACGGTGGCTATGGTCAACCTGGCTACGGTCAGCCTGGCTACGGCCAACCTGGCTACGGTCAGCCTGGTTACGGCCAGCCGCAGCCGCAGCCAGGGTACGGTCAGCCCGGCACCACGCAGCCGCAACCGCAGCCGCAGCCGCAGCCGCAGCCGGGCGCGACCAGCACGCAGCCGGGCGGCTTTCCGTTCCCGTTCCCGTTCCCGACCGGTGGTGGTCAGACGGGCGGCACGCAACCTTCCGGTGGGCAGACGGGCGGCACCCAGCCCGGCGGCTTCCCGTTCCCGTTCCCGACCGGTGGTGGACAGACCGGCGGCGGCAGCAGCGGAGGCTCCGGCTCTGCGCAGCAGATCGATCCTACGCTCGCGACGGTCGCCACCGTGCCGCTGATGCAGATGCAAGCCACGCACGCACAGGGCATGACGAAAGAGGGCGGTGTGCTCGCCGGCAACTTCCAGCAGGGCCAGACGCTCGAGCAGCAGTTCCAGCTGCTGCCGAACAAGTGCTACACCGTGATCGCGTCGGGCGCGGGCATCAGCGAGCTCGACCTCGCCATGTTCGTGGTGACGCCGATCCCTGGCCCCGCGATCGCGAACGACAGCCAGACCGGCTCCAACTCCGTGATCGGTCCGAACGGCAACTGCTTCCGCTGGGCCGCGCCGATGGGCGCGACAGGCAAGTTCGTGATGACCGCGCGCACGGGCGGCGGCGTCGCGGCGGCGCAGCTGTACTCCAAGTAGACCTCTCGACGGCAGCCCAGCGGGCGGTGGCGAAAGCCTCCGCCCGCGCGCCGTTTGTGAGCACGTTCAACCTATCGTCTGCGGATTGACAGTCGCTTATGCTGTGATAACTAGAACTCATGGTCGATCATGCTTCGGTGCCCCCGCTCGACGAGATCGATCTCCGGATCCTCGCGCTGTTGCAGGAAAACGGCCGCATGACCAACGCCGCGTTGGCGGAGGCGGTCGGCTTGACGCCCACACCCATGCTGCAGCGCATCCGCAAGCTGGAGCAGACCGGCGTGATTCGGGGCTACGCGGCGCTGGTCGACCCCGTGAAGGTGGGGCGGCCCATCCTGGCGTTCGTCCACGTCACGCTGAAGAGCCACGGCCTGCCCCATCACCAGAAGTTGCTCGATATCGTCGCCGAGCTCGAAGAGGTGCTGGAGTGCCACCACATCGCGGGCGACGAGGACTTCTTGCTCAAGGTTGCGGTGCGCGACATCGCCGAGCTCGAGGGCTTCTTGTTGCGCCGACTCTCGACCTCCGGCGCGATCGGGCGGGTGAAGACCACGTTCGTGCTGTCCACTAGCAAATCGAGCTCGCCGATCGTGCCAGGCTTCGGGCCGGCGCCCGGCGCGCGGAGGGAATCGTCATGAACGCCCTCTCGTTCGGCGCGCTGTGCTTCTCGTCGCTGTTCACGGTGATCGATCCGATCGCGGCGGCGCCCGTGTTCGCCTCGGTCACGCACAAGCTGTCGCGCGAAGAGGCGCGCAAGATGGCGCTCCGGGCGTGCCTCGTGGCGCTGGGTGTGCTGCTCGTGTTCGCAGCCTCTGGCGCGGCGCTGTTCCGCTTGTTCGGCATCACCATCGACGCCTTCCGCATCGGCGGTGGGCTGGTCTTCCTGGCGGTGGGCTTGCCCATGCTGGTGCGTACCGGCGCTGCGCACGCCGACGCGGCCGACGCTCACGGCGACGACCCCTCGATCGTGCCGCTCGGCGTGCCGCTGATCGGCGGCCCCGGCGCGATCACCACGGTGATGTTGCTGATGGGTCAGTCGCCGTCGGTGTTGCACACGTCGGCGCTGCTGCTCGCGCTGCTGCTGGCGATCCTCGCGACGTTCGTCGTCCTGGTGCTCGCGCCCAAGCTGCTCTCACGGCTCGGCAAAGCGGGCACGCAGCTCGTCACCAAGGTGATGGGCTTGATCGTCCTCGTGATCGGCGTGCAGTTCATCATCGACGGCATGCGCCCGATCGCGATCGAGATCCTGCGCGCCGCGCGTGCCTGAGGCCCAAAACGGCGAGGGCCGATCTCGCGCTGGAGACCGGCCCCGCAGATTTTCCGTTCATCTGGCTTCGCCGCGCGTAGCGCCTCGGCGCAAGCGCGGCCCCTGAGTCATCCCCTCAGTTGGGCGTCTTGGGCATCTTGAAGCCCTTGCTGTCGCTGACCTTCTTGCCGTCGTCGTCGTAGATGCCTGCGCAGACGGTTTCGCCGTTCTGATCGTTCTTGGTCACGCTGACCAGGAACTTGTCTTTGGGCTTGGCGCCATCGACGTAGGCTTTGGCCACGTCGTCGCATTTGGGCGCCTTGCTGCCCTTGACCACGCAGGTGGCCAAGAACGCGGTGCCGTCCTCCGTGAAATCCTCCATCGGTTTGGGATCACGGTTCTCCTTCTTGGCGATCTCGGCCTCGAGCTTGTTGATCGCCTTGGTGAGCTTGTCGACGTCGAGCGCAAACGCCTCGTCGCAGCCTGCGTCGTCCTTCATCTCCTTGGTGCCGGGAGCTTTGGCTGCGTCGGCCATGATGCCCGCGATCTCGGCCACGCCGCTGGCGAGGCCGCCCACCTCGCGCCAGACCAAGTAGCCGACGATGCCGCCACCGACGATGAACAATCCGAGCACCACCAAGAAGGCGATCAAGCAACCGCTCATGCCCTTCTTCTTGGGCGGCGGCGCGGCTTGCATCATCTGACCGCCGCCGCCGAACTGTTGTGGGCCGGCACCGAACGGTTGCCCCGGTGGGGCTCCGTACCCGCCGCCGCCCGGGGGCGCGCCGTACCCACCGCCGCCTGGCGGAGGACCGTAGCCTCCAGGAGGTTGACCATAGCCGCCGCCGGGAGGTTGCTGAGGGGGACCGCCGCCGTAGGGATTCACGCGAGCGAAGCTACCAGGCGCCGCGGCAACTCTCAGCAAACAATCGACATCGCCTCGACGAAGCCGATGAGAATTTTGCTCTCTGATTCACTGCGCTTCGCTCCGTAGTCCTCCTTGGACTCCGTCCACTTCCTGGACTCCGTTCAATCCAGGGCAAACCGGCGAGCCGGTCGAATTGCTCAGACGAGCAGGCCTGGAGCGGGGAAGCCCGTACACAGCTCCTTGACCTCGGCCGCGATGCGATCGAGCGACTCGGGCGAGCGGTCCTCTGCGACGCGCGCCATGAAGTCGGCGAGCCTCACCATCTCGCTCGCGCCCATTCCGCGCGAGCTGAGCGAGGGAGTCCCGATGCGAATGCCGCTCGGATCCATCGGCTTGCGCGGATCGAAAGGGATCGCGTTGTAGTTGCAGACGATGCCGGCCCGATCGAGCGCTTGGGCGAAAGTCTTGCCGCCCACGTTCTTGGGCGTGAGATCCACCAGTAGCAGGTGGTTGTCGGTGCCGCCGGTGATGAGCGAGAAGCCGCGCTCGACCAAGTGGCCGGCGAGCACCTTGGCGTTGTCCACGACGCGCTTGGCGTAGGCGGCGAAGGAGGGCAGCGTCGCCTCGTGCGCGGCCACCGCAATGGCGGCAGTGGTGTGGTTGTGAGGCCCGCCTTGCAGACCGGGGAACAGCGCGCGATCGAGCACGCTGGCGTGCTCCGGTTTGCTCATGAACATGCCGCCGCGTGGACCGCGCAGCGTCTTGTGCGTGGTCGAGGTGATCACGTCGGCGATGCCGACCGGGCTCGGGTGCAGACCGGCCGCGACCAGGCCCGAGATGTGCGCGATGTCGGCGGCCAGGATGGCGCCGGCCTCGTCGGCGATGGCCCGGAACGCCGCGAAGTCGAGCGCGCGCGGGTAGGCGGTCGTGCCGCACCAAATCAGCTTGGGGCGGTGCTCGAGCGCGAGCTTGCGCACCTCGTCGAGGTCGATGCGGTGGTCGCTCTTTCGCACGCCGTACGGCACCGACTTGAAGAACTTGCCGGTGATGCTGACGGTGTGGCCGTGAGTGAGGTGGCCACCCGCGGGCAAGCCCAAGCCCATCACCGTCTCGCCTGGTTTGACGAACGCGAGGTACACGGCGAGGTTGGCTGGGCTGCCGGAGTAGGGCTGCACGTTGACGTGCAAGCTGGTGGGATCGGAGAGCGGCTTTCCGAACAAGGCCTGCAAGCGTTTCTTCGCCAGGTTCTCCACCTGATCGATGATCTGCTGACCCTCGTAGTAGCGTTTGTCGGCGTAGCCCTCGGAGTACTTGTTAGTCAGGCAGGAGCCGGACGCCTCGAGCACCGCACGCGACGCGTAGTTTTCGCTGGCGATCAGGCGCAGCTTGTCTGCTTCGCGTTGCTCCTCCTGCTGGATCAGCCCGAAGATCTCCGGGTCGACCTGCGACAGCGGCGCACGGCCTTCGATTTGGGCGCCCATGTCAGCGGACCTCGAATTCGCCACGCGTGAGGATGTCGTTCACGCGCCACAAGAACGAGTTGGCCATCACGCCGTCGATGATGCGGTGATCGTACGACAGGCCCATGTACATCACCGGGTGGATGGCGATGCTGTCGTCGTCGCCGTTCGACACCACCACCGGGCGCTTCTTGATCTCGCCCATGCGCAAGATGCCGACGTTGGGCTGCGAGATGATCGCGGCGCCGAACAGGTTGCCCTTGAGGCCGGGGTTCGAGATGGAGAACGAAGTGCCCGACAGATCGTCGGCGGTGACCTTGCCCGCCTTGGCGCGCTGCGCGAGATCGTCGATCGCCGACGCGATGCCCCGCAGCGACAGCTGGTCGGCTTGCTTGATGCTCGGCACCACCAGGCCGCCGGGCGTGTCGACCGCGACGCCGAGGTTCACGTCTTTGAGCTTGACGTAGCTGCCCTCGAGCACGCGTGAGTTCAGCTCCGGGTGCTCGCGCAGGGCACGCACGGTGGCCACGCAAATGAAGGCCAAGAACGTGAGCGGCACGCCCTCTTTCTTGAAGCGATCCTTGTGCTCGTCGCGCAAGCGGGCGGTGGCGGCCAGATCGACCTCGGCCACGGTCGCCACGTGGGGCGAGACCTGCTTGGAGTAGACCATGTGGTCGGCGGTGATGCGCCGACGCCGGCTGAACGCGACCACCTCGTCGCCAGGACGGGGGTTGTAGGGCGGCACCTTGTACGAGCCGAAGCCCACGCCCGGGATGGGCGGCACGTAGCCGCCGCCAGCCTGCAGCAGCTGACCGATCTCGCTGGCCGCGGACTTCACGACGGCTGCGGCTTGTTGCGCCGCCATCGCCGCGGCGGGCGCGACGGCGGGCGCGGAAGGCGCCGGGCCTCCGGCGGCGCGCCGCACGTCGTCGTGGGTGACACGACCTTGCTCGCCGCTGCCCGGCACGCGGCTCACGTCGACCCCGTGCTCGAGCGCCATGCGACGGGTGCTGGGGGAGGCGAGCGCGCCGGCGGGAGCGGCCGCAGGCGCCGCGGGGGGAGGTGAGGCGACCGCCGCGGCGGCCGCGCCTGCGGCGTTCTCGTCGAGCTGGCACAGGAGCCCACCGGTGGCGATGGTCTGGTTCTCCTGCGCGATGATCTTGGTCACGCGGCCTCTCGCCGGGGCGCGCACGTCGGTGTCGGCTTTGTCGGTGGCGACCTGGAGCAACACCTGCTCGCGCTCGACGAAGTCACCTTCACGCACGACCCACTTCGTCACGGTCCCTTCGGCGACACTTTCGCCGAGCTGGGGCATGGGCACGTCGATCATCGGGGCTCTCCTGCTGCCTCATTTCGAGGCGGAACGCCGGTATACGCGCGGACCGCGGCTCGGGCAACTGGAGTCCTCAGGTGCCGTGTGCCATGCGCGCGAAGTCCAAGCCCGTGACCACGCCCACCACGGTGCGATCCCGGGTCACGAGCACCCGCCGCGCACGGGTCTGGGCGGCTTGTGCGGCGGCTCGGTAGAGCGGCGTGGTCTCGTGCAGGCACAACATGCCGTGGCTCATGGTCTCCTCCACGGTCGCCTCGGCCGGAAACGCGCGCGCGAGCAGCGCCTCGCGCTGGGTGAAGACCCCGATGGGCCAGCCCTCTGGGTCGAGCACCACCACGCCATGCGTGTGCGCTTGCTCCAGGCGCTCGATGGCCGCCTGTGCTTTGGCGTCGTAGGCGACGGTGAAGGGCTTGCGCGACATGATCTCGCCGATCGGCGTCGCCACGCGGGCCTCCCAGACCGCCATCATCACCTCCCGGGTGCCGAACACCTCGATCAGCGCGCCGTGCTCGTTGGCCACGAACAGTCGGTGCATGCGGTCGTGGACCATACGCTTGGCGGCCGCCGCCACCGAGGTCTCGCGCGAGATGCTCGCGACACCCTTGTGCATGACCTCCTCCGCGCGCTGGGCCGGCAGCTCGAACACGCCGCTCTTGCTGGGCGTGGCGCGCGGCTTGGGCGTGCCGATGCGCAACAGATCGGTGCGCGAGATCACGCCCACCGGCTCGTGGTTGCGACTGAGCACCGGCACGGCGGAGATGTTGCGCTCCTCCATCAGCGCGAGCACGCCCTGGATCGGCGTGTCGACGGAGACGGAGACCAGTGGACCATGCGCGTAGGCGCTGACCGGGGTGGCGAAGTGGCTCATGCTCGGCGCCTTATCAACGTCCGTGCCGCTCGATCGGGTGCGCGTCGCGCTGCGAACGGCGCAACGACGGCGCGCGCGGGGCGCAGCCGGTGCGCGATCGCCGCCAAGCCTGCGCCCGCGCTGGCGGACTCTCCGCCGCCAGCGCGGGCGGCAACGAGCCTGGGCGCTGCCTGTTCGACGCTAGGAGAGACGTCGAATGGCGCCGCGGCCTGGGCTGGCACGTGTGCTGCAGCGGGCCTTCCCATGCAACCGCCGAAAGACGACGATCCGAAGGCTGTGCTCGAGAAGCACGAGCACAGAGCGCACCTCGGCGTGGAGCTGATGGAGGCGGCCGCAGGCGCGGCCGCAGGCGCCGCGATCGGCGCGCTCGCCGGTCCCGTCGGGGTCGCAGCCGGGGCCATTCTCGGGGCGGCGGCTGGAGCTGTGCTCGGGGTCGAGGCCGAGGCGCTCGAGCACGAGCAAGCTGATCACGACAAGGACCTCGACGACATTGGGCGCGAAGCGCCCTCCAAGCGCGGTCAGTCGGGCTGAGCGAGCAACGCGCGCCAGGCCTCTGGCGAGCGCGGGCCAGCGCCCGGGCGCAGCCCGACCTGCAGGTGCAAGCGGTCGTGTTGTGCGAGCGTGAGCTCCGACAGCCGCGCGTGGACGACGTTGCCCGCGTCGAGCGCGCGGCACATGTGACACGCGGAGACGATCAGCAGGTGATCTCCGCTCACGCACGCGCGGGTGGAAAACGCGGTTTGATCCGTTGCGCTCGGGACCGCTCGCAGCTCGCACGGTGGTGCTGGCTCGCCCGGCCACAGCGCGTGAGGTCGCTCCTCGACAGAAACACGCTGCTGAGTTCCACACAGCGTGTGCATCGCGACTGCGGGGCTCACCGCTTGGCTCTGCGGCTGTTGCGGCTGCTGGTCGGCGCCCGAGATGCACGGCTCGCCCAGCGCAGGGCCCTGCCTTCCCGGCAGCGACCAGTGGTCGAGTGGGGAGCGGGGAGGGGTGCGTGGCAACGGCACCCAGCTCGCGATCGTGCCCGTCGCGGGCGGCAAGGAGACCTCGCTCACGGGACGCGCAGGCGCCGAACAACCAGCGAGCAGCACCCCGCACGCGAGCGCTCGGCTGCGCGTCACAGCGCCGTGCCGCCGAGCGCCTGGCGGAGCGCAGCGTCGAGCGAGCCCCTGGAGTAACCGACCAGGATCTTTCCTCCGACGTCGATCACCGGGATCACGCCCTTCCTGGCGCCGGCCTTGTCGAGCTTGCCCTTCATTTCTCCGTTGGCGGCGCGGTCCTTGTCGATGTCTTTGTAGGTCGTCTTGATGCCCTTCTTCTTCAGGTGATCGAGCGCGTCGTGGCAGGGGCCACACCAGGCGGCGCCGTACACGATCACCGTCACGCTCGCGTAGGTGGGGTTGAGCGGGGTATCGGCGGAGGTGGTGGGCGCCGGCGCCGCCGAGCCCGCGGGCGGAGGCTCCGGCGGTGGCGTGCGCGGACGTGGTGGGCGCGCAGGCCTGTCCGCGGGTGGAAGCTCGGCGAGCTCGGGGTCCGCGTCGCGCCGTCGCTTGCGGATCTCCTCCTCCCAAGTCGAGCGCGGGACGCCACGTGCGACGAAGCTGCCGTCAGCCTCTTTGGCGGTGAGGTCGGCCACGTAGATGGGGTCCTTGGAGCCCTCCTCGCGGTCCGAGATCAGCACGCGGACGAACGCGCGCTCCTTCTCCGGCACACGCTCGGGGCTGGTCTCGACGTGGGTCTCGCCGCGTGGGTCGATCCAGGTGAGCATCAGGTTGGGCGTGTCCGCCGAGAACGAGAGCGGCGCGAGGTCCTTCTTCTCGGCGCGCGCATCGGCCTTGTTCGAGCAGGCTGGCGCGGCAGGAAGCAGCGACAGCGCCAACAACGACGCGAGCAGCAAAGGGGGACGCGGCACGAGCACGCTTAGCTTGGACTCCGGTGTGGTCGGGCGCAATGCCTGGCTACTCCCCGCTTGGGCGGCATTCGAACAACAGCTCGTCGCACGTGAGGCCGTCGATGCAGGAGGCCCGCTCGGCGATCGCGTCGGCGTACGCGGCGTCCTGGTCGACGAGGGCCTCGCAGGTCGCTTCGCAGCTCGCGACGTCCGGCACAGGCTGACCAAACTGCTCGGCGCACTGGGCATCTTTCTCGCAGATTTCGGGGCACCCGCCGTCCCCTCCACAGCCCGCGAGCGAGTGGGCAAGAACGAGGACCCAGAGGAGGGTAGAGACGGGGCGAGTCATTGGCCTCTCATTTGCTTCACCCAGCTTCGCTTCCTTCGACCTTTGCTTCAAGGGGGACGCTGCGGCTGCGATCCGGGGTTCAACCCGAGGGGTGGCCTGGCAACGGCTTCCGATCTGGCACACTCTGGCCTCGAGAGGGCTCATGACCAAGTCGACTTCACGCGTTCGAATCCTCGGCTGCTTGCTCGGTCTCGGCGCCCTCGGTGCGGCGTTGGTTCCGGGCGACGCGCAGGCGTGTGGGGGCTGCTTCGCGCCCGTCGATCCTCCTACCCTCGTCAGCGGTCACCGCATGGTGATGTCGATCTCGCCCACCCAGTCGGTGTTGTGGGACCAGATCCAGTACAGCGGCGAACCGGAGGAGTTCGCTTGGGTCTTACCGGTCAAACCGGGCGCCAGGGTCGAGGCCTCGACCGCCGCGTTCTTCGAGGTGCTCGAGGGACAGACGGCGACGCGCATCATCCCTCCGCCGCTCGACTGCGGCGGTGGCTCGAACGGTGGGCTCGGCTGCGGCGCGGCGCTCAGCGCCGCGAGTGAAGGCGGCGACGGCGACTTCCAGAACGGCGAGCCTGCGGTCGACGTTCTGCACGAAGGCACCGTGGGACCGTACGAGACGGTGACGCTCTCGACCGAGATCCCTGGCGCGCTCAACGATTGGCTCGAAGACCACGGCTACAACGTGGACGACGCATCGCAGCCGATCATCGATCAGTACGTGGCGGAGGGCTTCGACTTCATTGCGCTCCGGTTGCAGCCGGGCAAGGGCGTCTCGCAAATGACCCCCGTGCGGGTGGTGATGGAGGGCGGAGGTCTGACCCTGCCGCTGCGCATGGTCGGCATCGGCACCGGCCCCGAGACACCGATCGTGCTCTACGTGGTGTCGGAGGGGCGCTACACGACTCAGAACTTCCCGGAGGCGGCGCTCAACACCGGGCTCTTGTCGTGGAATTTCAAGACGCAGGAGTCGAACTACACCGCGCTGCGTGAGTCCGCGTTCGCGGCGCACCCCGGCGGCTCGTTCTTGACCACGTTCGCGGCGCAGGGCTTCTTCACCACCGGCTATTTCGACCAGTTCGACTTCAGCGAGCAGACCTTTGGCGATCTGTACCTGCAACAAGCGCTCGACAACGGCGAGATCGCGACCGCGTGCAGCGTCCCGCCAACCACCTCGGGGCAGGTGGAGAACCCGTGCCCGCCCGGCGAGCCCTGGGACTCGCCAGCGTGCGGCACGGTCGCGCCCGGCAACGTCGATGCGCGCACGCTCGGCTGCGCTGGCGCCGAGGATCTCGCGGTTGCGTTCAACGGCCTTCGTATCGAAGACGTGTGGTTGACGCGGCTCGAGGCGGTGCTCCCACGCGAGGCGCTCGCAGACGATTTGGTGCTTCAGGCTGCTGCGCAACAGACGCCAGTGTTTCGAGACGTGCAGGCGTCGATTGCGCTCGAGCCCGACGGCGCCTGCCCGAGCGGCATCATCCCGCGCGTGATCGATCTGAAGAAGCCGCCGCAGAGCCCGTTCGCCGTGTTCGCGGGGTTGGGCTTGGGGCTCGCGGGTGCGCTCCTGACGCTGCGCCGCTTGCGGCTGCGCCGAGCGAGCTGAGCGCCGTTGACGCGCACCCCCCACTGGGGCCTCATGGCCGGTTGGAGGGTGCGGTGAGCATGGCAGGAACGACCTCACGCCTGTGGCCGCTGGTGGCGGTGCTGTTTGGGGCCCTGGCGTGTGAAGACGACGTTCCGCTCGCGGAGCTAGGCGATGGGTGCCTGATCAACAGCGACTGCTCGAGCCCGCTGGTGTGCGCGTTCCAGCGATGTCACGAGCAGTGTGAAGACTCTCGTGACTGCAGCCCGGGCCTCAACTGTGTAGTGAGTGATCGGCCCTACCGCGTCTGCCAGCTGGACGACGAGCGCACCTGCTCGGCCACGCCCGACTGCCCTGGTGACCAGGTTTGCGCAATCGACAACGTTTGCAGAGATGGATGCCTCGGTGCCGTGGACTGCATCCCCGAGCAGCAGTGTGTGAGCGGCACCTGCGCCGAGCCCAGCGAGCTGGTCGAAGGCAAACTGCCTTCGACCGCCAGCGGGTCCCCGGAAGGGCAGCCTTGCGTCTACCACTCGGATTGTGTCGACCCCCTGCTGTGTGTGGCTGGGCAGTGTCGCTATGAATGCAAAGAGGATCGAGACTGCGCCGGAGGCGCGAGCTGCGCCGACGGCGTGTGCGTGCCAGCGGGCTCAGGCGGCGCAGGCGGTTCGGGGGGAGGCGGACAACTCCCGCCCGGCTACGGAGAGCCGTGCAACCTGCAAAGTGACTGCTCGCCCTTCGGCTTGATTTGTGGGCTGGGCGGCGAGTGTGTCTACCAGTGCAACGAAGACGTCGACTGCCCGCTGGTGGGCACATGCTGTCTGCAGCACTCCTGTGTGGTGGGCCCCGCGTGCGAAGGCGTCGGCGGTGGCGGCGGCAGCGGTGGCCAGGGCGGCGGCGGTCAAGGGGGCGGTACGGTGGGCAACCCCTGCGGCGCCAACGATCATTGTGACGATGGACTGTGGTGCAACGGCCCCGAGCTGTGCGTCGTCGGCTCGTGCGCGCCGGCGGCCGACACGCCATGCAATAGCCACAGCAGCTGCGTGATCGACACTTGCACGGAGCCGGTGGCGCCGATGGTCGTGGGGACCTGCGTACACACGCCGGTCGCAGGCGAAGACGTCGACGGCGACGGCCACTTGTCATTGGGCTGTGCCGGAGGAGACGACTGCGACGACGGCGACCCGGAGGTCAACCCCGAGGTGCCCGAGAGCTGTGATGGCAAGGACAACGACTGCGACGGGATGATCGACGACTTCACCTTGAAGCCTGCTGCTGCGGAAGTGGCGCTGCCGCCGAGCTTCACCACGTGGGGAGCTCCTCATGTGGTCCCGCTGGACACCGACGACCATCTCGTGGTCACGAGCGACGGGAGCCTCTTCGACGTGCGCGTGCTCGATGCGCAGGGCGGCAACGTGGCCGGTCCAGTGACCTTCCCAGCAGGCTCGTACGCCACCCTCTCACGAGGGCCGGATCACGCGATGATGTTCTCCCATTTCGGGCTGCCGTTGGCCGCCAAGAGGCTCTCGACCAGCGGCACCTCGCTCGTGCACACGGCGCCGACCAACATCGCGCTGCGCACCGACTCCACGCCGGTCGCCGCAGCCTGGACTGGCGTGTATCACGTCGTCGCTTTCGATCTCAGCGCGACGACTGGCCACTACGCGATGCTCGATCCAGCTGGCACCCTGGTCAGCGGCGTGCAAGCCGTCGCCTCAGGCCCGGGTGGGCCGATTGGAACCGGAAAGATGCGCGTCGCACACGCGGGCGACACCACCCTCGTGCTTTATGTTCGAGCAGACTTCACCGGTGTGGACGCGACCGTGCTCCACCCCAACATGGGCAACTTCAGTCCGGCCGCCACCGTCTCGCTGCCTCAGCTCTCGCCGGTGCCGACTGCGGACTTCGAACTGGTGGGCTTGGGCGACGAGTTCTATTTGGTATGGTCGGACTTCAGCGTGGCGCCCACGATCGCGCGCTTCGAGATCGACGCCGCCAACCAGATCGTGATGCTGCCAGTCGATCCGATCCCTTCCGTGGCCTACTCGAGCTGGTCGCTTGCCACGGACCAGCTCGGCGTCGCGTTGCTCGGCTCCGCCACCAGCGTGACAGAGCTGATCTACTTCCGGCCGGATCTCGGCAACCCTGCCGAGATTACGTATTTTCCAGTACTGAGCTGCGACAGCTTTGCACGTGTCACGGCGGGCCCCGCGCGGCTCGACGTGGGCTGCGCCAACGTCTGGCGCGCTTTCGGCTGCCTGTAGTCGGCCAGCTCAGAACTGTCCGCGTAGGCCGAGCGTCAAGCCGTACGGGAGCGGCGTGCACAGCGGCTCGAGCGAGCCGGCGAGATCGTCGGTCGTGGGTCGATCGTAGCGGGTGGGATCGTCCCCCGTCAGCGCCAACACCAGCCCCGTCACCGCGCCAGCCGCACCGACTCCGAGCGCGATCCAACCCACCACGCGGCGAGTCTCGGCGGCGTCTGTGTCCGCCTCGATCTGTGTTCGCTGAGCGCTGCAGGAAGCCTCATCGAACCCAGGCGACAGACTGTCACAGCGGCCGCCGGGCTCGGTGGACAGGTTGAAGGCTTCGCGTGCGTCGACGGCATCGTCCAACCGCCCCTCGTTCCAGCCGAGGAACCCCGCCATACCGCCAACGATCCCTACCCCCACTCCGACGCCGACCCAGCCACCCACGCGGCGGGCCTTGGCGCCTTCGACGAAGCTCACCAGCGTCTCGGGGGTGGGGGAGAAGCGCACGACCAAAGTGGTGGGCACGGAAGCGCTCGCCACCACCTCGCGCGTGACGGGTCGGAAGCCTCCTCGCTCCAGTGTTACCCGGTGAGGTCCGGGGGCGACCGGGATCGGGTCCTTGTAGACCCCACGCGCTCGCCCGTCGACGCCGACCATCACGTTGTCTTCCGACGCATCGAGCACCAACGAGGCGCCCAGCCGCTGGATCGCCTCAGGGTCCTCCTCGAGCGTCAGCTCGAGCTCGCTCGTCTGGCCCGGGGCCAGGGTGATGGCGCGGCGAATCGTGCGGTAGCCGGGTCTCGAGACCGTCAGCTCGAAGCTACCCGGCGCGATGGAGAGGGGCGCGACCACCGGCGTCTCCGCCAACACCTGGCCCGCGATGGCGACTGTCGCGGCCGGGATGGAGGTGCGAACCATGAGCTTGCCGTGCGCGCTTTCGGTCGGCGACAGCTCGAGCGTCACGACGGCCTTTGCGCGCGGCGAGACTTGCACCTCTCGCCGCAGCGGCGCGTGACCTTGCAGCACGGCTGCGACGCGATGCGGCCCCGCCTTGACGCGCACAGGCCCGGGCAGCGGCGCTGCGCCGAGTGCAGAGCCGTCGAGCTCGACGCTTGCGCCGGAGGGCACGACCAGGATCTCGATCTCGCCCACCGAGGCCAGCTGCTCGTCGCGCGCGCTGCGCGCCTGCGCCAAGCGTGTCTCGTTCAGCTTGCCTGGTGCCTTCAGCAGCTGGTCGAAGGCCTCTACCGCCTCGACAGATCGCCCGAGCGCCGCGAGCGTCTGTGCGAGATTGAACAGGATGACCGGGTGTGGCCGCAGCTCCTGCGCACGCTGGAACGCGACCAACGCGCCCGGGTAGTCGGCTTGCTCGAACAGGTCGACCCCAGCGTCGTAAAGCTCCTTCGACGCTTGTTTGGGCGTGGCCTGGGCGAGCGCGACGTCCGCGCAAAGCACGCTCAGCAGCACCATCAAGAGCATGTGTCGCAGGCTCATTCGTCGTCGAGCTCGTCTTTGCCGGCGATGCGACCAGAAGGCCGCGCGCTCGCCGAGCCCAAGAGCGCGCTCCGCTGCGGCGTGCTCTTGGCCGTGGGGGTGGACGCCGCGGCAGGAGCCGAGGTCTGCGCGGTCGCCGGGGGGGCGCCGCTCGCGGTTGGCTCGGCGACCCTCGCGCTGCTGGTCGCGCCAGCGGAGTGCTCGGCTGCGGCCCCTCCCGGCGGCGCTTCCGTGCGGTTGGCGTTGAACGCCCATGTCGCAGCTCCGACGACCATCAAGGTGGCTCCCGCGGCCGCGAAGCCCACTCGCAGGCGAGGGGCGGGCCGCGTGTGCTCGTCAGCGGCCTTCGAGATCGCTCTTGTGGTGTTCTCTCGGGGGCGGAGGCGGTCAGCCGCCGGCGTGGCGGCGACCGAATTTTCGTTCGTGACCGCGGAGTCGAGCTCGGGGAGCGGGCAGGTGTCCGCCAGCGATACGGTGTCGACGGGGGGCAACGCGATCGACAAACCGCGAAGTCTCTCGCCGAGCTCGGCCGCTGTCGCAATGCGATCCGCTGGTCGCTTCTTCATGGCGTCCGCCACGAGCGTGACGATCTCGTCGGGGAGGTCGTTGCGAAGCTCTCGCAGGTTGGGCTCGTGGGCCGATTGCACCGCGGCGATCAGCTGCACCACGTCGCGCACTCGATAGGGCAGTTGGTTGGTCAGGCATTCCCAGAGGATCACGCCCAACGCGTAGACGTCCGTTCGCGCGTCCACCTCTTCTTCGCCTCGCATCTGCTCTGGCGCCATGTAGTGTGGCGTGCCGACGACGGCGCCTCGCGTCGTGAGGTGTGTGAGCGACCCCGCACGCTCGAAACGCGAGATGCCGAAGTCCAGGAGCTTGACGAACGTGCCAGCGTCCCTCTCGACAAGGAACAAGTTGTCCGGCTTGAGGTCACGGTGAACGATCCCTGCAGCGTGGGCAGCCGCCGCTCCCTCGCAAGCTTGGATCACGAGCGCGATCGCCTCAGCTGGTGCGAGGCCTGCCGTTCCCAGCAGCCTCGCGCTCAGCGAACGACCGTGCAGCAGCTCGAGCAGCAAGTACGGTTCTCCCGTGGGCAGCAGGCCGGCGTCGAAACACTCGACGATGTGGGAGCTCTGGATTCGTCCGGCCGCGGAGGCCTCACGCAGGAAGCGGGTCACCGCCTCTTCAGAGGTGCCGGTCTCGGGGTGCAGCAGTTTGAGCGCGCGGCGGTGCTGCGTCACGAGGTGCGTGATCTCGTACACGGCGCCCATGCCCCCCGCACCCAGCAAGCGCTCCACACGAAACTTGTCGCCAAGCACTGTCCCAGGTGGGTGGGTCTTGTGGGCGGCCATGGGCGCAAGATCATACGCGTCCCGGCGCGGCGCTGGTCAGTACAAGAGTCTGAGCCACGCGAGCGCGCCTGCCAACCCCAGCCCGAGGGCGGCGGCGATCGGCAGGTGCAGCGCTAGCCGGCGACCGCGCTCACCGCGATCGAGCACCCAGCGGATGCCCGTCGCGTGGCTCAGCACGAACACCATGACGAAGCCAACCAGCGCGGCGGCGATGACCACGGCGAAGATCTCGCTCTCGTCGTCCCGGACGCCCCGGTCGATGGCGAACTCGACCGCCAGCGGGATCCCCGCGAGGGCGGCGGCGAAGGACGGCAGGTAAGCCACGAAGTGCACGATCAACAGCCGGCGCAAGATCGCGCGGTGGCGCGCGAGGTCCGCGCTTCGAGGCGCCGCCGGCTGGGGCGGCGCGCTGCTCATGGCTGGCGCTGGCGGCGTCGGAGCGACCCGAGGACGAGCGCCAACAGCAGCCAGGCGCTCGGGGAGCGTGAGCTGCCAGCGCTGCGGCACGCGCAGCCCTGATCGGCGTCGTCGCTGGCGGCCGCGCTTGGCTCGATGCGTACGAAGTCGAGCGCGAGCTCGCCGCCCCCGTCCGCGAACGGCTCGATCGCGAGCTGTGTGACTGGGCCGTCGCCGATCGCGACCTCCACCTCGCGGCCCACAGCAGCCTCGAACGGCACGCGCTCAGCGGCGCCGAGGGGCTCGTCGGCGCGCCGCACCAACAAGCTCGCGGCGCCGCTGCCTGCGTGCTCTGCGAACGCGAGCCGAACCACCCGATGCTCGCCCGCCTCCAGCTCGATCGCGGGCAGCACCAAGCGTGCGCCGGCAGCCTGAGGCTGGAACAAAAGCGAGCCCTCCTGCGAGAGGAGCGGCGCCGCGGGCTCGGTGCTGGCGCCCTCGAGCCTGTCGGACTCCCACTCCCAGCGCGTGCGACTGTACACGTCCGCGCTGGCGCTGAGCTCGAGGCGCCCCTCCCCGAAGGTCTGCGAGCCGTCGTTCTGGACGGGGCCCGCGTGTTCCGTCTGCACGTAGCGCTCGTCGATGCGCGTGACCCACGCGAGCACACGCACAGGCTCGCTGCGATCGGCCGTGTAACGCTGCGGCGTCAGCGAGACCGTGATGTGCTTGTGCTCGCCCGCCGCCATCGGCCCGAGCGCCAGGTCGATGCGAGCTTCGAGCGCGCCCTGCGCTGGGTTCTCGGGTAACGCGTTGGCGGGATCGGGCTCGAACGGGCCACTCGCCGAGGGGGCGTGGGTGATGGCGTAGGAGTCGAGCGTGAGATCCGCCTCGTCGACCTCGAGCGCAACGTGGACTTGGTCTGCTGCGACACCGCCCCGATTTTCCAGCCTCAGCTCCAGCGCCGTGGGCTCGCTCTCGAACCAGTCGGAGACGCCCGCCGAGGCGTCATCGTCGAACACATCGGGGGCGCGCAGCTCGAGCTCGATCGCGAGGTCTGGCGCTGCGCTGGCGCCGCACGTCAGCGTCTTGTCGAAGCCTTCGGCGGGGGCCGCGAGCAAACGCGCCTCTGTCTCTGGCCCGTACTCGCCGTCTTCCCCGATGAGATCCTCGGGGTGATTCGCGTTCCACAACATTTGGAACGCGAGCACGTCCAGGCCGCGGTGGTCGATCGCGCCGGCGCCGGTGTAGTCGAAGTGCACCGGGTCCGAGCTGCCCAACCAGCTGAAGCCATGCGCTTCGAGCGTCGGGCGCCAGGCGGCATGCTCGGAGATGTCGAGCGCCAGCCCGGTCTCGTGGTTGGAGCTGCCCGGGGTGGCGGCCAAGCTGATGCCGCAGGTGCCCTGCTGGTACCAGCGATGGAGCAACAGCTGTTGCGCGACGGTGCGCAACATCGAGTTCACCGTCATGGTCTGGCTCGGGCTCGACCGGACCGCAGTCACGAAGGCGTCGCGCGCTGGCTCCTCGAGGAACGCAAACACGTTGCTGCCCACAGTCACGTTCGCGAGCGGAGGCACCTCGCTGAACGCGCCTGGCTCGATGCAGTTGGCTTGCGCGATGATCTGGAGCGAGAGCCCCGCCACGCTCGCGGTCGAGCAGCCAGCGTCCACGGCCTCGGCCACGCTGATCGAAGAGCGCGCGGCGGCGACGCGTTCGTTGGTGAGGCCGTCGTCGCTGCACCCCGCCAACGTCGCGGCGCCGATCAGCGCTGCGGCGACGCGCATCAGGAGCGCCGGTCGGGGTCGCTCGCGCGCTTGGTCCGCACCGGCTCCGCGTTCGGTGCGTCCAGCGGGGGTGGGTGGCTCGACACCGGGAACGCTCCCGAGCGGCGGTTCGACGGTGGATCGCTCGTCGGTGGCAGGCTGGGGTTCTGCTCGCGCACCGCGGGCAACGTCGAGGTCGACGGCTTGCGGTGCACGCCCGACAGGCGCAGGTCCAACCAGCGATGCGCCTCCAGCGTGGTGGTGAATGCGCGTAGCGGCAACACGCCGGAGATGGCCGCCATGTTGATGCGGGTGGTGAGCAGCTCGGCGGACTCGGGCAGCACGCACGCCAGCTGATCGTAACGCTTTTCGTGCAGCCACTCCCACGCGCGATGACACGCGTCGTCGGGGAAGGGGATCGTGAGCGCGCGCCCATCGAGCAGCAGCTTGCGCGTGCCGGTCGCGTCCCCGGCCTCACGCATACGCGCCGCGATCAGATCGATGTGGTCCTCCACGAGGACTTTGCCAGCGACGCGAACCATGAGGTAGCCGCGACGTTCCTCGACGTCGACCAGCGGACCCGCCGCTCCATCGTTCGATTCGTTGACCACGACCCTGCGCATCGGAGCCGACTTCTGTGCGCGCCGCAACGCCAAATCTGGCAAGTTGCCGGACCGTCCTTCAGTCGGTGCACTTGCGCGGGCCGAACGCCAGCGTCTGGTCCGTGGCGATGCCCAACGTGAGGTCGTCGAGGTGGCCAGTCCGCAGGTAGAAGTGTGGCTCCTCTGGCGTGCCGCCGATGTGGCTGAGGTTGCCTGGGCCCGTCTCGTAGCCCGCCGCGACCACCACCGCACGCGACGGGTCGTCCGGCCGCCGAAGGATCATGCGCGTGCCGCGAGGCGGCCTCGCTGCAGGGGTCCAGTACATGTTCACGTACCAGCCCTCGTCCGTCACTGGGAACCTGCTCGGACTGCCGATTCCCGCCCCGTAGAAATCGCCCCCCTCGAGCGGGGCCCACAGCTCTTCGCGAAACATCACGAGGCCGGTGGCCGCCTGCGACAGGGCGTAGTGTGCCTCGAGTTCGTCCGTGTTGCTCGCGGGGTAGGGAGCTGGCTCACCTTGGGTGACCAGATGGGCCTCCTTCACGATCGGCCCGGTTGCGGGCATCGGCAAGTGATCCCCGCCGTCGCCCACGCGTGGCATCTCCCCCGATTGCATCGCGCAAGGGCCTTCCACCACGGGCAAGAAGCCGATGTCGATGCGGAACGCCCCCTCGAGAGAGGTGCCGGCGCCGTTGGTCCAGCTGTCCGCGACGATCCACACGTCGCCCGCGCTGACGTCTGCGCGAGCGTGGCGATCGCCGCGGTCGACGCAGCCCGTGCCCTGCGGAAGCGCAGGATCGAGCGAGCTCAGGATGTGGACGTCGACGTCCACGCCCGCGTCGACGAACACCGCCGCGCTCAAGAAGCCCTCGCTCGGCACCGTCACGCGATACAGAATCTCTCGGCCCGACTCGTTCGTCGCCGGCGAGCAGTCGTAGCTGTCGATCACGTCGCCCCCCTCGACGGAGGTGTCGCGTGACTCGCTGAACGGGAACGAGGCCACGCAGGTCACGCCTGCGGGGCAGGGACCACCGCCGCCTTGGGCGCTGGTCCCGCCGTCGCCGCCCGAGCCGCCCTGGGCGGAGCTCTCACCGCCACCTCCTGACGCGCCGCTGCCGGGCTGGCCCCCGCTGCCAGAGCCGCCCTCGGGCACGATGGTCTCGTCGTCGCCGCAAGCTGCCGCGGCCACGAACGCAGACGCGGTGCACAGCGCGGCCATCCACCAGTGGGCTCGCTTCATCGCTCGGAACTCCGTCGGCTCAATCGGGTACGGGGATGGGCGGGGCCGAGGTGGTCGACCCGGCGCCCCAGAACTGCGTGCCTGGTTGCGCGATCAGCGTGGTCGCCATCACGTTGTTGTCGAAGGTGACCTCGAACAGAGCTCCGCCCGACGTGAAGCCGTAAACGCTCCCGGCCCAGAAGGCGATTCCGAAGGCGTTCGAATAGCCGAGCGGGCCCCAGTTCTTCACCACTCCACCGGTGGAGGGGTTCACCTCCATCAGGCAGTCCGTGGGGCACGATGAGCCCTTCACGGTGAGGAACGTGGCCCCATCCTTCACCGACACGATGTCGCCGCTCGAGATCAGCGAACCGGCGCCCAGATAGCCGATGGTGGTGACGCTGCCACTCTGCGGATCGATGCGCACGTACTCGTCGTCGATGTACCCCACGAGCGCTTCGACGTTGGGGTCGAGCGTGCCGGCGGGGATGAACGACAGCGAGTTGGGGTAGCTGCCCGACGTGATCAGCGTGCAAGCCGCGGTGGCTTTGTCGATCTGGT
Organism: uncultured Polyangiaceae bacterium; assembly: GCA_964641275.1. GTDB lineage: Bacteria > Myxococcota_A > Polyangia > Polyangiales > Polyangiaceae > Xiheicaenibacterium. Next base: position 58,868 of record CAZXMG010000054.1, read on the forward strand.
AGATGCCATCGAACGTGGTGCCGACGATCCGGGAATCCTTGTCGAGCGCGATGTCGATCACGCCGTCGCAGCCGTCGAAGGCACCCACCATCGTCACCGCCTTGGTGTCTGGATCCAGACGGTAGAGCTCGCTCGCGCTGTGGCCGAACACCTCGGCGATCTCCGGTAGGCCCGCACCCTCGCCACCGCCGCCGGTGGTGATGAACCCGCCACCTTCGTTGCCCGTGCCGTTGCCTCCGGGGCCGGGACCACCTGCTCCGCTGCCGCCCGCTCCGCCGGCGCCGGGACCGGCGCCCGTTCCATCGGTCGTCCCGGCCGAGCACGCGACCGAGAAGGCCATCAAACACCAGCCCAACGAGGTCGAGAAGCGGCTCATAGGTACCTCCAAAAGCAAGCGTCAGCGCGGCGTGGGCGGGGCCGACGTGGTGGAGCCGGCACCCCAGAAGCTCAGACCAGAAGGAGTCGCGATCGAGATGGTGTTGAGCTGGTTGTTCTCAATCACGATCTCGAACAGATCGCCGTCGTTCGTGAAGCCGTACACGCTGCCGGCCCAGAACGCCGTCCCGAAGACCCGATCGTACCCGATCGAGTCGAACTCTTTCGTGATTTGCCCCGTGGTCGGGTTGATTTGCACCAAGCAATCCGCGCACACGCCGTCGGCAGGGTCTTCGTCCTTGATGGTCAGGTAGGTGGGGCCGTCGATCACGGACACCACGTCGCCGCTGGAAACGAACCCATTGTTCCACGGCGCACCCACGTTCGTGATGGTTCCGTCGGTCACCGAGATGCGCACGTATTGGTCGTCCAAGAAGCCGACCAGCGCCTCTTCATTCTGATCCAAGGTGCCGGCGGGCACGAACGAGAGCGAGTTGGGGTACGCGCCGGGCGCGATCAGCGTGCAGGTCGCCGTGTCCTTGTCGATCGCGAACAGCCCCTCGTCGCTGGTGCCGTACAAGTTCTCGGTGCGGTCGAGCGCGATGTCTTCGATGTCCGGGCAGCCGTTGAAGGTGCCCACTACGCCCACGTCCTTCGTCTCGGGGTTCAGTTTGTACAAGGTGGTGCGCGAGTGCCCGAACACGGCCGGCTCCGGGTTGAACCCGCCGCTGCCCCCGCTGGAGAAGCCGCCGCCCTCGCCGCCCACGCCTGCGCCGCCCTGAGCCGCGCCGCCGCTCTGCGACCCACCGCCGCCCTCCGCGTCGTCACTGCCGGTGGCGCAGCCGAACGCGATGCCGAGTGTCAAAGCAAGAAAGGTAGTTCTCATTCGGTCCCTCTAGCTGCGCCGCATCTCGACTCTTCGTTGCACGGCCCCGCTCTTCATCACCATGTCGAACGCTTCTTTCTCGAGCGCCGGGTGCACACCTCGCGCCGAGACGCCCATCGGGTGCTTCTTCTTGGTGATGAACCCCATCAGGTATTGGATGTTGAGCCCGCGCAGCTCGTGCAGTGTCTTGCGCATGGTTTTGGAGTCGTTCGCCCAGGCGAAGGCGAACGCGCGCGCGCGCAAGAGCTGGGGCTTCAGGTCTTCGTAGACGGGCTCGTGGTGGTCGATCTTCGTCAAGATCTCCACGGCGCGTTTGGCCTGACCGGATCGAGCCCACGCCTCGGCAACGATCGAGGTCAGCGTGGCGCGAGATTTGGGATCTTGGTGTCGTGACAAGTCGATGCCGTCCACCAGGCTGCGCGCTTCGTCCGTCTCACCGAGGATCAGGTGGATCATGGCCCGTTGACCGCGAGCCTCGTCGGCGACGTGCGCCATGACCTTGCCCAGGTTGATGGCCTCGAGCGTGGTCAGCGCCTTGCGCGGATCGTCCTGCATCTCGAGCTGCGCCTTGGCGAAGATGGCGGCAGCGTCGTTCTTCTTGGCCCCCGCCTCGAGCTTCTCGAGCGCCTCCTTGCGCCCCTCCTCGGTGTCTGCGTTCTTGAGGATGTCGACGACCGCGCGCGACTTTTGGGCGTAGCGCACGGCCCACAGCGTCACGCCGAGGAGTGCGGCCGTGATCACCCCCATGATCGCCTTCCACGCCCAGTGCTCGAGCAGGAAGGCGACCACCCAGCCAGCCAGCACCGGCAAGCCCAGGCGCAACGCGAGCTTGCGCACGTTCTCGGCGGAGAGAGGGTCCGGCACGGCCTGCTTCTTGCGGGCGTCGATCAGGACCTTGTCGCGTTCTTTCGCGAGGTTGGTTGGTTTCTTCGCGGCCTTTGCGCTCACGCTGTGCTCCCGGGACTCGGCGCGCGGGCCTACCCACCGCACGCCGCGGTGGCTTAGCACAAGCCTGCGGCGGCGAAGAGCGGCGCTTAGTCGTCAGGAGGCGCTTTTTCACCTGGCTCGCCCGGCGAGCCCGACGCCACCGCCGCGGCCGGCTTGGGGATCGGGGGCAGGGTGGCCATGGGGTCTTTCAGTCCCATCGTGACCTCGCGGAAGTGCAGGAACAGGGTCTGCACGATGGACAGGCAAGGCACGGCGAACAGTGCGCCCTTGATCTGGAAAAAATGCTCGCCCACGAGCAGCGAGAACACCACCAGCACGGGGTGGATCTTGGCGGCGTCCCCGATGATCTTGGGGTTCAAGAAGTTCGCCTCGATCTGGTGGATGCCGATGATCCAGGCCAGCACCGCCAACGCGGTCGCAGGGGACTGGGTCAGACCGATCGCGACCGCCGGGATGGTGGACAAGATCGAGCCGAAGATCGGGATCAAGGAGCCCACCGCGGCGATCAGCGCCATCAGCGGCCAGTACTTGAGGTCGAAGAGCCAGAAGCCGATGGCGGAAAGCACGCCGTTCACCAAGCAGATCAGCAGCTGACCACGGACCACACCGGACAGGCCGCGATCCAGGCGCCTGAGCAGGCGATCGAACGACGGCTGCGACGACGGCGCCAGCAGCTCCTTGAAGAACGCGAGGATCTTCTCGTGGGTCAGCATCATGTAGCCGCCCAGCATCAGCGTCATGAACAGGTTGAAGATCCCGCGCGACACCGCTGACACGATCTGCTGGCCAATCTTGAGCAGCTCGACGGTGTTGTCGGCGAGGTACTTGCTGGACCGGTCGATCAGCTTGCGACCGATCGCCTCTGCGCCGCCGGCCTTCTCTTTCTCGACGTGCTCGATGCGCCACGCGTCTTCGCCGACGCGGCGGAACACCACGTCCTCGCTGACCGAGACCTCGTAGGAGCCGTCGTAGCGTTGGTTGATCAGGATCGGCGCGCTCGATACGGGCGCGGCGGGGCCGGGGACGCTGGGCTCCTCCGGCTCGGGCTCCGGCTCTCCGCGCCAAGCCTTGAGCTTCTCGTCGATCAGCGGCAGCCACTTGTCTTGCGCTTCTGCGATCTGGCGCGGAAGCTCGCGCCTGAGCGCGCGCCCTTCGGCGATCAGGCTGGGCACGATCACCGCGACGAAGCCGGCGACCACGCCGAGCGTGACGGCGTACACGAGCAAGATCGCAGCGAAGCGCGGGACCCTGAGGCGCTCGATGCGCAGCACCGCGGGCAGCAACAGGTAGGCCACGAGCAGCCCGAGCACGAACGGGAGCAGCACCTCGTTCGCGACCAACAGCGTGGCTACGGCCAGGATGGCGCTGACCCACAGGAACACGCGGCGGCGACGCTTGTTCGCGTCGATCGGCGACAGCGGCTCAGCCATGCCCGGGCTCCTCGCGTAGATCGGCGAAAGACGGCGCGAGGTGGGCGCGCGTCTCGGCCAGCGCCTGCGGCACGACGCGCGCGTCGGCGATCACGGGCATGAAGTTGGTGTCACCCTCCCAGCGCGGCACGACGTGGACGTGGAGGTGCTCGGCGATCCCGGCGCCTGCCGCTTCGCCCAGGTTGATGCCCACGTTCAAGCCGGCGCAGCGGACGGCGGCGCGCAGCCGTCGAACCGTCTCGCGCACGACCCGAAACAGCGTGTCATGCGTGTTCGGATCCAGGTCGCACGGATCGCTCACGTGCGCGCGCGGCATCACCAGCAGGTGCCCTGCCGCGAAAGGGAAGCGGTTCAGCATGATCAGCGTGTGGTCTCCGCGAAAGAGCACGAGCCGCTGCTCCAGCTCGGCGTCGCCCACGTCGGAGCCCACGCAGAACACGCAGGTGCTGCGGTCTTTCTTGGCGAGGATGTACTCCATCCTCCACGGAGCCCACAGCGGGTGGCTCATCGCGGAGCACCGTACCACGTGCGCCACGTTTGGGTCAGCTCGTCACCGCGCGTCGCGAGCGCAGCGGAATCCGACGGTCTCGCTCGCTTCGCTGCGCGCGAGGGCCTCGCGACTGGTGGCCTCGAAGGTGCGCTCTTGGTGGCTCAAGAAGCCTCCGCCGCGGATCACGCGCTCGAGCTCGTTGCCACAACGCTCGTCCGGGTATGCGCAGAAGGGGCTCTGGGTCCACTCCCACACGTTGCCGGCCATGTGTCTCAGCCCATCCGGGGTGTCGCCCTCACTGAAGCTCTTGACTGGCGCGGTCAGCGGGTAGCCGTCATCGAGCTCGTGCAGCTGGGGGACCTTCTTGCCACGCTGTGCGAAGTGCTCCCCGCACTCCTTGCCGCAGCCGTTGACGCGCGCCGCGCTCGGGGCGCCGGGGCCCCAGGGGAACAGGTCTCGCTGCTTGGCCATCGGATCGTCGTTGGCGGCGCGTGCGGCGTGCTCCCACTCCTTTTCGGTCGGCAGTCGCTTGCCGGCCCACGCGCAGAAACGCGCCGCTTGCTCGAACGAGACGCAGTTGATGGGGTGGTCCGCGCGCCCCTGCTCGCTGGTGTTGCAGTAGCCACCCTTCTGCGGTGCGCTGCACTCGCCCGCGCCCACACATGCCTCGTAGTCTGCGACGGTGACCTCGGTTCTGTCCAACCAGAACGCCGAGAGGTCTACCTCGTGCACGGGCCTTTCCTCGGGCCAAAGCGGATTTCCGATCGTGGCGTGCGACGCGGGGAACTTCCTCATCTCAGCGCCCGCGACCTTTCGTTGCGCGAGCCAGCGTTGCCCCTTCCAGGCGCCCAGACCGAGCGCACCCACGGCCACGAGCGCTCCGAGCACGCGCACGGCCGTGCGCCCCGGAGAGGCTCGCGCCACCAGCAGTCGGGCCTCCGTCTCCGCCGAGCGGGGGCCAGGCTCCTCGTCGAGGGTCGGCTTGACGCTCACAGGCTCGCTGCTCACGGTGCGTCGAGTCTACGCGCGGCTCGGCGACAAGGCTCGCGTTGGGGCGGCAGGTAGGCTAGGACGCGGACCATGAGCGGCCCGGCCTCCACGGAAGGCCATAGTCACGGTTCTTCGACCCGGGCTCTCGCGCTGGCCGCGCTCGGGGTCGTGTACGGCGATATCGGCACGAGCCCGCTGTACGCGCTCAAGGAGTGCGTGCACGGCGCGCACGCAGTCGCCCCCGACGTGCCGGGCAACATCCTGGGCCTGCTCTCGCTCATGTTCTACGCGATCACCCTGGTCGTGAGCGTGAAGTACCTGGGCTTCGTCACCCGTGCGCACAACCAAGGCGAGGGCGGCGGTCTGGCGATGTTGGCGGTGCTGCAGAAGACGCTGAAGCGGCCGGCGGTGGTGGGGGCCGTCGGGGTGATCCCGAGCGTGATCATCTTCGGCGCCTGCCTGCTCTATGGCGAGGGCATCATCACGCCCGCGATCAGCGTGCTCAGCGCGGTGGAAGGCCTGGGCGTCGCCACGCACACGCTCGATCCGGCGATCCTGCCCATCACCGTCGCCATCTTGTTGGGGGTGTTCTGGGTGCAGAAGCGCGGGACTGCCACGATCGGCAGGGTGTTCGGTCCTGTCATGGTGGTCTGGTTCACGACGCTCACGATCCTGGGCGCGGTGCAGATCGTGAAACACCCCGAGGTGCTGGTCGCGCTCGATCCGCGTTACGCGGTGAGCTTCTTCCTCGCCAATGGTTGGCACGGCTTCATCATCCTGGGCTCGGTGGTGCTGTGCATCACCGGCGGCGAAGCGCTCTACGCCGACATGGGCCACTTCGGTCGCAAGCCGATCCAATTGGCGTGGTTCAGCCTGGCGATGCCCGCCCTCGTGATCAACTACTTCGGCCAGGGAGCGATGCTGCTCGCGGACCCTGCCGGC
>CAZXMG010000055.1:0-63651 GCA_964641275.1 uncultured Polyangiaceae bacterium
TTAGGCGCGCCGCTAACGTTCGTTCTGAGCCAGGATCAAACTCTCCAGTTAAATTGGCTGGAAAGGTTGAGACCCTCGAGACCTTCCCCACGGTTAGGCAGGGTCGGTGGCTCTATTCTCATTGGTTCGGTCGCTCTCCCAGCGCTGACTTCGTGAGAAGACGCTTTCTGGCAGCGACCGTCGAGCTCCGCCATCGGGTTGATGGTCGAAGCTCCGTTGGCCCGGCGTGCGACCAAAGCTCCGAAGAGCCTTGCTCGCAGCACGTACAATCCAGTTTTCAAGGAGCGAGGCGCTTCACGGGGAAGCGCGGCCCTGGCTCTCCGCTGGGGCGGCCCGTTTTCACAGGCTTTCCACAGGGTGTGGAGAACTGGTGGGCTGTCTCGTCGGCAGCGAGCTGTGGGGCTCAGTGTCGACGGGGACGCGGACTTTAGAGGCCCGAGGTCGTTTTGTCAACGACTTTTTTTTCGTCCTCTCGCTTTTGGTCTGGGTGGGGAGGCCGTTGCCGGCCGTCCCGCTCGACCCATCTCGAAGCGAGGTGCGCCTTCTAGATCCTGAAGACGGTGGTTGCCAAGAGAAATCGACGCAGGCCCAAAAAGTCTCTGGCAACGGCTGGGTTTGCGGTCTCGCTCCTGACGAACGAGGCCTGCAGGTTCTGACATGGGGCCGCCAGAAAGCAAGCGCGCGCAGCGTTCAACCGAGGCGCGAGCGTGCCCAGTCGCTGGCGCTGCGCGCGCGCAGCACGCACTCGACGCCGCCGCCGCTGACGAAGATCTCGCTCGGCAGCGCGCGTCCATTGTACTCGCTCGCCATCGTGAAGCCGTAGGCACCCGCATCGCGGATGAGCACCCCATCTGGCGGAGGCACTGGCAGCACGTGCGCGCCGAAGTCGTCCGAGCTCTCGCAGACTGGGCCGACCACGCGATAGCTCGCATCGAGCTCAGGGCCGAGCACGAGCGGCTCGATGCGATGCTTTGCTTGGTAAAGGGCCGGTCTGAGCAGATCGTTCATGCCGGCATCGATCATCAACCAGCGGCGCTCGCCCGCGCGCTTGCTCATGATCGTGGTGGCGACGAGCACGCCGTGACTGCCAACCAACGAGCGCCCGGGCTCCACCAGCAGCTTCACGCACGTGAGCCCCGCGCGAGAGAGCTCGGCGGTCGCCAAGGCAGCGAAGTCCCGTGGGCGCACGGCGCAACCACCACCGTAGTCGATGCCGAAGCCGCCGCCGAAGTCGATGGTCTCGAGCGCGGGTCGTCCACGCTGCGTCATGGCCGTGTCGCAGGCGGCGAAGATGGGCAGCAGCATGCGCGCAGCAGCGATGTATTCGGCCGTCGCAGTGAGCTGCGAGCCGATGTGCTGGCCCACGCCAACCAGCTGCAGCGCGTCGTGAGCGAGCAGGGTCTCGATCGCGTCCCCGACGGCGCCCTTGGGGATGCCGAACTTGGCTTCGTCGTGTCCCGTGGCGATGTACGCGTGTGTGTCTGCTTCGATGCCGGGGTTGATCCGAAGCGCCACGCTCGCGCGCTTGCCGAGCGCGTTCGCGCGCGCGGCCACACGCGGCAGCTCCTCGACGCTCTCCACCGACAGCGCGAGGATGCCAGCTCCGATCGCCCGATCGAGCTCCGAGTCGGTCTTGGCTACCCCGCTGTACACGATGCGGTCTGGCGGCACGCCACAGAGCAATGCCAGCTCGAGCTCCGCGCCCGAGACGACGTCGGCCCCGACGCCGAGCTTGGCAAGCCGCCTGACGATGGGGCCGGCACTGTTCGCCTTGACCGCAAAGGCGATCAGGTGGGCCTGCGCGCCAAAGCCCGCGGCGAGGTCCGCCGCCTCGGCGGCGATGGCGTCCAGGTCGTAGACGTACGCGGGCGTGGCCACCCCCGCCTCCTCGAGCCAACGGGCCAGAGGACGCCCTCCCAGGGTGGCGACGCCGTCAGCGTTGCGGTCCAGCACGAGGTCAGCGGCGGTCGCGGCGGTCGCGGTCCCGGCCGCCGCCACCATCACGCGAGCGCGGCGGACGGCCGCCCTCGGGGCGCGGAGCGCGTTCGATGGCCGTCATGCCCTCCGGCAGCGGCAGGAGCTCGCGGCGCGACAGGCGCACCTTGCCGTCGCGGTCGATGCTGAGCACCTTCACCTCGACCTCGTCGCCCTCCTTGATGATGTCTTCGACGCGCTCGACTCGGTGATGGGCGAGCTCGGAGATGTGCACCAGGCCGTCGATGTTCGGCAGGATCTCCACGAACGCACCGAAGTCGGCGATGCGCTTCACGGTGCCCTTGTACACGGCGCCGACCTCGGGCTCGGCGGTGAGCCCCTTGATGATGTCGAGCGCGCGCTTGACGGCGTCGGAGTCGGCCGACGCGATGTTGACGGTGCCGTCGTCCTCCACGTCGATGGCCACGCCCGTCTGGTCCACGATGCCTTTGATGGTCTTGCCGCCAGGCCCGATGATGAGACGGATCTGATCCGGCTTGACCTTCACGGTCGTGATCCGCGGCGCGTACTTGGACAGCTCCGCGCGGGGCGCGGGCAACGTCTCGAGCATCTTGCCCAGGATGTGCAGCCTGCCCTCTCGCGCCTGGGCCAGCGCCTGCTCCATGATCTCGCGGGAGAGGCCCTTGATCTTGATGTCCATCTGGATGGCAGTGATGCCGCGAGAGGTGCCACAGACTTTGAAGTCCATGTCGCCGAGGTGGTCCTCGTCGCCGAGGATGTCGCTCAGAATGGCGAACTTCTCGCCCTCCTTGATCAAGCCCATGGCGATGCCCGCCACGGGAGCCTTGATCGGCACGCCCGCGTCCATGAGCGACATGCAGCCGCCACAGACGGCGGCCATGGACGAGCTGCCGTTCGACTCCAACGTCTCGCTGACGATGCGGATGGTGTACGGGAACTTGTCTTGCGGCGGCATCATGCGCGAGAGCGCGCGCTCGGCCAGCGCGCCGTGACCGATCTCGCGTCGACCGGGGCCGCGCATCGGCTTGGTCTCGCCCGTGGAGAACGGCGGGAAGTTGTAGTGCAGGTAGAACCGCTTCCAAGTCTCGCCCACGAGACCATCGATCTTCTGCTCGTCAGCCGTGGTGCCGAGCGTAGTGGCGACGATGGCTTGGGTCTCGCCGCGCTGGAACAACGCGCTGCCATGAACGCGCGGCAGGATGCCGGCTTCGGTGGCGATCGGGCGGATGGTGCGGCCATCGCGCCCATCGATGCGGATCTTCTCCTCGGTCACCATGGTGCGGACGACGTGCGCTTTGCGCTCCTCGATCTCGCGCTTCACCAGGCCCTCGATGGTCGCGAATTTCTCGGGCCCGAGCTCGGCTTTGAGCGACTCGGTGAGCTTCTTCTTGATCTCGCCGTACGCCTCGTAACGCGCCTTCTTGTTCACGATGCGCGAGGCCTTGGACAGGTCGGCGTCGCACTTCTGTGCGATCGACGCCGCAACGGCCGGCTCGAGCTGGGCCGCGACGAACGTCCGCTTGGGCTTGCCGACGCCGGCGCGAATGCGCTCGATCAACTCGATCACCGGCTGGGCTTCGCGGTGTGCGTACCAGAGCGCGTCGATCACGTCCGTCTCGGTAGCCTCTGCCGCGCCGCCCTCGACCATGACGATCGCGTCCTTGGACACGGCCACGACCAGGTCGATGTCGCACTTCTCCGACTCTTCGACCGTGGGGTTGATGATCAGCTCGCCGTTCTTGCGACCGATGCGCAATCCGACGATCGGCCCATCCCAGGGGATGTCCGAGATGTGGAGCGCGGCGGAAGCGCCCGTCAGCGCCAGCACGTCGGCCCGGTTCTGACCATCGCTCGAGAGGACGGTGCCGATGATCTGCGTGTCTTTCTTGAAGCCCTCCGGGAACAACGGCCGCAGCGGCCGATCCATGATGCGACAAGCGAGGATCTCCTCCTCACGCTGGCGTCCTTCGCGCTTGAAGAAGCCGCCCGGGATGCGCCCCGCTGCGTACGTCTTCTCGACGAACTCGCAAGTGAGCGGGAAGAAATCGAGCCCGGGACGTTCCTCCGTGCAGACGGCGGTGACGAGCACCACCGTCTCGCCGTACGTGACGAGGACGGAGCCGTGGGCCTGCTTGGCCAAACGCCCGGTCTCGAAGGTGAGCGGACGGCCGCCGAACATGACGGATTCGCGAACGAACATGGGAGCCTCTTGGGAAATGTGGGGCGAATCGCCCCGATGGGGACAGAAAGCCCGGGCTCTGGGGGCTTCTTCCTCGTTCTCTACCGCCCACCGCCTACTGTGAGGCGTGCGGTCGGCAGCAGGGAGCGAAGTAGAAGCTCGGTACCCCTCACCCGGCGCGGATGAGAAACCACAGCTCTCTAGTCGCAGCGCCGCAAAGGCGCAACCGCGGACTCCGGGGAAGCCCCGAGCAGCTCGGCGGGCCAGCCCCGGACGCACGGACGCGACCCACGCCGCGGGCGCCGTGCGTAAGCGCCTGCAAGGCGCGCAGCACGGCCACCCTGTGACTCCCCCCGGGCGCGCGGACCTACTTGCGCAGATTCAGCTTGGTGATGATGTCGCGGTAACGCTCGACGTCGCTGCGCTTGAGGTAGTCGAGCTGACGACGACGTTGGGAAACGAGCTTCAGCAGACCACGACGAGAGTGGTGGTCCTTCTTGTGGGTCTTGAAGTGCTCGGTCAGCTGGTTGATCCGCTCGGACAAGAGCGCAATCTGCACCTCGGGGGAACCGGTGTCGCCCTCGTGCTTCTGAAACTGGTTGATGAGCTTGGACTTCTGGACGGGATGCAACATGAGGAGAGCCTCGACGCCGCGCCAGGAGTGGATGCACCCCTCGGCGGGCCTTTCATGAAAGAGTGACTGCGACCGGAGTCGCCAGGGGCGGCGGACTATAGTCGAGCGTGCCCTTCCGTCAATCGTTCGCGCGTCGCGTCTCCCGACCTGACAGAGAACCCCACGCAAGGTAGCCTGTGCGGGCATGGCACGGACGCCTCCGCTTGGTTCCCACGGTGCGCAAGGCGCAGGGCCCGCGAGCAGTGACGCCCCCGTGTCGTCCGGACCACACGTGCCAGCCCCGTTGTCGGGCTCGCAGCCCGTGCTCACGACGGTGCCTGACGGAACCCACGCGGCGCCCGCGCGCACCAGCCCCAACGCGAACTCATCGACCTGGGTGCACGGGTTGAGTGGGCTGCCCCCGCCGCCGTCCGCACAAGGAACGGCGCCCCCGCCGCAGCGGGCTTTCACCAGCTTCGGAGCCGGTGGCTTCCCCGCAGCCCCCAACGCGAACCTGATCAGCGCGGTGCCACCGTCACCAGCAGCAGCCCCAGCGGTCGCCACCCAACCCACCATGCTCGGCGAGCGGGCCGGCGCAGCGGCCGCGCTCGGCCGGCAGCCGACAGCGTTGCCGACGGCAGCCGTTCCCCCCTCCCCGTCGCCGGCGCCCGTCGAAGCGCGCACCATCGAGCCTGCGGCTTCCACCCGCGCCTCGCTGACCTCGGCGTCGGGCGTCTTGCCCAAGCTGTGCCCGACCTGCTCGCTGCGCTACCCGGCGGAGTTCCGCGTGTGCCCCAAGGACGCGGCCGAGCTGATCGACGCGGAGGCTGATGACGACGAGCTGATCGGCCGCACCATCGCCGACACCTACTCGATCATCCGCGCCGTGGGCGAGGGCGGCATGGGCCGCGTGTACGAGGCCCGGCACACCCGCATCGGCGGCAAGCGCTTCGCCGTGAAACTGTTGCACCCGGAGTACGCTCGTCTGCCCGAGGTGCTCTCGCGCTTTCAGCGTGAAGCCGAGGCGGCAGCGTCGATCGAGAGCCCACACGTGGGCGACGTCTACGACGTGGGCAAAACCGAGGACGGGCGACCGTTCATCGTGGCCGAGTTCCTCGAGGGGCGCGAGCTCGCGGAGTTCTTGAACGAACGAGGCCGGCTGGACGTGCAGTTCGCGGTGCGCGTCGTGCGCCAGATCTGCAAGGCGCTCTCGGCCGCGCACGCGAAGGGCATCGTGCATCGCGACATGAAGCCCGAGAACGTGTTCTTGACCGGGGACCTGACGAGCCCTGTGGCCAAGGTCATCGACTTCGGCATCTCCAAGGTGCGCGAAGCGAGCGGCGGTCCGTCGCTGACCAAGACCGGGATGATCATGGGCACTCCGTCGTACATGGCGCCGGAGCAGGCGAAAGGCGAGCGCGTCGATCACCGCGTGGACATCTACGCCGCTGGTGCGATCCTCTATCAGCTGGTGACGGGCAAGCGGCCGTTCGATCGGTCGGACCCAACGGCCACGATCATGGCCGTGTTGCTCGAAGAGCCCGAGCGGCCTTGCGTGCTGAATCCGTCGCTGCCCGAGGCGCTGGAGATGGTGATCCAGCGCGCCATGGCCAAGAACGCCGACGCGCGCTACCAAAGCATGGACGACCTCGAGGCGGAGCTGGCGGCGTTCACCGAGCGCAACTCCGCCGGCGCGTCGATCATGCCGCCCTCGGCAACGCCGCAAGCTCCGGGCCTGAAGAACACGATGGGCGGCACCACGCGAGCCATCGAGGCGCGCGAACGAGACGTCGCTTCCTCCCGGCCGACCATCCTGCTGATGGGGGGGTTGGCCGTGTTCGGCGTGTTGGCGGGGCTGATGACGCTGGCGGCAGCGTTCATCCGCTTGGGCCGTGGACCCGCAGAGAACGTCACGGGCTCCGAGTCGCTGCTGCTCTTGTTGCTGCTGACGCTCGCGCTCGCCACCCCCATCGGCTTCGCGATCCAATACGTGCGCAAGAACGTGTGGAGCAACAGCGCCAAGACGGTGGAGCTCGCCGGGGTGATGAGGCGGGCGGTGGTGAGCGCGTTCGTGGCCTACGGCCTGGTGTCGCTCACCGTGCGCTTCACGGAAGGCGTGCTGCTCCGCGCGGCAGCGGGAGTGGCCTGGCCGGTGTGGGATATCCTGTCGTTGGTCGTCGCGCTGGCCGCAGGACTGGGCGCCCACGGGCTGACCAAGAGCGAGCAGCGACGCTGAAGCTCGGAGTCAACGACGCGCGCGGCGGCGGCTGGCTTGGGCCTCTGCCTCCGCCTCTGCCTCACGCAGCGCAGCCTCGGTGACGGGGCCGGGCGCAGGCTGCACGCGCACTCGCTGCGTGGGGTCCATCACCTCGTTCCCAGGTGGGCGCTGGCTGCCAGCGCGGATCTTCTCAGCCGCGAGGTCGAGGATGGAGGCCACGCCGTCCTCGATCGCGCTGCCGAGCTCCACCGCGTTGCTCTTGAGCCGGTCTCGGCGCGCGCTCTTCTCGAGCTTCTTGGCCAGCGCGGCGCGGCGTTCGGCGTCGCGGGCAATGGCGCGATCCTCGCGCTCGATCTCTTTGCGGATCTCGGAGGTCTCCACCGTCTTGGAGAACGCTCCCATGGCGTGGATCGCGAGCCCGATGCCCCACGCGATCGCAGGCACGAACAGCGCCCAGACCTTGCCTTCCATGTCCTTCATCAGCGCGGGCATGAGGATGATGAGGTTCACCCCGATGTACGGGATCAAGTGGCTGAAGAAGCCCTTCCTGCGGCGAGCCAAGATGCGCGCGCGGATCTCCTCCTCGCGCGCCAAAGTCAGCCGCGCCCCGCGCTCCGCGCGGATGGCGTTCGTGGCTTGCTCGAGGGCGTCGGACGAGATGCCGAGCTCGCTGGCAGCCTGCGCGATCTCGCTGCGGGAGTAGCCACCCTGCTGCTCGAACGCGAGCGCTTTGCCAATCACCGCCTTGACGGTGGCCTCGCTGAAACGAGTCTCGGCCACGCCGACGGCCTGGGCAGCCGCGCGAGGTGGGGGGGGCGGCTGCTGGACGACCTGCGGCCGCGAGCCCTTCGGCAAGTCGAGCTCGACGCCCTCGAGCGCCGCGACCAGCTCGCGCATGTTGCCGAAACGATCCTCCGGCCGCTTGGCCAACGCCCGCGCGATCACTTGGGCCACGTGCGGGGGGATCTCGGGCCTGAGCTCGCTGACCAGCGCCGGCTCCTCCTCGAGGATGCTGGCCACCACGCCGAGCGCGCCGTTCTGGGCTTGCCACGGCAACCGGCCGGTCAGCGCCTCGTACGCCGTGACCCCCCAAGCGAACTGGTCCGCTCGTCCGTCGAGCTTCTTGCCCTTGATCTGCTCGGGGGCCATGTACTGGGGCGTGCCCACGGAGACGCCCGTGCCGGTGAGCGTCGGCAGCGCCGCCTGCGTGGGCGCGCTCGGATCCGTGGATTTGCCACCTTGCCGCGCGATGCCGAAATCCAAGACCTTGGCGATGCCGTCGGGGCGCACCATCAGGTTCTCGGGCTTGATGTCGCGGTGGATGATGCCGCGTTGATGCGCTTCTGCCAGGGCCAGCGCCGCCATCTTCATCCACGCGATCACGTCGTCGCTGGACGCCCCTTTGGAGATCGCGGAGCGCAACGTCTCCCCCTCGACCAGCTCCATCACGATGAACGGGCCGTGCTCGCTGTCGCCCGCATCGTAGATGGCGACGGCGTTGGGGTGAGACAGCGCCGCGGCGGCGCGGGCCTCGCGCACGAGCCGCTCGCGCGCCTCGGAGTCGGGCAGGCCTCCGGCCCCGTCGGACAATACCTTCAGCGCGACCGAGCGATCGAGGTGCGTGTCCCGCGCGCGGTACACCGCTCCCATACCTCCGGCACCGATGGGCCCCTCGACCACGTAGCGAGAGAGTGTGGTGCCGGGAACGAGCACGGGCTCACGTTAGTAACGAGGCGGCGTCCTGACAACGCACCCAGACCACAAACCGTGTCAATCGCTGGCGGCGCTGCGGCGCGCGTCGAGCCAGGCTTGCAGGATCACACAGGCAGCTTTGTCGTCGATCGGCGATGCCGCGACGTGGGGGTGGCCCCGCCGAGGACGTTTGGCCCCGGCACGCAGCTTGCGTGTGGCTTCGACCGAAGAGAGCCGCTCGTCGACCATCTCGACCTCCAGCCGCGTCGCGTCTGCGAGCTTCTGCGCAAGCTCGATCGCGCGGGCCGAGCCGGCGCTGGCTTCGCCGCTCATGTGCACCGGGAGGCCGATCACGATCCGCACGACCTCGTGCTCTCGCACCAGCTCACGCACGCTAGCGACGAGCCGCGCGCGGTCGCGCCCGTCGAGGACGGCGAGCGGGGACGCCAAGATGCCCAGCTCGTCGCTCATCGCCACGCCGACACGCACCTTGCCGGGATCGAGGGCCAGCACCCGCCCCGAAAGCGGCGCCGCCGGCGCTTCGGGCCGCTGTTTGTGAGAGCTCACGCTGGTGAACCGCTCCTTCCGCTGGACGCTCACGACGTCAAGCCCGGAACGCGGCTTGCGAAAAGGCACGGCGACAAGCTGCGATGCGCTTGACCCCCCCGCGGTGAGTGACCATAAGCGGCTGCCGCTTCGGGCGGACGCCGACACCTGGCTTGCGACGAGAGACCGCCAACGTGATCCTGTCATCCGGCGCTGGGGCGCTGCCCCCAACGCGAATCCGAGCCATCCGGGGGATGAACGACATCCTCCCGGAAGAAGCCCGCCGATGGCATCGGGTGGAGTCGGCGTTCCGACGAACGGCGGAGCTTTACGGCTACGGCGAGATTCGGACCCCACTGATCGAGGACACCTCCCTGTTCGTGCGACAAATCGGGGAGGCGACGGACGTCGTGGAGAAGGAGATGTACACCTTCGACCGGCACGGCGAGAGCCTCACCGTCCGCCCAGAGGGGACGGCCGGCGCGGCGCGCGCCTACGTCGAGCATGGGGTCGCGGCCAAGGAGCCGGTGTCCCGCTGGTACTACCTGGGGCCCATGTTCCGCGGCGAACGCCCCGCCAAGGGTCGCTACCGGCAGTTCTATCAAGCGGGGTGCGAGCTCTACGGCGACGCCGGCCCCACCAGCGACGCGGAGATGATCGAGCTGGCGGTCCGAGTGCTGCGCGATCTGGGCATCACCCAGCTCAAGGTCCACCTGAACTCACTCGGTTCCGGCGACACGCGCGAGCGCTACCGCGCGGCGCTGACGAGCCATTTCGAACCGCTGGCCGGCTCTTTGTCGGAGGACTCGCAGCGACGCCTGGCCAAGAACCCGCTGCGCATCCTGGACTCGAAGGACCCTCGTGACCGCGCCGCGTGTGAGCGCGCGCCCGCCATCGTGGACGTGCTCTCTCTGGAGGATCGCGAGCATTTCGACGGCGTTCGGCGCGGTCTCGACGCGCTGTCGGTCGACCACCACGTGGATCCGAGCCTCGTGCGCGGCCTGGACTACTACACGCGCACGCTGTTCGAGATCAAAGCGGAGGGCGCTGACTTGGGCGCCCAGAGCACCGTATGTGGAGGCGGTCGCTACGACGCGATGATCCAGAGCTTGGGCGGTCCCTCCGTGCCCGCGATCGGCTTCGCCATGGGCCTCGAGCGCATCTTGGTGGCCATGGGCGAGGCTGGTAGCCAGCCAGAACGGACGCCGCTGTACGTCGCGGTGCTCACGCCGGAGGGCACCGCGATGGGGCTGCGCGTCGCCCAGATCGCCCGCGATTTGGGCATCGGCTGCGAGCTCGACACCCGCGACGCCCGGCTGAAGGCGATGTTGCGCCGCGCGGACGCGGTCGGCGCGAAGCTGTGCGCCATGATCGGCGACGAAGAAGTGCGCACATCGGTCGTCACCTTGAAGACGCTGGCCGCGCGCACACAGGAGGCCGTCGCTTTCGACGCGCTCCGCGAACACCTCGAGCGCTTCAGCAAGGAGGCGCGTTGACGCGCACGGGACTGGCACCGCGACCCTCGAGCTGCCTCCGTCGGCTCGCTGAGCTCGCGCTCGCGCTCTGCCTGCTGTGGATGTGGCCGACCCACGCGCTCGCCCAGATCCCGGGCCTCGGCGGGCCACCACAGTCCGCGCCGAAGCCGCCGCCGGGCGCCCCCGAGACGCACGCAGCCAGCGGCGCGGAGCAAGGCAACGTTCCCAAAATCGAGACCCAGCTGCCCGAGGATCCGCTCGCCGTTCCAGACGACGTCAAGGACCAGATCGGCACCAACCGCAAGAAGGATGACGACCCAGAGGGGGTGGTGGTCGAGAAGGACGTCGACTTCTACGGCCTCTGGTACTCGGAGCAGAGCGGCGACTACCGCTTCCGCACCCTGTTCCCGTTCTGGGCAGAGCGCACGCAGCCGGGCGACCGCTCCTCGCTCTACACGCTCTACTACCAGCGCCGCAGCACCGACTTCGACGCCGACGTGCTGTTCCCGTTCTTCTGGCACCTGCGTGACAAAGACACGTTCACCACGGTGGTCGGCCCGTTCGCGCACCAAGAGACCGCCGCGACGAAGGACAAGCCCGCCACGCACGCGAACTGGCTGCCGCCCCTGTTCTTCGAGGGCGCAACCGAGGACGGCGGCGGCTACTTTCACATTCCGCCGCTGCTCACCTTCACCGAGCACTCCGACCGCGACGGCCTCAACATCGTCGGCCCCTACTTCTGCAAGTGGAAGGGCGGCCCTGCCTGCGATCTGCGCACCGCGGACTCGATCGATCTGGGGATGGCGCCGTTCTACTTCTACGGGCGCGACCGCACGCCAGGCGGGGGCGGCAGCGAGTACGAGGTGATCCCGCCGCTCTTGCACTACTACTCCTACAACGGGACCACGGACACCGAGACCAACCTGTGGGGCCCGTTCTTCTGGCAGCGCGATCGAGAAGGCGAGGTGTTCAACATCTTCCCCTTCTTCTATCGAAACTGGGGTCCCAACGAGGACCACATCACGCTGTTCCCGTTCTTCCACTACGGCTACGACGGCCCGAGCCACCTGCTGGTGACGCCGCTGTTCCTCGAAGCAGAAGGCGACGAGGGCGAGAAGACCTTCGTCACCTGGGGCTACGCCCGCTACCGCGGCCGCACCGAGCTCGACATGGTGACCCCGCTGTTCTGGTGGTACCGCGACCCGGACATCGGCCTCGATACGAAGCTCTTGTTCCCGTTCTACTTCCAGAGCAGCTCGCCGCGCGTCGACGACCTGGTGATCTTCCCGTTCTACGCGCACTTCAAGCGACCGGGCCTTCGCGAGACCACCTTCGTGACCCCGCTGGTCCACCACTCTCACGGCGTCACTGGCTGGGAGACCAACATCTTCCCCTTCCTGTTCGCAGGGCGCACCTACGAGGACACGCACGTCGTAGTTCCGCCGCTGTTCTGGGATTTCGCGACGCCGAAGTCGCGCGCCACCGTGGTCTTTCCGTTCTTCTTCCGGTTCAGCGACAATGACAGCGTCGATCAGCTGGTGCTCAACAGCTACTACGGCGAGCAGAAGGTCGCCGGCGGCACGGAGTGGGAGTTTCATTTCTTCCCCGCGCTGTCGTTCGGCTCGTCCCCCACCGGCCATTGGTGGAACATCCTCTACGGGCTCGCGGGCTACACCCGCGAGGGCACCATGTCCAAGGTGCGCGCCCTCTACATTCCCATCAAGCTGAGCGAGTAAGTCATGCACCGTCGAGTCATCCTGAGTCTCCCTGTCGCCTCGTCGCTGTCCTTGTTGGTGGGCTGCGAGCCGGCCCCGAACGCGACCCCCGAGTCCTCGGCCTCCGGCGCGCTGGGCTCGGGCAGCGCCCCGCCGCCCGCCGGCGCTGCGAGTGGTGACATCCCCGCGCCGGACGACGTCGCGGCTCCCCCCGCCGACGCGCAAAAGACCGCGAGCGGCCTGGCGTACAAGGTGCTCCAGAAGGGCACCGGCACGGAGAAGCCCGGCGCCGTCGACAAGGTCAAGGTGCACTACTCAGGGTGGACCAAGGACGGCAAGATGTTCGACAGCTCGCACAAGCGGAAGGCGCCCGCCTCGTTCCGCTTGAACGGCGTCATCCCGGGCTGGACGGAGGGCGTGCAGCTGATGGTGGTGGGCGAGAAGACGCGCTTCTGGATCCCCGGCAACCTCGCCTACGGCGACACGCCGAAGCGTCCGGGCGCGCCTTCGGGGCAGCTCACGTTCGACATCGAGCTGCTCGAGATCACCAAGGCGCCGGCAACGCCTCCCAAGCCGGAGCCCATCCCCGCCCCCGAAGACGTGAAGGAGCCGCCCAAGGACGCCAAGAAGACCAAGAGCGGTCTGTCCTACAAGGTGATCAAGAAGGGCACCGGCACCAAGAAGCCCAAAGAGTCCGACAAGGTCGCGACCAACTACACAGGCTGGACCACCGACGGAAAGATGTTCGACACCAACGCCCACAGCAAGAAGCCCGTGGAGTTCGGGGTGAAGGACGTGATCAAGGGTTGGACCGAGGGCCTGCAGCTGATGGTGGAAGGTGAGACCACCCGCTTCTGGATCCCCGCCGACCTCGCCTACGGCGAGAAGCCGCCCGCAGGAGCCCCGGCCGGCATGCTGGTGTTCGACGTCGAGCTGGTGAAGATCCTGTAGCTCGGAAGCCGCTCGCGACCCGCGCGAGCAGCAGCTACGCTACGGGTCGCGGCGCGGCCAGGGGGCGGCGCCCTCGGAGGATCTCATGGGCAGCGTGACGGCCTTGATGATGGACGTCATCACGGAGAAGAGTGGCCACTCCGTGACACCGATGGCGGTCAGCGTGTGCATCACGCCGGCGGCCCCCAGCCCGCTGCCGATCCCCTACCCCGTCATCGCCCAAGCGGTCGAAGGCATCACCGACGCCGCCCTGCGCACCAAGGTCACCGGCTCGCCCGTGGCGACGGTGGGCAGCGTGCTCAAGACCTGCCACGGCAACGAGCCCGGCACGTTGAAAGAGGTGGTGAGCCTCAACACCGCAGGCCCCGTGTTCATCATCATGGGCGCGCCCATCGTCCTCTGCGAGCTGGGCATGATGGGCATCACCACCAGCATGTGCATCTCCAACAAGGCGATCACCGTGGGCGCCAATGGCACCGCGAGCGGCGCAGGCGGCGGAGGAGGAGGCGGCGGCGGCGCGGGAGGAGGAGGCGGACCTGCGGCCGGACCTGGCGGTCCCTCGGGCCCCTCCAACGGCGGAGGCGGTGGGGGCGGCTCGAACTCCGGCGCCGGCGGCAGCGGCAGCTCGGCCGGCGGGCGGTCGAGCGGCGAAGCGGGTCCTCCTGGGAGCTCGAGCGGGCCGCCAGGCCAGCACCAGTGCCAAGGCGGACACCCGGTCGACCTCGTCACGGGCGCGGTGGTCGATATCGCCACCGATCTCGAGCTCCCCGGCATCATCCCGCTCGCCTTCACGCGGCAGTACGCGTCCACGGGCTTCCGCGACCGCCGCTCGAGCTTGGGCGCAGGCTGGAGCCACAGCTTCGATCAGCGCGTCGAGCTCGTGCGCGAAGGAGGCCACGAGAGCTTCACCTTCTTCGCGAGCGACGGCCGCCGCGTCTACTTCGAGCCCATCAAGGTGGGCGAACGCAGCTTCCACCGCCGCGAACGCCTGACGTTGGTGCGCGACGGTGAGCACGACTTTCGCATCGAGGATCTGGCGAGCCGGCTCACCTCCACGTTCCGCCCGTTGTCCCCCGGCGGAGCCTCGTACGTGCACAGCACACGCGATGCGTACGGCAATGCGTTGGAGTACGGCTACGAAGACGGTCGGCTGTCGGCCGTGCGCGACACGGCGGGACGCGTCGTCGTTCCGCGCTTCCGCGGCCAACACCTGGTTCGCCTCGAGGTGCAGATCGGCGGCGTGGCGGAACAATGGGTCGACTTCGAGATCGACGAGCAAGGCTTGCTCGTCGCTGTGGTCAACGCGCTCGGTCACGCGGACGAGTACGAGTACGACGGCTACGGGCGGTTGACCGCCGCCACCACGCGCGCGGGAGCTCGCTTCCAGTACGCGTACGACGGCGACAGTGGTCGCTGCAGCCGCACTTGGGGCCCCAAGGGCCTGTACGCAATCGAGCTCGAGTACGACGACGAGGCGCGCCAGACGCGGGTGTACGGCGAGGAGAGCCGCGTGATCGACTGGGCCGATCTGCCCGGCTACGCCCGCCGCGAGTCGTTGCTCGACGGCACCATGCTGGAGGAGGTGGCGTACGACGCGGACGGCTACTTGATCGCCAAAGTGAACGGCGCAGGCGAGGGCGAGAAGGCGTGGTACGACCACGCGGGTTGCGAGATTCGGCGCGTGGACGCCCTCGGCGGAGTGTTCTCCGTGGAGCTCGATCAGCGCGGCTTCCCACAGAGGCGCATCGAGCCCGACGGCAACGTGACCGAGCTCGCGTACAACGACCACCGCGCGCTGGTGCGAGGCAAGCTGCCGAGCGGCAAAGAGCTGGTGTTCCACTACGACGACAAGGGTCGGCTCGCGCGCGTGGACGATGACGGAGGCGTGCTCCGCGCCTACGAGTACGACGCCCAGCACAACGTGATCGCCGAGACGGATGCGCGTGGGCTTCGCACCACCTTCGCTTACGACGCGCTCGGCCGGGCGATCAGCCAAACGGATCCGATCGGGCG
This sequence comes from uncultured Polyangiaceae bacterium, assembly GCA_964641275.1. GTDB lineage: Bacteria > Myxococcota_A > Polyangia > Polyangiales > Polyangiaceae > Xiheicaenibacterium. Next base: position 15,359 of record CAZXMG010000055.1, read on the forward strand.
GGTGACGCGCGTGGTTCGCGATCGCCTGGGCCGGCCCACCGAAGTGCGCCGGCCGGACGGCACGACCGTGCAGCGGGCCTTCGACGGCACGGGCCGAGTCACCCGCGAGATCGACCCCATGGGTGGGGTGACCGACATCACCTGGAAGGGGATGGGCAAGGTCGGCAAGTTGATCGAGCCCGATGGCCGCAGCTGGAGCTTCGATTACACGGCGCAGGAGCGCATCGCCAAGATCACCAACCCGCTCGGCGAGAGCTACAGCTTCGTCTACGACGAGGCCGGCAACGTCGTCAGCACCAAGACGTTCGACGATCGCGAGACCAAGTACAGCCACGACAGCGCAGGCCGCGTCGTCCGCGTCGAGCTCGCCGACAAGTCGTGGCGCAGCTACGACTACGACCGCGAAGGCAACCTGCTGCGCGACGAGTGCAGCGACGGCAGCGTCACCGAGCTCCGGCGGGATGCGCGCGGTCGCATCGTGGAGGCGACGCTCAGCGAGAAGCTGGCCGACGGGGCCGCCAGCAAACACGTCACCCTGTTCGAGCGCGACCGGTTGGGCCAGATCCTGGTAGAGCGGCAGGGGGATCGCACGTTATCGCTCGGCTACGACCTCGACGGCAACACCGTGGAGCGCGTGCTGTTCGAGGGGTCGACCACGCGTTGGGCGTTCGACCGGGAGCGCAACCTGACCAGCGTCGATCACGGTGGCAGGAGCTTCGGCTTCGAGCGAGACGCCGCGGGGCGCGAGGTGCGTCGCACCGACGCGCGCGGCGTGTTCAGCGTGCAGCACACGTTCGATGCTCTCGATCGCTTGGTCGAGCAGCGTGTGGTGGGCGCAGGTGGTGCCGACGGGGTGCCCGACGTGATCGCAGAGCGCCGCTACGGGCGCGACCGCCGTGGGCGCGTGACGCGGATCGACGACGCGCTGTGGTCGAAGACCGAGTACGCGTACGATCGCGCGGGGCGGCTGATCTCGGCGAGCCACGACGACCATCGGCAGGTCTTCCAGTACGACCCAGCCAGCTCGCTGGTCTCCGCGCTGGACAAGCTCGCCGGCGCAGGCGGCAGCAAGAAGTGGAAGCTGGGCGCCGGCAATCGGCTGCTCGAGACCGAGCGCTTCGCCTTTGGCTACGACAAGCGCGGTCGGCGCACCTCCAAGCGGGACAAGCAGACCGGCCTGATCACCGACTACGTCTGGGATGCGCGAGATCGCTTGCGCGAGGTGCGCCTGCCAGACGGGCGGCGCGTCACCATGAGCTACGACGCGTTCGGCAGGCGCGTCCGCAAGGAGGTGCACGCGTCGGACGGCCAGAGGCCGCAGGTGGTCGAGCTGATCTGGCACCACGACCAGCTGTGCGCGGAGCTCAGCCGCGAGCGCGGCGTGCGAGTCTTCGTCCACCATCCCAACGGAGGCGCGCCGCTGCTCCACGTGGAGAAGGGAGAGGTCTTCCACGTCGTCACCGATCAAGTCGGCAAGCCGCGCGAGTTGATCGACGGCGCCGGCAAGGTCGCCTGGGCAGCTCGCCACGACGCGTGGGGCCGGGTGGTCGACGAGCGCTGGGACACGCAGGGCGAACAGAATCGCGGCTACCGCGTGCGCTCGCCGTTCAGGCTCCTCGGTCAGTACGAGGACGAGGAGACGGGCCTCGGGCACACGCGCTACCGCGCGTTCGACGCGGAGGTCGGGCGCTGGCTGAGCCCCGATCCGCTCGGGGTTCGCGGCGGCATGAACCTGAACGGCTTCGACGGCGCCCCAACGTTCGAGATCGATCCGCTGGGACTCTCGACGGGCGGCGGCAACCCGCACAACCACCCGCCCTGGACCAACCCCGACGGCAGCATCAAGTGGCCGCCAGACCGTGGCTTCGCTTCGGTGTCCGACAACACCCTGCAGCCGGGGCACCAAATCGACCGTTACGGCGGCTGGAATGACGAGAAGGGCTTCCACGACAAGGGGACGTTCGTCGCGGACTCGGGCACGCCTTACGGGCAGCGCGCATTGCCCGCCGGCACGGATCAGAAGCCGTACAAGAAGTACGAGGTGGTCAAGCCCCTGCCCGTGAAGACAGGGCCGGCAGCGCCTTGGTTCGGTGAGCCGGGCGGAGGCACACAACACGAGCTGCCCGACAGCATCGACAACCTGCTCGCGTCCGGGCACATCAAAGAGGTGCCTTGAGTGGCGGCTCCGCGCAGCTACATCACCTTCGATCCGAGCCAGGGCTACCCCACGGGCAAAGACGTGCGCTACGAGTGCACGCGCTGCGGTGGCGTGGTGTCGAGCTTGCCCAGCTACACCGAGCCGTGGGAGTGCAGCTGCCGAAACGTGCGGGTGGACGCCGACGCCGGGCGTGTCTCGGTGGACGACCACACGCACATGAAGGCCTTCCGCGACTAGTCCCTCGCCCCTGTGATTTCGGTTCGGTTCCTCCCACCCCACGGCGGGGCGAGGGGGATGAGAGGAACCTCCTGATGGCGATCTCCTGGGCTCGTTGGTCGACTTCGCTGGGCACCGCGACCCATCGACATCCATGGGTCGCGGCACAGGGTGGCGTCCCCAGTTGTCGTCGCGGTGCTCATCACGACCCTCGCTCTCGCTCGCAACTGAAGGTCGTGAAGATCACGTCGACATGGGACCCGTCTGGGCTTGCCCCCTCGACATCGGCTGGACGCCCTTCGGGCGGACCGTTGGCGTGCTGGTGAGCGACACTCAGCCCACCCCGCTCGAGCTCGAGCTGTCTCACGGCGTGCGGGTCGTCGCTCGCTCATGGTCGTGCAGCGCTCCGCGCGCGACCGTGCTCGTTCTGCCGGCGCTGGGCGTTCGCGCGTCGTTCTACAAGACCGTGGCGGGCCAGCTTTGCGAGCGCGGCTTCGCCGTCACCACCATCGATCACCGCGGCCACGGCGAGAGCAGCGTCGCGGTGCGGCGCGACACGGACTTCGGCTACGCCGAGCTGGTGGCTGATTTGCTGGGGACAGCTCGCCGGCTGCGCAGCGCGAGCTCCGCTCCGCTGGTGTTTTTGGGCCACAGCTTGGGCGGCCACCTGGCCGTGCTCGCCGCCGGTGCCGAGCCCGAGCTCGCGGACGGCATCGCGCTCGTGGCCAGCGGAACGCCCTACCACGCGAGCTTTCCTGCACGCGACGCGCTGCGCATCCGCGCGCTCGCCGGCGCGATGCCGCTCCTCACGCGCGTCGTCGGCTACTTCCCGGGGAACCGCATCGGCTTCGGGGGGCGCGAGTCTCGAGGCGTGATGCGCGACTGGGCCAAGCTCGCGCTGCACGGCCACTTCTCGCTCCAGGGCCACGATCCCCACGCGTGGCTCCGGCAGGTGCGCGCACCCGTGCTGGCGATCTCGCTCGAGGGCGACAGCATGGCCCCGCCGGCAGCGCTCGAGCACCTGCTCGCGATGCTGCCGAGCGCCCAGATCCAGCGCGAGCACCTCACGCTGGATCGCTGCGAGCCTCGGGCGCTCGATCACTTGCGTTGGGCCCAGTACCCGGCCGCGGTCGCGGATCTGCTCGACGAATGGTGGCAGCGGCGCGCGGCGGCGCGTTAGGGGCGTCCTCGTGGTGGACACCGCGAATGGGCGCTGGGGACGCCCCCAAGCTCCTGCGGGGTGCTGCCCACGAAAACTGGTGACGGCCATCGGCCCAGCTATGATCGGAGGCATGAAGGCCTGGGCACTGGCCACCTTGCTGAGCGGCGCGGCGGTCCTGTCTGGCGCGTGGCTCTGGCACGCCGAGCCCGCGGCGTCCGCGACGCCGCCGGCGCCGCCACCCCCGCACACGGCCGCCCTTGCCCCACGCGAGCGCCCAACGCGCGAGGCCGCGCCGCTCGACGCCAAGCCGCTCGAGGCCAAGCCCGCCCCGGCCAAGCGCCGCTACAGCGTCGCCGCCATCGGCGATTCGCTCAGCGACCCCAAGGCGCACGGCGGCAAGTACCTGACGTACCTGTCCAGCCACTGCAAGCTGAGCCGCTTCGACGCGTGGGGCAAGGGCGGCAACATGGTCAGCCAGATGAAGAAGCGCTTCGCCCGCGACATCCTGGGCGAGGGTGGCGTCGAGCGGCCCAAGTACTCGCACCTGGTCGTGCTCGGCGGCATCGCGGACATCGGCTCGAACGAGACGGCCGGTCGCACGTTGGAGAAGATCCAGACAGATCTGAGCGCCATGTACCGCATGGCGCATGACAAGGGCATCACCGTGATCGCGCTCACCATCCCGCCGTGGGGCGCCTACTACGAGTACAACGACGAGCGCCACCGCATGATGCTGGCGATGAACGACTGGATCCGAAAGAAGCCGGAGCCCGTCTCGCACGTGGTGGACGTGTTCCCCAAGCTGGTGTGCAAGGAGCGCGAGCTGTGCGCCGAGTTCGCCTCGGACAAGATCCATTGGAACAAGAAGGGCCACGATCTCGTCGGCCAGATGTTGCTCGAGCAGATCTTCTCCGACTGCGAGTGACGCTCGACTCAGCCTGCGCAGGCCTGGTACGCGTCGCGCTCGCTGCTGCAGATGCCGTCGGCGGTGGGCAAGAGCACACCCGCATCGCAGGTCGCGTCGCCGAAGAACGTGACGCAGTCGAGCAGGTCTACCCAGGCGGCGCCGCACGTGGGGTCAGCCTCGCGGCTCGCGCAATCGGCGCTGCAGTCGCTGGAGCAGCCGATCTCCTCGGCAGCGAAGCAGTAGATTGGGCACAGGTCGTCCGAGGCAAGATCTGGGTTCGCGCACTCGCCTGCCTGGAACAGCGCGTCGAGACACAGCTCGTCCGGAGCGGGCGCTCCGCCCTCGCAGCTCAGCCCGACGAGCGCGCTGCAGTTGGCGTAGCCGTTGTAGTAGAGGCCGCAGCCCAGGCCGGCCTGATCCAGCTCGGCCATTCGGCCTTCGCAGCGCGCGAGGCACCCGTCTCCGCAGCCCTGCGCGTCCGCCTCGGCACACATGCGATCACACCCCGCCGTGGACTCGCACGTTGCGTAGGCTTGCTGCTGCTCTGCGCAAGGCGCGTTGGGGGTCGGCACCGACGTGTCCTCCACGCCATCTCCGTCGGAGTCGTAGCTCGTGCAGGTAAAGCCACCCTCCGCACTGCATTCGAACGCGGCCGCAGCCTCCTCCTCGCAGAAGCCCTGGGTCTGGAGCGGCGCGCTCTGACACTGCTGCTGGCACTGTTCGACGGTGAGCACCATCTCGCCGCAGGGCTGCGACAGCGAGGCTTGGCAGTAGGCCTCGCAAGCGTCGACCAAACCACTCGCGTCGGCGCTGCCACCAGCGCCCTCGGAGTCACCACAACCCAAGGCGAGCACGCACGACGCGCACAGAACGGTGACGATCCGGGGCAGCATACGAAGGGAGCCAAGCATGCCTTAGCTCTACCAACATCTCTTCGCCTTGCTGCCTCTTCGAGCACGATCCTGGCGCGCCCAGTCGCGCCGGTGCGCCGCGCTCAGCGGCGGCGCCGCCGCCGCCCGATGCCGAGCAAGGCGAGGGCCGCCAAGCCCAGCCAAGGCGCGCCCGATGACGAGCCCTGCTCGGTCGCGAGCTTGCAGCCGCAGCCATCGTCCTCCTCGTCATCGCCGTCGGCGCCATTGCCGCCGGTGCCCGTGTCTCCGCCGGTGCCACCACCCCCTGCCCCACCGCCGCCCTCGGCGGGAGGAGGCGGCGTGTAGGGGCCGACGCTGGCGACCATACCCAGCGTGGGGCAGCTGGTGGAGCTGATCACGAAGTCGTAGGTGGCCGTGGGATCGAACGGCGGATCGCTCGAGGCGTCGATGACGAGCTCCCCGAGGTCCGAGGTGATCGCGATCGAGTAGTCGAAGTCGCTCACCTCGGGGATGAACCCTCCTGCACCAGGTGAGAACTCCACCGGCTGGTTCGCGCGCGCGAAGATGGTGTACTCCACGTCGCCGCCGCCCTGAGGCGTCATGTCCGCCGTGAACTTGATGGCGGTGTCGCCCGAGGCGGGCGTGAACGAGTAGTGGAACAGGCTGGGCACCGCCACGCCGAAGCCCTTCACGGTGTCGCAATTGGCGCCGAACGCGGCGCCCAACAGGTCGAGACCGAGGATGGTGGCGGGGGAAGTGTCGCCCACCTCCAGCGAGATGATGCGGCCGCAGTTGTCGAGCCCGCGCTCGGCGATCAGGCCGTCGATGGTGGTGAGATCTGCGGCGTCGATATCGCCGGCCGCCTCGAGATCCTCGGCCGTGGCCACGATGCCGGCGCGGAAGTCCTCGAACGACGCTCCGGGACTGAGCGAGGCGAGCGCGCCCCACACCAGCTGGTCCGCGATGGTCGCGCCGAGCTCGGTGCGCAGCGACCAAGCGAAGCTGCCCACCAGCTCGCCGTCCTCGTGCACTTCGGCGAGCATGTCGTCAGGGCACACCTTGGAAGTGTCGGTCAGATCGCGCAGGCCGCCGATGGGGCCGAGCGACGCCTCACCCAGCTCGGCGTCGTCCGCCTTGCTGCAGGCGAAGTAGTCTGCGATGCCCTCGTCGATCGAGCCGGACCAAGGCGACAGGCCCAGGTTGTCGAAGTTGGCCTGGCCCAGGTTGTAGCCGATCTCCACGCCGGTCACGTAGTGCCCGAACTCGTGGTTGAAGACGTCCGAGTCGTACGCGAAGTCGTTCTGCGTGCCCTGGCCGATGGCGATCAAGTTGGGCGCTGCGAACGGTCCGGTGATGCCCATGGGCGAGTAGAACGCGTTGTCCAGCGGCTGACCGCTCTCCTGGGCGTTGGCGACGGCGGTGAGCTTGAACGACGCACCCGTGAAGCTGAGGCCGAGCAGCTCGAAGTACTGCCGCATGGCGCTCAGGTGGTAGTAGAGGTTCACCTGCGCGAAGGCGTCAGTGGGGTCGCTGGCCTGCGCGGGCGGGTCATACAAGAAGTCGCTGCCTGCGCTCGGCTGGAGCGTCTGCTCCACCGTGAAGCTCGACATCGACCCACCCGAGACGTAGTTGGTCACGGAGAAATTGCCGGACCAGCCGTTGAGCCGAACCGGATCGGCGCTCTCGGTCAACAGCGGCAAGGTGACGTCGACCGGGATCGGCGTATCCATGGAGTTCTCGCTGTAGACGCGGCCCAGCGCGTGGACCGCGAGCGGCCGCTGCATCAACAGCGCGCCGTCGTGCGCGTCCACCGCGTAACGGGTGCCGCCCGGCACGTCGCGCACGTCGAGGTGGTACGCGAGTCGCCCGCCAGAGACGCGCAGGATCACGAGCGCGCTCGCTTCGGGGGCGGGCACGTCGTGGCCGAGCGCCTGCACCAGCGCGGCGTGCGCGTCGGACTCGCTCAAGGTCGGCGTCGTGTCGACCACGAGGTCCTTCGCCACGTCCACGCCCACGCGACGCACCGTGGCGCTCGCGTCGACGCGCACCACCACACCGCCGCCCAGCACCGGGACGCCATTCACCGTCTGCGGGAAGTGCACGACTTGCCCGCCGCGTGCGCCGGCCACCACGCGCGCCGCGCCGAGCTCGACGCCGGCGAGGCCCAGGTCGGTGCGCGTGTCGACGTGGTCCCTTGCCTTCGCGCCGAGATCACCGGCGCCGGCGGCTAGCGCCGCCGAGCCCGCGTGCCATTCGGCGGCGGCGACGGGACTCGCCAGAAGGAGGATCAACCCGAGCGATGAGAACGGAGCGATCGTGCGCATGGTCACCTCGTCGTTGAGAGCGCGCGAACTGTACCCGCGAAGCTCCGGACGGGCGCCAGCAAAACTGAGCCTGGTCTCACATTTGGATCGCTTTGAGGTCCTTTGAGGTCTCGCGCTCAAAATCCGACGCGTCGCATCACGAAGCGCGGGAGGCTGCGGATCACCGCCATGATCGGCCCCCAGGCGAACGGCGCGTAGACCACGGGAGCGCCCCGATCGATCGCGCTGAGCACCCGGCGGGCGACCTCGTCGGGCTCGCCTGCGAAGGGCGGCGGCTTGAGCCCCGCAGTGAGCCCGGTCTTCACGAAGCCCGGCTTGACCGTGACGACCTTGAGACCTTGCGCGCGATAGCGGTGGTCGAGCCCTTCGAGGTAGCGGGTGAGCCCCGCCTTGGCAGCGCCGTACAGCACGACCGGCTTGCGCCCGCGATCGCCCGCTACGGACGAGAACACACACAAGGTGCCGCCCCCCGCCGCGAGCAACCGCTTCTTGGCCTCCTCGCAGAACAGGACCGTGCCGGTGAAGTCGATGTCGAGCACGTCGTGGCAGAGCTCCGCGTCGGACTCGAGCCGCTCCTGCGTGGCGAACACGCCGGCCGTGACCACGATCACATCGGCCTTGCCAGAGAGCAGCTCGAGCGCGCGGTCCAGCGCTGGCGCGAAGCTCTTGCGGTCCGACAGATCGCAGCGCACCACCCCCGCCGGCCGCTGCCCCACCGTCCCGAGATCGGCCTCGCTGCGCGCGAGGTCGTCCACGTCGCGGCCGAGCAGCACCAGCTCGTCTCCGCGCTCCGCCATCCGGCGCGACAGTGAGCGGCCCATGCCCTTGGTGGCGCCCAGGAAGATCACCTTCATGCGCGCTTCTCTAGCAGCCTGGACCGGCGCCTGTCAGTCGCGATCCTGATCCGCGATCTCGAAGTACACCGGGCAGTGGTCGCTCACCCCCCAGTAGCTGGTGCCGGTTTCCGGGCCGTCGCTCTCGAAGGGCTCGCAGGCTCGCTCCACGCAGTGGGCGCCGGAGCGCAACGGCACGGCTGCGTCGAGCTCACCCAGATCGCCCAGGTACACCTGGTCGATCAAGGACGGGTGCAGCGCGCCGAGCTTGTTCTTCACGAAGTAGGAGCTACAGCCCGTGTCGTTGTGCAGGCGCGAGAGATCGACGTGCGCGTCGAAGGCCTGGTCGAGACCGCTGAGCTCGGCGTCGCCGCGAGCGGTGTTGAGATCGCCGAGCACGATGAAGTCGCCGTCGGCGGCGGCGAGCGCCGCCTCGTGGACCACCAGTGACGCCGCCTTGGCCTGCTCGGCGCGCAGGGCAGCGCGCTTGTGCGAGTCGCCGGAAGCGAGGTGCAACACCAGCACGCCGAAATCCGCGCCGCCCTCGGAGCGGCTCCGGATCCGGGCCGAGAGCCCAGCGCGCAGCGTGCCCTTCACGTCGACCTCCGGGTGCTCGCGGCTGCTCTCGAGCGCCAACCGATCGGCGCGCACCACTACGCCCGCCTGTTGCTCGTTGCCGCTGACCGCGTTCTCGCTGAACGCGCTGTCGAAGGTCGTGCCCAGGCGCTCTCCGAGCTTCTCGAGCGCGCTGCGGAGCGCGGAGGGGTCGCGGATCTCCTGCACCGCGAGCACGTCGAAGTCGAGCTCCTCCAGCACGTCGAGCAACATCTCGATGTCGGTGTCGAGCGACTTGGGCGCGCCCGGCGCGGTGCTCTCCGGCGCACCCGTCATCCCCGCCTCGCTCGGGAAGTTCCGGATGTTGAAGGTGGCGACGCGCAGGTTGCCGACACCCTTCGGCTCGGCCTCCCACGTCTGGGTCGGTTTCTCGGCTTGGTGCTGCTCGTCCGAGCTCACCAAGTCAGGGTCGCAGCCCAGCCCGCACCCGAGCGCCAGGCCGATCGCGAAGCGCCTCATTCCACAGGCCCTGCGGGCACCAAGTTCTCGGCCGGCAAGCGCTCCTCCGGCGTGCCGAGCTCGTCGAACAGGTGGGTGTACTGCTCGTGGAACGCCTCGGCCACGCTGGGGATGGTGATCCAGTAGAAGTTCTCGAAGTTCGCGCTGAAGCCTGCGCCGGTCAGGTTGGCGCTGCCCGCGAACACCGCGTCCGGTTGCTCGCCCGGCATGTCGAAGACGATGAACTTGTTGTGATGGAGCAGCTTGTCCACGTGGTTCGTCTCGACGTAGCGCACGTCCACGCCGCGGCTCACCAGGTCGGCCACCGTCTTGGCCTCGTTGGCGTCGTTGCCGCCGACGATCTCGCCCTCGCCGGCCCAATGCAGATCGTCGTCCACCACCAAGCGGACCGGGGTGCCCTGCTCCAGACGCTTCTTCAAGTTGCTGATCAGCCCCTTGTTGCTGAAGCGATGGGCGGCCACGTCGATCGCGCTCGCGCTCACCAGCCCTTTCTGCATGGCCGCGAACGCGCGGTCGCCCTCCCCCGGGATGAAGAAGGTCTTGATGTCGCGCTCCTCTTTGGGCTCGATCGCGGCGCGGCAACTCTTGATGAAGCTCGAGTACTCGCTCTTGCTGCTGGCGTGCTCCTCGAGCCCCGCGATCAAGCAGCGGTGCGCCTGCGCAAAGTAGGTGTCGCCGAAGGTGGAGATGAAGTGCCAGTTCTCGTGGTGCAGCACCACGCCGCTGGTCATGTTGCCGCTGGAGAACACCACGCGCGGCGCGTCCCCGTGCGGGTTGAACAAGAACACCTTGTTGTGGTGCAGGGCGATGTTGCCCTCGCCGCCGCGCAGTAGCAGGCGCGGAGCGCGCGTTTCGTCGCCGCTCGCGGGTCGACACGCCTCCACCTCTCGCGCGCGCGTCAGATCCGAGCTCTTGTCGAGCACCAGCGTCACCTTCACGTCACGAGTCTCGATCGCGCGGCAGAGGGCCTTGGTCACCTCCGCGTTCGACATGGTGAAGTAGCCGAGGAAGATCTCGTTGACCTGCTCGTCGTCGATCCAGCTGACGAGCTTGCTCTGGGGGCTCTCGGGCCGCGCCGCGCTCGCGGCCGCGTCGCTCTTCGAGCACCACGCTCCGACCGGCTTCGCGGCGATGGCGTTGCCTTCCCCGTCCACGACCTCCTGCTCGGGGCCGTACGTGTAGCGCTTGCACACCGGGTTGGTGAACAGCACCGAGTACTCCTCGAAGCGCAGGGCGGGCCCGCTGTCTTGGTGTTGCTCGTCGCCGGTGACGACATCGCCCTCGTCACAGGCGGCGAGCGAGAGCAGCGAGAGGGACAAGCAGGCACGCACAGAGCGCAGCATCGCGCCGCGGCTTGCAGCTCTCGGGCCAACCCGAAATGGCGTGGATTCGCCCTGTGAAACGAGCTGCAGGCTAGAATTGGATCACTCGCGATCCACTCGCGTTGGACCACACGCGCCCAGCGGCTCTCACTCGGCCGCCGCCGCCAGTGCGCGCTCGAGTAGCGGGGACAATCCGAGCTCCAGAGCCCAGTGCTCGAGATAGCCACGGTCCAGCCGCGGACCGCTCACTCGGATCACCCCGAGCGCATCGGTCCATTGCCGCTCCGACACCTCGTTGCCCTTGCGGTACCACTCGAGCTTCTGCAGCACGATGTCCTCCGGGCTCGCGAACCACAGCGGAGGCTCGCCCGGCACGACCTCGATCGCCTGCTTGCGGGCGAGCTCGGCTTGCGACTGCGGGCTCCCGTCGAACACGAACACGTCGACCTTCAACATCGTCTCGAGGTGGACGACGTTGAAGGACGCGCGCCGCCGGATGGCGTCGTGGATCATGTCGGCGTCCACGTAGAACTCGGCCCGAAGCGCAGAAACGAAGGCGTCGACGTGCCGCCCGGCGAGGCGCGCGACCATGTCCACGTCGTTGGTGGCGCGCGGCAAGCCGTGCACCGAGCTCGCGACCGATCCGCCGACGAGATACTCCACTCCGAGTTCGTCGAGCACTGCGGCCAACCGCAACGTGACGTCGAACGGCTCACGCAGCGGCACGGCGCCTCACTGCCCTTCAATCTCCGGGTCCCAGCCGAACACCCGGACCATCGTCTCGCGCGGGAGCCGTAGCGCCGCTACGCGCAAGCAGAGCTCTCGTTCCCCGATGCCCGGGTGACGCTTCCGTACGCCGGCTTCGGACAGCGCGATCAGAGAGCGGTTCAGGCGGCGCACGATCTCGAGCTTCTCGGCGGCCGACATCGCGCGGTAGCGCTCGATGAGCAGCGCTTCGACCTTGGGATCGGTGTCCGACGGGAGGGCCGACTCGTGGGGTCGCACCAGAGGAGCCTACTCCTTCTTCGGGGTGAAGCGCAGCGAGTAGCTGACCACGGTGGTGCCGGTCTTGGGCTTCTCGAAGTCGATCGCCTCGAACACGCCGCGCACGCACTCCTTGAACGCCTCGCCCGGCACGCCGTTCTTCAACTGCTGAATCGTGGCCTTGCCACCAGCCTTGTCGATCTTGAGATCCAAGCGCACGACGCCGCCCTTCGGCTCTGACGCCTTGCTGAAGCAGGCCGCGAGCGCATCCATGTGCAGCGCGACGCTGCGCTTGATCGGCGCCTTGGTCTCGTCGTCGTTGGGGCCACCACCGATGTGCATGCCGATGTTCTTGACGTCGACCGGCACCGCGGGCGCAGCGGCGGCGGCCGATGGCGCCGCGCTCAAGCTGGCGCTCGGGGCGGGCGCGCTCGGCGCTGGCGCGGCGCTCGGGGCAGACGACGCCTGGCTCGGCGTCGCCGTCTGGCTCGCGGCCGCAGGGCGCCCGCTCGGGCTCTCGCCGGACGGAGGCGCGGACGGCGAGCTCTGGCTGCACGAAGCGAGCAGGAGGAGCGCGAGCACAGAGGCGGGTCTCACCGCGCCCGCCTCGCACTTTCGGGCACGGGCGGCAACCTCTCCGCGCTCTTGCGGCAGCGCCGTGGCCCGAGGTGATCGCCGCGCCGATGCCTCGCTCCAATGAGAACGGCTGCCGGGTTCGCGCAGCCAATAATAACCTTGTCGTTATATAACATATATGCTATTCATATCGCATGCGGTCGGCGACCACCCTCGACGCCAAGCTATCTGCCCTGGCTGATCCCACGCGCCGAGCGATCGTGGCGCGGCTCGCCTCGGGCGAGGCCACCGTGGGCGAGCTCGCGCGCCCGTTCTCGATCTCGCAGCCCGCGATCTCGCGCCACGTGCGCGTGCTGACAGAGGCAGGACTGATCGTGCAGCGGGTCGATGGCGCGCGGAGACCGTGTCGCCTCGCGCCCGACGCGCTCAGCGAGCTCGACGCGTTCCTCGAGCAGCTGCGCGGCGCTCTCGAGAAGAACTACCAACGCCTGGACCGCCTGCTCGCGGCCAAGCGCTCGCCCCTCCGCTAACCCGCACACCGAGAAGAGGCTCGACCGTATGACGATGAAACACACGAACAAGCTCACGCTCAGGACCGAGGGAGATCGGTACGTCATCGTGGAGCGGCGCTTCGCGGCTCCACCAGAGGACGTGTATCGAGCCCACATGGATCCGGAGCTGCTCCGGGAGTGGTTGCTCGGCCCAGACGGCTGGACCATGCCGGTCTGCGTGCACGAGGGCCGAGTAGGCGGGAAGATCCGCTACGAATGGACCAACGGCCAGGGCGCGGGCTTTCACCTCACCGGGGAGATCCTCGAGCTCGATCCGCCACACCGCATCGTCCACGTCGAGCGCATGCACCTGCCCGATCCCACCCCCGACAACCACGTCGAGACGCGCTTCGAGGCCGATGGCGACGGCACCCGCATGGTGATGCGCATGACGCTGCCGGACGCGGAGACCCGCAAAACGATGCTGGCGACCGGGATGGACCAGGGCATGGAGGCGTCGTATGGCCGGCTGGAGTCGCTGCGCGGGTGGTCGCGTGACTGAGGCAGCAGCGCGCCCGTCCGTCCACTTCAGCATCGACGTCCCCGAGCTCGAGGCGGGGGTCCTGTTCTACACGCGCGTGTTCGGCTTCGTGGAGAAGGCGCGCCCGTTCGCCACGATGGCGGTGCTGGACGCAGGCAACGCGACCGTGTGCATCCACGAGAAGCGCGCCGGCTCATCGCCTAGCCCAGGCAACGTGGACGCGCGCAGATACACACGTCACTGGACTCCAGTCCACCTCGACGTGCACGTCCCCGACGTGGACGCCGTCGTGCGCCAGGTGATCGCCCTTGGTGGTCATGTGGAGCAGTCGTTCGACAGGCCGAAGCCCACCGCGTTCTGCGCCGACCCGTTCGGCAACGGCTTCTGCGTGCTGACGGCGCGCTGAGCGCGGCGCGCCTCAGCCGCCGCCGAACACGGCGCCGCCGAGCTTGTACAGGCCGTACGCCAGCGCGGAGAGCGAAGCGCCCGCGATGATGCCGCCGCCGACCAACGAGTTGGTGCTCATGTCCTCGGGGATGCCGTCGTCGCCTTCGGCCTTGGGCGCGTTCGCGACGGCGGCCTTCTCCAAGGTCTGCGCGTAGGACGAGATCACGCCGCCCAGGCCGAACCACACGCTGGTGCCGAAGTCGACGAAGCCGCCGAAGCTCGAGGCGTACGGCGTCGGCAACAGAAAGCAGTCGACGATGAAGCCGACCGTGAAGCCCAGCTTGCCACGAGCCAAGAACGCTCGGTACGCGTGCCACGCGTGCAGGATTTTGCGTAGCGCCTCGGTCACCAAGCCGATGGCCACGCCGATCTTGAGCGCAGTCATGATGTGCGGCTTGGGATCGATGATCGCGTTGATGGCGCCCACGAACTTGTACGTCATCGCCGCTTGCCACTTCTCGGCCTCCGCGCGGGTGGCCTCTGGCAGCTCCGCCATGGCCTTCTGGTCCAGCTGGTTGATCGCGAGCTCCGGGAACGCCGTCATGAACAGGCGCGCGAACACCACGCACATGATCGCCCCGCCCAAGAGGCCGATCGCCTGATAGCCGAACTGGATCGCGCGGTTCGTGCCCAGACGCCAACCCGTGGAGCGATCTTGCTGCATGTCGCCGCCGACGCTGCAGGCCACCAGCACGATCGCCGCGCACATGAACGCCACACCCGCGAACGATCTCTGGAAGTCTCCCGAGCCATAGGTCTCGTCTCCGACCATGAAGTTCGCCACCGCGGCGAGCAGCATGACGGTGAGCACGAACGCGCTCGATATCGGGTTCGAGTCTGACACGCCGAGCGACACGCCGTTGACCATCACGAACAGGATCACCAGTGCGATGGCGAACCCCACGTACAACATCGGCAATTGCATCACTGTGCTGGCCACCACCGCCAGCGCAGCGCCCGTGAGCACCGTCCAGCCCAACACCACCTTGGTGCTGAGCCCCTTGGGCCCGCGCTCCTCGGCGCCTGCTGCATCGCTCTGGCCGCCACTGCCCTTGCCTGCGAAACGCTTGAACACGCCGTAGAAGATGATGGTCATGTCCACGATCGCCGCGCCCAGGATGGTGCCCAGCGCGATGACGAAGAAGATCTTGCGGAACGGCTCTCCCTCCTGCAGCCAGCCGATCTCCACCAAGTAGGGGATCATCGACTCGCCGATCACGCCCACCACCACCGCGGGGATGGTGATGCGCGCCCCCACGATCATGCCCGCGCCGATGGTGGTGATGTTGCCCGCCAGCGCCAGCGCCGCGAACGGCTTGAGCAGACTGGTGGCCATGTCGCCGGCGAAGCCGAGCCCCGCGCCCGCGCCGAGCTGACCGATGGAACGCTTCAGCAAGCGCTTATCGGTCAGCGCGCGCAGGATGTTGGCCACCGCGAGCCCCGAAGGGAACGTGAGCCGCATCTTGTCGACCAACACCGGCGTGTAGAGCATGCCCACGCCCACGCCGAAGAAGCCGATGAACAAGAAGTAGATCACCAGCTGCCACGCAGGCGGCTGCGGCATACCCAGCCACACCATCGCCTGGATGATCACCGCCATGCCGCTCATGCCTGCGACCGAGGCGCTCATGGTCTGGATGTAGTTCGCGCCGTGTTTTCCCTCGGCGCCGTAGCCGAACGTCACTGCGCTTCCCAAGATTCCGGCCAGCACCTGCCCGCCCACGAAGAAGCCGAGCGAGAAGTTCATGTACGCCGCGGTCACGCCGCCGAGCGGCCCCAACACGAAGAACGCGACGGCGGCGAGCAGCGCGTGGTAGCGCCAGGTGCCCTCGGCAGGCAGCCACGCCTTCTTCGTCGTGCTCTCGGGCTCGGTGCTCATCGGCAGGGAACGTACTCCCCTGCCCCGACGAGTGAAACGGCAAGTGTCGCAGCTGGGTCCTGTTGCTGAAGCAGGCGAAACCGGCCCACTTGAAGCGAGTCCGAGCTCCCCGAACGTCAGCGGTTCGGATCGGGAGGCTCGCCCAGCGTGGGGCTGCTCAACAGCTCGAACACCAGGCTCCACGTGCGCTTCGCCGGCGTCCCGCTCTCCGCTTGGACGGCCTCGCACTCAGCCTCGTGCTCGATCTGGTAGAGCGGCGAAGCACAACGTTGGAACGAGGACGGCATGGTTTCGCACGCCTCGAGAAACCGAGCTCTGCGCAGCGGGTGAACGCCACTCTCGAGCACCTCGACGCCGTGATAGAGCGAGACTTGGTCCTCGAACGCCGTCACGCACGCCTCGACGCCGACGTTGGGCTTGACCGAGGCGACGCTCCCGCTGTCGAGCGGGGACGCCGGCACGGTCACTTCGCGCACCTCGGCGGGCGCCACGGCAACCCCGCCGGCCACGCCTCCGGGACAGCCCGTCAGGAGCACGGAGCCGCACGCAGCGCGCAGCGTGCGACCGACTTGGTCACGTCGGCTCGCGTGCCTCAGTCGACCGAGACCTCGGGCGGCTCTTCGCCCCCGATCACCTTGGTCTCGAAGCGCTTGTTCGGCTTCTTGGCCGAGCCCTGCGTGGGCCCGCTTTCCGGCGGAGTCATGGTGCCGGACTCGAGCGCCTTCTTGGTCTCGGGCACCGGCGCGCCGTGGATCTTCAGCGCGATCATCGCCGGCTTGCCGTCCCGCTCGAACGCCAAGCGCAACTCGCTCGCATCCGCCATCGCCAGCCACACCGTCCACAGATCGTCGGGGCGCTCGACGAGCGTGCCGTTCACCTCGGTGATCACGTCACCGGGCTGCAGGCCCGAGCCGTCCCACTCGGCCGGGAACGCGGTCAGGCGCCAGCCGATGAACTTGTTCTGCTTGAGAACCTCCTCGGTCTGGATGCGACTGAGCAACCAACCGGGACCGCGCATCAGCGCGTTGTCCACGTCGCGGCGCGCGACCACGCCGGGCGGCAGCGCCTCCTTCGCTGGCGAGTCTGCCGAGAGCTCGGCCTGCCGCGCTTTGGCAGCGTCCTCGGGGAACATCGGCTCCTTCTTGCCGGAGCAAGCACTGCAGAGCAGACCGACGGCAAACAGCGCGGGTGCGAGCGAAGTGAACGGACGCATGGCGTTTCCTCTATGGTCCGGGGGGGGCGACTCGGCCAACATTGTTGCACATGGCTGGGCCCGGATCCGAGGTGTTGCTGCTCGATGGGGCGATCGGGGCGGCGCTGGCGGCGCGGGGGGCGCGCCTGGACGGGCCGGCATGGAGCGCACGGGTGACCTGGGAGCAGCCCGAGCTCCTGAGCGAGCTGCACCGAGAATATGCCCAGGCGGGGGCACGGGTTCACAGCGCCAACACCTTTCGCTCCACGGTCTCAGCCCTGGGGGCGTGGCGCGACGCGGGGGGGCCGCGCGTCGACGCCGCGGAGCTCACGGCTCGCGCGGTGAACCTGGCGCGCACTGCCGTACCTCCCGAGCACCGGGTCGCCGGCTGCCTGGCGCCAGAGCGCGACTGTTACGAGCCAGCCGATGTGGGCTCCAGAACCCGCAGGCACCACCGCTTGCATGTCGAGCTGCTCGCCCACGCGGGCGTGGACCTGATCCTGTGCGAGACCTTCATGAGCGGCGCCGAGCTGCTCGTCGCGGTGGAAGAAGCCGCCGCAACGGGGTTGCCCGTGTGGGCGGCGCTGAGCGCGGGGGTGGCTGCACAGGGCATGCTCCCCCGGGAGCTCGCCGCCGCTGCGCGGGAGGCGGTCCACGCGGGGGCGGCCGCGGTGTTGGTCAACTGCACCCCTGCCTCGCGCACGCTGCTCTACGTGCTCGAGCTCGCAGAGCTCGGGGTCCCCTTCGGGGCGTACGCCAACGCGGGTGCAGCCGAGGATCGGCTCGGGCACCTGGCAGATTGGGGGACTCCAGCGCCGCGCCCGGAAGATGCTCGCGCCCAGGCGCAGGCGTATGCAGCACTGGCGCAGACCTGGGTCGACGCCGGGGCCACTTTGGTGGGAGGCTGCTGCGGCACGAGCCCGACCCATGTCGGGGCGCTGGCGCAGCGGCTCGCGTGGCCCTTCGTGTAGAGCTCTCGAGATGCGACTTGCCTGCTCCCTCCTGCTCGGGCTCCCGATGGCTTGCAGCCCTCCGGCGCCGACCGCTTCCGAGTCGCGCGCCGCGCGAACCTCGGACAGCGCGACGGCCTCGGCGGCGACCGCTGGGGACGAGGGTTACGACGCGCTCGTCGAAGAGGGCGCGCGCCTCGCTCGCGCGGGCGAGCTCGAGACCGCCCGGAGCCGCTTTGCCGCTGCGACCAAGCTCGCGCCGCGGCGCATCGAGGCGCGGTACGGTCTCGGCGTCGTCAGCGCACGCCAGTGCTGGCTCTCGCGCCGCGAGTGCGATGCGTGCATCTCTCGGCTCACCGCGATCATCGCAGAAGGGGGCTACCGGCACGCGGAGTACAACCGCGGGCAATGCCATTCGATCCTTGGCGATCACGAGCAGGCGCGCGCAGATCTGGACGCGGCGCTCCGCAAGGCCCCCGACGATCCCGACGCACTGGTGGCGCGAGGGGCCACCTTGATCCAGCTGGGGAGACCAAGCGAGGCCTGCCGAGACCTCGAACGCGCCAAGTCGCTGGGGAGCGCGATCGACCAGGCGCTCAACGCCGTGTGCCCGGCGCTGGGCCCGGCCGCGACGTGCACCGACCAGAAATGGGGCGGCTGGGCAGGCAGCCCTGCGTGCGCGAAGACTGCAGCGCGCGTGGTCCCGGGTGCGCACCGCGCTTGTGCCGCTGACAAGGACTGCGTGAAGGTCGGCACCGACTGCAGTCCGCACGCCGTATCGATCGGCTCCCTGGACGCCTATGGGCGCGTCGAGGTCCCGTGCGCCAACCCCGCCGCAGGCCCTTGCGCGCCGGTCTCCGCGCCGCGCTGCGAGTCAGGTTGCTGCGTCGTCCGTCGGTGACGAGCGGCGAGGTCTCGCCCTGCGCGTTCGGCCGAGGAGGTGGCAGCGGTGGGACCGCGGTCGCCCACCCGGACGAAGCCGAACCGATGCCCTTGAGCCGACGTCGCGCGTGTTGTCTGATGGCTGGCATGTGGTGGGGACGGGACACCGCGCTCGCCGCACATCGGGGAGGCGAGGAACGAGCCGCACGCGTGGGCTCGGCACCGACCGCTTCGAGACATGCCAGCCCTGGAGGGCTCGCAGCTCCGTGGCCTGCCATCGTGGCCGCGTGGCTCGCCGTTGGGTGTGCCGACGGAGCGTCGCTGCTGATCACGGAACCGACGCAGAGCGCAACCCCGGCGCTGCCCAGCGCGTCTTCGTCATCCGCATCGTCGCTGCCAAAGGCTGGCGTCGTGGCGCTGGTGGCGCACCACGGGCACGCGTGCGCGGTGGTGGACGACGGCAAGGAGCCTCGCGCCGTCATCTGTTGGGGCTCCAACTACCACGCTCAGATTGCGAGCCCGGACAGCGGTTGGGTGGGACCCACCCGTGTGCAAGGGCTCCGCGGAGCGACGACGGTCAGCGTCGGTCGCGAGTTCACTTGCGGCCTGGTCGGCCAGACCGTGCGGTGTCGCGGCGACCTGGCCATGCGCGGCCAGCCGGTGGGCGATCAGTTCGAGACCATCCAAGGTGTGGGCGCCGTGACGGGGCTTGCCAGTGGCGGATTCACGGGCTGCGCGATCGAAGGTGGCGGCGTCTCGTGCTGGGGCAAGCAGCCGTCGCACTTCACCCAAGGCCTTGCCCCCGGCACGATCGTCGCCGAACCTGTCGCGGGGCTCGCCGTGCCGCTGGGCCTCACGGTGTCCGCCGGGTCGGCGTGCGCCTGGTCTGCTGAAGGGGACCTCAGGTGCTGGGGCAAGGTGTTCCGCGCCAAGCTCGAGCACGAGGCGGATCCGATCCCCATCGGCCTCGCGGAGGTCGTCGATGCGGGCCTTGGCGACGAGTTCGGCTGCGCCGTGCTTCGCCACGGCGACGTCTGGTGTTGGGGCTCGAACCACGTGCGCCAGCTCGCGCAGCCCAGCACGGTCCACAGATCGGACCCAGTTCGGATCCCAGGGCTGCCACCCGCAGCGCGAATCGGCGTCGGCACGCATCATGCTTGCGCGCTGACGCGTGGGGGCGACGTCTGGTGTTGGGGCAGCTTGCCTCATCCCAGCGAGAACCGTCGCACAGAGTGGCCCGTGACGAAGGTCCGCGGCGTCGAGAACGCGCGACGGATCGCATCGGGCAGCGGGTTCGCCTGCGCGGGCCACGACGACCACGTCACCTGCTGGGGCGACAACGACGTCGGCCAGCTCGGGGTTCCGCCCGGTCGCGTGTCGGGCCCGGTGGTCGTGCGCTGGTGACCCCGCTCGCTTGGCCAAGCCCGCAGTGCGAGTTCGCCCCACATCTTGGGGCGCTCGCAGACCCGGAAAGCCCTGTCACGAATCGCCCCGCCACGGTCACTAGAGCCAGCCCCGCTCACGAAGAGTAAGGAGACCCCATGCGACGTCTGCTCATCGCCCTCGGCCTCACGGCCTCCCTGCTTGGTTGCACCCCGACCAGCACCACCTCCAACACGGCTGTGACCCCGAACGCCGTGGTGGCCAAAGACCCGGTCGACGGTGTCGCGCTGCCCGATGGCCCGAGCGGCAACGGTCCTTGGGTGGGTGCCGCTGCCGGCAACGACGCGTTCGTCGCCGGCATGCAGGAGACGTTTGTCGCGGTCTGGGTCGACGTGCCCAACTCGTCCAAGCAGGCGCACGCGCCCGCGGCGGTGGCGCTGGTGATCGACACCTCGGGCTCGATGGGCGGCGACAAGATCAAGCACGCACGGGAGTCGGCCATGAAGCTGGTCGACAACCTGCGCGACGGTGACGTGGTCTCGGTCCACACCTTCAGCGACGCGGCGGTCGAGCGCGTCTCACCGGTGCGCCTGGACGCGCGCTCGCGTCAGCAGGTTGCGAGCGTGATCGCGGAGCTGCGGGCCGAGGGTGGCACCAACCTGTTCGAGGGCGTGCGCGCGGCTGGCATGGCCGCCATGGCCGCGCCCAACACGCACTCGATCCGGCGCGTGGTTCTCATCTCCGATGGCAACGCCACCGTGGGCACGACCTCGACCGACATGATCGCCATGCTGGGCGAGAAGGCGGGCGATCGCTCGGTGCAGATCACCTCGATCGGTGTGGGCCTGGACTACAACGAGCACGCGCTCAACCAACTCGCGATCCGCTCGAGCGGCCGGCTCTACCACATGACCGACTCCAAGAACCTGCCCGAGATCATCCAGTCCGAGATGGCGCTGCTCAAGTCGACGCGCGCCGCCAACGCCAAGATCGCGATCGTGCCGGCGCCTGGGGTGCAGCTGCTCGGGGTCGAGGGCGCGCGCGGAGTGATGATGGGCAACAATATCGAGGTGCCACTGGGGTCGATGTTCGCAGGCCAACACCGCGAGTTCGTGGTCCGCGCGCGGCTGAACGCACCGACCGAGGGCAGCCACCCGATCGCCAGCGTACGGCTCGTGTTCGCCGATCCCACCGAGGGCAACCTGGAGCGCATCCAGGAGGCCGTCGCGCGCTTCGACGTGGTCGGTGATGCCGTGCTCGCCAGCTCCAAGAAGAACAGCAAGGCCCACGGCGTGCTCGCCATGCTCGACGCCGGCAAGACCACCCAGATGGCCGCGGCCGACATCGACGGCGACCGCTTCGGCGACGCCGAGAAGAAGCTCGAGGAGGCGGAGCGCAACCTGCGCCAAGCCGCCGCACAAGCCACCAGCAAGGCAGACAAGGTGCGGCTCGAGTCCAGCGCCGCCAAGGTCGGCAAGGCCCGCGCCGGCGCCGGCGCCGCCGCTGCAGCCCCCGCGCCGGCTCGCGCCGCCGAGAAGCGCAAGCAGTCGCTCGAGGCCAACGACGCCGCGATGGACATCCAGGGTTTCTAGGCTCGGTTTCGGCGTCTCGAACGCAGGGCCCCGTTCCAAGGCGCCTCGATCGCTCGAGGCGCCTGCGGCGTTTGTGCACGAGGGCTCGCGCGCCAAGCCGCGCGGGGCCTGACGCAGCTGGTATAGTGCCCTTCGCATGCCCGACCCCCACGAACGGCCGCAGGTGACGCCCGAGTCGCCCGGCATTTCGGTGGAGCCGATGCGCTACAAGGAGGGCGACGAGCTGCTCGGCAAATACCGCCTGGCAGAGCTGCTCGGCGAGGGGGGGATGGGCTCGGTGTGGCGCGCCAAGAACCTCGCGCTCGACGTGGACGTGGCAGTCAAGTTCGTGCACCACGACGCTTCGGACCCCGAGAGCGGCAAGCTGCTCCAGCGCGAGGCGCAGGCCGCGGCGCGACTCGAACACCCCTCGATCCTGCGAGTGTTCGACTTCGGCGAGAGCGAGCTGGGCGACCCGTTCATCGTGATGGAGCTGCTGCGCGGCGACGCGCTGCGCGAGATGCTCGACAAACGCGAGAAGCTCAGACCCAAGGAAGCGGTCGCGATCATGTTGCCGCTGTGCGGCGCGCTCGCCGCCGCCCACCAGAGCGGCATCGTCCACCGCGACCTCAAGCCCGAGAACATCATCCTCATGGAGCAGGGCGACGGGCTCGTGCCCAAGGTGGTGGACTTCGGCATCGCCAAGATCGTGCCTGCACCGGGCAAGCGCTCGGTGACCACCGACGGCACGATCCTGGGCAGCCCGGACTACATGTCGCCCGAACAAGCGCGTGGCGACACGCAGGCGATCGACGCGCGCACCGACGTGTGGTCGCTGGGCGTGGTGTTGTACGAGGCAGTGAGCGGCAAGCGCCCGTTCTCCGCCGAACATCCGCTCGCGCAGATCCGCGCCGTGATCGAGCATGAGCCGCCCACGCTGCTCGAGCTGGGTGCCGCCGACGCCACACTCTCGGCCATCGTGGCGCGCGCGATGACGAAAGACTTGCTGAAGCGCACGCCCGACATGCGCAGCCTGGGGCGCGCGCTCGCGCAGTGGGCCATTTCCTCGGGGCTCGACACCGACATCACCGGCTCGTCGCTCGAGGCGATCTGGGTGCGCGGCTCGCGCGCGTCCATCGCGAGCCGACCGCCGGCGCCCCAGATCATGACCGGCGAGGCGGCGGTGTGGGCGCCGAGCGGCGCCAAGTCGCGAAGCTTGGGCCCCGCGATCGGCCTGGTCGCCGTGCTCGCAGTGGTGGCTGGCGCGCTGCTGGTGATGATGCTGCGCAAGCAAGGCGAGCCCGCGTCGCAAGCGGCTGCGCAGGCGACTGCCGCGCCCACCGAGGTGGCGGCCTCGACCCGGGAGCCCACGCCCGCGCCGGCTCCCGGCCCGGTCGCCAGCGCCGCCCCGCCCACACCTCAGGCTTCGTTGACGAGCGCAGCGTCAGCGCTGGCCGCGCCGGCCGAGCTCGATCTCGCGTGCGTCGCGAGCCTGCTCCCCAGCGACGCGTTCGCCAGGGACGCCTCCATCGGCAAGCTGTGCGGCGAGTCGGATCCTCGCCGCATGGCCGCGCTGCTCCGCCAAGAGATCGCCAGGAACGGCCTGTTGCGCGGTGAGACGACCGCGGCGATGCGTGAGTGGGCGCTGCTCAGCTGGTACGAGCTGGCCTTCTCGGTGTTGGCCCAGCAGAGCTGCTGCCCTGCGCCGCCCGAGCGCTTCGAGCTGCCGCCGCCGATCGGCACCTGCCCGCCCATTAGCGCCGCGCTCGAGCGCTTGGCCAAGGACGTGCGAGCGCGCGCGGAGCTCAAGGCTGCGACCAAGGTGTTCCGCGAGGCGGTCGAGTGCACCGATCGCGGTCAGCGGCGCAACGTCGATCTGCCACGCGCCTTCAGCTATGCAGACATCGGATCAGGCGCTGAGTCTGCGTTCCAGCGCTTCTTGGCGCGCGCCCCCAAGCGCTGAGCAACGCGGCGCCCGCCTCACGGAAGGTCGTCGAGGAACGCGTGCAGCGCGTCGGCGATGGCCCGGCCCGGCGCGGGAGGGCCCAGTACGTCGGTGGCCTTGGCCTTCACGTCGTCCGGCGCGTGCGACATGGCGAAGGCACGCCCAGCCCACTCGAACATGGGCACGTCGTTGTGCCAGTCGCCCACCACGCCCACCGACTCGGGGCCCAAACCGAGCTCTCGGGCCACCTCGGACAGGCCCGCGCCCTTGCTGACACCGCGCGAGACGAAGCGGATCACCCTCCGCCCCGCCAGCTCGAAGCTCAGCCGCTCGAGCTCGGGCGCGGCCCCCTCGAGGTGGTCCTCCGCGCCGCGCGCGCCGTGCTCGGGTCCGATGCCGACCAGCATCACGGTGGCGTGCGGATCGGATCGCCACGCGTCGGCCGCGAGAATGTCACCGTGCGTGGTGATGTCGTAAGCCCAGCCGCTGACGTAGCCGTGCAGGTCCTTGCCCCGCGCGCAGCCATGGATCGCCGCGTGGGTGAACACGAAGCTCGACAGCCCGTGTCGCACGAACGTCTCGAGGATGGTCTCGACCTCGCGGCGCCCGATGTGCCGTCGCGACAGCACGCGCTCGGTCTCGCCGCACACGATCACGCCTCCGTCTGCGCACACGAGCGGAGACTTGAGCCCCAGCGCCTTCGCCACCGGCAGCGTGCGCGAGGTGAGTCGGCCGGTGGCGATCGTGACCCGCACACCCTCGCGCTCCGCACGTGCGATCGCCTCGCGGTCTCCGGGCTCGATCGTATCGTGACGGTCGACGAGCGTGCCGTCCAGGTCGGTGGCGAACAGTGCGCGCGGCGTGTCGCTCATCAATCGCGCAGCGTCATCGAGCCGATGAAATCCATCTTGCCCAGCGGCACGCCGTTGTGGCGCAAGATCGAGTACACGTGCGTCACGTGGAAGTGGAAGTTCGGGATGCCGAACTCGAGCGCGTAGTCGCTGCCCAAGCAGTGTTTGCCCTGCATCCAGCTCATCGTGATCTTTCGGGTGTCGGCGCCAGCGAAGTCCTCCGGGCCGATCGTCTCCAAGAACGCGATGCACTTGTCGATGCGCGCCTCGAGCTCCTCGATCGTGACCTCGGTGTCGGGGTGGCTCGGCAGTTCTTTGCCCGCCATGCGGCCCGCGTTGCCTTTGGCACTGTCGCACGCGCTCTGAACCTGGCGCACCAGCGGAAACTGATCCGGCGCCAAGCGGGCCTGCAGCAAGGTGTTCGCGTCGAATTTCTTTTCGGCCGCGAAGGTTTTGGCCTTCTTCAGCCAAGCTTGCACGTTGCGCAACATCTTGGCGGGCTCACGCACCAACATCACATGATCGTTCATGGCTCCTCCTGGCGGACCGGGCCGCGACGTGTAGCACAGCCTCGGGCAGCCGGCTCGACGACGCCGCTCGCCCGCTCGGTCGAGCGTGCTCGCCGTCCGGATCTCCCATGCGAGATCGCGCCCCTGATCGACGGCGCGAGGGCGAACCCGCGGGCAACGCGAGGCCGACACGGCGCCCTGTGGCGCAGTGTGCCACGTCCGGGCTTCGCGCACCGCCGAGCCGCAGCTGACGAAGCGACTCCGCCGCCGAGGAGCGCTGAGCTACAATCGAGCAGTTTTCGGGGGCGAGCAAAGGAGCATCGCGCATTGAAACGAATGAGGATCGGGGCGTGGAGCGTCACGCTGGGCGCCGCACTCCTGTGCGCGGCATGCGAAGACCTCCCAGACATTCCGCGCGGCGTGTGCGGAAACGCGCTGAGCGAGCCGGACGTCGGGGAGCGCTGCGACACGTTCGCGGGCCAGGGCTTCGCTTGCGGGCAGCCCGGAACTCCGTTCGCCTGCCAGTTCGTCCATGACGACGTGCACACCTGCCCGCCGGGCTACGGAGCCGGCCAGGACGGCCTGTGCCGTGAAGCGGCCGGGGAGTTCCCAACCCGCATCGCGTTTCTGGACGCGCACGGAACGCAACTCCACGTAGGCGACTTCGACGCCGACGGACGGGCGGATCTGCTCTCCACCGACCAGCTGTCGGCCGAGGCCCGCGTGACGTACCTGGGCGAGTCCGCCAGAGAGGTGGGTCGCACCACGGTCTCTTTCGCACAACAGACGGCCCCGCTCGTGGGCGCTGAGCTCTCGGGCGGCGAAGGCCGCGACATCGTGATCCCGAGCCTCGCCGGAATCCAGGTGTTGCGAGGGCGTGTGGGTCAGCGCCTCGACGCAAAAGCCTACGCCTCGATCGACCTGCCACCGGCCGCGCTTCCCGTGCCGGTTCCGGCAACCGCCATCGACGACTTCCCGGTGGAGTTCGGCACACCCTACGGCGTGACGTTGCAGGGAGGGCTGCTCCAGGTCGACGCCGACGTCGCGCTCATGCTCGCTGACAACCCCGTCGCGCTCATTGCTGAGGCTTCGCTCGAGGACATCGTCGGTGTCGTGCGGCTCGACGTCGACCCACCGCTGCTCGGTTTGCCGCAGGAGACGGACGGCGAGGAGATCGTCGTGGCGCTCGCCCCGAGCCGTGCCTTCAGCAATGGTCGCCTCGTCATCCTGCGCCCCGACGTGTTTGCGCCGACCCAGCTCGAGATCACGAGCTTTGGCGGCAGTCGGGAGCTTCGGGCAGGGCCCTTCGCGCTGAACGACAAGGTCGCTGTCTCGACCGCCGGCATCGGCACCCGTGAGCTGCTGACCTTCACGGTAGAGGCGGACCTCTCGGACGCGACCTTTGCCGCCCAGAGCTTGGTGCGCCCTGACGAGATGAGCGGAGGGAACTTGGACTTCGCCAACCCTTTGGCGGCCACCCACTTCTTCGGCTTCACCGTCGCCGTCACGGCGGGCGACGTTCGGCTGCTCGGCTGTGATCTTCTGTTTTCAGCACCCTGCATCGTGGCAAAAAACCAGAGCTTCGCCCCATGGACGACCGCGGTCACGGACCCGGACGCAGCCGTCGTGGTCACCGGCTCCGCGCTGACGACTGGCCTCTCCGTGCTCAAGTACACCGGCGAGAAATTCCTGACCCCCGCCTACCTGAGCACGTCACGACCCGTCCAGCGAGTGGACCGCGGAGACTTCGACGGGGACGGGATTGACGACTTCGTGGCGTTGACCCGCAGCCTGAGCGCCGGCTGCGACGACGATTCCGAGTGGCTCGTGAGCTGGGGCACGGTCGGCGGCTTCCCGGAGGCACCTGAGTCGTTCGGGGCGCTTCCCGGCGTCGCCGATTTCTCCATCGGGCCGATGTACGATCAGTTGCTGCAGGACGGCGTAGACGATCTTCTCTTCACTCGCGAGTGCGATGGCGCGGTGAGCGGGGGGCAATTCACCGGGTCCGCGAATCGGCGCTTGGTGGCGCCCTACGTCGTCGACGATCTCAGCCCCTTCGGCTTTCTGCCCAACTTGGGCTCAGTCAGCACCGTCGCCTTCCCCCTGCCGACCGAACAAGGTGAACCACCGCGCGACGACCTGCTGTTCTTGGACGCGAAGGAGGGGGAGCTCGTGCTGCGCCGATTGGCGAGCTCGAGCGACGGAGAGCTGGTCGAGACCGCCCAGATCCCGCTCGGAATCGCGCTGGACGAGGCTGGACAGTCTCTGGCATTGGGCTTGGCGCGCTTCACCAGCACGGACTTCGATGGGGACGGTGATCGCGATCTCGCGATGATGCTGCCTCGTGTCGACGAGCTCACGGACAGCGAGATAAGCTTCTTGGTCGAGCTCTGGTTGCTGCGAAACGACGACGGCGTGTTGAAGCCTGCAGACGCTCCGGCGATGACCTCGACCGAGCCCGCGGTGATCGGCGTGTTCGGCGCAGAAGAGCTCGGGGTCGCGACGGCCGTGCGCATCTCGGCCTCCGTGGCGCACGTCGATCTGGAGGTCGGCGACCTGGATCGCGACGGGCGAGACGACCTCTTGTGGCTCGGCGGGAGCCCCGAAAGTCCGCGCGACATTCGTCTCGCGCGAGGTGCCGGCGGCGGCGACTTCGTGGAGCTCGGCGTGCCGCTCGACGACGAGCTGGTGGCCGCCACGATGCTCGCTGGGACGCCGTCCGGGACGCTGGCCGTGGCGACGGCCGCGAACGTTCGACTCTGCCAGCTTCACGAGCCGAGCTTCGAGCTCTCTTGCGAGACGCTGCTCGAAACCTCCACAGCCGCCCAGATCGAAGGCTTGGTCCAAGGGGACTTCGATGCTGATGGCGTCTTGGATCTGGCGGTCTCGCGCCAAGACGGCACTGAAATCTGGCGGCAGACGAGCGCACAAGACGGAGCGCGCGACGATGGTTGAGCGACGATTGCGACCCGCTTGCTTGCTCTCTTGTCTGCTGGCCGCCAGCGCGGTCCCGCACCGCGGCCACGCCCAAACGCCCGATCCTCCGGCAGCCAGTGGGGCGCAGGTCGCGCGTGCGAAGGCGTTGTTCGCAGCCGGCGGGAGGGCATACGACAACGGCGAGTTCGACGTCGCGCTCGACCTCTTCGAGCAGGCGCACAAAGCGTACCCCAAGGAGTCGCTGCTGTTCTCGCTCGGGCAAGCGCACCGCCGCTTGTGGGGGGAGACCGGCGACGCGTCACACAAGAACGAAGCCGTCCGCTACTTCCTCGAATATCAAGCCAAGGTCACCTCCGGAAAGCAACGCGCCGAAGCCAACAACTGGGTGCTCCAGCTGACGGACGGCAAACCTCCGACCTTGGCGAGCCTGCAAGCCGCTGCGCCGACCCCGCGGGCAGAGGGGCGCACGCGGCTGTTCGTCACCTGCACGGTGTCAGAGGCGCAGATCAGCGTGGACGGAGGCCCCGTGCATCCGGCCAACAAGGCTCTCGAGGTTCAGGCCGGCACGCGCGCACTGCGCGTCTTCGCGCCTGGCTACGTGGAGCAGAAGCTCACGATCGACGCGGCAGCCGGCGATGTGACGCCGCTCACCGTCGAGCTCAAAGAGAGCCCCGCCCAGCTGGCCGTGACCGCGACGAGCGGCGCCGCGGTGAGCCTCGATGGGCGGCTGATCGGCAGGGCGCCGCTCAGTCGTCCGCTGGAGCTCATGTCAGGAGCCCACTTCGTATCGGTCGAGCTGGACGGCCACGAGTCGTTCGCCAAGGAGGTGTCGATCGAGCGTGCCGCCAAAGCCTCCGTCACGGCCGAGCTCAGCCCCACCGGTCAGCGCTACGCTTCGTTCGCCACGTTCGCTGGGGCGGCGGTGGCCGCCGCGGGCGCGGGCGTCTTCACCGGGCTCGCGCTCCATGAGCAAGGTGTCGCGAACGAGATCCTGACGAGACAGAACACGGTGGGCCTCGCCCCCGGTGATCTCGAGAGCTACGAGGGCGCTCGCTCGCTGCGCGATCGTTTCGCGCTGGCCGCAGGCATCAGCGGCGGCGTCTCGGGTGCGCTGCTCGCGACCGGGCTCGGGCTTTACTTGGTCGATCCACCGGAGCGAATCGTCGCGCCGCTGCGCGCTCCCTCGAGCGGGCCCAGCGCTCCTGCCCCCTCCTCCACTCCAGATCTCGACAGCGTGTCCATCACGCCGCTGCTGGGGCCGCACGCCACGGGCGCCAGCGTGCGCGGGCGCTTCTGATCGATCAGAAATCCGCCGCCAGCCCGGTCACGAAGGTCGACGTGCCGACGCGCATCTGACCGCCGCCGAAGCCGGTGAGCATGGCGTTCATGTACTCGGCGATCAGGTACAGATGGCCGATGCCGGTCGACTCCCGCATCGATCCGGCGGCCCGGGTGTCGAGCCAGTTGAGCGCGAGCGACGCACCCAGCCCCAAGTGCAGGCCGATGGTGACGTCCTCGGCGAACAGGTTCTCCTCCTGGCCCACGTCGATCTCGGTGACCCCTGCGGTCTTCGACGACTTCCAGTAGGCCCAGCCAAAGCCGAACTTGGCGTGTGGCACGATCGGCACACCGGTTCTGCGCATGAGCTCGTCGGCGCGCAGCACGGCCGAGGCGTGCATGGGCATGATCTCGAGCGAGGTGGTGTCGGTGGACAGACACTCTTCGCTGCCTGGCTCCGCGCCGTCGGGGCACTCGGTGAAGGGGGCCGGCGCGCTGGCCCAGGTGTAGCCCCAGCCGATGCCAGCGCCGAGCATGCCCAGGTACGGGATGCGCAGCGGCATCCAGTCGAACTCGAGCCCGAAATAGAACCGCGGATCGGAGCCGAAGGTGGACTCGTAGGGCGTGCCGTTCAGGCCCGGCTCGCTGTCGACCTGAGGCCAGTACGGTGCGAAACGCACCTCGAACGCGAACTCCGTGTCGGCGGGCTCTTGAGAAGGCCGCGCGTCCTGGCGCCAGTTGTTGTCCGGAATCGAGCTCTGGGCCTGTGCCACGCGTGGCGTGGCCGCGGCGACCAGCAACGCACCCGCGATCATGTGGTTGGGGCGCGCGCGCCTACGCGCCGCCACCACCAGGCCGGCGAGCAGCACCAGGCCCAACGCTGCACGACCGCCGTCATCTCTCGGCACCGCGCAGCCACCGATGCAACCGCCCTGGCCTCCCGCCCGGTTGTACACCGTGAAGAAATCGTCCACCGGCTTGGGCTCGGCGCAAAACAGCGGCGAGAGCGCGCCGGGGTTGCCGAGCTCGTCCTGCCCCGCCACGCCCACCGCGTAGTTGGTGGCGTTCGCGGCCCCGCTCACCTTCAGGACGCTGCCCTGAGCGATCGCCTCACCACACGCATTCTCGAGGGGCGGGAGCTCTCCTGCGGTGAGGACGGTCGAGGGGCAGTCGCTCGCTGCCCCGCCGCCCGCTCCGCCGACGCCCGCAGCTCCACCACCGCCTACTCCACCGCCGCCGGCGCCGCCCGCGCCACCGGCCCCGCCCGCGCCACCGGCACCGCCGGCCCCTCCGACACCACCACCCGCGCCGCCGGTGCCACCAGCCCCGCCCGCGCCACCGGCGCCGCCGACGCCACCACCGCCGACAGGCCCCTGCGGCTTGGCGTTGGTGGCGGAGCTGCTGCCACCAGAGCCGCCGGCGCCGCCAGAGCCGTCACCGGTGATGATCGGATCGCAGTAGGCTTGGTAGCGCTTGGCATCGCCTTGAAACGACCCATCGATGGTGATGATCAAGGCGCTGTCGGCCGCCTCCACTTGGGTCACGGTCGGCGGCGGAGGGCCAAGCAGGTCCACCTTGGACTCCTCCCAGCGCCCGTAATGGGTCGTCGCCACGTCCTCTGCGCTGCCCGTCCGCAGCAAGAAATAGAGCACCGTGTCGTGGGCGCTGGTGCTTCCCCCCGTGTCGTCACAGCCGTCCACGCCTCCCACCGCGTCGGCGATCTGCCTCGCGGTGAGGCGGACGGTCATGTTCATCTCCAGGGTCACCGAGACGGGCACCTGCGTGCAGCCCGCATCGGTGCCGGTCCGCTCGTCGTTCAAGGAACAGTCGTCCCCTTCGCTCAACCAGACCTCGAGCCGGTCGACGTCTGTCAGGCTCGGGGTCGTGAACGAGAAGTCAAACGCTTCCTCTGCTTCGCAGTCGGCCCGACTGATGTCGTACTGGTAGCCGGTGCCGTGCCCCTCGCCTGCGCGGTCGACGGTGATGCTGAGCTGCGCGGAGGCGGTGCTGGCAAGCCCCACACCCAGCCCGAGGACGAGCAGCGTGACCAGGTGGTGCAGCAGGACGATCGAGGGGGGAAGCCGCATGGGTGGTCGGCTTTCAGCATACCCCGTGCCGCGCCGCAATCGCTCGGCTTCTGGCCGATGTTCCTGCGATCTTTGGGGGAGCTCGCCAACCTGGCCCACACGCCCGAAGGCGTCGCCGCGGGCGCGACAAGTTGGCAACGAAGCCGTCAGCCGCGCTGGACGCGGATGGTGGTCAAGTCCGGCTGGGTGGTCTCGAGATCCTCGCTGCCCGAGGTGCGGCCTCCGGGAGCGCCGCTCGTGGCCTGCCCGACCACCACGACCCAGCGCTCCTGCCCTTCGACGTCCAGGTACGCCTCGCCCGCCTTGGCCTCGGTGGCCAGGTCCTCGAGCAGCCTGCGGTGCGCGTCGATTTCGCCGAGCTGCATCTCACAGTCGATGGCGAACGAGATCCGCCGATCGTCCACGACCCAAGCCTCGGGGTGGTCCAGGGTCACGTCGCTGCCGCGCTCGCACGCGCGCGCAAAGCTGAAGCGCGCGCTGTCTCCGAACGTCAGCTCCGCAAATCCGCGTACTCGCACGGGTCCAAGGTACTCCGTCCACGAGCAGACTGCACGGCCGTCGCAAGCTTGCTCGCCCTCCTACGTCCAAGCAGGTGCGCCTTGCCCCGCAGGTACACCGTTCGAGAGCGAAGAGCGGGGCCAGCGCCAACGGCACACTGCTTGCTAACCTGAACAAGCCCGGCTTTGAGGGTTTGCGCCTTCTCGGAGACGATTCACCATGAGCTTCATGAAACCCTGGCAGTCTCGCTGGTCTCTGCTGCTGGCGCTCGCCGTCGGCTGCGCCTTCCCCACCGCCGCGCTCGCTCAAGACGATGACGAAATGGCGGAGGAGGAGGAGGAGGAGGTCCTGGTCGAGGAGACCGTGGCCGAGGGGGAGATCGCGGACACCGATCCCAGCGCGGTGATCATCTACCGCGACAAGCTCAGCCCCTACGGAAGCTGGGTCGAGTCGCCGGGCTACGGCCTTGTGTGGGTGCCGAGCGCGACCGTCGTGGGCAGCGACTTTGCACCGTACGTCTCGGCTGGACGTTGGGAGCTCACGACCGACGGCGACTGGCTGTGGGTGAGCGACTACGAGTGGGGCCACATCCCGTTCCATTACGGCCGCTGGGTGTGGGTGAGCGGCGTCGGTTGGGCGTGGGTGCCCGGACGCGTCTACTCCCACGCCTGGGTCACCTGGCGCGTCGGCGCAGATGGCTACATCGGCTGGGCACCGCTGCCCCCCTGGTACTACTGGGCCGGTGGCTACGCCTACTACCACCACCACCACCATCACGCGGCCTACGTGTTCACGCACCACCACCACGTGTTCCACCACCACGTGCACACGCACATCATCCGCGACAAGGCGGAGGTGACCAAAGCGGCCAAGGCCACCCGGCCTTACCACGAGGCCCACCCCAAGAAGGCGGGTACTGCGCGCAAACCTGCGTCGCCCTCGTTGGAAGAGGCCGGCGTCAAGAACGCTCCCACCAGGCGCTCCAAAGGCGACGCCAAGGCGATGGAGTACATGAAGCCGGACGCGATCAAGAAGTCGCGCGAGGTCTCCGCCAAGGCCAAGGCCGCGCCTGCGCAAAAGACCACTAGCGCCGCAGGCTTTGCGGCGCCCTCGGTGAAGACCCAACGCGCGAAGTTCGAGGCAAACAAGCCCAAGCCCATGCCGGCCACATCGAGCGGCAACACCCGCGCGGGCTTCGAGACCAAGTCCAGCCCCTCGCGCTCGCTGGGGACCTCTTCCTCTCCGGGCGCACGGCCCAAGAAGGGGGGCTCCTTCAGCACGGACGCGCCGGGCGATCCCGCCTTGTCGCCGCGCACCAAACCGTCGCGCTCGAAAGGCAGCTTCGAAAGCTCGTCGCCGTCGCGCGCCAAACCCATCAAGACGCGCCGATCCTCGGGCAAGAGCAGCAGCAGCGCGCCGCGCTCGTCGTCCGGCGGGTCTTCCTTCGAGGCGCCGAGCTCGTCCCCGTCGCGCTCGAGCGGGCCGCCGCCGTCGTCGTCGTCAGGCGGTAAGTCCAAGGGAAGCGGCAAGGTGGTCAAGCCGTCGTCTCGCAGCGCGCCCTCGTCCAAGCCCAGCCGTCGCGGGCGCTGAGGTCGCGGCGCCGAGTTTGCAACGTTCGTTCACGATGCTTTCGAGCCAAGGAGAAACGCTTATGTCCCCCGAGTCGTCCGTCATCCGTCGTTCACACCCCCTGTGGACCGCCGTTCTCGCATTCGCTGCGTTGACGGTCCCCGCAGCGGGCTGCATCGTCGTCGACGACGACCATGACGACGAGGTGATCATCATCGACGACGACCCGCCCCCGGTGGTCGAAGTGGTGCCGATCGACGAGGGAGGTGCGCTCGAGGCTGACCCCGGCGAGGGAGTGGGCGTGTTCGTGGAGTACCGCGGCGCGGGCGAGTGGAACGTGTGGGTGACCTGCGACACCGAGTTCAGCGGCTTCTCGTGCGCCTACGACCTGTTCGTGACGGCACCGGACATCGTCGTCACCGACGACGTCGACCTGGAGTCGGATGACTTCTTGGACCACGAGTTCGACACACTCCACGCCGGCTTCGACACCGACCGCGACGTCGATGGCGTCACCTTCTCGATCTTCGAGGGCGATCCGATCGAGCTCGAGGTGTGGCTCGACGGCGAGCCCAACGGCTCGCTCGTGTTCTGGACGGCCAACAACGGCGACATCTTCGAGGGGATGCCCTCGAACCCGGCGATCTTCCAGCCCTGAGAGCTACTGCGGCGCGCCTTCGCTCGTGTAGGGCACCGGCGCGCCCAGGCCGGCGTCCGCCAGCTGCTTCTCGACCAGCGCGCGATCACCGACCAACACGATGGTCGCCACCGAGGGGTCGACGTGAGCCTTGGCGAGCTTGGCGAGCTCCTCGCGCGAGGTGGCCTGACGTAGCTTCGAGGCGGAGGCGTCGAAGCTCGGGGGCAAACCAGCAATCACCAACTGAGCCAAGCGCCCCGCGGTGCCGCTGGTGCCCTCGTACGTCTCCACCAGGTTGCCGCGATCTTGGGCCTTGACCTTGGAGGTCTCGACGTCCGTCAACCCTTCGCTCGCCATCTTGTTCAGCTCGCGCACGATCTCCTTGACCGCGGGCCCGGTGAAGGTCGCGTCCACGCTGGTGCGCACACTGAAGTAGCCTTGCCCGCGGCTGGTGGTGAACACGGATCCGACGCCGTACGTCCAGCCCTTTTCTTCGCGCAAGTTGCTGTTGAGACGCGAGGTGAAGGACCCGCCGAGAGCGTCGTTCACGAGCGACAACGCCGGCGAGCGCTCGTCGCTCGCGGCGACGCCGTCGCGCGTGACCAGAATCACGGTCTGCACCGCCTTCGGCCGGTCGACCACCACCAGCTTGGGGCGCCCACTCAACACGGGCGTCAGCGTGGGCGCCGGCGCAGCCTTCCCGTCGACCTTCCACGAGGAGAGGTGCTTGTCGATCAGCG
Source organism: uncultured Polyangiaceae bacterium (assembly GCA_964641275.1). Taxonomy (GTDB): domain Bacteria; phylum Myxococcota_A; class Polyangia; order Polyangiales; family Polyangiaceae; genus Xiheicaenibacterium. The sequence goes on from CAZXMG010000055.1 coordinate 50,174, forward strand.
CCTCGAGCTCCTTGCGCGTAATTTGCCCCGCGATCACCAGCGTCGCTCGGTCCGGACGCCACGTCTTCTTGTAGTGAGCCTTCAGGTCCTCGAGCCCCACCGAGTCCGCCTTGGACAGGAGGCCGAGCGACGGGTGCCCGTACGCGCTGGTGGGCCCGTACAGGATCGCCTGCGACACGATGGCCGCGACCGACATCGGATCGTCCGAACGCTTCTTGAGCGCGTTCCTCCAGAGCTTCTTGACGCGCGTGAAATCAGACGCGGCGAGCTTGGGGCGCGCGACCACGTCGGCGAGCACCTCGAAGGTGACGTCGAACTTGCTGCGCAGCGACATGACCGTGGCGCTGCTGCCGTCGGGCCCGGCGCCCACCGACAGCGATGCCCCCGCCGAAGCGATCACCTCGGACACCTCGAGCGAGCTGCGCTTGCCGGCGCCCTCGTCGAGCATGTCGGCAAGCAAGGCCATGGTGCCGGGCTTGTCCGCGGGGTCGATCGCGCTGCCATACGGGATCACGATCGAGGCCGACACGATCGGCAGCTCCGGGCGTTCGACCAACCACACGGTGAGCCCACTCGCGGTCTGGAACACTTGCGGCGGTGCGGGCTCGAAGGGCTTGGGCGCCGCAAGCTTGGGACGCTCCCCCAACGGATCTGCGTCGGGCTTGGCCGTGGTCGTCGGCTTGGGCTTGGCCACCTTCGGGGGAGCGGTGGTGGTGGGCGGGGTGCCGGACAAGCGCACGCCGAAGTCGCAACCAACCACGAGCGGAAGACAGGCGACCGCCGCACGGAGCAAGTGCGTGAGCTTCACTTCCCGGCTCCCTTCTTCGGCTCGGCCTTCTTCGGCGCGGCCTTCTTCGGCTCGGCCTTCTTCGGCTCGGTCTTCTTCGGCTCGGCCTTCTTCGGCTCGGCTTTCTTCGGCTCCGCCTTCGGCTTCTCGTCGGCCTTGGGCTCGACCCGCAAGATCACCCGGGCGCTCATGTCCAACGTGGACTTGGCGGCCTGCGCGACCGCGGCAGCATCCACCTTGCGGTAGCGCTCGAGATCTTTGCTGATGAAGCCTGGGTCGTTGGCGAAGGTCTGGTAGCTGTTCAGCGTCGACGCTTTGGCCGGCACGGACTCGAGCTGCGTCACGAACATGGTCTCGTAATCGTTCTTGGCGCGCTCGACCTCGGCGGCGGTAACGCCCTTGTCGAGCACGGCCTTGAGCACCTTGTCGATCTCTTGCTCCAGATCGTCGAGCTTCACGCCCGGCCGCGCGATGGCCTCGATCTGGTAGACGCTGGAGAGGTCTTGCGAGCTCTGCGAGACGTTCACGGACTGCGCGAGCTCCTTGTCGAACACGAGCGCCTTGTACAGGCGGCTCGTCTTGCCGCGATCGAGGATGTTGGAGAGCACGTCGAGCTCGGCGTCGCCAGGCGCGAAGCGCGGCGGGCTGTGCCAGGCCATGATGATCTTCGGGAGTTGGATGTTCTCCTCGATCATCGTCTCACGCACGATCTTGCCCAGGGCCGGCGCCTTGGCTACCGGGGCGCTCGGCACGTTCGCGCGCGTGAGCCCGCCGAAAAGACGCTCGATGTCCGCCTTCACGCTGGCCTTGTCGAAGTCGCCGACGACCACCAAGCTGAGGTTGTTGGCGGCGTAGTAGTCAGCGAAGAACTTCTTCACGTCCTCGACGGTCGCGGCCTCGAGGTCCTCGTGCGAGCCGATCACGGGGTGGTGGTACGGATGCCCGGGCGGGTAGAGCAGCTCCGGCAGGCGCAGCTCGACCTTGCCATACGGCTTGTTCTCGCTGGTCTGCCGGCGCTCGTTGCGCACCACCTTGCGCTGCGCCTCGAGCTTCTCTTGCGTCATGTTGGTGCCGAGCGAAGTCAGGCGATCCGCCTCGAGCCAGAGCAAGAGCGGCAGCGTGTGCGCGGGCGCCACGTCGAAGTAGTCGGTGCGGTCCTCGCTGGTCCACGCGTTGTTCCAGCCGCCCTCGTTCTCCATCCACTGGTCGAACTTGCCGGTGGGCACGCGCGCGGTGCCCATGAACATCAGGTGCTCGAACAGGTGGGCGAAGCCGGTGCGGCCCTTGGCCTCGTGGTGCGAGCCGACCTTGACCATGATGTTCACCGCCACCATGGGCACGGCGCGATCCTCGCTGAGAATGACGGTGAGGCCGTTCTTGAGCTCGTACTTCTCGAACGGGATCGCGATCTGCCCCGCCTTGGACGGCGGCGGAGCGACCTCGAGCTTCGGCGCGCTCGGCTGCGCCGAGACCGAGCCTGCGAGGGCGAACATCGCGAGCGACAACAAGCCGGTGCGAACCACAGCGCTCATGGCGCGAAGGGTCCGTGATCAGGCTCTGCGATGCAAGACCCGATCGGGTCAGCTGCCCAAGCGCTTGCGCACGACCGCCGAGAGCACCACGCCGGGCAGCGCCGCGCCGAACGCGACCAAGAAGAATACCGGCGCACCGAGCGCCACGTACAGGAACCCGCTGGCCGCACCGGCGGCGGTCACGGCCAGGCTCATGATCGAGGAGGCGAAGGCGAACATGGTCGCCTTCTCGGGGCCGTCGCACATGCGCATGATGAACACCATGAAGGCCGCGGTGCCCACGCCCGCCACGAACTGCTCCACGACCACCGCGCACGCCACCCAGAGCAAGCTCGGCTGCACCAACGCGACCAGCGAGTAGAGCGGCAGCGCCAGCGCCTGGCCGACCGTGATGGGCACGAACGCACGCCGAAAGCCGACGCGCGCGATGACCAAGCCGCCGACCAGCGAGCCCGAGATCGAGGCGATCGTGCCGGCGGTGCCATTGACGACACCCCTCATCGTGGTGTCGAGGCCGAGCGACGCCAAGAACTTCGCGTTCATGGCGAACAGCAGCGCGTCGCCTGCGCGGTAGCACAAGAGCAGCGCCAAGAGCGGCACGATGCCGGGCTTGGAGAAGAGCGTCTTGGCCGCCTGTTTCGCGGTTTGGAGCGGGCTGACTCGAGCCTCGACGGGGCGGGCATCGGGCGTGAGGTACGCGCCGTGCAGCAGCGCGAGCGCGAGCAGGATGCCCGACAGCGCCAGGAACGCGAGCGAGAAGCTGGTCATCCCGGCGAGCGCCACGATCGGGCCGCTGCCCACCAGCAGCGCCGCTCGGTAGGCGCCGATGCGCACGCCCGACAGCTCGGCCTGCCGCGGCTTGTCGAGCGAACGCATGTAGTAGGCGTCGATCGCGATGTCGTTGGTGGCGGCGAAGATGGCGGCGAGCACGAGCACCACCAGCACCGCGCTCGAGCCCCAGTGCGCCGCCGCCAACCCCATGACCGCGGTGGCCGCGGCGAGCGCCACCAGCGCGCCCACCATCCAGCGCTTGGCGCTCGCGCGTGAGTCCACCAGCGGTGCCCACAAGAACTTCACGTTCCAGGGCAAGTGGAGCAGCGACGCGAGGCCGACCAGCTCGGGCGCGACCCCCACCGCCGTCAGGTACTGCTGGCCGCCCACCTGATGCACCACCGAGTAGGGCAACCCCTCCGCGAAGTAGGTGCTCGCGGCCCAGCCGACGTCCTTCGGCTTCTGCCCCATCGCCGGCGCGCTGTCTGTGGTCTTCGACATGGTGGGGAGCGAGGGGGCGGCGGCCGTCACCCTCTGGCACGTACACGAACCGGGCGGGGCGACAAAAGTTCTGGCGCGCACCGTTCCCTTGGCTTGCCGCGGGAACCAGAGTGAAACTCTCGCGTGCCTTCCTAGGATCCAGCGCCGGAGGCCCCGCCTCGTGCCGACTGGCACAAGAGAGTCGGCCGCGATCCCAGCCGAGAGGTGGACAGCCCGCGCAAACACTCGTACTCATGCGATCGCCGCGGTGAACGAATACACCCGACGTGAAGAGGTGCGCTGGATCCTGATCTCGGCCGTGGTGCTGGTCAGCTGCGTCGCCGCTTCTTTGGGGCTTTTGCTCACCGCCAAGGGCCCCGTGACCAGTGATCCCGCCGCGATCAAGGCCGCCGAGGAGCGAGTCACCGCGGCGGGTGAGCTCCAGGGCTGCGTCGACGCAGCGGCGAGCTTCAAGAAGGAGGTCACCGTGTTCCGCGGCGTCGCCACGGACTCGAAGGTGCTCGAGCCACCCGCCCCACCCGAGGAGGAGCCACCTCCCCCCAAGGGGGGCCGCCCGTTGCCCCCCAAACCCAAGCCCAAGCCGAAGCAGCCAGACTTCAGCGACAAGGCGTGGCCCGCGGCCAAGCCCACGTTCGAGCGCGCCGGGCGCCTCGCAACGTGCCGTGCCTCGGTCAGCGCGGCGCTCGCCGCAGACGCTCAAGCCGAACAGGGCTGGAAGGCAGTGGCAAGCGTGGTCGAGATCGCCGCGCCCAAGGAGGGCGCCGCGCCGGACGCAGCCTTGGCCGCCGCACGCAAGGTGTTCGACGCCGTCGACACGGCGCCCATCGACGCCGTGGTGACCCACGTCACGGCCGCGCAAGCCGCCGCGACCAGCGAGGCGAACGCCGCGCTCGAGGCCGCCAAGGCGACCCAAGTGCAGCAACCGTTGCCCCGCGGGTTGCTCGGCCGCGAGGTCGCGATCGCGGTCGGCGTGCTGCTCTCGCTGGTCGCGCTGCTCGTGAGCTTTTTCAGCTTGCGCGCCACTTCCCTGCGCCGCGGCGGCTCCCTCACGCCCTACCGCAAGGCGGCGCACCCGCCGGAGCGCGGCCTGCAAGCCGCCACGATCCTGCGCCTCGCGGCGGAGCCGAGCGGGGGTGAGCCGGGCATCGTGCTCGGTGCTGGCTTGGGTGGCGTCGTCGCGGCAGCGGTCGGTCGGGTCGACGCGGATTGGTACGTGGCGGGCGTCACCGCTGGGCTGGTGGTGGGCCTGCTCACACAGATCGTGGTCAAGGGCTTGGGCTCGAGCAAACACTTCCGCCAACGCGCGCTGAACCTGGCCGAGATCGAGAAGCCCGCGGTGCCGATCGTGCTGGTGCTGAGCACGGTGCGTGTCGGCATGGAGGACGACTTTCTCAACTTCTTCTTGCGCCTCTCCCCGCCCGAGGCCGCCAACGCGGTCGAGAAGCTCGCGACCCAAGCCGAAGAGCAGATCCTGATGGCGGCGGACGCGAACGCCGCCGCCCGCTGAGGCGTCAGCCCGACTGGTAGCGCGCGATCGCCGCCGCGCGGCAGGCGAGCCACCGCGATGCCAAGGCGGGGTCGTCCGCGAACCGCGCACGCCACAGGTCGTGCAGCCGCTCCAGCGCCTCGCGTGGCAGGTCGTAGCGAGCCATCACGACCTCATCGGAGTACGGCGCTGCGAACAGCGCCACGACGAGGTCCGCGTAGGCCTCGATCGACGACGCGAGCCTCGGCATGGGCGCCGACGGGAGCGCGCAGCTGACGAGCGTTGGGGCCAGTGACAGCTCCTCAATCGCGGACGAAGCGGGATGATTCACAACCACAGGCGCACGATGACGTGGCGCTGGCCATAGCACAAGGCGCCCACAGGCTATGGTTCCCATAGCTCTGGCCGATGGCTGCTCAGCCGAGCCTCAGGGCTTGCCGGGCGCGCCCCCCTTTGCGTCCTTGGGCTTGGCGCCGGGCTTCTCGGCGGGCTTCTCCTCGATGCCGCCGATCTCCACCGTGGCATCGATCGTCAGCTGTTGGTGCTGCGCGCGCGGGTTGCCCTTGGCCTCGGCGGGCACCAGCTGCGAACCGAGCTTCATCTGAATCAAGCCGCCCGCCGGCCAATACAGCTTGGGGACGATCAGGATCGCGCCCTTCCCCGCCGCGGCGTACTCATCCATCACCAGGGGCGGCTGCGCGAAGGCAGACTTGTCGTTGGTGGCGTATTGGCGGAGCTCCACGCTGAGCGTCGCGGTGTCGCCCTCGACCTCGACCACCCGGAAGACGCGGTAGCGGATCACCTCGGAGCCGAAGGACATGCGCCGATCCGTCACCATCCAATAGGCTCCGACGCCCACCGGCTTGTCCGGCGCGGCGGTGTACATGCCGCTGAGAGTGTCTTCGATCGCGCTCAGCTCGAGATCCAAGAGCAGCGCTGCGTTGCCGCCGATCTTCGCGCCGAGCTTGCGATCGAACTTGGTCGGCCCCGTCTTCGTCATGGTGAACGAGATGGAGGCGCCCTGCATCATGTCGATCAGCTGCTGCAGCTCGGCCTTGGTCTCGCCCGGCGCCGCGCCCGCCACGCCCACCGACCTGATCACGGCCACCAGCGGGCGGTCCGCGCCCGGCGGAAGCTCAGGCACGGCGACCGGAGCTGCAGACCCTGCCGCAGCGCTGCCGGTCGGGGCGGGCTTGGGCGGCGCCCCCGGCGCCCCCTTCTCGGTGGGTTTCGCCGGCTCCACATCCACCGTGCCAGGCGGGCCAATCTCCAAGAAGAAGGCAAGCGGAGGCAAGATGCTCTCGCCCTTGAGGTTGAGCGTGAGCTTGAGCCCCATCTTCTGCGTGGGGTCGAACTTCGCCGCGTGCAGCGCGAGCTTGGGGTCTGCGCCGTCCGCCAGGAGCTCGAGCTTGGGCGGCGCGTTCGCGGGGAACGCCTTGTCGGCGAGCCCCTCCTCGAAGATGCCAGTGGCTGGGGGCTGGTCGGCAGTCGCGGGCTTGGCGGTGGCGACCGTGGCTTGGGCGAGCTTTCCGCCCAGGTTGGGGCCCTCGTTCTGAGCCGAGGTGGAGCCGCTCGCGACAGGCGTGGCCTTCTGCTCCGACTCACAAGCCGAGAGGCCGAGCGCCAAGAGAAAGGCGAGGCAGGTGCGCATGGGCCGCTTCGTACCGCAGGACTTGGCCCGATGCCACCCGCTCGGGAAGCCGCCTGCAAAGCTCAGCGCGGTGGCTCGAGCCGCTCCGAGGCCAGCGCCGAAAGCGCCGCCTCCACGTCGGGCTCGAAGCGCGCCAGCGCCGGCACCAGCAAGGCGCGGAACGCGCCGGCGATCTCGCCGGTGACGACCGCGTTGGGTACCAACAACGCCGAGAGCCGTTGCCACTCTTCTTCGGCGGTGCGCAACAAGCGCGAGCCTGCGTCGCGAACGCGCTCCGCTTCGACCAGGCGCTCGAACAGGGCGCTGCGGTACACGACCGGAGCCTGGCTCGACGCAGGACCAACTCCCTCTGGGTACTCGGCTGGCGCCCCGACCATCTGCTCGAGCGCCTCCACGTCGTGCGCCACGAGCGCCTCTGCCAAGCTCGCGAAGCAGGCGGTCAGCGCCACGTCGGCGTCGCTGATGCGGCGCGGCGACAAAGAAATGCCGCACAGAGCTCCCAGCGGCACACGCTCCTCTTCGGCGCGACCGCGGCCCTTCGAGAACAGCGGGACGCCGAGATACGAGCGGGCGCCGAGCTTTTGCACCAAGATGCTGCGCCGAAAGAACGGCTCGCGCGCGGCGTCCTCGACCACGAACGGCGCCCCCGCGGACAGTGTGTGCGTGCAGAACGAGAGCTCCCGGGGGACCACGTCCAAGTCGCCAAGGTGCGCAGGAAAGCCGGTGTGGACGCGGTGAATGGTCTCGGGTCCGACCACGGCGCTCACGAACACCACGTCGAAGCCCAGGAACGGCCACAGCTGCTGGAGCAGGTGCGCGAGCGCGCGATCCGTCATGCTCTGCCCGACCCCGCCACCGTGGGCTGCGCCGCGCGCGCCAAGCCGGTCGAGCAGCTCCAAGCGGGCGGGATCTTCGCCGTGGGCATGCATGCGACCGAGCACCTCGTTGGGCGGGTCGGTCAGGCCCGGGGGCGCGCTGACCCGCGCGGGGGCCGACGCGACGGAGGAGAGGATGCGATCCTTGAGCGAGGGCCGCGCTGCGGCGGACTCCACAGGCAGCACCCCTTCCGAAGCCAGATCTGCCATGGCCACGACCAGATCGCTCGAGTTGGCGAGGCTGCGGGCGCTGGGCGAATGCCCCGACAAGGCCCGCGTGACCAGCCGCCCTTCGTCGCTGTCCTCCGCGCTGGTAACCGCCGCAGGCGCGCCCGAGAGCCATGCGGCCAGCGCTTCTTCGAGCAACGGGGTGGGCGTCAGCGGGCGGCTCATCTTCGCGGGCTGATCCCGGTACGCGCGGGGCGGACTCACGGATCCATCCTACCCACGAACCGGCGCCACGCAGCCCTTCCGCAGCGTCACGTGGGCGCCCGGGGGGTAGAGGGCACCGCGTCGGCGGGCCGGGCGCGCTCGAGCAGCAGCATCACCGCGAGCACCTCCTCGTCACGGAACGGTGTGGACACGACTTGGACCCCGATCGGCAGCCCCTCCGATTGAGCCTCGACCTGAACCGCGATGCGCTCGAAGCGGTCGTTGGGGAGAGCGTGGCGCTCAGTCTCGCTGGGGCTCACCCGCGTCACCGGCAGCACCCCGGCAGGGAACTGCACCAGGTTGAACAACATGGAGCTCGACCCCGCCAACAGGAACTGCCCGCCCAGCGTGTGAGGTACGGCGGCGGTCGCGTGGGCTGGGCAGAGCAGCACGTCCACTTGGGCCTTGGCCATCGCGTCGCACAGCGTCAGGCGGTAGTCCCGCGCCAGCTTCGTCAGGCGCCACAGCTCGTGCACGGGCTTTTCGCCGCCTTGAGCCAAGAGCCACGCGGCGCGCTCCTCCCCCAGCGCGCGCAACGCTCGGATCAGCGTGGAGCGAATCGGCGACGGCAGGCTCGCGGCCTGCTTGAGCGGCGCGAGCGTGCTCTCGAGCGCAGTCCCCGCCAGCTGCCGAAAGGCCGTGTGTCCCGCGTCGGACCCCAGCGCTGCCAAGTACACCGCCACGGCGTCGCGCGGCAGCGGCGGGGTGAAGGGCACCACGCTCACACCGGCTCCTTCGAGCCACTTGGCCGCCTGGTGCACCGCCCGCGTGACGGCAGCGCCTGGCATGATCAAGCCGTCGTCGACGTAGAATCCAACGCGCAACGTGCGAGGGTCGATCGCGTGGGGATCGCGGACTGGCAGCGGCGGTACCAGCGGATCGAACGACGCCATGCGGACCGGATCGAGCGCGCGAAACAGAAACGCCACGTCCGCTGCGGTGCGCGCCATGGGCCCGGTCTGGCTGCGCACCACCTCTTGCCCGACGAGCGCCCCGTTGGATCCCCGGTTGGACCAGCGATCCAGCGTGGGCTTCAGGCCCGCGATGCCCGAGAAGTGAGCGGGCACCCGGATGCTACCGCCGATGTCGGTCCCCACACCGAGCACGGAGAAGCCACAGGCCAGCGCGCTGGCCTCCCCGCCCGAGGAGCCCCCAGGCGCGTGTTTGGCGCTGTGCGCGTTGTTCGTCACGCCGAAGACCGGGTTGCGCGTCTCGTGCGAGAGCAAGAGCTGCGGCACATTGGTGCGACCGATGATGACGCCATCCGCGTCGCGGACCGCGCGCACCATCCCTGCGTCCGAGCGCGACAGCTGGTGCCTCCTGGCCACGATGCCCAGCGTCGAGGCGCGGCCGGTCATGTCGAGATTTTCTTTGATGCTGATCGGGAGGCCCGCCAGCGGGCCGAGCGCTTCGCCAGACCGGCGCCGCCGGTCGATGCGCGCAGCACTCTCGAGCGCTTCGCCGCGCAAGAGCTCCACGAACGCGTTCACGCGGCCGTCCAGCGTGATGATGCGGTCCAGGTGCGCGCGCACGATCTCTTCGCTCGAGACCTCGCCACGCTCCAGCAAGCGAGCGAGCTCCACAGCGGTTCCGTGCGTCAGCGGGTCATCTAGCTTGAACACCATCGGCCGCGGCAGCATACGGTAGGCGTGGTCCGTTCGCCTCTCCCGATCGATCCGCTGCTGCCCGAGATCATCGCGCCGCTCGGGCAGCGCCGCGCGGTGGTGCTGATCGCGGAGCCTGGGGCCGGCAAGACCACGCGCGTGCCTGCCGCGCTGCTCGACGTGCTGCCCAGCGATCGCCGCGTGCTCGTGCTCGAGCCCAGGCGCTTGGCCGCCCGCCTCAGCGCGGAGCGGGTCGCCGCCGAGCGCGGAGAGCGCGTCGGCGAGACCGTCGGCTTCGTGACTCGATTCGAGCGCGCCGAGGGGCCTCACACCCGGCTCACCTTCGTCACCGAGGGGATCCTGAGCCGGCGCTTGCTGAGCGATCCCACCTTGCGCGGCGTGGGTGTGGTGGTGTTCGACGAGTTCCACGAGCGTCACCTCACGAGCGACGTCGGGCTCGCGCAGGTGTACGCGCTTCGTCGGGATGCGCGCCCCGACCTCGGCGTGTGCGTGATGAGCGCGACCCTCGATCCCAGCAAGTTGTCGAGCTACCTCGGCGCCGAGGTCGTCACGGCGCAGGGACGAGTGTTTCCCGTCGAGCTGCGCCACGCGGAGAAGCCCGACGACCGCCCGCTGGAAAGCCAGCTGGCGTCCGCGATCTTCGACCTGTGCGCCGCTGGGCTCGACGGGCACGTGCTCTGCTTCTTGCCAGGCGCGCGCGAGATCCGCGCCGCAGAGAAGGCGCTCTCCAAGCTGCGCGAGCGCGAGGATCTGGCCGTGCTGCCGCTGTTCGGATCGATGCCGCCGCGTGAACAAGACCGCGCGGTGGGGCCGAGCGATCGTCGAAAGGTCATCCTCGCCACCAACGTGGCGGAGACCAGCATCACGATCGACGGCGTCGTGGCGGTGGTCGACAGCGGCCTGGCCAACGTCGCGTCCTGCTCGCCTTGGACGGGGCTGCCCAGGCTCGAGCTGGCCAAGGTGTCCAAGGCCTCCCTGGCCCAGCGCGCTGGCCGCGCGGGCCGGACGCGCCCGGGCGTGTGTGTGCGGCTGTTCACCGCGGGCGACTTCGCAGCGCGGCCAGCGTTCGATACACCCGAGGTGACGCGGCTCGACCTGTGTGAGCCTGCGCTCGAGCTGGTCGCGGCGGGCTTCCGCGATCCCGCCACCTTCCCCTGGTTCGAGGCGCCACCGCGCGCCGCCCTCGACGGCGCGCTGACCCTGCTCTCCGCCTTGGGCGCGCTCCGGGGACAGGCCGGCGATCTCGCGCTGTCCGAGATCGGCGAGCGCATGCTGCAGTTCCCCGTCCACCCGCGCCAAGCTCGACTGCTCGTCGAGGCGGAGCGGCTTGGCGTCCCGGGCGACGGCGCGGGGCTCGCCGCGCTGTTGTCTGAGCGACCGCTCAGCGGCCGCTCACGTGACCGCGGCGGCAGCACGCAGCAGAGCGACCTGTTCGCCTGGCTGGACATGCTCGACGAGGTCGAGCATGGCGGCCCGGGCGCCGCTGCTCGCCTGGGTATCGATCACGGCAGAGCGCAATCGGTGACGCGCGTGCGCGCGCAGCTGTTGCGCTCGCTGTCGACCGCGGCCGCGACGCCGGGTGACCCCCACGCGCACGAGCGCGCGCTGCTCCAATGCATCCTCGTGGCTTTCCCGGATCGCGTCGGGCGCGTGCGCAGGCCGGACCTGGGCGTAGGCCGCAAGCAGGCCGAGATCAGCTTCGCCAGCGGCGGGACGGCCTTGCTGTCGGAGGCGAGCCTGGTCCGCGACGCCGAGCTGTGTGTCGCGGTCGAGGTCGAGGAGCGCGGCGCCGGTCGAGCGCGGCCCACCGTGCACGCGGCGAGCGCCGTCGACCCAGACTGGCTGCTCGAGCTGTTCACCGATCGCATCAGCGAGGAGGAAGAGGTCGTGGTCGGCAGCGGCAAGGGCCGGGTCGAGATCGTGCGCACCATGCGCTTCGGCAGCCTGGTGCTCGATCAGTCGCGCGGTCCCCTCTCCGACCCCGCGCGCGTCGCGCCCGCCCTCGCCAAGGCGTTCCTCGCGCGCGGCATCGACAGCGAGCTCTTGGGCAAGCTCGAGGAGCTCGCCGTGCGCGAGGACCTGTGCCGCGGGCGGCGTCCAGAGTTCGGACAGGGTGCGATCGCTCCGCGCGACCACGCCGCGTTGCTCGCACGCGCGGCCGTCGACTGCACCGACCTCGACGCTTTGGCCGCAGTCAACTTGGTCGAGGTCGCGCTGCTGTCCCTGCGCAGCGAGGATCAGCGCCTGCTCCGCGAGCTCGCCCCCGAGCGGGTGGCGCTGCCCTCGGGGCGCTCGCTCGAGATTCAGTATCGCGCGGGCGCTCCGCCGAGCGTGTCGTCGCGCCTGCAGGACTTCTTCGGCATGAGGGCGGGGCCCGCCATCCTGGGCGGCCAGCCTTTGGTGCTCGAGCTGCTCGCGCCCAACTTCCGCGCGGTGCAGGTCACCACCGACCTGGCCGGCTTCTGGCAGCGCCACTACCCCACCATCGCCAAGGAGCTGCGCCGCAAGTATCCGCGCCATTCTTGGCCGGACGATCCGGTGACGGCCACCCCCCCCGTGCGCAAGCGCTGACGCGCCTGGCTGTGGCGGGCCAGCGCAGTGCGCTCGCTGGGTGGTTGTGGCTCACTGCACGAAATGGCAACAGCACCCAGAAAGCCATTCGCCGCATTGCACTTGCACCATGACGCCTCCCCGGACGGAAGCTGAGCACGCGGTCGAGCGCAATGGCAACGCAACAACTCGGGCGGTGAGCAAAGAGTCGCAGCCTCAGAAGGAGCTGGTCGCTATCGCACTGAACGCGGCTCGGTCCGGTGCAGCGGGTAACGTTCTTGTGAAGTCGGCAAAGCGCGGCCGGTGGTGCTCTCTTGGCGCCGTTGCCGCGCGCTCAGGGCTCTCGCAGGATCTTGGACACGAATCGGATCGTTCTGGTGCGCAGCCGTGTTTCAGGCCGGTGGCGCGCCGAGGGCGGGCTTCGTTCTCGTTCCCGGCATCGAGCTCGGCGAAGGCTTGACGGCGCTCGGATGCGGTCACGGCCTCGACGCTGGACGGCAGGGTCGGCGCGGTGTCCGCGGCGCAATCTCGAGTGGCCGCGCGTAGGCGCGACAGCGCCAAGCGCGGCGCCCACCCGAGGGCGTAGCGCGCAGCGCTAGCCCGAGCCTCGGGGCGCTCGGCCTTGGCGGGGTCCATCGCGAGCGGCGTCGAGGTGGTGCTCGTTCATCGGGCCATGCTCCTGGCGGCAGGGCCATGCTCCGAACCGGGGGGCCATGGCGGATGGTGCGTGCGCTCAGCGCATGGGTCCCACGGGCGTGACGTTGGGCCACGACGACCGCGACGCGTCCGACGGGAAATGCCGAGGATCCGAGTGGCGCTTTCGCGGCGGGGCTCGCCAAGCCGCGGGACCATGCTCCGGATCGAGGAGCCATGCGCCATCGTCTGCCGCACCCGAGCATGGTCCCCAGCGTCGGAGCATGGTCGCCAGCGCCCGAGCATGGTCGCCAGCACCGAGGGCGTGACCATGCAAGCGAGGCGCATGCAAGCGACGCGGGTGGGTGTGGGGGCCTGGGGCTGAAGCGAAGGGACCCCTGGGCCCGCAAGCTGCCACCGCTTCGTCCTCGGCCTCGGCCTCGGTCACGGGCCATCAAGCACCGGTCGGGCTTGGCTCTCCAAAGGCCGCGGCGCGCACAAGAGCCAAGCGACGCGAGTGGGTGTGGGGGGCTGGGGCTGAAGCGAAGGGACCCTGGGCCCGCAGGCGCAGAGAACCTTCGGGCTTGGCTCTCCAAAGGCCGCGGCTTGCCCGGCCTTTGGAGCTTCATGCGCCT
>CAZXMG010000056.1:0-63078 GCA_964641275.1 uncultured Polyangiaceae bacterium
TGCTGGTTGACCTCAACTGGTCACCCAACCGGACAACTCCTCTGACACAGGGGGCTCCAACCATGCGCCATGGTGTCAGGTCTGTGCGGGTGGTCCGCCGGCTGAGCGTGCCGCTCGCTCTGCACGCAGGCCGCGACCAAGGAACGAGCTCCTGCTCCGAGGATGACGACGCCGTGGCCGACACGGGCCGGCGGGCGCGGCGACGCCGCCGATCACGAGCGCGAACCGATCATGGCCACGACGTGGCAAGGCGCAGAGGGCAACGCGAAGCCGAGCCATGGGAGTGGCGCCCGGGTGTACCCTGGGGGCGTTGCGATCGCGCACGAGCCCCCTCTGCGGCAAGATGAAGAGTGCTGCCTGCGCTGCCGCGCTGTCGTCCGGCCTCGGGTTGGCGGGCTGCGTGAGCTACTACGACCTTCAGCTGCGGCCCGCGGAGCTGCCCGAGCGCCGCATGGAAGTCGGGGCGAACGACGAGGTCTGCACGCAGCTCGGACGCCGCTTCAACCTGCAGTACGCACACGAGGCGAAGGAGCCTCCGCCGTCGCGCCCTGCCCCCGAGGGCTACCGAACCTATCGCTTCGGGCCGGGCGAGCCGGGCTCGGTGGAGACCACCCCCCCTTGGATCGTGCTCTCGCTGGTGTTCATGGGCGCTGGCGTCGCTGCTGCCACCCCACCAGCGCTCATCTGCCTCGCGAGCTGCAACAACTTCCCGGATTGGGCGACGGGGTTTGCCATCGCGGGCGGCACGCTCTTCGCCGCTGGGGTGTCGTTCCTGGTCGTGGCGTTGGCGGATCCAAAGGCCGGCACGTACACGCGCGAGCCCGAGGTCATCGACATGGGCCGCGGCGCGCCCTGCGCTGACTGAGATGCTACGCTCGCGACATGGCTGATCCCGCCCAGCGCCGCGCCACGCACGCGGACCTCGAGGCGCTCCGCGAGCCCGTCGCGGGCGAGCCCCCCCTGTCGGCACTGTGGGAGCCGTGAGCGAACCTGCGCTGAGCTCGGCGCGTTGATCCTCACCGGAGCCGTCGCCGCCCTCGCCGTTCTCGCGCTGCTCTGGCTGCGCGCGCGGGCGCCGCGCGGCTGGCCGCGGCGGGCGGGGATGCTCGCCGCGCTGCTCGGGGCGCTGCTCGCAGGCGCCCACACCGGCGTGCGCGGCGTCGCCAACCTCCGGCCGCCGCCATCCCCCACGCCAGCCCGCGAGATCGCGCCAGGCATCACGTACGAGCGGCGCGTGGAGCCGAGCGTCCCACGCGTGGAGCACTGGGCGCGCGTAAGGCTCGACGCGGCGGAGCTCGTGCTGAGCCAGGCCGACCGCGAGCCGCTCCCGCTCATCGCCGAGAAGACCAGCACGTTCGCCGAGCGAGAGGGCCTCACTCTGGCCGTCAATGGCGGGTTCTTCGAGCCGTGGGAGGCCGGCCTCTTCGATCCTTACCCCAAGGCAGGCGAGCGAGTCGCGCCCATTGGCTTCGCCGCCAGCCGGGGCCACATCTATGGTGTGGCCGCGCCCAACAGCAGCACCCTGTACGTGAACGAGGACGGCTCCGCCTCGTTCGACAGGCCGACGCAAGTCTGGGGCGCGCTGTCGGGGGGCTGCATGCTCGTCGTGCGCGGACAGATCGGCGACGCTAATGGTTGCCCGCTCCGCAAGCTCAACGACAAGCGTCACCCGCGCACTGCCGTCGGCCTCACTGAGGACCACAAGACGCTCATCTTGCTGGTCGTGGACGGCCGGCAGCGCAAGCGCTCCGCCGGCGCCACCCTCGACGAGCTCGCGGAGCTGCTCCTTGCCGAGGGGGCGTTCCACGCGCTGAACCTCGACGGCGGTGGCTCCAGCGTGCTCGTCGCGCGCGCCCCTTCCGGCGAGATCGAGATCCTCAGCACACCCATCTCCGCCGGCATCCCCGGCCACGAGCGCGTCGTCGGCAACCACCTCGGCGTGCGCGCCAAGCCTCAGCGCTGAGGCTCGGCCCAAGACCGCTGGCGCGCGGACGAGCATCCTCGGCCGACGCTTTCCCAACACGCTGCTACAAGCCGCGCCGCCCTTTGCCTCAGCGTGGCGCTGGCCTTCGCGTGCGGCGACTGCGACACCGCCGCGAGCGCGGCCCCAGCAGCGGCGGCAGCGGCGCGCCCAACACGAGCGCAGCTCGCCCGGGTGCCGGCGGCGACGACGGCGCGAACAGCGGCGGCAATGGCCGCGAGGAGCGCCGCGACTTCTTCCGCGATCGCGCAGGCTGCAGCGCCACCGGAACGCCGACCGAGCCCAGCCCCCGCCAGGCGTACGACGGCTGCGACGCCACCACGCCCATGCACTCCTGCGAGCACCCCGGCGACCGCGTCTGGCCCGACTTCGGCAGCCAGGCGATGTGGGACTTTCTTTCGGGCTTCTTCGTCGACTGAGGCCGCCCCACCGGGAGTGCCTCGCGAGGCTCCGCGCCGGTCTGCGTGGTACCGTCCCTCGCATGGGAGACCGCGCAAACTACGCCCTGCGTAGACCAGGATCGCGACGGGTGGACGTGCGCTTCGCACAGTTCGGGTCGCCGTTCTTGTTTGGAGACGTCTTCTGGGGGCCGGCGCACGCCCAGGCCTTCATCGAAGCGCAAGAGAAGGGAGCGTGGCTCGACGACGTGTACGGCGAGGCGGCGGTCGCCATGTGCCTCCAGAAGCAGCGCGTGGCCATCTACACGTACCAGCTCGGTCGGCACGCCGCAGAGATCGCTGCGCGCCTCATGCGGCCGCTGTGGCCGGGCTGGGAGGTCCGGTTCGTCACGCGGCTGACCGAGGTCACGCCGACGGTCGGTCATGACCTCGTGAAGTCCTGGGTGCGCAAGGCGCTGCGGGGCGCGGCGCGGCAGCAGGAGCACCACCAACGACGCGAGCCGCTCGCGGCGCTGGGCAAGGCGCTCTCGACCCGGTGGTTCGACCCGCTCTTGTTCGGCGTCGTGACCCTGGTCGCACCGGAAGGGCCCGTCGACTACCTGCTCGACGTCGACGCGCCCCCCGCGCTCTTCGCCGGACCCGCGTTGATCGAGGCGCTGCCGCGCGCCGTGACCCTCGCGGCCGCCGAGCGGGGGCTCCGGGCTCGCCGCAAGGCGTGGGACTTGACGTCGCCTGCAGACCTCTTCGTCCGCTACGGCTGCGGCCCGCACGCGGTCGTGGACCCCGCGCGGCGACGGCTGGTGCTCTCGGTCGAAGGGGGCCTCGAGGAGTCGGCGGCCTACGCGAACGCCCACGCCTTCGCGATCGCGTGGCCGGGCTGGGAGGTCCGGGTCCAGCGCGGAGGGCTCACCGCCCACTTCGCCGCCACGGACCGCCCCGTGCCCGAGCTCCTGCGCGTCCCGCAGCCCTCCCAGCCTCCCGTAGACAGCGACGAGGAGCGCACCGTCGCCAGCCTCCGTCACCTCCGCGGACTGTTGCTCGACGCCGACGCGAAGAAGGCCGAGGCCGACGCGTTTCTGAGCCGTGCTTCGGCGGAGATCGAGTCGATCGTCCGTGAGGCGACCGAAGCGGGCGCCACCGTGGAGCGGTCCAGCGGCGCGATGCCCGAGACGCCGAAGGGGGAGCTCTGCGCGGCCGAGAAGCAGCGCCTGTGGGAGCACGCAGTGCGCGAAGCGGGCCTGGAGCCCCAGGCGCTGCGTGCGCTCGAGCCAGCGCCCGAAGAGCCGCCCGTCACGCTCTCTCCGGACGAGCGCTTCCATGAGGCTCACCTCGCGTTCAAGTACGGCAGCGGTCGAGAGGAGGCACGTGCGCACCTCGAGGCGCTGCTCGCCGCACATCCCGAGCACACACGAGCGCTGGGGCTGCTGGGTCGCATCGCCTACATCGACGGTGACGACGACGAGGCACGGCGCCTGTCCGAGGCCGCGATCGCCCTCGACCCGGACGACCACGAGCCCTGGGCAACGCTGGGGCTCGTCAGCGCCCGCGCGAAAGACTTTGCAGAGCAAGTCCGCTGCAACACCCGAGCGTTCGAGCGCGCGCCGCACCCCTGGATCGTGAACAACCTGACTTGCGCTTGCCTCGGTCGCGCCGAGCTGCTGCCGCCCGGCGAGGAGCGCCGCGAGCTGCTCGAGCGGGCCCTCGAGCTTGCCACGACGACGGTCCCTGCAACCACCTCCTCGCGCTGGGGCGAGGCGTGCGCGCTGTCTCTGCTCCAGCGCGACGCCGATCGCGCCTGGGACGCCCTCGCAGAAGCGCTCCGCCTCGAGCGCAAGGATCGCGAGCTGCTCCTGACGAAGCTGAAGGCGGACCCTCAGCTCGCCTGGCTGTGGCGGAGCAAGCAAGGGCAGACGCTGCCGACCTGACCCTGCGGAGTGCGGCTGCTCCGACCGTGCGGGCGCCGCTCACCCCTTCGTCGACTGAGCCCCCACGAACGTCGCCGCCAGCGCCACCAGCGCCGGCAGCGCCTGCACGAACAGGATCGACACCTTCGCCGTGGCGGCGCCGAACAGCCCCGCCACCAGCACGCAGCCCAGGAAGAAGCGCGCCGTGCTGCGGGCCCGCGCCGCGTCGGACATCGCTAGCGACCACACCAGGCCCGCCGACAGGAAGCCGTTGTAGAGGCCCTGGTTCATGGCCAGCGTCGCTGACTGCGCGGCAAACTCCGGCGTGGTGCCGAAGCGCGCCATCACCGCCGGCGACTGCCACAGGAACATCTCGAGCACCAAGAACAAGAGGTGCTCGAACGCGACGAACCCGATCAGGATCTTGCTGGCGGTGGGCATGGCGTCAGCGCGCATCCTAGACCGCCACACCCAGCGCCCGCAGCCCCAACCCCACAGCGAGCGATGCGCCGTTCGCGAGCAGCGACACGGCCGCCACGCGTCGCCAGGTCAGGGTCGGGAACACGAGCTTGTAGATGCCGGCCTCGACGCCGATGGCCCAGGCCTCTCCGACCAGGTGCCTGAGCTCGTACGGCCAGCCTACTCGCAGCAGCACGAACCACAGCACGGGATGGCTCGCCAGGTTGGCGAAGAGCACCGCTGCGGCACGGCGCGCGCGGCTGTGGGGCGCGGCGAGCAGCGGCCCCCCCACGGCGAGCTCGACCGCGGCGGTGACGACGAACGCCCGCAGCCACAGCTCGACGAGCGTCAACGCCGCTCGCCCGGCGTCTCAGCGCTCACCGCGCGCACCGAAACGAGAGCCACGCGGCTCGGTGCGACGTGCCGAGCATTCGCGTGTAGGGCTTGTGGAGTCGAGAGGAGCCGCGCCAGGCTCCGCGCGCAACCGCGTAGCGCACGACAGGCCACGGCCCCCGTTGTTTGGCGCTGCCCATGGTGGCAGTCCACTCCCCGCGCTCCCGCTCATCGGGCCCGAGATCGACCTCGCGGTGGTGATCCTTGACGCCCTCAGGGTAGGTCGCGGCGATCGCGTGCCACCACTCCTCGCGCGTGGGCAGGCGCTTGCCGACCCATTTGCAATAGGCATCGGCCGCCGCCCAGTCGACGCAGTTCATCGGCGCCTCGGCGCGCTCGCGGCGCCCGCCCGAACATTGGACGGTGGCCTCGCGGTCACGCGCCGGGTCGCCCCCCACGTCCGCCACCGTCACCGTCAGCGGGCAGACGCCGGCGCGCACGCACGCCGCGTACTCGCGGACCGACACCTCGAGCGGATCGATCTCGAACGCTCCGACGGAGAGCACCTCGTCCCGAATGCTGGCCGTGCCCGCCTCCACCACGCGCATCTGCTCTGCCGGCTCGGCTTGTGCCTCAGGAGCGGGCTCAGGGAGCAACGCCATCACCACCAGCGTCACACCACCCACGACGCCGATCACGCACAGCGCGAGGAGCAGCCGACGCACCACGGTCAGGAGCTTGCTGTTCACGCCGCGCGATGATCACGAGCGCTGTTGCGCTTGTAAAGCGCTCGTTGCATCGTGGACCGCAATGGCGAGATCGCGTTCGCGTTCGGCGTGGCTGCAAGCAGGAGTGCTCGTGACCGTCTCGTGCGTCGCCTCGCAGGCACACGCCGACATCGATCCCCCAGCCGGGCTCGACTGGCTCAAAGACCACCAGTTCATCCTGGAGAACGCAGCCGACTACCCGGACTTCGTGTTCGTCAGCTGGCCGTGCACCGCCGTCGTGGGGGCGCCGTTCTCGCTGACGGACACCGGCTACTGCATCCTCCAGACGAAGGACGGAAAGCCGCGAGAGGTCGATCGCAACGCGACGCTGTTCGCGGTGCGGTCCGGCAAAGTGAAGTTCGCCTGGGACCCCTTGGCCAGCAACCACGGCGCGTGGCTGTTCACCGAGCCCAAGATCACGCCGGGCAAAGAGGCGAGCTTCTTCGAGACGGATCCGCGGGTGGTGCGCCCTGGCTACAAGTTCTCCGCCCCGTGGGGCAGCACCGTCCCGAAAGGTGTGGGGCTGCGCGAGGCCACCTACTTCGTCCACATCGATAGCGTGGACGAGAAGGGGGTGACTGCCCACTTCTCCCGCGCCGTGTATCGCTGCCGCAACGGCAAAGAGGTCGAGGTGCCGGGCACCACCGACTGGAGCGAGCCTGCGGTGCCGTCCTGCCCACCCGCGACAGACGATCCACCCCTCGCCCTGCCCCCCGAGGAGAGCACCGCCGCGCCACCACCTCCGCCACCTCTTGGCAGCACATTGTGGCTGGGGGCGCTGGTCGCCGGCGCAAGCTTGCTGCTCGGCGGCGTGCTGCTTCGGAGCGAGGTCAAGGCTCGCCGCGCCGGTTGAGCCCGCGCCGCGGATCCCTCAGCCCACGCGCAAGAGCTCCACGGCGAACACGATGAACGCCGTCCAGCCCACGCTGAACAGGATCGTGCGCGCCATCAGCCAGCGAAAGCCGCTGATGTGCACCACCGCGTGGAGCAGGCGCGCGAAGAAGTAGACCATCGCCGCGGCGGCCGTCACCGCGGTCGACACGTTCATCGCACGGGCGATCAAGACCACCGCCGCGAACGGTCCGAAGTTCTCGACCGCGTTCTGGTGGGCGCGGTTCGCGCGGTTCACCCAGTCCGGCAGCGGCGACGTAGGGGCGACCACGAAGTCGGCCGGTTTCAAGAAGCCGCGCGTGGAGACGTAGCCGATCACCACGGGGATCCACAACACGCCGGTCAGCATCGCCGTGAACAACAAGTACCTGAGCTCGCTCGTCATGGGACCTCAGCCAGGAAGACGACTGAGCTTCGCCAAAGGATGCGCAGCCCCAACCCAAGGCCGTCGCCCTGGCTGTCCTGGGCGCAGGACACGTGTGTCCTCGACCGAGTCCACTTGCGCGGGGCCCGCCCGGGTCTCCGAGAGCTTTCGGGCAACTCTGCGCGGCATGGCGGTTGCTCTTGGCTCCACCATGACCCAACAAGCCTCCCTCCTCAGCCTGATCGCCTTGTTCGCCTTCGCCACCGCTGCGTGCGACCCATCCCCCACCGAGCAAGCTCGCGCCAATGTCGACGCTGCCAACGGCGAGGAAGACAGCGAGGACGAGGACGAGGGGCCCTCGTCTCCGGCGTGTGCCGCCGCGGAGGCGATCGATGACGCGTGCGAAGCGGTCTACGGGGAAGACATGGACGAGTGCGCCCCGTTCGACGCCCTCGACGAAGCCTGCGAGGCAGGCGAGATCACGGACGACTGCGCCGTCGCAGAGGACCTCGACGATGACTGCGAGGACCTGTTCGGCGAGGACGCCGCCGAGTGCGAGGTCAGCGACGCCGTCGATGAGTCCTGCGAAGCAGGGGGCGACGTCGAAGTAGACTGAGACCTCGGCTGCGCGCTGCGAGCTTCGCGACCCCTACGGGCAACGAGGGCGCGATCACCGCCACCGCTGGGGCGACGACGTCTAGCGATCCCTCGACCCGACCACGTCGCGCCCAACCCGACGAGAGGCGTTCGCTACGGCACCACCAGCAGGTGCCCTCCGCCGAACGTGACGGCGCCTCCAGCCATCACGCCAAACCAATACTCGCCTGGGAGGCTGGGGACCACGACGTCGCAACGCGCCTCGCCTCCCGCATCCGCGATCACTGTGCCCCCTGCGCACGCAATGGCAGAAGGCGCCAAGGGGTCGGTCGTGTCCGTGAGCCGCATGCCCCAGCCCGGCACCGGCTGTCCCAGCCCGGGCCCCTGCTGCATCACCGCGCGCACCACCAACCCTCCGCTCAGCACCGTGTTGGCCTTGGCCGAGCCCAGATCCTGAGAGCCCAGGGGCTGTTCGAACTGAAAGAGCGGCGAGGCCGGCGCGGCTCCTTGAGGCACTTGCGTGATGATGACCCCGAAGGAAACGCTCGAGCCGTTCCACGAGGCGGTGACCTCGGCAAGCTCGAGCGCGAGGTGGGGCGAGAGCTGAAACGCATTGACCATCACGCCGGCGACACCTTGCGCATCGGTGGTCGCCATGTTGCCCGGAGCCTGGACGTGCAACGAGCTACCGGCCTGGGGCTCGAAGCTGACGTTGGCTCCGGCCACGGGCAGGCCGTCGGCCCCCAACGCGCGCACGCGCAGCGGATCGCCGGCCGTCCAGCCTGCGGGGATGACAGCGCCGTCGCCGGACCACATCTCGAGCGCGGCCGCACCTGTGGCGGGTCCCGCCCCTGCCCCGGTGCCTGGCCCGGCGCCGCCGCCGCCGCCCGGCGCTCCACCGCCTGCGCCGGGCCCACCTCCGGGCGCGCCCTCCGCATCCCCCGAGCTGAGCGGAGGAGCGCCGCCCTCTTCGAGATCGTGCTCAACGATCGACCCCTGCTCCGCGCAGCCACACGCGAGCAGGCTCCCCAGCAGCAACAGCGACCCGCGGGTGAACATGCCCAGCGTTGTCGCTGCAAACGTCGGCCAGCTCAACTGACACGACCTTACTTGCAGCGTGCGCTCAACGCGGCGGCCCCTTGTCCAAGTACGGTCGCGTGGGCCCCGCCATCCATACCAGCCGCACGATGCGCGCGCGGTGCGGGCGATAGGGCTCGAGCAGCTCGAACATGCGCTCATCGCTGCCATAGGGCTCGCCCGCGAGCGCAAAGCAGACTTGGTGGGGCAAATGCACGTCGCCCGGGGGGACGGCGTCCGCGTCGCCGAAGCCATGTGCCAAGAGGTTCTCCGCGGTCCACGGCCCCGTGCCAGGGATGGCGAGCAGGTAGCGCCGCAGCGCCTCGAGCTCCTCGAGCCGATCGATCCGCTCGCGCAGGCGCGCCGCCTCCAGCATCGCCACGCGACGCTTCTCGTCCACGCCCAGGCGGCGAAACTCGTGGCTCGGCACCGCGCGCAGCGCCCGATAATCGGGAAACACCACGAGCTCGAACGGCCCCGGAGCCCGCTCGCCATAACGACGCGCGAGCTGGTGGTGCGACCGCACGGCCTCCGCGTAGGTCACGCGCTGCTGCAGGATCAGCGACAGGTGAAGGTCCCCCGGGAACGGGCACCGCGGCAACACCAGCGCGCGATGCTCGGACGCCGCCTTGGCGAGCGGGCCAGGGGGCGGCACGAACGGCGGCAGATCTGGTCGCCCGCGCACCCAAGCCGCGGCCCGTGCGACCGCGTAGCCGGCGCCGTCCCCAAACGCGCGCACGACGACTTGGCCCTCCCCCGCGAGCTCCAACAGCTCGACCGTCACCAAACCCTCCGGTGTGCGCGACGCCTTGACGAACCTGCCGGACGAGAGCTGGGCCGTGGGATCGCCTCGTCCCGTGCGCTGCAGCACGAAGGATCGCTCCAGCGAAAAACCGCGCTCCACGGCGATCGAAGTTTCGAGCGGCGCGCTCACCTTGCCATCCTACGTGCCTTCCGCCGACCATGCCCGGGTGCGCAGCCGACCTCGCCTCTCGGTCTTCCTCACGCCGAACCAGCCCACACCCGGGGCGCGCTTGCTCGCACGCGTGGTGCTGCACTCCCGGAGCCCCACGCCCGTCGACTTCGTCGACATCGGTCTCACCGGCGTCGAGCGCCGCTACAGTCACACCAGCTCGGACGGCAAGGTCACGCGCAGCGTGTACAAGACCCACACGCTGGTGAACCTGGCGCTGCGCACCGAGCCCACCTTCTTGGAGGTCGGGGAGTCGGAG
The DNA here is from genome assembly GCA_964641275.1 of uncultured Polyangiaceae bacterium. GTDB lineage: Bacteria > Myxococcota_A > Polyangia > Polyangiales > Polyangiaceae > Xiheicaenibacterium. Next base: position 10,004 of record CAZXMG010000056.1, read on the forward strand.
TACAAGGCCGCGTTCGACTTGCCGCGCGAGCTGCCCCCGTCACACGTGGACGACGTCGGCTCGGTGCGCTACCGCCTGCGCGTGCACGTGTCCGTGCCTTGGTGGCCCGATCGCCGCGAGGAGTACGAGCTGATCGTGCGCCCACCGCCCTGGCGCGCACCTCCGGCGGAGCCGCGGGTGTTCGCCACCCGCACCGACGGGCCCAAGGCCGACGAGCCCTATCTCGAGCTCTCTTTGGACTCGACCAGCGCGGCCCTCGGGGCGCGTGTGTCTGGAGCCGTGTCGCAGCTGTCCAAGCGACCTGCCAAGAGCTTCCACGTGGCGCTGGTGGCGATCAACACCGCCCGCTTCCGACCGCACTCGCACGAGGTGCGTCGCTACGAGTACGCGCTGCCCCGAATCCCTGGTCACGCCGGCGACGCGACCCCCTTCGCGATCAAGCTGCCCGAGACCGAGACGCCGAGCTTCCACGGCAACCTGATGAAGCTCGACTGGGTGCTGACCGCGACGGCCAACTACGGCTGGGGCAGATCGACGTCGCTCAGCGCACCGCTCCTCGTGGCGCCCATCGCCGATCCCGCGGACGCGCTCGGCGCCCCACGACACGTGCCCCCGGTCGGACACGCGCGTCGCGCCAAGATCTGGGCTCACGTCGCGGCCGAGCGCGGCCTGGCCTGCGACCGCGACAGCGAGACGATGACCGGCTCGTTCTCCGGGGTGACCGTCCGGATCAAGCTCGAGCAACGAGATGACGGCTTGTTCTCGGTCGCGGAGCTCGGCTGGCCAGACCTGGGAATCGACCTCGCGGTGCGCGAGAAGCGCTGGACGGACGCGGTGCGGGCCAAGGCCGTGATCGACGACCACCGCTTCTTCATCAGCTGCCGAGAGCCTGCTCAGATCAAGCCGCTGCTCGGCGATTCGAAGGGCGCACGCCGGTTCGCGCGCGCACTGCTCTCCTTCTCCGAGGTCACGTTGGACGACGACGGCGCGATGCTGTCTGCCCCGGGCGGAGGCCACCGGCTCGACAATCTGGACGAGTTCGTCTCCAGCGTGGTCACCATCGCCACGTTCGTGGGCAAGACCGCGGGAGCGTTGCCCGTGCCCGAGTCCGCGCGAGGTTGGGCCCCTGCGTGGGAGGACTTCGCCAAGGTGCGAGACGGCCGCTTCGTGCCGGGGAGTGTGTCCGTGCTGGGCGCCAGCTGGGAGGGCGCTCGCATCAACGTGTCGACCGAGTGGGAGGGCACGCAGCCGGTGCACACCCAGATCTGGCACGCGCTCGACCCCGAGCTGGATCTCACCACCGAGCCACGCCAGAGCAGGCTGGCGAGCGCGCTGGCGAAGGGCATCACGCTGCGACCGGATCGCACCCTGGTGTGGCGGAAGGCCGGGTTGGTGTCTTCGCCCCCAGATCTGGAGGGACCGTTGACGGAGCTGGCGACCCTCGCGCGCGCCCTCGCCAGCGGCGATCAGCGCGGTCCTTACCGCTGATCGGGCCCGTCGCGCGTCGCCTTCGCGGCGGGCGGCGACGGATCTCGAGGCCAGAAGTGCCCGCGACCGCCGCCCGAGGCAACCAGCCCCGCGGTCGGCTCGGTCTCGCGTTCCCCAAGTCTCGAGCGGGGGCGCCCCCCGGCGCGCCGCTCAGTGGTCGTTGCCCTGCTTGAACGCAGGTGCCACCTCCGTCGGGGCTCCGCTGCTCGCGGCCGACGGCGCGGCCGACGGCGCCGCCTCGAGCTCGTCGACCAGCGCGGCGTCGTCCTCTTCGTCGAGCTCCTCGGACGAGTCATCACCGTCGCAGGCGGCCGCGAGCGGCACGAACAGGGTCAAGAGCCATGCGCTCCACCTCGGCGCTCGTGGCAGGATCGTGCGGATCATCGGTCGGGCTCGCTTCATCGCGGTTTCTCCTTGGTTCGCTTCCGTCCGCTCGCGCCGGAGGTGGCTCGAGGGCTGGCGACCGAGCTGCAGCAACCCACGTGCCCGGCGCCGATCCTGCGAAACCTGGCGATCTTCGGCCGACGCACGGGCCCTGGCGGACTCGAGTGATCAGGGGGCTGTCGACTGCAGTCCGCAGTCGCCTGCGCAGCGCCGTTGGCCCGGGCGCGGCGTCGACCTGTTCGCCTGGGGGGATCGCGACTCCATCGCGCCGCCCTCCTCGGGTGAAGAGCCCGCGAGCGTTTGCCTTCGGCGGCCGTCGAGGTGCTCGAGGACGGGGGCCACTTGCCGCAGCTCGACCGAGACGCAGGCGATCCGCCGTTCGCGGTCGACCACACGAGCAGCGCGACGCCCAACGCCCGGGCCTGACCCGCGTTGCGGCGCCTCGCGATCCTTGTAGAGTGCGGCGATGCAAGACGCCCCGCTCAAGGTCGAGCTCGAAGGCAACGTGGCCGTGCTGTCCATGGACGACGGCAAGGCCAACGCGCTCAGCTACCCCATGATCGACGCGCTGATGGCGGGTCTTGCGCGCGCCGAGAGCGAGGCGGCGAGCGCGGTGCTGATCGGTCGGCCCGAGCGCTTCTCGGCGGGCTTCGATCTCAAGGTGATGATGGCGGGCCCCGACGCCGCCAAGGAGCTCTTGCGCAAAGGCTCGGAGCTCCTGCTGCGCCTGTACGGGTTGAAGGTGCCGCTGGTGATTGGTTGCACCGGGCACGCGCTCGCGGGCGGCGCGTTGATGGTGCTCACCGGGGACCTGCGCATCGGCGCCGAGGGGCCTTATCGAATCGGCTTGAACGAGGTCGCCATTGGCTTGCCGGTGCCCGTGCTGGCCATGGAGCTGGCGCGCGATCGCCTGCTCGCGACCGAGCTCGGTCGCGCCACGCTGATGGCCCAGATCTACGATCCAACCAGCGCGCAGCGGGCAGGCTACCTGGACGAAGTGGTGCCGGGAGCCGAGGTGCGGGCGCGCGCCGTCGCCGAGGCCAAGCGGCTGGGAGAGCTGTCGCAGCGCGCGTTCTCCGCCACCAAGACGCGGCTGCGCGGAAAGACCATCGCCCACATCGCAACCACGCTCGAGGCCGACATGGCCGAGCTGCTCCAGGCGTGACGGCGTGCGCGCCTGCCGAATCGCCGGCAGTACGTTGCTGAGCTTGGCGCTGTTCCAGATCGTTCTGGGCGGCTGCGAGAGCGAGGTGGACCGCTGCGTGCGCGTGTCGGGCGCGTGCGGCGCCGAAGCCGACTGGCAGGTCACGTGCACCGACCTCTACGAAAAGCTCGAGCAGAACGGCTGCACGGGCGTCGCGGACGGGTTGTTCGAGTGCCTCGACGAGGCCCAGAACGCATGCGGCGGCTGTTGTGGTGACGAAGGCGTGCCCGGCTGCAACGAGGAGGCCGACGCCTTCGATCGCTGCGTCGGCGGCGCTTGAACCGCCCGCCTTCGCTCACGGCGAGCGTAGCGCCCGCAGGGCGATAGCGAGCCCCGCCATGTCCCGTTCAGCCGGACCCGCGCGCTGCTGGGAACAGCTGCTTCAGCGTCCACGCCTGCAGGAACAAGCGATCCTCGCTGCCGCGCAAGGTCTCCTTCAATCGGATCAAGAACAGGGCGGGCAAGATGGCGTACCCGGCGGTGGTGTACAGTAAGCCAATGGTGGTCGCCACTGGCGGCAGGTCGAGCGCCCGGGGGTGCAGCACCACCTTGCCGTCCTCGAACGTGAACCCACGCGGGATGCCAGGCACGAGCTCGGCCGCGAACGGGAGCAGCGCCATACACAGGCCCGCGGCGATCACGAAGGGGCGCTCCTTCTTGGTCGAGTACAGGGCAAAGATGGCGGTCACGATCGTGGTCGCCATGGGCATGAGCACGAACGGTCCCAGCCATGTGCCCTGCACCAACACCACCACCGCGCACAGGCCCAACATGATCCCGAACTGGAGCGACTGCGTGATACGCCGCTTGTAGAAGTGGCGCGCGATGAAGGCGGCAGCAACCACGCACAACCAACCTCCGGCCACCAACCACCAGCTACGCACCCCCGCGATCACCATCAGCGGGAAGGAGAGGATGAACGACAGGAACGCGCGGTAGCCGAGCAGCGCCCCCTCGGTGCGTGCTTGGTTGTCGAGCGCCTCACGTTCGGCCATGGCCTCCTCGGGCATTCCCTTGGGTGGCTCGAGCACGAGCCGCGCGAGCGACTCGACCGCACGAGGGTGCTCGGGCGAAAGCGCCACGGCGCGGAGCACGTCGCGCAGGGCGCCCACGCGGGCTCGATGCGCCGCCGAGGGCGAGTCGGCGGCAGCGGCCTGCGAGCGCTGCGCTGCCTCGAGGTAGCTCTCGGACAGCTCACGTCGGCGCTCGAGGTCGCGATCGCCGTCGAGAAAGCGCTCCACGGCATCGGATAGCTCCTTCGCCGAGGCGAAGCGGTCCTTCGGGTCGCGCGCGGTGGCGCGCGCGCAGATCTCGTCGAGCTCCGGCGGGATCTCCGCGTCGGGGCGGCGCTCCGACGGCCGCGCCACCAACCCCTCCACAATCGACTCGAGCGCCTTCATCGCGTCGGTCTCGCGCATGAGGCTCTCGTGCGTGAGCAGCTCGAACAGGATCACCCCGAGCGCGTACACGTCCGTGCGAGCGTCTGCGGCCTGCCCGCGCGCTTGCTCGGGCGCCATGTAACCCAGGGTGCCGATCACGCGGCCCGAGCCGGTGGACTCCTCGTTGGCCAAGAGCGCGTCCGCGCCGTCCTCGACGCCCACGATCTTCGCGATGCCCCAGTCGAGCACGTACACCTCGCCAAAGTCACCGAGCATGACGTTGCCCGGCTTGAGATCGCGGTGCACGACGCCGCGGGTGTGCGCGTAGTGCACCACCAGCGCGATGCTGTTGAAGGCGTTCAGCAGCTTGCGACGGCTGAACCGGGCCGTGAGCTCGGGCTCACCAGCGGCGAGACCGACGAGGATGTCGCTCAGGGTCTTGCCTCGGATGCGGCGCATGGTGAACCACAGCTCGCCCGCCTCGGTCGTGCCCACGTCGTACACCGGGACGATCGCCGGGTGCTCGAGCTGGCCTTGCACGCGGATCTCGCGCAGAAACCGCGCCCGAGATCCTCTGGTCAGGCCGACTTCGGGGTGGAGCGTCTTGTGCGCCACTTCGCGCCCAATCCATTGGTCTTTGGTGAGCCGCACCTCCCCCATGCCACCCGCGCCCAAAACCCCGCGCGCGCTGTAGCGCTCGCCGGCGCCGATCTTGACCGAAGGCTCCGGCAAGGAGTCGGGTGCGAGGATGGTCTCGTCCTCGGAGGACGCGCGCCCGCGCGCAAACGACTCCGCGGACAACGCTGGCGTCGTGGCCGCGAACGCATCTGCCTGGCGCGTGCCCGACACGCCTCTAGCCGCGACGGCGCTGTCTGTTGCGGCACCGTCTCCACCTGAACCGCCCACCGGATCGCGCGAGCTCATCGGCTCGCAACGTATCAGGAGGAGCGGGTCACTTCGGGAACGGAGACGCGAAGTAGATGAAGACCAAGAAGCTCCCGAGGGTGATCACGCCGAGCACGATCAGCTTGTCGAGCGTCCACGCCTCACCGGGATCGACCGGTCGACCAGGAGTCTTTCCGCCGTCACTCATACGCTGAGCACCCTTTCATCCCTCGGCCGAGGCGTCAAGCTGAGCCAACTGATCCACCACTGCGAGCAGGTCTGCCGAGAGCTCCGCGAGCCCGCTGCGATCGAGCTCCGAGGTCCAGCGCTGATAGGCATCGACCAGGCCGGAGCCGCTGAGCAGGCGGTCGCCCAACGCGAGCGCGCCCGCCTCGACACACTCCCAGGTAGGTGCGAGGCCGCCCAGGGACAAGGCCCCGGCCACGGCTTGCACGCAGGCCTCGTGCAGCGCGAGCACGGCGGTCTGTTGGCCCGAAGGCTGCGGATCGCGGGGCAGCGTCGCGCTGCCGGCGTAGATGCGCGCAGGGAAGCCACGGCCCCGAGGACCGAGCGTGAGCGACACGCATAGCTCCCCCCGCATCAGCGCGCGCGCGCGGCCTGCACCCCGGACCGACCGCTCCACGTCCGAGAGGAGCTCGGCCCCGAAGTCCGGCAACGTCTGCTCGCGAAAGCGCCCGAACGCAGGCGCGACGAGCGCCAGATCCGCGCGCAGGATCTCGAGCGGCTCGCGCGGCAGCCTGGTCAAAGCAGCCAGCGCCATGGGCGAGCGCACCTCGGAGGGATGGAGGGCTGCGAGGTCACGCTGCGCGACCCCCAAGAGCTCCGGCAAGGTCTCGAACAGCTCGGCCAACCAGCCCACGCCGTGCGCCAGCTCGCGCGGCGCGAGCAGCTCGGAGAGCAACGCGGCGTCCTCCTCGAGCGGACGATAGGCCGCGTCTTCCATCTGTTCGTGGGCGCGCGCCACATACGCCGGCCAGAACAGCGAGGCCGCGCGCGCGGCAGGCTCGGCGCTCGCCGCTGCGGGCACGAACGCAAGCGCATGAAAGACGAGGTCCGACGCCGGGGAAGCCGGGCGGATCCGCAGGCTCAAGGTTTGGGTGGGGCGACCTTGAGGCAGGGCCGCGGAGGAGGCTTCATGCGCAGACATGGCGCGGGCGGAGACAAGCAGGGCGCCGGAATGGGCTCGGCGCTCGCCGAGGCCGAAACGGCCACGGAGGCCGAAGCGCTGGGCTGCGAGGTGGGTGCGCCGGCGTCCGGCACTTCGGCGGTAGCGCTCGACGCGGACGGAGGGGTGGGCACCGTCGCGTCGACCGTGGGCGGCGGCGACATGTCCAAGCACGGGCGCGGCACCGAGTCCGTGCAGCTCGCGCCCAACGATAGGCCCGCCACAGCGGAGGCCACGAACACCGCGCGACGCCGCAGGATCGCGGCGCGCTCCTCTTGCTCGCGGAGCGCCTCTGCGTCGGGCGCCTCGCCTTCGGAGCTGGGATCCTCGCCGCTTGCCATCGCACGGCAGCGTACCTCGCGAAGCCCCGAGGAGGCCACCCTCCCGCGCATCCGCCGTGGTAGAGCCCGGCCGTGGGCGCCTTGTACGAGCTCGGCTTTCGAGCGATCTCGCTCCTCCCTGCCGAGCCGGCGCACTCTCTCGTGTTCGGCGCGCTCCGCGCCACCATGGCTCTGCCCTTCGCGCAGGCGCTCTCGCGCAAGCTGATGGTGGTCGACGATCCCTGTCTCGAGGTCCGGGCGCTCGGCACGACCTTCCGCGGACCGCTCGGCTTGGCCGCGGGCTTCGACAAGAACGCCCAGGGACCGGGAGCGCTGACGGCGCTGGGCTTCTCGTTCCTGGAGATCGGCACGGTCACCCACCAAGCGCAGCCAGGCAACCCCAAGCCACGTTTGTTCCGACTGCCGCAGGATCGAGCGCTGGTGAATCGCTTGGGCTTCAACAACCAGGGCGCCGCGCGCGTCCGCGCTCGACTGGAGCGAGATCGCAGCGGCGCGGTGATCGCGGTCAACATCGGCAAGACGAAGGTGGTGAGCGAGGAAGACGCCGCAGAGGACTACGCCGCGTCGGCGCGCTTGCTCGGAGCCCACGCCGCATTCGTGGTGGTCAACGTCAGCTCGCCCAACACGCCAGGACTGCGCAACCTGCAACACACCGAAGCGCTCGATCCGATCTTGACCGCTGTGCGAGCCGCGCTCGATCAGGCGAGCCCCTCGCGTCGAGTCCCGCTGTTGGTGAAGATCGCGCCGGATCTGTCGGACGAGCAGATCGACGCCATCGCCGATCTCGCGCTGGCGCGCGGGCTCGACGGCATCGTCGCCACCAACACCACCATCTCGCGCAGCGACCTGCGCTCGGACGAGGCGAGCGTGAGCGCGTTGGGGGCGGGCGGGCTCAGCGGGCAACCGCTCAAGCAACGCAGCCTCGAGGTGCTCGCGCGGCTGTATCGGCGCGTGGGAGCGCGCATGGTGCTCGTCGGCGTGGGTGGCATCGAGACGGGAGAGGACGCGTGGCAACGCATCTGTCACGGCGCCACGCTGCTCGAGCTCTACACTGGCTTCATCTACCAGGGGCCCCTGGTCGCGCGTCGCATCCACCGCGAGCTCGGAGAGCGTTTGCGCCAGTGCGGCTTCTCGCACATCGCCGAGGCCGTGGGCTCCGCCATCGAGCCGGCTCGGCCAGACTCGGTCCGCCCCGCACACCAGCCATGAACGAGCCGCTCCTCATCACCATCCCTCCCAGCCATTACTGCGAGAAGGCGCGCTGGGCGCTGGATCTCGCGGGCGTCGCCTACCGCGAAGAAGGTCACGCGCCGATGCTGCACTGGCTGTACGTGCTGCCGCGCACGCGCACGCGCACCGTGCCCGTGCTCCTGCGCGAGGGTGCGCCGGCGCTCCTGAGCTCGGGCGAGATCGTGCGTTACGCGAGCGCGCTGTTGCCGCCCGAGCGTGACCTCTACCCCAGCCAGGTGCGCGGCCAAGTCGAGGCGCTCGAGCAGCGCTTCGACGACGTGCTCGGACCGGCGACGCGGCGGCTCGGCTACTGCTACGTCTCGCGCAGCAAGGCGCTGTTCCTGGCGTTCGTCACGGAGCTCGACGGGCTCGAGCTGGCGCTGGTGGAGCGAGGCGAGCGGGTGATGCGCGGCGCGCTCGCACGCGCGTTCAAGGTCTCGGAGCGCGCGCGAGATCGCACGCGCGCCCGCGTGCTCGAAGAGTTCGCCGAGGCCGAGCGCCTCCTGGCCGACGGTCGCCCGTTCCTCACCGGCGACCGCTTCACCGCCGCCGATCTCACGTTCGCCGCGCTGGCCGCGCCGGTGCTGGTGCCCGGCCGCAGCATCGGCGAGATCGCCGAGCTCTGCCCCGACTTCGCAGCGCTCGTGGCCGAGCTACGCGGCACCCGGGGCGGCGAGCACGCGCTCGCGCTGACGCGCGAGCACCACAGAGCCGCGCGACTTCGACCTCAGCCTGCCTCTGCCCGTACCTGATCGCCCGTCTTGCCGAAGCGGCGCTGCCGGCGCGAGAACACTTCGATCGCCTCGTCCAGCGTGTGCTCGGTGAAGTCGGGCCACAGCGTCTCGGTGAAGAACAGCTCGGCGTAGGCGCACTCGAACAGCAAGAAGTCCGAAAGGCGACGCTCGCCACCCGTGCGGATCACGAGATCCGGATCCGGGAGATTGCCGGTCGACAGGTAGCCACGGATGCTGTCCTCGTTCACCTCTTCGGGGATCACCAGCCCCGCGCGCGCGCGGATCGCGATCTGACGAATGGCGCTCACCATGTCTTGGCGGCCGCCGTACGAGAGCGCCAGCGCCAACGTCATGCCCTTGTTGCCCTTGGTCGCGTCCACCAGCGCCTGGGTGGCGCGGCGCGTGCGCGTCGGCAGCTCGTCCAGGTCCCCGATCACGCGCACCTGAATGTCGCGACGAACGATCTCCTCGCGCTCGTTCTCGGCGAACTCGGCGCACAAGCGCATCAGCGTCTCGATCTCCTGGCGCGGGCGCGCCCAGTTGGCCGCGCTGAAGGCGTAGAGCGTGAGCGTGTCGACCCCGCGCTGATGGCAGCCGTACACCGCCGTGCGGACGGACTTGCTGCCGTGCTCGTGCCCCGCGGTGCGGGCCAAGCCCTTGTGCGTCGCCCAACGGCCGTTGCCGTCCAGAATGATGGCGATGTGCGCGGGCGTCTTCTTGTCGCGAATGGATCGAGTGGGCGTCGACATGACTTGCTCAAAGCCTAGTCGCGATTTCGCGGCGCGCGATGGTCCGCGTGTGGAGCTTTCATGGAGAACAGCTTGTTTTCTTTACTGTTTTTTTAGTCAACAGCCCCCCCCTGCCAGAGCCCTCGTGGGGTCTCGCGCCGCAGCCGCCCCGAATCTCGTAAGAGTGCCGGCCACTTTGGGGCTCGACGCGCCACAGCAATCGCCATCGTCATCGGCCCCACCGCGCGGTGATCGAGTCATCGTGTGTCGCGTGGCAGCGTGACGCGGAACGTGACCTCGGGGGGGCCGAGCCGAGAGCACGCGATCGCGCCCCCGTGTGCCTCGGCCACCGCGCGAGCGATCGCGAGCCCGAGGCCGGTGCCGCCGTGTTCGGCGCGCGTGGTGACGAAGCGCTTGAACAGGCGCGCGCGCACATGCTCGGGCACCGCGCCGCGGTTGTGCACGGAGAGGACGAACTGCGCCGCCTCCTCGCGGAGCTCGACGCGCACGCCGCCCTCCGCGGGCGCCTGCGCATGCACGTGTGCGTTGTCGAGCAGGTTGTCGAGCATCCGCGAAAGCCACATCGCGTCGCCGCGCACGGGCGCGCTCACGCTGGTGAGCGAGACGTCGCTGCCGCGCTCCCGCGCGCGCTCGACCGCTTCACGGGCCAGGTCCCCGAGATCGACCGTAGCGGCCTCGCGCACGCCACGCGCCTCGATCCTGGCCAAGCTGAGCAGCTCCCCGAGCAGCGCCTCGATGCGCGAGACGGCCTCGCGGATGCGGGCCACGAACTTCTCTGCCTCCTTCGGCTCCTCGAGCGCTCCGTCGGCGAGCACCTCGGCGCTCGCTCGAATCGCCGCGACGGGGTTCTTGAGCTCGTGCGACAGGTCCGCCGCGAATGTCTCCACGAACGGGCGCCCCTCGAGCTCACGACGCATGGACTCGAGCGCGTCGGCCAGCTCGGTCACCTCACGGCCGTGCACGGCGGGTGGCCGCGACAACAGTTGCCCTTCGCTCACACGTACCGCGAACACGGTGAGCTTCTCGATCGGCGAGGCAATGGTCCGCCCAATGGTGGCGGCAGCAATGGCGGCAGCCACGCCCAGCACCACGCTGATGACCAACACGGTCGGGGCAAAGTCAGCCAACGTGCGTTGGATCACGATCGTGGGTTTGACCACGCGCACGCTGCCCACCAGCTCGCCGCGGGCGACGATGGGCGCGGTGACGCTCACGACCCCGGCCTCGTCTGGGGACAGCCCGGCCTCGAACAGAGGAGTGCCGTCGGGCGCGAGCAGGCTCATGCCCACCTCTCCCTGGAGCGAGGCGAGGTCGCGGCTGACCTCGGCCAGGCTCTTGCCTCGCACCTCCACTTCGTTGCGCACCAGGCCGGCAATGGCTGCAGCCTCGGAGCGGGCGCTCTCCTCCGCGAGCAAGGTGGCGCGCGCCTTGACGCGATCGAGCACGAGCACGCCCAAGCCGAAGGCGAAGGCCCCGACGATGAACGCCAAGGCCAGGAAGATCTGCATTCTGATGCTGAAGCCCGCGCGTCGAGAGCGCACCAGCCTCGAGGCGATGAACGAGACGAACAAGATCAGCGCGACGCTCGAAGCCGCGATCAGCAGCGTGGCGAGGTTCATGGCCCGCGCAGGTCGGAGACGCGGTACCCCACGCCACGAACCGTCTCGATCATGGCGGCGTCGCCGCCCGCGTCCGCCACCTTGCGGCGAAGCGCCTTGACGTGAGAGTCGATGGTGCGGTCCGTGATCGCGAAGCCGTCGCCCCACACGCGGTCGATCAACTGTGCGCGAGTGAACACCCGACCCGGCGCGGACAACAGGCACGAGAGCAGATCGAACTCGACACGCGTCAAGTCCAGCGGCGCGCCGCTGGCCGTGGCGCGCCGAGTAGCCTCGTCCACCGAGAGCGGCAGATCCCGAACGGGCTCCCGCGGCTCCGCTTTGGGCGCGGCGCGGCGCAGCACGGCGCGCACGCGCGCCACCACCTCCCGCGGCGAAAAGGGCTTGGTGACGTAGTCGTCCGCCCCGGTCTCGAGCGCCGCCACGCGATCCGCCTCGTCGTCGCGACTCGACAAGATGATCACCGCGGGGGAAGGAGCCTGTCGGCGCGCCTCGGCCAGCACGTCGAAGCCGCTGCCGTCGGGCAACATCAGGTCGAGCAGCAGGAGCTCACACGCGCCCACCAGGGACCGCGCCTGCTGCACGCTCGCAGCCTCGGTCACCTCGAAGCCATCACGCTTGAGCGTGTACGCCAGCGACTCACGAATCGCAGGCTCGTCCTCCACGATCAACACGCGCGGCAAGCAGGCTCCTTGGGCTCCGGCACGGCCGTCATCCTACTCCAAAGCGCGCTCATCACGGGGCCGCGGAGAGGAGTGCCTTCACCTTGGGCGTCAGGTAGCCCACCGCGGCGTCGCCTTTGACGCCCCCCTCGGACCGGCGCCCCGAGCAGCGACCGTCCTGAGTCGGCACCGCGAACAGCGGGATCATGTCCGAGATGCAGCTCGTGTCGGTGAGCAGCGCGGCGTCTCGATCGTGGTCGAGCTCGAGGAAGCGGACATTCCCGAGCTCCTTGTCGAGCCTGCCCTGCTCGATGGCCGCGTGAAACACCTGGCAGGGCTCGCACCACGTCGCGCCGACGTAGATGAGGAGCTTCACCCCGTCGCGCTCGGCGCGTTGGAGCTCGCGCAGCACGATCTCCTTGCCCCCCTCTCCGGAAGCCGCTTGTGCGGGCACGAACTCCGGACGCCGCACCGCGACTCCGGGCGTGGTCAGCGCAGCGCTCGGACGCGGCTCGGCGGTCGGCTCGGGCGCAGCGTCACACGCCGAGAGCAGGGCCAGGAGCAACCAGCTGCCAGCTCGCACAGCTAGAACTTCACCGTCACCACGACGCCACCACCGCCCGGCCCCAGCAGCGGCTGCACCTTCGCGCTTGGCTCGGTCACCGGCTGCTCACCGTTGACCGCCAGCTCGAGCACGAGCCCCAACGCCGCCACGCCAGCGCCCCCATAGAGCAGACCTTGGCCGATCTGACTCATCAGCTCGCCGGACTCGCCGTCGTCAATCGCTTGCTGCGGGCAACCGGTGCGCGCTTCCGGGTCCTCGCACTCGTCGGCAGCAGATCCGGCCTGCGACAGGCCCACGCCCAACAGCGCACCGCCGGTGATCATCAGCGCGCCGCCTCCGCCGAGGATCACCCAAGGCGCAACGCCCAGCGGCTTCTCCGTGGGTGCCGGCGCCGACGGCGGAGCCGCTGGCTTCTCCTTGGGTGGCTCCGCCGGCTTGGTGGGCTCCTTCAGCTTGAGCCGCAGCTGATGCATCTTGGTGGGCAACTCGGGTGGTGCCTCGGTCGGGGCGCGCTCGACCAACAGCTCGAACATGGCCAGGGCGCGCAGCGAGTCCCCCGCCCCGTCGAACGCGCTGCCCAGGTTGAGGAACACGCGCGGCCGCGAGCAGTCCGCCGCGTACGCTTGCGTCCAAAGCTCGGCGGCGCGCGGGAACTCTTTGCGGTCGAACGCCTCGAGCGCATCCTTGTGGTGCTGCTTGGCCACCTGCTCCTCGGCCGGCGAAGGCTTGCGCGTGCAAGGCGCATACTTCGCTTTGACGTCGTCCGCCGTCTCGTCCGCGTGCACCGGCAGCGCCCACAAGCCAAGCGTGACCGCGACCAAACGCGCTGCCACCCTCCCCCAATCCCGCCCTCGCCCGTCTGGAGACCACCAATTCACAGCGGCATGTTCGCACGTCCGCAAGGGAAGTTCGACGGCACCGCGCGGAAGCGGTGATAGGCTGCACGAGATCGATGATTCCCCTGGAAAAGAAGCAAATCCTCGTGGTGGAAGACGAGCCCAACCTGCGACGCGTTTTGTCCGCGCAGCTCGGGCGTGAGGGGTACGACGTGCACCTGGCCGCCGACGGCGAGTCCGGCCTGCTCATGCTGCGCGAGCACCACATCGATCTCGTCATCACCGATCTGAAGATGCCCAAGGTGGACGGCATGGATCTGCTGCGCGCCGCGCTCCGCGACGACCCGTCGCGCCCCGTGATCATGATGACCGCACACGGCACGGTGGAGACGGCGGTCGAAGCGCTCAAGACGGGCGCGTTCGACTACATGACCAAGCCGGTCGACCAAGAGGAGGTGCGCATCGTCGTGAAGAAGGCGCTGCGCACCAGAGAGCTCGCGAGCCGAGACGCGAGCCGCATCTCCGGCACCGCACCAGAGGAGGCCGAGGGAGCCCGCTTCGGCATCATCGGCCAAAGCCAGAGCATCCTGGACATCTACAGCGTGCTCGAGCGCGTAGCGGACACGCCCACCACGGTGCTGGTGACCGGCGAGAGCGGCACCGGCAAGGAGCTGGTCGCTCGCGCACTGCACGAGAGCTCGAGCCGGCGCGACGGACCGTTCATCAAGGTGAACTGCGCCGCCATCCCCAAGGACCTGATGGAGGCCGAGCTGTTCGGCTACGAGCGAGGCGCGTTCACCGGCGCCGTGACGGCCAAGCCGGGCCGCTTCGAGCTGGCCAGCGGCGGCACACTGTTCCTGGACGAGATCGGCGAGCTCCCCACGGACATGCAGGTCAAGCTCCTGCGCGTGCTGCAAGAGAGCGAGTTCGAGCGTGTGGGCGGCATCAAGACGATCAAGGTCGACGTGCGCCTGGTGGCCGCCACCAACCGCGATCTGCGACGTGAGATAGAGAAGGGAGCGTTCCGGGAGGACCTCTTCTATCGCCTGAACGTGGTGCCGATCGCGCTGCCCGCCCTGCGCGAGCGCCGCCAGGACATCGGCGCATTGGTGCGCCACTTCGTGACCAAGTTCAACACGCGCTTGAAGAAGAGCATCGGCGGCGTGGACGACGGGGCGATCGAGCGGCTGTCCGCGCACAGTTGGCCCGGCAACATCCGCGAGCTCGAGAACGTGATCGAGCGCGCCGTGCTGTTCGCCGACGGGAGCACCATCAGCGAATCGGACCTGCCCGACGAGATCCGCGGTCAGAGCGTCGATCGCAGCAGCACCGACCTCGGCAGGCCCACGGCGGACGGCGATGGGCGGAGCTCGCGGCCCAGCGTAGAGTCGGTGCCTCCCGGTCCCAGAGAGGCGGCCGAGGAACCAGCCGACGGCCTGAAGGAGCAGGTCAAGGCGGCCATGAGTCGGCTGGAGCGCGATCTGATCGAGCGCGCCCTGAAGCAGACGCAAGGCAACGTCACGCACGCCGCGCGGCTGCTCAAGATCTCACGCAAGGGACTGCAGCTGAAGATGAAGGAGCTCGGGCTCCGCGAGAGGGACGGCGACTGACCTCGCCCGACCGCTTCGCTTCGCGCTGGGCGACCGCGCTGCTGGTCCTCGCGCTCGGCTGCAGCGATCGTGCGCCTCCCTCCGCGTCGGACTCGGGGGTGCCTTGGTCGAACGCGCCCAAGGACCCCGCACCGCGGCCCGACATGGCGTGGATCCCGCCCGGAACCTTGATCGCTGGCTCGCCGCTTGGCGCCGTGCCTCGTGTGCCCGACGTCGAGCCCGCGGGGGTGGCCGTCGAGCTGACCGGCTTCTACATCGACCACTACCTGTTCCCGAACGAAGCCGGAGCGCTCCCGGAGACCAACCTGTCTCAACCGGAGGCGCTCGCCGCCTGCGCGCGTGTCGGCAAGCGGCTTTGCACCGAGCTCGAGCTCGAGCGGGCATGCAAGGGCGATCAGAACCAGACCTACCCCTATGGCCAGAGCTATCGCGCGGAAGCGTGTGGCACTGGGCGAGGGGGTGACTCGTTGGTGCCCAACGGTCTTCACGCCGCCTGCGCCAGCCCATTTGGGGTGTTCGATCTCCATGGCTCGGTGTGGACCTGGACCGCGAGCGGCTTCGGGCGTGGCAGCGAGGGGCTGGTCACGCTCAAGGGCGGCAACTCTTCGTACGGGGAGCTCGTGGCGCGCTGTGCGCACGCGCGAGGTGAGAAGCCGACCACCAAAGCCACCCACATCGGCTTTCGCTGCTGTGCGGGCGCGCTCAACGCGGCGGCCGTCGACCTCGTCGTCAAACGCGGCCCGCCGCTGCGCTACCGCCGCGACGACGAGGTGAACGCGGCGGCCTTCGAGGGCGCCATCGCGAAGCTCCCCGGGCTCAGCGAGGGGGCACAGGACGCGGGCGCCGCGGGCCACTCACCTGCGGCTGCCGCGTTCCAAGTCGAGCGCGTCTGGGAGTGGCACCCGCTCGGCAACGAAGAGCTCTTGCTCGCTGGCGGCTGCGCGATCGCAGAAGGCAAGAAGCAGTGCGGAGTGTTCGCAGGGCGCGTCTCGGACCGAGGCGTCGCGCTCGCCATGTTCGTCTCTTCTGATCGCTGGCAGCCCACCATCTCGGAGGGCCCCTCGCCACGCGAGCTCCACGTCATGGGCGGAGATGAAGCTGGAGCCTTCCGCAAGCTGGTGGCCTGGGATTGGGGCAAGGTGACCATCTTCGGCAAGGAGCGGAAGAAGGGCAGGCGTCGCTGGGTGGCTGACTGACGGTGCTCTCAGCGCACGGCGCAATCGATGAGCACCTTGGCCACCCCCTTCCGGGCGGCGTGGGCCATGGCGAGCGCGGCATCACGCAGAGGGTAGCGCGCAGCGATCAGCGGACTGGGATCGATGGCGCCACTTCCAAGCAGCGCCAGCGCCGCGCCCAGGTCGCCACAGCGAGAGCCCACCAGCGAGACCTCGTGGATGACCAACGGCGAAAGGTCGACGCTGCTGCCCGCAGCCATCGTGGTCTTCAGCACGATCGTGCCGCGCGGCGCTACCAGGCCCATCGCCAGCGCCAGACCCGATGGGTGCCCGGTCGCCTCCACCACCGTGGGAGCGCCTCGCAGATCCGCGGCGTCGGCCTCGAGCCGCGTCGCAACCCCAGCGCGCGCCGCGACCGCGAGCTTGTCCGGGTGGTGGCCCACCAGGCACACGTCACACCGGGCCGCCGCCAGCGCGAGCGCGATCAGCGTTCCGAGCTTGCCGTCCCCAAGCACGACGATGCGCTGTTCGCGAGCTCCAGGCGTGAGGGCGTCGAGCACGTGCAGCGCCGCGGCCATTGGCTCGGCGAACACCGAGACCTCGTCGCTGAGACCATCGGGGACGGCGACCAAACAGCGATCCGGAATGGTGAGCCGCTCCGCAAAAGCGCCTGATCGCCCGAGTATGCCGAGCACCGTGCGCTGCGCGCAATGGTGCCCGCGGTGGTCGCGGCATTCGGCGCAGTCGCCGCAACCCGCGTTGATGTCGGCCACCACGCGCCGCCCTCGCCACGCAGGCTCATCGCTCTCGATCACCGTGCCCACGAACTCGTGCCCGGGGACACCCGCGAAGCCCATGTAGCCCTTCGAGAGCTGCAGATCGGTGTCGCACACCCCGGCCACCCGCACCGCTACCAGGGACTCGCCTGGGGCGCGCTCGGGCTCGGGCACGTCACCAACCTCACCTGCGGGCAGCTTCAACGCAAGCATCCGTACCTCCAGGAAGCGCTCACTCGGGCAGCAGCGGCGGTTGTGCCTCGCTGCACGCGCCCCGTGAGCCCAGCTCGAGCACGCTGCCACGACTGGTGATCGCCAACAATCCGTCGCTCCGCTCCACGACCCCCACGACGCGCCGCGCACGCAAGAGGTCGCAGCGATGGAGCCGCGTGGGCTCAGGGCCCACCAGCGCGATGCCCGGCACCGAGCCGGTCGCGTTCATCACGAGCGCCAAACGACCCGAGACGAGCTGGAATGCTGCCGCGATGGGCACTTCGGATCCGTTCGGCGCGGCTCCCGCCGTGCCGCTCGCCAACAATCCAGGCAAAGAGGCGGGATCGAAGCTCGTGGCGGCGCTCAGTGCCGGTGCCCCCGCGGAGCCGTCGCGCTCCACGGGCTGCTGCTGCGGTTGCGGGGGCTGCTGCTGTGGCGCTTGCTCGCGCTCGGTGAGGCTGCCGCCAGCGACGACCAGCGGCGCGACACCGGAGAGATCCGCGATCTCCCGACCCGGCAAGAAGCGAGTCGCGGTCGACCCCTTCGGCGCGGCGTGCAGCCCGTACGCGGTGACGGCGACGATCCCGCCGTCGAAGCTCGACCCGAGCGCGAACGGCTCGGACGCGCTGGCTGGTAGGAGCGCGCGTGGAGCCCACTTGCCCGGCGCCGTCCGAACGAAGATGGCGCGCTGCTCACCCTCGTAGCTCACGCCGTGCAGGACGCCGTCGATCAGGTGCAGGTTCCAGATGTACTTCGGCATCTGCTCCTGGGTGAGCTCTCCACGCAACAGACCGAGCGCGCTGGCGCGCAGCAGCAGCTGGCCATGCACGTGGACCCAGAGCTTGCCGTCGGCCTCCACCAACACCTGATCGACCTGCGTCGAGTCGCCATACTCGCCAGGCAGGCGCCCACCCACCTGCTGCCAGCCGCCCTGCGCGCGCCGGAGCACGTGGCCGCCGTGCGTCACCAGCAGCGTCTCGCCCTGCGCCACCACGGGGTGGGCGCCAGGGAACATGCTGGCCTCGTACGCCCAATCGGGCTCCGCGCTCGACGCGGGGAAGTCGAGCCTCGAGAGCCGCGTCCCCTCCCCGGCCGCAACGAAGCCGAACGAGCCCGTGAGCCAGTAGCTCGGCGCCGTCGGGTCCACGACCACCACGCGTTGCACCGTCGATGACGGGGGCACTGGCGAGCACGCGAACGCAGCGAGCGCGAACAGGACGCACACCCACCTGGAGATCGCCGCGAGTTGCATCAGCCGTCCGCGGGGGCGCTGTGCAAGATGTCACGCAAGCTCCGGTCGATGCCGTCGCCCAGCGCGTCGAGCGGGAGATCGTTGGGGTCGTAGCCAAAGGGCTCCTCGATCTCGATGCCGATCTCGTCGATGCCGAACAGCGCGAACGAGAGCACCATCGCCGCCAGCGGGGTATACCAGCGCATCTCCCCCACCATCGCGAACGGGACGCTGGCACAGAACAAGATCACGAACACCTTGATGTGGTGCGCGTACGCAATCGGCACCGGGGTATTGCGGATGCGCTCACAGGCGCCGATCGCGTCGGTCAGCGCAGTGAGGTTCTGGTCGCACAACATCAGCCGCTGCGGGTCCACCGCGCCCTCCTTGCTCAGGTCCGACAAGCGGCGTGAGATCCAGGTCAGCGCCAGGTAGGGCCGACGCGCGACGTCGGCCAGCGCGGCCCGCTCCGCGTCCGCCAGGTACGGCGCGAGCGGCGCGAGATCGCGCTCGTGCCGCAGCGCCTGCACGCTGAGGCGATAGTACGCGCCGATGTGCTTCTCGAACCAGACTCGCTCGGCCTCCGAGAGCGTGACGAAGGACGCAATTTGGCGGGCCAAGTCGCGCGTGCGGTTCGCCATGGCCCCCACCAGCTTGCGGCCTTCCCAGTAGCGGTCGTAGGAAGCGTTGGTGCGGAACACGAGCAGCAGCGCCAGCGCTGCGCCGATCAGCGTGTGGGCGATGGGCGGAATCTTGAAGCCGCTACGCTCGAACACCAGCGCAGCCACCACCCCCAAGAGCCCCGTGATCAGGACGCGACCCGCGATGCCACGCACCACCGAGCCACGAAAGTTGAACAGCAGCGGCAGCCACTTCTTGGGCTCGTACTCGACCATCTCGACGCCCTATTTCAACTGGCTTGCCAGTTGAATCAACAAGCAATTCTCCGTGCCCTCGGAACCAACGGCGCCGAAGGCCCCTTCACGCTGACGAACGGCACGGGAGCATCACCGGGCCTTGAGCCAGTCGATCCAGAGGAATGGGCCGCCGCCCTTGGCGGCGTGGCTCGAGTGCTCGACCTTGCGCGCCCGCGCGAGCGTGACCGCGCCTGCTTCGGCTTTCTGCGGCAGCTTCAGCACCGTGTAGCTCACGCCCTCGCCGTCCACGAACTTGGCGGGGCCGTCGGTCGGCAGCTCGAGCTTGCCGGCCACGTCCTCCACCGTCTCGAACGCGAAGTAGGTGGTGCCAGGCTCGTCCTTGGTGAGCCACAGCTCGTCCACCGTGGCGTGCTCGCCGCCGATCGCGCGCCCCTCGGGCGCGTATGGGTGGGACTTCACGCGCACTTCCTTGCCGTCGAACGCGCTCCACAGCTCGTCTTGGCTGTACGACACCACCAGCGGCGCCTTGCCGGCGCGCTCCAGCGTGACGCCCGTGAACACCAGCCGGTGGTCCTTGTCGCGCTTCTCCTTCGACAAGCGCACCACCGCGAGCTCACTGCCCGCGTCCGAGCGCACCTTGCCCTTGGGCGGCGCCTTCGCGCCAGCCCCCTCGGGGGCCTTGGGAGGTTGCTTCACGTCGACCGTCGCGGCCGCGGTGTCGTCGACCTCGTCGGGGCCCGCCTCGAACGGTCCATTCGACGAGCACGCGGCACAGATCAGCAACAGCAGGCTGGAGGTTCGCACGAGCGTGAACGTAGCGCGTGTGGGGGGGCCGCGAAACATGCGACGCTCCCGCGCCTTGCTCCCCGCCTTGGTGCTGCTCAGCGCTGCGCTATGGGCCCGCGCCGCGGGCTTTCGGCGCGTGTCCGAGCAGCTATGCGCCAGCTGGTGCCTGGCCAACGCCCTGATCTTGGTGCCGACACACGTGCTCGGCTTCGCAGGAGCCCTGGAGCGGGGGCACCTGATGATCGCGACGGCGACGTTGTGTGGAGGGTCGATCGCGCTCTGGCTGCTGCGCGAGCGACGATCTGGCCGAGCCCGCTTCGTGGTCTCGCGGGAGCAGCTCCACGCGCTCCACGCGACTCGGTTCCCGGTGCGCGGCTTGGTCACGAAGCTCGCGCTCGCCGGCGTGCTCGTGGTCTTCGCTCATGCGTGCTTGGGCACATGGCTGCTGCCGTCGGACGCGTGGGATGGCATCTGGTACCACGACACCATCGTGGGCGGCACGCTCCAGCTCGGCGGCTACCGCGAGATCCCGCTGCCTGACAACCTGCTGCAACAGGCCAATGGCTTCCCTCGCAATGCCGAGATGGTCGGCTTGTGGCTGGTGTGTTGGCGAGACCGCAGCCTGATCGAGCTGCCCAACACGCTCGCGTTCTTGCCGTGGACCGCGAGCACGTACCTGTTGGCGTCCCGCTTCAGCCCGCGGCGCGCTCACGCGCTCGCGCTCGCTTGCGCCAGCTGTTTGCTTCCGGGCGCCATCCTCCAGCTCAGGTCCACGTACGTGGACGTGTATGCGGCGTCGTGGTGCGTGATCGCGCTCGCGTTCGGGACGCGCCCCGGAGCTCGACCTCGCCACCTGCTGCTGGCTGGCCTCTCTCTCGCACTGTTTGTGGGGGCGAAGAGCACCGCCCTCCTGGTCGCCCCCGGCGTCTTGGTTTGGTGGGGGGTGGCCGCGTGGCGCACCCCCCGAGCGCGGACGGCCGTGTCGATCGCCGCGCTGCTCACCAGCGTGGCCCTCTCGTCCGTCTATGTGCGCAACTTCGTGCTGTTCGACAATCCGGTTTTTCCGCTGGCCGTGAGCGTGCCCCGACTCGGGATCGCGTGGCCGGGGGTCGCCACCGACGTGTCCGCCAACGCACCTTGGCTCGATACTCTCGCGGCCTTCTTCCTCCCCGCGGAGCCCGGTCGCGATTTCGCCGACATCCGCCGAGGAGGCTTCGGCTTGGCGGTGGCGTGGCTGCTCGTGCCCCTAGCGCTCACGGGGGTCGGGCTCGCGACGCGCACGATGGGGGCGCCGGCCCGCGGTCGCCCGGCGATCGTCGCACGCGCCCGCGCTCGCCACCTTTGGCTCTTGTTGACGCTCGTGTTGCCCTCCGTGGTGCTGTCGCCGGCACTGTGGTCTGCGCGCTACCACCTCGCCGCGGTCTCGGTGTTGGTCGCCGCCGCGGCCTTCGCGCTGCGAGCCGCCACCATGGCACGGCTCTCGGTCTGGCTCGTGGGCGGCATGCTGGTGCTCCAGGTCGCAGCGATGACTCGCTTCTCTCCTCCGCTCGGAGGCGCTTCTCCGCGCGCGCTGCTCACGGCGATGGGCGACCGCGCGCTCGATCGCGCCACCCACCCGCCCGCGGAGTGGAGCATCGAGCCCCACGTCGCCCGCGCCCGCGAGCTCGAGCTCGAGGCTGGCGTCGCGGTCGCCTTCGGGCCGGGCGTGTCGTTCCCGTCGCTGCTTTACAACGAGCGCTTCGACAACCGCTTGGTCTACCTCCCGGACGACGCGCCGCGCACGATCGCGCTTCGACTCGAAGACGCTCGCGCGCGCTGGATCGTGGCCGCGCCGGCCGAGCCGCTCTATGCCTTTGCCTCCGCACGCCCGCTCGAGTGGGAGCTCGTCGGGTTGATCAGCCGCGGCGCGCCCAACTACGCCTTTCGGCGCAAGCCCAAGCCGGATCGCTGACCTCGTTCCGCGACCCGTGGCTGCTGAGGGGTCGCAGTGGCCGCTCGTCGAGCGCCAAGGAGACACGCGGAGAGCGCGGGCACAGGCCTCGGCGCGCACGCTTCGCCGGGGTACGATGCGCGAGTGCAGCTCGCGCCCATCCGATGCGCCCTCGTGCTGGCGCTCACCTCCGGGTGTTCCTTGCCCGCCTCGACTCCGTCGCCCCCAGCGGAGGGCACCGCCGTCAGTGTGCTCCCCGTTCCCGGCACGAGCACCGCCGCGCCGTCAGCCGAAAGCTCGCGGTTGGGGTTGCCGCTCAGCGGTCCACCGCGCCTCGTGATCGAGAACCACAGCACCGCCGCCATCGACCTGTACGGCGGGTACCTCGTGGACGAGGAAGGCAAGCTCGGCACCATGGCGCTCTGGCCACACCCACGCGACTGCCCGGACACCCTGCCGAAGACACACTTGTTGCCGCTCGCGGGGATCTACGAGCTCGCGGCGCCAAGCCGAGAGTTCGACACCAAACACTGCGCCCCCGGGGCCGAGCTTCCAGCTGGGCGTTACGTCGTCCACATCGACAGTGGCTACGGCGCGGAGCTCTACGCGAGCGCGCAGCTCGATCTCCCGCTCACCGCGCCGGTGCGCCTCGAGATGCGGCGGCACGACAAGGGCCCTGCGTGCACGCCCGTCACGGCCCGCCGCGCCGCGCGCTTGGCGCTGGCGGCTGCGAAGGCGGAGGGAGCTGCGGACGCTCTGCTCAAGACGTGCAACCCCGCCGCCGCGACCTGCGGGACGCTGCCGCTGGAGGACGAGGCGCCGCCCACCGCCTGCACGCTCACGCTGCACGAGCAGCTGCTGCGCGCGCGCTTTGCCCCCGCCGAGGGGCAGCCCAAGGAGATGACGGCGTGGCTCGACCACGACGCGGTCTTCGCGCGGCGGCCCGACCTGAGCCGCTCGACCGCTGCGGCGATCACCGTCGCCGGGCAGCGCGTCGTGTTCGAGGGGGTCACGAGGCATCATTGGCACGTACACGGCGGCGAGGCGGCGCGCGTCGGCGGCATGCAGGTGCGGGTGTTCAACGCGACCAAGCGCGCGCTCCCGGTGAAGGTCACCGGGGTCGAGTGGCAGACCGACCACAGCTGCGGCAAGCCCGTCGCCGCCAAGAAGCAACCGGCCGTCACCGGCTTCGAGCCCAAGTCGCTGCCCCCTGGCACGAGTGTGCTGAGCGTCAGCTTCGACGAGCGCGGGGCGTACCAAGCGCACTGCGACGTGTTCGCGTCGCGCGCGACGCTCACGGTCGAGGGCCAGGCCGTCTCGGTGGTGAGCGAGCACGCGGTCGGGCGCTTCGAGCCGATGGACGTGGAGTAGCCTCGGAGCCTCCCATGGCGATCTACACCTCCTTCGTGGTCAGCTCGTTTCGCGCCCTCGACGAGGCGCGGAAGAAGGCCAAGAGGAGAGGCGTCGACATGCTCCAGCTGATGGGCGACGCGAACGTGGACCTCGACTGGAAGGACCTGTTCGCCATGGCGTTCCTGAAGCACCTCGCGGCCGAGGCGGTGACTGACGCGAGAGAGCTCGAAGCGTTCATGGTCGAGCCGATCGAGGCGCCCAACTACGTCTTCTTCTCCCTGCCGGACGAGCTCGTCGACACACTGGCCAACTGGTCGGCGCCAAGGCGCGCGGCGATGGTGGAGAGCTGCGAAAAGGTGGGCTTCATCGCGCCGTCGAACGCGCTCGCTGGGCTCGAAGCGTTGGCTCGTCGCGCCCACGCTGGCTCGAAGAACCTCTATCTCTGCATCCACGTGCCGTGAGCGCCGACCATGTGCGAGGCGCCCTGCCTGCGCGTACACTCTGCCGCGCCATCATGTCTCACCGGATCCGCTCGATTTGGAGCATGCTCTTGCTCGGCTGCCACGCCACGGCTCCGCCGCAGCAGACCAGTGGTTCGTCCGCAGCACCGACGACCAGCGCCCCGACCTCACGCGCGGCGGTCACCAGCGAGCCAGAGCGAGTCGTCGCGACCAAGTCGCTCGTCCTGTGGCTCCACATCTGGGGCGACCATGTGTTCTATCTCGACACCGTCGACAGAGCGCAGGGGCTGGAAGCGCTCGTCCGCATGCGCGCCGACGGCCGAGGCTCTCCGGAAGAGCTTCTGCGTGGGAAGTTCACCAGGCAGCTCAGCGCGGACGATCACGTCCTTCTGTTCGACCGCGACGGTGAGCTCTACCTCGCCCACGGAGCCACGAAGACCTTGCAGACGCTCGGTCCCGCTTCGCACGCGACGTTTCGGCGCGGCGAGGTGTACGTCGCGCGACCGGCAGGCGAGCTGCCAGAGGTCGTCCTGGAGGCCGTGCCTGCGTCCGATCCTGCCAAACCTCGACGCATCGGGGCGATCCCACGAGCTGGCAAGCTCTCGGGGTCGGTGAGCGCCATGCTCGTGACCGCGACCGATCTCTATGTGGCCATCGACGAGGACGGCACCAGTGTGCGAACGCCTTGCCACATCTTCCGAGTCCCACTCGCAGGCGGGCACGAAGGGGACGTCGCGACGGTGACGGACCTCCACGACCTCCACGAGGTCGGCGGAAAGGTGATCGTGGGCAGCCTCGCGAAGGCCCACGTGCTCGACGCGAGCGGCGTGCTCACCCCGCTGGCGGATGACACCTATTGGGACGTGCTGGCGACGGATGGGACGGACGCGTACTTCGCGATCGCCACCTCTCTGCCGGCAGGAGCGGGCATCGGGGGCTGGCTGCACGCGTGGACACCGCCATCCTCCCCTCGGCGCATCTACGAGCAGCTCCGTGACCCTGGCGCGCTCGGGCTGAGTCCCACGCACGTGTATTGGTTCGACGGAAAGAGGAGCGAGATCTTGAGGCTTCCGCGCGTAGCGCGCTGAGTCCCCTCGCCGATCCCGAGCGCGCGGCTACACTGCCCGCACACGCGCATGCCCTACAAGAACCTGGATGGAAGCATGGTCGACAAGGGCTTCACCGACGTTCTCCGTTGGAAGCTCGGCCTGGCCCAGAAGGGCGACGTGCGCGAGGCGCTGCTCGGGCACCATGCCATCGACGCGGTCGCGCCCCGCGTCGAGAACGACGGCCGAGACTTGGCGGAGGCCACGCGCTCGGCCCTGACCTGGATCGGGCACGCGAGCTTTCTCGTGCAGCTCGGCGGGGTGTCGATGCTGATCGATCCCGTGCTCTCGACCCGCCTGTTCGCCCTGAAGCGCCTGGTGCTGCCCGGGCTCGACCACCGCGCGCTGCCGCCGATCGACGCGGTGCTGGTCACACACAACCACCGCGATCACATGGACGGCCCCACGCTGACCCGGCTCGACCGCAAGGTCCGGGTGATCGTGCCCAAGGGCCTCGGAGCCTGGTTTGCGCGGCGCGGCTTCTCCCGCGTCACCGAGCTCGAGTGGTGGAGCCACGTCGAGGTGCGCGGCGTGCGCATCACGTTCGTGCCGTCGCAGCATTGGTCGCAGCGCGGCGCGTTCGACCGCAACGAGAGCTTGTGGGGCGGCTTCGTGATCGAGGACGGCGAACGCCGCGTCTACCACTCTGGAGACACCGCGTACTTCGACGGCTTCAAGGCGATCGGCGAGAGGATGGGCCGCGTGGACGCCGCCATGCTCCCCATTGGCGCCTACGAGCCGCGCTGGTTCATGCGCGGCCAACACATGAACCCAGAAGACAGCGTGCGCGCGTTCGTCGACCTCGGCGCGAAGCAGCTGGTGGCCATGCATTGGGGGACGTTCAAGCTGACCGATGAGCCCCTGGGCGAGCCGCCGCTCTTCGCGCGGGCCGAGTGGGAGGCGCGACGGCTGGAGCCAGAGCGGCTGTCGATCGTCTCGGTGGGTGAGACGTATTGGTTGTGAGCCTGTAGAGTGCCGCCATGGGGCGCTCGGACGGACGGCGGATCGCGGTCACACTCGCGGCCATCGCAGCGACCGTGACGTTGGTCCGCACCCCTTGCCCGGGGTGGCCTGCGGCGCCCACCTCGCTTGGGCTCTCCTCCGTGAGTGGGCAGGGCTTGTGGCCGTTCTTCGCGATCGCCACGCTGATTGGCCTGGTCGGCGTGGCCTTTCCCTCGGTGGCCGACTGGGGCAACGGCGCTCCTGCTCGATTCGAAGGGCGCGCGCGCTTCGTGATCTGGGCTGGCCTAGCAGGGGTGGGGCTGTCTTCGTACGGCGACCTCCTGTTCGCGCAGCGCGTGTTGGAAGCCGGGGCGGACGCGGGCACGCCCTGGATCGTGATCTCGACACAGCTGGCGGGGAGCTCTCTGCTGTGGCTGCTCGCCCGCTGGGTCGACACGCGCGGTCTCGGCGGAGGCCTGGTGGTCGTGCAGCTGACGATCTCGGTGCACAGCGCCCTCCGGCTCCTGCCCGACGAGCCGGCGGCTTGGCTCGCGAGCGCGGTGGCGCTCGTGACCATGACCGCCACGACGTTCGTCGCCACACAGCCCGCTGCGTCACCGCCCCGCGCGCCGGCTCTGCCCGCGCTGGGCGCGGGCGTGATGCCGGCGTTCATCGTCATTTGGTTCGCGGACAAGCTGGCGCTGGCAGCCTCCGAAGCCCCGAGCTCGCTCGACGCCTGGCTCGGAGAGTACCTCCAGAAGCTGCCCGGGATGGCGGTGAGCAGCACCATCTCTGTGGCGGTGTTCGCCGCCGGCACGGTGGTGGCCACCTTGCTCGCCAGCTTGCTCACGTCGATCGGCACGTTCCGCGTCGCGCCGCTCGCGCGGCTGTGGGCGCAGGCCACACGCTCGGGCGTCGGAGAGGCGCGTCGCGCGCTGGGCCTGCAGCGCTGGATGGGCGTGGGCCTGGCTGCCGGCCTCTCGCTACCGATCATCTGGCTGAACCGTGGGAGCGCGCTGCTCGGGGCGACCTGGGCGCTGGCCTTCTCGGGCGCGATGGCAGGGGGGTGGGTCCGCCAGGTGTGGCAGGTCGAACGAGTCGGCGTGGACGAGCGCGTGATCTGGCTCGAGACGCGCGCGGCCATGGTTCCGATCATCCTCGCCCGCTTGCACCGCGCTGGCATCGATGCCCGCGCCTCAGGTTGCGTCTTGCTCTCACTGCTGCCTTGGTTCGGCTCGCTGCTGCCAGCGCGCATCGTCGTGGCGAGCGCGAACGAGCGGCGCGCGCTGCGGCGGATCGACGGCATGTTCGAGCGCGTCTGGCAGGTGGAGGAGGGTGTCCTCAGCGAGCGGACCGACACGGCGGCGCCTTTGCGCCCGTTGCGACGGCCCTTCTTCGCAGCGGCCGCGGCTGTGGCGGCCGCGGCGGTCCTCCTCGTGCTCCCGGCAGGGCGACAAGCCGCTCGTCCCTCCAACCGCGCCACCGGCGACGCCGATCTGTGGGTCGCGCGTGTGCGAGACGACCTCGACCCGCTGCGGGCGTTTCTCGTGGATCTGCGCGCACCGCCACACATCGACTTCGCCATCGAGAACGCCCCCGTCGACGGGGGCACCGCGCCGAGGGCCTACGCGCTGGTCCGGCGCCAAGAGGGCGAGAGCTGGTCTCAGGCGCGCGCGCGCCTGGAGGCGTTCTTGACCAGCACCGACATTCCCGAGGGCGCGCGGTTCGTGGTGGGGCGCTTCGAGGAGAGCTCGGGGGACTCCGGCTACCGCTCGTATTTGCTGGAGAAGGGCAAGCAGCCGCTGCGGGTGGTCGCGGCCCAAGCCGCGGCCGACGAGGAGACGCTTGCTCCGTTCGTCGCGATCGAGCTCGACCGCGACAGCGGGGCCGGGTTCGGCGCGCTCACGCAGAGCCAGGTGGGCCGCCGCGTCGCCGTCGTCATCGATCACGAGCTGATCACCGCGCCGCGCGTGCTCTCACCGATCTGGGGGGGTCGAGTCACGCTTTCGTTGGGTGACGGGGGCACACGCGAGGACGCGGAGCGTCTCGCGCGCAGGCTTCGCGGCGACCCCACCCCCTTCTGGGAACCGTGACGTTCAGCTGGCGTCGTGGCTGCGCGGGATGCGCATCCGATCGAACAGCCACTCCATCCCGCGAAAGAACCCGACGCGATCCAACGGGCGGTTGAGCCAGCCGGTGGTGATGCAGTAGTGCGTGAGGTGCTCGCCGCGGTGGTGGTGCGCGTGGTGCTCGGCCGAGATCACGAGCCCCAGCCGAGCGAGCGCACGTGCGATCCGCGGCGGCCGATCCGTGTGCGCCCAGCCGTGCGCGATCGAGGTGAGCAGCGTGCCCTGCGCCAGCACCAGCACGAACAGCTCGATCAGCACCGAGCCCGCGCTGTCGCCCGCGAACAGCGTGGTCGGCACGAGCACGATCAGCGCGAACAGCGCGTTGTCGCCGTTGGCCTCGAGGAAGTCGTGGCGCGTGATCGCTGTGGGGTCGAGGTGGTGCTCGCGAAACGGCACGACCAACTTGGGCCCGAACAACGGCGTCGTGCGCGAGCCGTAACGATCCGCGAGCCAGTGCACCCAGCCCGACGCGAAGTCTGCCGCCAGGTAGCCCAGGAAGGCGACGAGCGGGAACCACCACGTGAGCCCAGGCCGCCGCAACGCGCCGGCCAACACCTCACCCAGGAGCCGGAACGAGAGCGCGGCGAACACTGCGATCGACGCCGCATCCATGAGGCGAAACCGGGTCCTGGTGGCGAGCGCGCTGGAGGCCATAGCGAGGTCTTTGGCTCTACGGCCGAGCGCCGCGGTCGGTTTCCGCGACGCGGGAGCTCAGCCGGGCAGGATCTCCTCGACCATCGCGAGCATCGCCATGCGCCGCTGAATCACCGGGCTCGTGCCGTCGAGCAGGCGCGCCGTCTCGGCCAGGACCTCCTCGAGCGGGATCATACGCACGCTCGGGTCGACCGTCTCCCGGCCCACGCCGAAGGGCGGCTCCCAGCCCAACATCACGTCGCTGAGCCCCGCCTCGAGCGCCATGATCGCGCCGAAGCTCAGGCGCTGCGCGATGGTCCGGTCGAGCGCGCTGGGGTCCCCGCCGCGCACCACGTGTCCGAGCACGGTCTCGCGCACATCCACCCCCGGCGCGATCTCGTGCAGCACCTCCGCGATGCGGTCGCGCAAGCGCGGGGTCGGGATGTTGAGCCCCTCGCTCTTCACGATCAGGGCACGCTTCTTGTTGCGACCTGGTGCAAAGCAGCGCCCGAGCATGCGCTTCATGCGGGCGATCACCTCGTCCTCGACCAGGCTGGCCTCGCCGTACAGGATCGCGTCCGCTTCGGCGGCGATGCCGGCGCGCATGGCCAAGAAGCCGCAGTTCCGACCCATCACCTCGACGATGAAGCAGCGGCGGTGGGCGCGGGCCGTGTCCGAGATGCGGTCGCACGCGTCGACGATGGTGTTGACCGCTGTGTCCACGCCGATCGACAGACCTGCGTGCCCGACGTCGTTGTCGATCGAGGCGGGTAGCCCCACCGTCTTGACCTTGCCTTTGCTCTTCTCGGCGATCACGTGGGCGCCGGTGAGCGAGCCGTTGCCGCCGATCACCACCAGCCCCTCGACGCCCAGCTCGTCGAGCTTCGCCAGCACCTGCGCCTGCCCCTCGGGCTTCATCATCTCGAGGCACCGCGAGGAGCCCAGGATGGTGCCGCCCTGACGCGTGATGCCCTCGATGCGGTCCGAGTCGAGCTCGCGGTGGTCGCCGGTGAGCAGGCCCGCGTAGCCGTTGCGGATGCCCAGGATGTGATGCCCGCGTGCCCGACCCACCGCGGCCAGCGCGCGGATGGCTGCGTTCATGCCCGGTGCGTCGCCGCCCGATGTGAGGATCCCGATGCGCATCGCCGGATGGTCGATGCCCGAACCCATCCCGGTCAAGGCCGAGCTTGGATCCGCTCGTCCAACCCGCGCAGAATCGCGAGCGCCCCGCCCGAGAGGCCCACCTGCCCGGGTGGCACCTCGGGCTCGCGCACGTTGATGCGCACGAGCGTGGCCCTCGCGCGCCCCACCAAGCGCTCGCCCAACATCCGCACCGTCGGGATCGCCGTGCCCGCGCCACACTCCACCACCACCAGCTTGGCGCGAGGGCGGCTCACCTCCGAGAGCCACGCCTCCATCCGCTGCTCTTGCTCGTCGGTTCGATGCGACTGCCAGCCGAAGTCGCCGAACATGAGGATGTTGGGCCGAGCCAGCGCGCCGCAGCGGCGACACTTCGGCAGCGGTTCGCGCGCGCGGAAGCTCTCCTCGTCGATGTCTGGTTGGTAGTCCTCGGCCGAGTAGATGCCCTGACAGCTCGCCGAGCACTGCAGGAAGTCGATGGCTCCGTGGCACTCCACGATGCGCTCGGGATCGAAGCCCGCGCGCTGGAACGCGCCATCGACGTTGCTGGTGAACACGAAGCCACCGAGCGATTTGCCAGCTGCCCAGCGCCTCAAGAGGCCGAAGCCCGCGTGAGGCGTCGTCTTGCGGTACAGGCCCAGCCGGTGCCCATAGAAGCCCCACGCGAACGCTGGGTCGCGGGCGAACCATCGGGGATTGGCCATCTCCGCGAACGAGACGCCGAGCTTCTTCATCGGCGGGTAGGCGCTCCAGAAGCCCTCGTTGCCTCGAAAGTCCGGCAACCCCGAGTCCACCCCCATGCCGGCGCCTGCGGTGACCAAGAGCGCGTCGGCCTCGGCGATCGCAGCGGCTGCGCGCTCCAGTTCGGCTTGCACTCGCCCACGATAGAAGATCTCGCGAAGGGCGTCAGACTCCGCGCGCTCAGCCGTTGTTGAGCACAGCGTCCAACCGAATAGGCCCCACACGCAAACTGAAGTTGGTTCGACTCCAACCCGGGGCGCCAGCTCGAGGCATTGCCTCGAGCCAGCTTCTGCCCCGGTAGCTCAACGGTAGAGCACCCCACTGCAAATGAGGCCAAAGCCACGGCTTGTTCACTCGGACGCGAACTTTTTCAATCGCGACTACGATGCCCAGGATGACGGCGCGACAAGCCTCGCTCCCCGAAGCGCAGCTCGGCCCTGCCGAGCGCCTGCTCGACCTGGTGCTCAACTCGTCGGCGCACCTCTGGCACAACCGCCCCGGCGTCGACGTCGGGGGCATCTGGCACGCGAAAAAGTCGCTCAAGGGGCAGGCCACGCGCGGCACGCCGGTGGCGCCGGGGCTGTTCGTGCCCGCTGCGGCGCTCTTGTACGGCAAGCTGCTCGACATCTACCTGGTGAACCCGCTGCTCGCGGCGCACTTCGCCAGTTACGCGCTGACGCAGACGGAGTGGCGCGATCTGAAGGTGGCGTGTGCGGCGCTGTGCCTGGTGCAGCCGCACGCGGGCGAGCCAGTGCGTGACGAGCACGGCGAGGTCAGCTTCCACGACGACGACTACCGCGCGGTGGGCGAAGCGATGCTGCTGTTCTACGACAAGAAGTCGACGCGCATGATGACGCCCAAGTCGGTGCTGCGCGTCGGCGAGCTGCTCGAGACCCCTGCGATCGCAGAGCTGAACCGCGCAGCAGGGTTCGGCGACCCCGCGGCGGCGCGGCCGATCATGGGCCGCTGGCCCAAGGCCGCGAGCAAGTGGCTGGCGGTGCGCGAGAAGAACCCCCAGCTGCTCGCGGGCCTGGTCAAGGCTGGCTACAAGGAGACCATCAAGAAGCTCGCGCGCAAGATCGGCTACAAGCCCGAGAGCCAGGCCTTCTTCGAGATCCTGGGCTGGAAGCAGAAGCAGGCCGTGAGTGGGCACCGCACGCTCGGGCTCACCGACCTGAAGCTCGAGCGCCGCGGCCGCTTCGACGACCTGAGCGAGATCGAGATCTGCGAGACGATCGTCGACCAGAAGCTCTCGTTCAAAGAAGTGGTCGGCCGCCTGCCCAAGGAGCTCGGCCTCACCCCGGCGATCATGGCCACGCTGGTGCCTTCCCTCTCGGACCGTGACCTGCGCCTGATGACGCCCACGCTCGAGGAGCTCGGGCTGATGGCCGACGCTGACATCCGCGCGCGTTGGGAGGCGGCCATCGCCGGCGCGACGGATCAGCGCAGCTTGAACGTGGCCAAGAACGTGAAGTCCAAAGAGGTGCGCGACAAGCTGGTCGAGGCCGCCGACGTGGCCGTGCAGAAAGCGGCGGCCGAAGCCAGCGCCGACGACGTGCACGTGATGTTCCTGATCGACAAGAGCGGCAGCATGCAGGGCGCGATCGAGCAGTCCAAGGAGGCGCTCTCTCGCATCCTGGCGGGCTTCTCACCCGAGCGGGTGCACGTCGCGTGCTTCGACACGATGGGGACCGTGCTCCGGCCCAAGGCGGCCTCGCGCGCCGCGGTGCAGCACATGCTCGCCGGCATCCAAGCGGCGGGCGGCACCATGCACGGCGCCGCTGTGCGCGCGCTCCATGCCGCGGGCGTGCGCATCCCGACGGGCCATCGCCTGCTGGTGATCGTCGTGGGCGACGAGGCCGGCGAGACCGGCGCGTCGCTGGCCGAGACGTTCCGCGCGTGTGGCTACCAGCCTGGCGCGCTCGCGATCTTGGTGAACGTGTCGGTCACGCGTGGGCTGACGGTGCGCGACTGCGCGCGCGCCCTCGCCGTCGGGATCTCGGAGATCGAGATCGCGTCGCTCGAGGATCCATACCAGGTGCCGCGCGTGATCCGCGCCTTGCTCGACACGCCCGCGGCCACGCCCGCGCGCTCCACCGCCTGGGTCGAGAAGGTGATGGCGGTGCCGCTGCTCTCGTTGTCGCCGGCTCGATGACCGACTTCCGGAAGTTCCTGCGGCCGGCGGGCGAGCCCACCAGCGTGCTCTACCTGGGTGGCATGGTCGCCTTCGCACCGGACCGCACGCTGCGCCTGACCGACCTGCCCAGCGTCGCGCCCGGCTTCTACGCGGCCAAGGTGACCGGTCGCAAGGCCGAGCTCGGCGAGCCCGCCGAGCCGTTCGGCCTCGAGGCGCTGCCCGCCAAGCCAGGCCACTTCGCGCACGGCTACGCGGCGCTCGAGGGCGGCCGCTTCGAGCGCATCGAGCTGCTCGGCGCAGCCGAGCCGGAGCCGCTCGCGCCGATCGTGGCGCGAGAGCACCCCACAGGCGTGCTCCTGCTCGGCGACTCGCCGTTCGAAGGCGAGGTGGAGGGCGCCGCTCGACAGGCGCTCGAGGAGCAGCGTGGACTCGGCGATCTGCGCGGCGTCGGGGCCACCCTGCGGCTCGCGTTCGCGCTGGCGACGGCGATCCGCGAGGGCGACGCCCTATCCGCGCCGCTCTCACCGCTGGAGGTGCGCGCTCACTTGCACGCGATCGCCCAGCGTGGGCCAGAGGCGGCGCGCGAGGTGATTGGCGCGCTGCTCACCCGCCGCCGGGCCGAAGCCGAGGCCCGAGAGCAGGCCGAGCGCGCCCGCAACCTGGCCGCGCTGCACGAGCGCTTGCAGCGGCAGGCTCGAGAGCAGGCCGAGCGCATCCGCAACGCGCCGCAACGTCCGGGCGACCCGCGCGAGCGCATCGAGCGGGCGCTCACCGCGGCACACGCGTCCTTGGTGTCCGCGCGACGCCTCGACGCCTTCCAGACCGAGGTCACCTTCCGGTACCAGGGAGAGCGCTTCGTGGCCGTGATCGACCCCAACACGCTGCACGTGTTCGACGCTGGCGTGTGCCTCGACGGCGCGGATGAGCAACTCACGCTCGAGAGCCTGCCCAGCGTCCTGCGCGAGGCGATCGACACCGGCCGGCTGGTGATCACGCGCCGGTGATCCGCGGGACGGGTGACGCTACGCTATGTGCGTCTTGCTCTACGCGTCCGGTGCGAAGCCCGAGGACCCAACGTGACCGAAGCTCACGAGGTCTTCTTCTTGATCGGCCCCGACGACGTGGTGCTCTACCGCGACGAGGGCCGGAGCCCCACCTTCCTGCCGGACTCTCGCGCGCGCTGGGAGGCGATCTGGGCCGCCAGAGACGTGCTCGTGGAGATCGCGCACTCCCACCCGCTGGGGCCTCTGGCCTTCAGCGCCGAGGACGAGAGCACGATGTCGGCTCTGGAGAGCGCGCTGGGCAGGCCCCTCACCTTCAGCGTGGTCACCCCCTCGGGCATGATTCGTCGGAATAGCGGCACGGAGTGTGCTGTTCAGACGGAGCCGCCCTGGGCTGCGGAGCTGCGTTCGCAGTCGGGGATGTAGGCAACGTCGGCACACCAAGACTGCTCAAAGTGTGTCAGCAACGCTGAAACAAAATCGTTCTTCATGCGTCATTGAGAGCGATAGGACCGCCCACCCTGGTGCGTTCCATCACTCGCAGGACGGGGCGTCCCATCGGGGTGCTCGGTCTGGGGAGGTTGTCATGGCCGTATTGAACATCACCTACGCAGGCCTCTCGGGCGACTACGCCCTCGATCAGAACCTGAACCTGACCGACGCGGACGTGCGCCGCATCGCCGTCGAGGTGGTGCGCGCGGGCGGCGTGCGCGGCCTGGCCTTCCCGCAGCTGTCGGAGAACGCGTTCGAGCACTATGTGGTCGACCGATTCACCTCGGCGGGCGGGGAGCGCCGCATCTTCTTGCGCCCCAAGGTCCCGTTCGGCGGTCCGCGCAGCGCATGAGGCGAGTCGTGATCTGCGGCGTGGGGGCGATCGGCTCTCACGCCGCGATGTTGTGTCGAAACCTCGACGCTACTCTGGTGCTGATCGACTTCGACCGCGTCGAGTCGAAGAACCTGCTCTCGCAGGCGTTCGTCAAGCCGTCGATCGGCAAAAACAAGGCCGAGGCGCTCAAGCTGCAGCTCTTGAACCTGTACGGCATCAAGTCCGAGTCCTTTGGCCAGCGGCTCACCGCCGAGAACGTCGAGACCCTGCTCCAAGGCGCGGATCTGGTGATCGATGCGTTCGACAACCTGAAGAGCCGCGAGCTCGTGAGCGCGCACGCGCGCGAGCGTGCGCTGCCCTTGGTCCACGCCGGGATATCGGGGGACGGCACGTTCGGGTTGATCCGCTGGGACGAGCGCTTCGTGCCCGACGCGGAGGACCACGAGGGGCAAGCCACGTGTGAGACGGGTGAGCACCTGCCGTTCTTGGGTCTGCTCGCAGCGGCGCTCGCGCGCACCGTGCAAGATTTCCTGGGCGCCGGTGTGCGCCGCGACAGCTTCGTCACGCTGCAGGGAGTCTCCCCGGTCAGCAGCTAAGAGCCAGCGCGGGCCGCCGGGTCGGCACGAAAGTAATCCGCCAGCACCCGGTAGAGCTCCGGGTGCTTCTCCTTCATCTGTCGAGGCTTCTCGAAGAACGCCTCGGTCGCGACCGCGAAGAACTCCGCCTCGTTGGTCGCCCCGTAGTCGCGCAGCACACGGCGCCCCTTGCGACCCACGCGTGAGCGCAGCGACGCAAAGGCGCGGGTCATCACGTGGGCGAACGGGCCATACGCCTCGAACGTGCCCAGCTCGGGCGTGCCGTCGAAGGCTCCGTCAGCAGCGTCGAGCGTGTGGGCGAACTCGTGGGTCGCTGTGTCGTGGCCGTCGTTCGGGTCGCGGAGGCCGTGCAGCACCGCGTCGTACGAGAGCACCACCACGCCAGGGCCAAAAGCCTCGCCGAAGATCACGTGGCCCTCCTTGTCCTTGTGTTTGTAGTGCGAGGGGTAGACCACGATCTCGTTCAGGCGGCCGTAGTGCTCGTCCGGCATGTTCATCACCAGCCGAGCCGCGGCCGCGCCGATCACGATCTTGACCTCCTCGTCGACGACCATGCCGCCCGCGCCCACGAACGCCTTCGTTCGCACGAACACCTTGAGCTTGGTCTCGAAGCGCGCGCGCTCCTGTTCGTCGAAGCGCCGATAGAAAGGGACACGCTCGTGGAGCACCAGCCGGTACGCCTGCGGGAACGGCTCGCGCTCGGCCAGCTTGCGTCGCACCAGATCGAACAGGAAGAACACCGCGCGAGCCTATCCTTCAAAAGGGTGCGTCGCTGCTCCACACCGGTCCCAGCGGATCTCCACCGATCTTGATCTCGCCTGCGACGGGGTCGATCGTCGAAGCGTCCCCGAGAACGGCGCCGCCACCCTCGTCGAAGTGGTAGAGGCCCACGGTATCGCCGTCGGGGACGAACGCCGCGGTGGGGACGCCGAAGGAGCCCGCGTAACGCAACGTGGTGGAGACGCGCAGCTCGTCCAAGAGCCCAGAGAACGACGGATAGGCGCTGCCGGCGTCGTGCTTCTCGGCCGCGAGCACGAGGAACGGGTCCGAGTTGTTGCACGGGCCGCCGCAGAAGCTGCCCGGCACGCCGTCATCGGGGTAGGACACGTCGCCGTCGGGGCCGTCCGCCTCGGCGTCGAGCTCGCCGTCGACGAACAAGTACAGGCGCCCATCGCTGCGCCTGCGCGCGATCGCCACGTGGTGCCACGCGTCGTCCACCACGCTGGTGCTGCCGCAGATGGTCACGCTCTCGCCACCCTGGTTCTGCATGCCGAACGCGAGCACACCGCCCGCGATCGAGAGCCCGAACGCCCGGCCCTGCGCGAAGCGATCGCGGTCCAGCACGATGTTGCCGTTGATCCAGTCGTAGCCATTGCAGGCGATGGGCCCGGCGTCGTTCTCGGCCGCGCTACCCTTCAGGAACAGCTCGATCGTGAAGTCGGTGGCGCCCACGTCGATCGCGGGGCCGGGCAGATCGCTGCCCACCTCGTCGATGCGGATCTTCACGCGATCGATGTCGCCCACGCCGTTGCCGAAGAAGCGCAGCGAGGACCCCGCACCCGCGCCGCCCACCGGGCCGCCGCCGTTGCCGCCGGCCAGCTCGCCGCCGCCCCCGCCAGCGCCGCCAGCGCCGGCGGCGGACCCAGCTCCGGCCGCCCCTGCGCCGGTCGCGCCCGTCCCCTCGCCGCCAGCGCCTCCGCTCGCCCCTGCACCCGAGTCGTCGCCACACGCGACGCCGAAGCAAACCGCGAGCGACCACCAGCAGCGCGCCATCGTCATCTCCAGAGCGTATGCCAACGACAGCCTTCGCTACAGGTCGACGCGCGAGTAACCTCTCGCGCATGCGCCTGCTCCACACCATGCTCCGCGTCGGCAACCTCGACGAGTCCATCCGCTTCTACACCGAGGCGCTCGGCATGAAGCTGTTGCGCAAGAGCGACTACGAGGCGGGCCGCTTCACGCTCGCGTTCTTGGGCTACGGGCCCGAGAGCGAGACCACCGTGCTCGAGCTCACCCACAACTGGGACACCGACAAGTACGAGGTCGGGACGGGCTTCGGGCACCTGGCCGTCGCGTGCGAAGACATCTACGGCTTGGTGGAGAAGCTCCGCGCGATGAACGTCAAGGTCACGCGCGAGCCGGGGCCCATGAAGCACGGCAGCACCGTGATCGCCTTCATCGAGGACCCCACCGGCTACAAGGTGGAGCTGATCCAGCGCGGTTAGCCGACTGTGACGGCTGCCCGGTGCCACGCTCGCGCAGCGCTTGACCCGCGCCGATGGAAGCGAGACCTTGTCCTGGTGATTCACCGCACCCACGTGACAGACCGGCGCGGACGCACCTGGGTGCTGAGCAAGGTCCCAGTGGCGGATCAATCCGATGAGGACTTTCGGTTTTGGTACGAGGAGCTCACCCCGTCTGAGCGCGTCGACCTGGTCGACGAGTGCCTGGCGAGCTGCATGAGAGCGCGAGGCCTCGATGGCGCACCCCGACTTCGAAGAGTTCATCGCCGCGTTCAACGCAAGGCGCGTTAGGTATCTCGTGATCGGGGCGCACGCGCTGGCGCTGCACGCGCGCCCGCGCGCGACGAAGGACCTCGATTTGTTCATCGACCCCTCGCCTGCGAACGCGAAGCGGGTGCTGCGTGCGCTGGGGGACTTCCTCGGCGGCCACCCGCCGGGTTACTCCGTGGCCGACCTTACCGACCCCGACATCGTCCTTCAGCTCGGCGTCGCCCCCGTGCGCATCGACCTGCTCTCACGCGTGCTCGGCGTCAGAAGCTTTCGGGCCGCCTGGAAGACCCGCGTCGACGCACGTTTTGGAAAGGTTCCCGCACACTTCATCGGACGCGAGCAGCTGATCTCCGCCAAGTCGGCCAGCGATCGTCCTCAGGACCGCGTCGATGTCGCGTCTTTGCGCCGAGCGGAGCAGCGTGATCGCGCGAGGCGCCGCCCATCCTGAGGCGCAGAGCGGCAGTGCGGCTCAGCGCGCGTGCCTTGGCCGCCGCGGGCGCAGCAGCGGGCGCTCGGAGCGCGCGCGGGCGAGCATCGCCTCGACCTTGGCGCGGGTGGGGCTCGCGCTCGGAGGTAGCGGCATGGGCGGCGGTCCCGCTGGCACGCGCGTGGTCACGAAGATGCGGTTGCGCACGTAGGTCGACTCTTGTCCCGGCACGCTGGGGATGAACGTCAGGTCGTACTGGAAGCCGTCGATGGTGACCAGGAAGATGTCGCTGGTGATGGCCTCGAGCTCTGGCGCCACGTCGAACCCGAGCTGCTCGAGCTGCGGCATCGACACGTTGAGCGCGTCGCCCACCTGGGTGATCTCCATGTCGCCCGCGTAGAACGCGTCGTGGTAGCTGCCGACGTGGCGATCGAAGGTCGCCGGTTCGATCGCGTACTCGGGCCCAGCGCTGGGCGCAGGCAGGTCGACGAGCGTGAGCAGCGCCGTCTCGAGGCTCGCGGAAAAGTCGGTGGCGTAGCCGCTGGTGACGATCGAGATGGCGAAGTCTTGCTCCGGCAACATCACGAACGTGCTGGTGAACGACAACGTGTTGCCATCGTGGTGCCACAGCGGCAGCGAGTACCATTGGTCGTTCGAGTCGAAGAAGCCGCGCGTCACGGACATGCCGTGCCCGTAGAAGTCGAAGCCTGGCAAGTACGCGGTGTCCACCTGCTCCTCGGTGATCTCGGCGCGCAGCGCGTCGGAGAGCACGTCTTCGTTGCCCCGCAAGATGAAGTCGGCCCAGCGCATCATCTGGGTGGGCGTCGTCCACACCAAGCCCGCCGGGCGCAGCCAGCCTGAGTCGACCACCTTGGACATGATCAGCGGGCCCGGGGCACCACCTTGCGCGACGTCGAGCTCGGTGTAGCCATACGAAAGCGAGTAGTCACCGTCGGCCTCCACCTCGGCCTTGCGCGCGAAGGTGCGCGTCATGCCCAGCGGCTCGAACACGTCCTCGCGCATCAAGTCCGGCCACGCGCGCCCGTCGAGCTCCTCGGTGACGAGTCCGGCCATCACGAAGTTCGGGTTGGCGTAGTTGAAGAACGAGCCCGGCGGCGCCATCAGGTAGATCTCGTCCGCGAACTGCCCGTAGGTGAGCTCGGCGAGCCGCGCGTCGGCTGGCTGCTCCGCCCACTCGACGAAGTCGTAGAACGCCCCCTGATGAGTGAGCAGGTGGCGCGCGGTGATCTCGTCGTCCCAGGTGGGGCCGAGCGCCAGCTCGAGCGAGGG
The DNA here is from genome assembly GCA_964641275.1 of uncultured Polyangiaceae bacterium. Classification (GTDB taxonomy): domain Bacteria; phylum Myxococcota_A; class Polyangia; order Polyangiales; family Polyangiaceae; genus Xiheicaenibacterium. Next base: position 49,160 of record CAZXMG010000056.1, read on the forward strand.
CAGCAGCTCCTCGAGCGTGTCGTCCAGCGAGAGCTGGCCTGACTCGACCTTCTGGAGCAGCGCCGTCGCCGTCATTTGTTTGGTGGTGGAGCCAATCTGCATCAGCGTCTCGGGCGTGAGCGGCTGATCGCCCTGGCGGTCCTTGCTGCCGAAGGCCTGCGCGAACGTGATCTCCCCGCCCTCCATGATGGCCACCGACACGCCGAACGCCTCGGAGGCTTCGAGATCCGCCAGCAGCGCGTCGACCAAGGGCTGAAAGCGGGCGTCGTACCCGCCCATGCCGCCCTGCCCTCCGGTGCCACCTTGGGCTCCAGCACCGCCCGCCCCGCCCGGGCCGGGGCCGCCGCCACCCTGCCCTCCGGCCGGCGTAGACCCGTCGTCGCCACAGCCCAGGGCCAGGCTGGACAGCGAAAGAGCCAAGAAGATCGTGCGTCGCATGCGGCCCAGGCTAGCGACTGACGGGGAGGTCGACAATCGACGAGGGCGGCGTGACGGATTCGTGCCGCGCGCCGACTACAGCTGACATGGGGAGCTCGAAGCGGCGCGAAGGTCGCGCCCGAGCCCCGAAGGAGACCGCCGCCATGTCGCCCCGCTCGAACGCCGTGTTTTACAGCCCCTGGCTCTACGTCGCCCTGATCGCGGGCTCGCTCGGGATCGGGGTGTTGGGCCAAGGGTGCGCACCGAACGAGGACGACCGCGACGGCACCTTCTCCTTCGGCCACCGCGCCGCCAGCAGCGCGAGCGCTACGGCCGAGGCGAGCGCCGACGCCGAGTGGCCCGCGCCGCGCGCCACGGCCGCGGCGAGCGCGCAGCCGGGTCGCAAGGTCTCAGCCCGAAGCAGCGGCAGCGGCGTGGCCAGCGGCTCGGCCACGAGCTCGAGCAGCGCGAGCGCCAGCGCGTCGTCCAGCGCCAGCACGTCGGCGAGCGCGAGCGCGAGCGCCAGCGCGCTGCCCACCACCTCGGCCAGCGCCAGCGCGGTGCCCACCACCTCGGCCAGCGCCAGTGCCGCGCCCAGCGTGGACCCGGCCCCCACCACCTCGGCCAGCGCCAGCGCCGCCCCCACGACCTCGGCCAGCAGCGCGCCGACGATGATCCCGATCACCCCGCCCGCGGGTTGACCGCCAGAGCCCTACTCCGACGGCAACGACGAGATGAACGACCGCAAGAGCTCGATGGCCTGGCTGTCGCGCTGCTCCACACCCACCGGCGGCATCGGCTTGATCTCGTCGTCCTCGTGCTCGTCGGAGAAGGCCAAGAACAGGATCGACTCCTCGGGTGATCCCGGCACGATGCGGATGCCGGCGGCCGAGGCGCTGCTGTCTGTCTCGACGCCGATGGTGTTCTCGAGCGCGACGTCGTGGCGCAGATCGTAGCTCGACGACTCACCCGTCCAACCGTTGTGGCAGCCGGAGCAGTTGCCGTGCAAATAGCCGCGCACATCGCGCCGCACCGGGTCGCTGTCCTCCACCTGCGCTGGGTCGCCCGGCAGCTCGCCGCCCAGCACGCCCTCCGCGAACAGCCGTGCGAGCTCGGTCTCGGCGCCGGCGATCGATTGGTTCAAGCGCAGCTCGTCGAAGCCGAGCACCACGCCCGGGCTCGACTCGTGGCACTGCCGGCACTCGAGCAGGTTGGGCACCCGGTGTTCGCCTTGCGCGCCTGCGACCGCGACGGTGACCTCGACGCCCATCTTCAGATCCAACAGGTCGGCGTCGGAGGCGTCCTCGCGCCAGAGGTAGGCCGCGAGCTCCCACCCCTCGTCGCCGAGGCGCAGCACGCGCGTCTCGATCGGGCGCTCGTCGTCCGAGAAGGTCTTGAAGAACAGCGTGCCCTTCGGGAACTGCCAGGCAGCTCGATCGGCGGTGTCCACGGACTCGCCGTCGGGCACGACCACGTGCCGCAGCTTGGAGAGGCCGTTCGACCACAGCGGCCAAGCCGGCTCGTAGGCGTGCGCGACCACCGACGCGGTCGAGAGGTCGCCCGCGTCTCGGAACAGCCCAGTCTCGCTCAAGAGCGCTGGCAAGGGCGAGAGCGGCTCGGCGAGCAAGCTGCCGAGCGGAGGGTCGGGCGGCGGTGGCTCGCTCGGCGGCGGGTCGGAGGAGCAGGCCACCAAAAAGAGAACAAGCGGGGTTGGGGCCCCGCGCGCAAGCGTCTTGGGGGAGGGGCCCCGATCGCGGTTTACCCGCGTCGGGGAGGGGGGCTGGCGACAGCCCCCTTGGAAGAGGAGCAAGGCGCTCGCGGCCCACACGCTCCGCTCAGGGCGCCGGGTTGCAGGTCGTGACACCGATGTCTGCGGCATCGCGAGGCTCGAGCTTGAAGAAGTTGAACGAGTACCCCAGGATGCCGGTGAGCGCAGTGAACTGGGTGCCCACGACGCACTGGTTGTCCAGGTTGGCGTAGAACGTGTCGTTCACGCGCAGCTCGGTGCTGCCGCTGGTGGTGATGCCGAACTCGTCGAAGTCTTGCGCGCCATCGGCGTTCAGCGTCGTGATGCCGCACGCGCCCAGCGAGACCAGCATGGACTCGAACGGCTCGGCCGTGGCCGGCGTGGACAGCGTGCCGGAGGCGGCCACCGGGACGGCCGCGAAGGGCAGCGTGGTGCCGCTGTCCACCACGGTGGTCTGCGGGTTGGTGATCTCCGAGTAGCCGAAGAACTCGTCGTAGGTGCCGGACACAGTGACCTGGTTGCCGCGCGCCACGCCGGGCGAGGTGCTAGCGGTGAACACGAAGATCGCGCTGTAGGGGTCGGTGCCGTCTTGGATGGTGAAGCCGCGGCTCGAGCCGGTGTCGGGCTTCACCGCGGTCACGTAGCCGGTCACGGTCACCGCGGTGCCCTCCATCGGGTGGCCAGGTGCCGCGGGGTTACGCACCGTGGCGATGGTGAGCGAGCAGGCGAGCGGTCCTGGGTTGGGATCCGCGCAGCTGTCGCAGGCGTCACCGTGACCGTCGCCGTCAGCGTCTGCTTGGCTCGGGTCGGCCACCTCGGGGCACACGTCGGCGCCGTTGATGAAGCCGTCGCCGTCGATGTCGTCTGCGCTCGGGGGGGTGCAGCTCTCGCCCGACGCCAGGGGACAGAGATCGCACGCGTCGCCGATGCCGTCGCCGTCGGCGTCGGCCTGCATGGCGCCGTCGAGCGGGCGGATCGGGTCGAACACTGCGGGGCACAGGTCCTCCGCGTCCGCGACGCCGTCGGCGTCGCCATCGGTCGCGGTGATGCCGTCTGGGTACTCCGGACGCACCGGCACGCAGGTGGGCTCGTCCTCCGGGGTCTCGTCGTTGCAGTAGAACAGCGGGTAGATGGCCTCGCCGGCTGCGCGGATGCCCGCCAACGTGGTGGTGCCGCCGATGTCTTGCGCCACACACGCGCGCTTGGAGAGGCCGCACACGTCGAAGGCCTCGCACGACCCACCGCCGATCTCGGCCTCGCTGAGCAGGGCGTCGTCGCCATAAAGCGGCTCACCGCCGCGCAGCACCAGCGCCACGTCCTCGACGCCGGCGCCGATGACGGCTCGGAAGTCGGCGCGCACCGAGGCATCGAACACGGCGATGTCCGCCACGTAGCCTGGCTTGAGCATGCCGATCGCGTCCTGCGTGCCGGTGGCGAACGCGGCGTTCTCGGTGACCATGCGCCACAGCTCGAGGTCGGTGAAGTGGTTGTCGAAGTAGGTGGCGTTGAGCTCGTCCGCGCAGCGCAGCTCGCGCAGGATGTTCATCGAGCCCGAGGGCATCCAGTCGGTGCCCAGGGCGATGGGCACGCCGAGCTGGTCGATCAACGTCACGCGCGCGGTGTCGCCGTAGAGCGAGATGTTCGATCGCGGCGACCAGATCACGCTGGACTGTTCGTTGCGCATCATCTCGAACGCGTCGGCGCGCATGCCGACCGCATGGATCACCGCCGACTGCGGCTCGATGATGTCGTTGGCGCCGCCGCCCATCACCGAGGTGCACTCGAACTCGTTGTGCGCCTCGGTGCCGATGCCCTCGGCGATGTGCGGCAGATAGCCGCGAAGGCCCGCGATGTCTTGCGCGGTGGTGGGGTCGTTGCCGTAGTTGCAACCACTCGTGTTGGTGGTGCCGTCGGCGTCGTCGAGCGGGAACGTGTCGCTGTTCGCGGTCTGCGCGGGCAACCCCTGCGAGTTGCCGCCGTCCAAGTTGCGGAGCAAACCTGCCTGGCCGCCGGCCGCGGCCGCGCTGGTGGCGCCGCTCATCACGAAGCGGAGCTCGGCGAAGCGCACCACATCGGCAGAGGCGCCGCTGGCATAGTTGATCTCCGGCCCGCCGTTGCCGGTCCGCCACTCGTGCCGGTGGTCGTAGCGGAAGGTGGTGGGGAGCGGCGGGTTGTTGGCGTAGGTGATGTGATCGTGTGGGTTGATGAGACCCGGCGAGATCACTCCGTCCGGACAGTCCACCACCGCGGCCGCGCCCGGCGCGCAGTCACAGCCAACACATTCGATCCGGCCGTTGGAGTCCACGAGCACGCCGCCGTCGCGGTACAGCGTGTCCGGCCCAAGCACCGTGCCACGCAGGAGCAGGCCGTCGGAGCCGGCCGTCGCCACGCCGCATACGCCCGAGGCCGGCGCGGTGAGCACGTTGTCACACTGCACCTCGGTGTAACCGGGGTTGGGTGTGCCACCGGTGCCACCCGCGCCGCCACCGCCGGTCGCGCCACCGGCTCCTCCGGCTCCGGTGCCCTCACCTCCGCCGCCCGAGGAGGGACCCGCGCCGGAGCCCCCGCCGCCCGCGCTGTCGTCGCCACAAGCGACGACGCCAAGCCCGACCAACAACCCGAGAAGCGCGAGAGGTGTGCGACGGTGAAGCATTCCTGCTCCTACCCCAACCGCGGCCGCGCCAAAAAGGCGATTCGTCGACAAATGCGCGAACGATCGCTCAGGGGGCCAGCACCCCGTAGATCCGCGAGCAAACCTCCAGCAACCGATCGAGGCCCACCGGCTCGAAACGAGTGACGTCCGCCATGGTCAGGACGAACCCGCCGTTGCGCACCTCGAAGGTGCCGCGGAAGTTGCCGTCGACAAGCAGCTTGCGCAGCTGGAAAGGGAGAGCGTGGTGCCCCTCTTGTTGCGAGGGAAACGCGAGATCGAAGCGTGCCTCGAGCTGGGCATCGCCGAGCGTGGCGACCTTGGGCATCCCCACCAGGCTGTCCCAACCGCGGGCCATCCCCTCGGCCAAGCCCGACGTCTGTTTGGAGCGCAGCGCGGCCCGAAATCGGATCCGCTGCGACGACAACACCGCCAAGACGACGCGGTCCTCTCCCATCGCCTTCTTGAGCGCGTCGTCCAGACCCACCTCGCCAAGCAGAAGCTGGGCGTCGCGCAGCATGAGGCGTGCGTCGCGGAACGTGTTGGCGACCGGGGCGAGGAACTGCAGCGGATTGCACGCGGCGTACACCCGTGGGTCCCCCTGGGCGTGCACCTCGGCGCCTCGCTGCGTCGCCCATGACAGCAGCATGGGATCGAGCTGCCCATGCGCGGGCAGCGGCGTGCCGTGCGGAGGCGCCGGCGCGAAGCCCGTGGGGAGGTGTTGCGCTTGGGGGTACGGCCGGGGGGTGTGCCCAAGGCCAGGAGGCGTGACAGGGTTCGGGGCGTACGGCGTCGCGGTGGGTGGCTGCGAAGGGACGAGCGGCCAGGACGGCAGCGAGCCTCGGACCGCGATCGGCTGAGGGGTGTGGGCGGGCGGCGCCTGGCTCGGGCTCGGCGAGTGCGCTGGGCGCGGCGCGGCGTCAGCCCGAGGCAGCGACGCAAGCGCCGCCGCGGCTTCCCCAGCGCTCGCGAAGCGCTTGGAAGCATCGAGATCCAAGCAGCGCAGCAGCCACGCGTCGAACCCGCCGGGCAAGAGCGGCGCGCGATCGCCTGCCCGCTGCGAGGGCACCGGCGGCGGTTCGAGCACGATCTTCACGGGCAGCTCTGCCAACGTGGTCGCGCCCCACAGGCTGCCCGAGGAGGCACCGATCAACATCTCGTACACCACGAGCCCGAGCGCCCACACGTCGGTCGCCGCCGAGACTTGGCTCGCGATCACCTTGCCGCGCCCTTCGGCGATGCTGCGCCAAGAAGGCCCCAGTTGCTCAGGGGCGGAGTAGGCGGGCGTGCCCACGTGGGTCGAAGACGCCGCCACCGACTCGGCCAGCTTGGCGATGCCGAAGTCGAGCACCTTCAGGCTCTCGCGCATGCGCTTGTCCCGTGACACGAACAGGTTCTGCGGCTTCAGATCGCGGTGGAACACGCCAGCGCCATGGGCCTGATCGAGCGCCTCCGCGACGTGCTCGGTCCATTCCAAGACCTGCCCCAGCGGCACCGCCCCTGCCCGCTTCAAGCGCGCATCCAGCCCCTCGCCGTCGAGCAGCTCCATGGCGATGAACGGCACCTCCAGCGCCGGATCCAGCCCGGCATCGAGCACGTCGACGATGAACGGGCTCTTGCCGATGCGCGCGGTGATGCGCGCCTCGCGCACGAACATCTCCCGCACCTGATCGTCGGTCACCAGCTCGCGCCGCACCAGCTTGAGAGCGACCGCGCGATCCGTCTCGGTGTGCACCGCGCGCCAGACCACGGCCATGCCACCCTCTCCAAGGATGGCCTCCAGACGGTAGCGACCACCCACCACCACCCCGCGCTCCGGCTGGGCGCTCATCTCGGCATCTTAGACGGTTCAGCGGAAGCCAAGCGAGTCGGGTTGCCCCTCGGGGGTGGTGACCCCCTTGAAGATCACGCGGGCGTTGCGGCGACGCTCGAGCGCGTTCTTGATCGAGCCCGGAAGCTCTGCCAACACGCGCACGCCATACAGGGCGCGCATCATCTTGAAGCGCTTCTGCACGTCGGGGCTGTCGAACACGTCGCCTGCGAGCATGGAGACCACCGCCTCCTCCAGCCGGAACACGTTGCGCGGATTCAGGAAGATCCAACGCATGGCGGGAGTGGTGAAGCGGTAGATGAACCACGAGAACGTGCCGATGCCCTTGCGGATGCGCGCGTCGTAGTGCTTGTGCAGGCGGTCTTCTTGCCGGCGATCGCGCAGCACGCCATCGACCACCTCGGCGCCGGCGCGGGCCGAGTTCATGGCCAAGTACACCCCGCTCGAGAACACCGGATCGATGAAGGCGAACGCGTCGCCCACCATCAAGAAGCCGCGGCCGGTCATGCGCTCGGAGGTGTACGAGTAGTTGCCGGTGGCGCGCACCTCGTTGACCAGCGTGGCGTTCTTCATGCGTTCGAAGGCCTTGGGCGCGAGCTTGAGCGTCTGCCACAAGAAGTCCTCGGTCGAGCCGGTGCGCGTCTTCAAGTACTCGGGCCAACACACCGCGCCCACGCTCATGATGTCGTCCTTGAGCGGGATGAACCACATCCAGCCGTGGTCGAACCAATAGATGCTGATGTTGCCCTGGTCGGCGCCCGGCCTCCGCTCCACGCCCTTGAAGTGGCTGAAGATCGCGGCTGAGCCGTGGTTCGGGTTCTTCTTCTTCAGACCGAGCTTCTTGGACAGGAACGTGTCGCGCCCTGTCGCGTCCACGAAGTAGCGCGCCTTGAAGGTGAGTCGTTGGCCGTCGCGATCGGTGGCCTCCGCCGTGCTGTGACCGCGCTCGTCCCAGTCCACCTTGTGCAGCGTCACCTTCTCCATGGTGGTGGCGCCCAGCTTGGCGGCGTTGCGGAACAACATCTCGTCGAACTCGCTGCGCTTCACCTCGTAGGCGTTCGGCGGCGTCCGGTTCATCGACTTGCAGAAGTAGTAGGTGCGCCAGGTCTCGTCGTTGGCCATCGAGAAGTCGGCGCCGAGCTTGGTCACGCCCATCTCGCGCAGCTGGTCCATCACACCCAGATCCTCCAGGATGGGCATGTTGCAGGGCAGCAGCGACTCGCCGATGTGAAAGCGCGGGTGCTCGTCCTTGTCGATGACGGTGACCTTGTAGCCCTTGCGCGCCAACAGGCCCGCGATCGTGGAGCCAGCTGGCCCCCCACCCGCGACCAACACGTCCACGTCGAGCGAAGTCATAGCGACTCCCATATGCCAGAGCCAAACGGCCGCTTACAGCGCTTTGTTTGCGTGGCTCGGGGGGCTTGCTCAGGCCTTCTGGTAATACTCGACCATCTTGTAGCGGCGCGAGATGAGCCCGAGCCCCACGGCGGCCAGCGCCGAGATGCTGGCGTAGAAGAAGAACAGGTTGGCGCCCGAGAACACGTTGAACAGCGCCGCGATGGCCACGGCCACATTGGCGAGGGTGACGTTCAGGTTCCACAGGCTCATGATCGTGCCCTTCATGGCGCGCGGAGCCTGGCTGTAGGCGAACTCGAGTCCGGTCACGCTGACCAGCACCTCGGCCATGGTCAGCAGCAGATAGGGCAAGAGCTGCCACAGAATGTTGAGGGTTTGGCCAGCATCCATCGGGATCTGGATGAAGCCGGCCACCACATACGAAAGCGCGCCGAGCGCCATGCCGATGGACATGCGGCGGAGCGGCTTGAGCTCGAAGCCGAGCTTGCCGACGAAGGGGTAGATCACGCCCTGCATCAGCGGCAAAAGGATCATGACCAAGAGCGGGTTCACCACCTGCATCTGGGAGGCCTCGATCGTCACCCCAAACACGTTGCGGTCCATCTTGTCGGCCTGGAGCACCCAGGTGGAGGCTTTCTGGTCGAAGAGCATCCAGAAGAAGGGCACCAGCAGGAACACGCCCATCAGTCGGAACACCGCGCGCACCCCCTCGACCGCTTCACCGTCATGCTTCTTCTCGGCGCCGGACCAGAACGCGCCCGGGGCTCGCGTCGTGATCGCGGTCCAGCACACGCGCAGAAACGAGTCCGGGTTCGAGCCGCGCTGCGGCGGGATCTTCACGTAGTGACGGTTGCCCAGCCAGAACACGAGCGTGGCCAGGCCCATGAGCACACCGGGGACGCCGAACGCCACCGCTGGGCCCCAGCGCTTGAGCGTGACCGGCATCAGCAAGCTCGCGAAGAAGGAGCCGAAGTTGATGCTCCAGTAGAACGCGCCGAAGACCTTGCTCGCGAGGTGCTTGCGCTTCTCGTCGAACTGGTCGCCGACCATGGACGAGACGCAGGGCTTGATGCCACCGGAGCCGAGCGCGATCAGGAACAGGCCGAACAAGAAGCCGTTCTTGCTGTCCTCGAACAGCGCCAAGCACGCGTGCCCGGCGCAGTACACTAGGCTCAGGTACAGGATCGTGCGGTACTTCCCCAGAAAGCGGTCGGCCAGAAACCCGCCGAGCAGCGGGAAGAAGTACACACCGCTCATGAACAGGTGGAACGTGGCCTTGGCTTGCGCCTTGCGCTCGTCCTCGACCGGAAACTCGGTCAGCAGCAGGTAGCCAGCCAGGAACGCGGTGAGGTTCACGCGCATGCCGTAGAAGCTGAAGCGCTCGCACACCTCGTTGCCGATGATGTACGGGATCTGTGGCGGCAGCCGCTCCGCCTCGGGCTTCTGGCTCACCGCTCAGCGCTCGACGCGGAACTCGACGCGACGGTTGATCTGCAAGCAGGCGTCGTCGGGCGTGAAGCACTGCTGCGCGGTGGCGCCGTAGCCCACGCTGCGGATCGGCGTCCTCACGCCGCGCTGGGCCAGGTACGTGACCACGGCGTTGGCCCGCTTCTCACTGAGCTTGCGGTTGTGGTCGAAGCTGCCCTGGTTGTCGGTGTGGCCCTCGACCAAGAGCGCCTTGATCTCTGGGTGGTTGATCACCACGTTCGCCACGGCATCGAGCACGGGGAAGCTCTCCGGCCGGATGATGTCCTTGTCCGTGTCGTAGAAGATGGGCCGCGCGATCTTGATGCGATCGCCCTCGAGCACGGCGTCGCCGGTCGCGACCACCGCGGGCTGCGTGGCGGTGGGCGCCACCACGGTGGGCGGCGGCGGGGGCGGCGCCTCCTCGACGGCGGAGCTGCACGCCGAGAGGACCACCACGGCCCCGAGCGCCAGCGCCGATCCCAGCCTGCCCATCGCCTGCCCCATGCTCATGCCTGCGGCGTAGCAGGGTGCTCGCGGCCGGTCTATACCTCGAATGTCACCAAGACGTCGCGCTCGGGGGTCCCCGCCGGCGCCGTCTTGGTGTAACCCGTCTTGCTTAGGAGTTAGCCATGAAGTCGAAGACCTTTGCCATCCTTGCGCTGTTGTCCGTTGGAGCTCTGGCCGCTTGCCGTGACGACGCCGATGGCGGCGGAGGCTCCGGCGCTTCGAACCCGTCCGGAGGCAGCAACCCAGACGGCGGCAACGGCGCCGGCAACCCGAGCGGAGGCAACGGCGGGAGCGGCGCGGGTGGGCCGTGCACCCCGACCGGCGACGAGAACACCGCGGCCACCTGCGGCGACATGGTCGACAACGACTGCGACGGCTTCGAGGACTGCAACGACTTCGACTGCCAGACGACGCCGGATTGCATCCAGCCCGCCGAGGCCTCGAACCCGGCCTGCGCCGACGGCATGGACAACGACGAGAACGGCTTCACCGACTGCGAGGACAACAACTGCTCCGAGCTGTCGGCCTGTACCAAGGAGCTGTCCAACGACAAGTGCCAGGACGGTGACGACAACGACGGGGACGGCGACATCGACTGCGACGACGAGGACTGCCAGACCGAGGGCATCGTGGTGTGCAACGGCACCACCCCCGTGAACGTCGACCCGGGCGACTACGAGATGCTGACCAACGCGGCCTGTACCGACGACACGGACGACGACGGCAACACCTTCATCGACTGCAACGACAACAGCTGCGTCATCAACCCCGACGCCACGATCTGCAAGGGCCTGCCGCGCGAGAGCACCAACGAGCTGTGCTCGAACGGTGATGACGACGACGAGGACTCGCTGAGCGACTGCGACGACCCGGGCTGCCAGCGTGAGGGCATCGTGGTGTGCAACGGCACCACGCCCACGGGCGCGCCCATGGCGCAATGGGCCACCCTGGCCAACGCCGCGTGCAGCAACAGCACCGACGAGGACACCAACACCTTCGTGGACTGCGCCGACTTCGGCTGCCAACAGAACCCGGACGTCAACATCTGCCCGGAGACGAGCGACGCGCAGTGCGCCGACAACGTCGACAACAACAGCAACACGTTCATCGACTGCGACGACTTCTCTTGCAGCAAGAACCCGTACGTGACGGTGTGTCAGCGTGAGTTCAGCTACGCCGAGTGCAGCGACGGCGTGGACAACGACGGCAACTCGTTCGTGGACTGCAACGACTTCGGCTGCAACCCGATGAGCGGCGCAAAGAGCCCCGCCTGCCTCTGAGCCGTCGCAGCTGAGCGACCCGCGGGCCTCCCTCTCGGAGGCCCGTTTGGTTTTGTGCGCGGGCGCGCTAAGAGGTGGTCATGAACGCCCCGTGGAACTGGTCGCTCAGCTCCTATTTCGACAGCTTCGCTTCCGCGCGCCGGCAGGAGCACGAGGCTGCGCTGGCCCACGATCTCGAGGCGCTCGCTGCGCGCGCTGCGGCACAACCCGGCTTCGATGAGGCCACCTGGCTCTCCGTCGTGCTGGCCAGCGAGGAGCTCGAGCAGCGGCTGAGCCACCTGAGCTCGTATGTGGGCTGCTTGGCCGCCGCCGATGGCTCGAGCGAGGAGTACTCGCTGGCCGAGGGGCGCGTGGCGGAGCTGCGCTCGAAGCTGGAAAAGGTCCTCGTCGAGCTGCGCCGCGGCCTCGCGATCGCGAGCGAGCAGGAGTTCGCTGCCTTGCTCGCGCGGCCCGAGCTCGACAAGGCGAGCTACGCGCTCTCGCGGCTGCGGACGGAGGGGCAACGCAGCATGGCCGCCGAGCTCGAGGGCCTGGCCGCGGATCTGTCGAACGTGGGCATCTTCGGTTGGGGCCGGCTGTACGACGCCGTCTCGGGCAAGCTCACGTTCGAGATGGAGCACGCGGACGGACGTCGCGAGACGTTGCCGATCGCGCAGCGACGCAGCCTGATGGCAGACAGCGATCCGCGCGTGCGCAAGGCGGCCTTCGAGCGCGGCAACCAGGCGTGGGAGTCCACTGTGCACGTGCTCGCGCCCGCGCTGAACCACATCGCGGGGACGCGCCTTCTGTTGAATCGTCGCCGCGGCGTCTCCGACTTCCTCACGCCTGCGCTGCACCAAGCTGGCCTGACCGAGAAGACGCTGTCTGCGATGCTCGAGGCGGTCGCCGATCGCATCGACGTGCCGCGGCGGGGCGCCCTGCTCAAGGCCAAGGCCATGGGCAAGGCCGCGCTCTCGTGGTGCGACCTGGAGGCCCCCTTCCCCATCACGGGCGCCGCGCGGGTGGACTGGGCTGCCGGCGTGGACCTGGTGCGCAAGGCGTTCAAGAGGGCCTATCCGCGCTTGGCCAACCACTTCGATCACATGCTCGAGTCCCGCTGGATCGAGGCGGAGCCCTCTCTGACCAAGCGGCCCGGCGCGTTCTGCACCGGCTCGGATCTCACGGACGAGACACGCGTGTTCATGAGCTTCCAAGGCTCGCTTGGCGACGTCTCGACGTTGGCGCACGAGGTGGGCCACGCGTTCCACGCCGAGGTCTTGCGCGGCACACGCGTGCTCGAGCGCCAATACCCCATGACCCTCGCGGAGACCGCGTCGACGTTCGCCGAGGCGGTGCTGAACGAAGGCTTGCTCGACGATGCCTCGCTATCGCTCGCCGACCGCGCGCTCTTGCTGGGCGAGGCCGTGTCGGACGGCTGCGCGTTCCTGCTCGATGTGCCCACCCGCTTCGCCTTCGAGCGCGCGTTCTACGAGCAGCGTCGCGCGGGCGAGGTGCCGGCGAGCCACCTGTCGGAGCTGATGGTGGCCGCCCAGCGGGAGCAGTTCGGCCCGGCGCTCGCGCGCGGCGAAGAGGACCCGCTCTTCTGGGCATCGAAGCTCCACTTCTTCATCCCCGACGTGGCGTTCTACAACTTCCCCTACACCTTCGGCTTCCTGCTCTCGCGCGGGATGTACGCCCGCTTCAAGCAAGAGGGGCAAACGTTCCTGCCACGCTACGAGCAGTTCCTGCGCCTGAGTGGCTCGGCGCTGGCACACGAGGTCGCCAAGGCCAGCGTGGGGGAGGACCTCGAGCAGCCCGGCTTCTGGGCACGCGCGATCGACACGTTGATCGCCCCCACAGACGAGCTCGAGCGCCTGCTCGCCGGCGAATCGCTGCGCGTTGCGCGCGGCTGATCAGGGCGCGACAATGCCGCATGACCACCCGCGGCGTTGCGCCCTGGCTGCTCTTGTGGCGTGCCTGCGTGTGCCGACCTCTGCCCTAAGGAATGACCACGGGCTGGATGTGCCACACCCGCTCGGCGTACTCGCGGATCGAGCGGTCCGAGCTGAAGTGCCCCATACGAGCCACGTTGAGGATCGCCATCTGGGTCCAGCGCGACGGCTCCTGATAGGCCTGCGCCACGGCCTCCTGCTGCGCCACATAGGAGCGGAAGTCCGCCAGCACGAAGTACGGGTCGCGCTCACGCAGGTGCTCGACCAACGCCGCGAAGCGCCCCGGCTCATCAGGCGAGAAGCGCCCTCGGGCGATGTCGTCGATCATGGTCGCGAGGCCCGCGTCCTTGGCGAGCACCTCGCGCGGGTGGTAGCCGGCGGCCGCGCGCGCCGCGACCTCGTGCGCCTCGAGCCCGAACAGGAAGAAGTTCTCGGCCCCCACCGCGTCCCGGATCTCCACGTTCGCCCCGTCGAGCGTGCCGATGGTGAGCGCGCCGTTCATGGCGAACTTCATGTTGCCCGTGCCGGAGGCCTCCTTGCCGGCCGTGGAGATCTGTTCCGAGAGCTCGGTCGCTGGGTAGATGCGCTGCGCGTTCTTCACGTTGAAGTCGGCCACGAACACCACCCTGAGCAGCTCACGCACCGCGGGTGAGCGCTCGATCTCCTCGGCGATGGCGTGCACGAAGCGGATGATGAGCTTGGCCATGCGGTAGCCGGGCGCGGCCTTGCCGGC
>CAZXMG010000057.1:0-59636 GCA_964641275.1 uncultured Polyangiaceae bacterium
GGGGGGGGGGGGGGGGGGGGGGGGGGGGGGGGGGGGGGGGGGGGGGGGGGGCCCCGGGGGGGGGGGGGGGGGGGGGCGGGGGGGGGGGGGCGGCGACTCGTCGAGGCGCTCCCGGATGGGCTTTGAGCGACATTCACAATCCATGGCGCACCTCGTCAGTAGAAACCACTTGGCTCGCAGGGCTCGAACGACAGGGGTACCCACTCTCCTGGTTGCTCCTGGCAGCGGCCCTCAACATCGAACGAGCCATTGCACCAGATCGATTGGTCCGCTCGTACCAGGCAGAGGCCCAAGCCACCTACACCCACGTCGACGACGTCGTCGAACAGCTCGAGCTTGGTGGGGGGGGTGGCGCTCTCACCCGTGAGCGGCCACATGCCCCAACACCACACCGCTCCGTCGGACACGATGCAAGCTGCGCTGCCTCCCACGCGGAGGAGGTCGGCAGGTGGCAGACCGTCGACAAGTCCGAAGCTCTCACGGCGCTCGACATCGGGCGGCAGCCCGAGAAAGCCACCCAGGTTCAAACCGCTGCAAAGCACTTCTCCGTTGGTGCGTCGCACACAGCTCAACGCCAGGTCGGAGAACTCCATTTGCACCACGTGGTCGACCTCGATCTTGGTGGGCGAGGAGATCCAGCCGGCGGTGAAACCTAGCTGTCCGTTGCGATTGTCACCCACACACTCGACGTCGCCGTCTTCGAGAATGGCACACACCGAGAGCGCGCCGGCCACCGAGGCAGCCGGCCCAGAGAACGCGATCTGTGTCAGCTCCTCATGGTGAGCAAATTCGTTGAGGTCAGGGCCAATCTGTTCGTCGCCCCACATCCAGACGCGCCCCTCCCCATCCAACGCGACCGCCAGTTCTGACGAGTGGAACAGCATGTCGGCCAGCGGCTCCACCGGCTGAAAAATCTCGGCCGGATCCCTGCCATCGAACTTCACCTCCACGAAACTGCCCCAGCCGACGGCTCGCCCCCAGCCATCCACGGCTACCTGACTGTCCCCGCTGTCCATCGTGGTGAGGCACTCGTGTGACGACTTGACGGGATGGTAGAAGTGGCCCCCGCCACACATGCCGGTGACGTCGGGACCCCAGCACCACAGCGAGCCATCGCTCATGAGGGCGTACATCGAGCTCTCATATTCCGAGCGGATCTCCACCACCGACAGGTTGTCTGTCGGGAGCGGGCAGCCCGGCGGCGGCGGGGGAGGGGGCGCCTCGACGTCGTCCGAGCAGGCCACGAGTAGGACCGCGACGAGCGCCCGTGAGCTCATTCGAAGTCCGGAAACAGGTTGTGTGCCGAGCGCCAGTAGTCGAGCTGCTCCAGATCGTCGATGACCTTGGTGAGGCCCCCGACGCCGTTGTCCGCCACATTGGAGCAAGCCGCGACGGTCAAGCTTTCTCTGGGCATGCCGTCCGGGCCGTGATCCCAGTAGGTGTGCTTGACCCAGGAATAGCCTCCCCCAATGTTCCCGTTCTTGAAGAGGGTGACGAGCACGTCGCTGTGAAGCTGGGTCTTCGTGACGTTGGTGCTGGCCAGGGAGACGACTTCGGTGTTTCTGCGTTCCAGGCGCTCGAAATCTGCCGTCGACTTCACGAGCTGCTTGACGGGAGGCGGGGCGCCCGGATGCAGGCCGCTCATGATGCGGGCGAAGGTGGGGCCCGTCATCACCAAGAAGCCGGAGCCCGCCAGAAGCTCGGAGTCGTCGCCACCGCCATAACGAGCCGGCGCCAACTTCAGCCCCTTCAGCAGGTCAGGCTCGGCGCCAGGAGTGGGGTGCGCGAGCGCGTAGTCGATGCTGCTGGTGGGGACCAGGCTCGCGTGGGCCCAGCCCGGGCTGCCGTGGGTGATCACCTCGCCTTGCGCAAAACACGCATTCCGGTTGGGGCCGATCGCGGCGACTCGAGGAGAGTTTCGATCGAAGCCCCACCATTGTCGCATCTCAGGCAGGTAGCTCTTGTAGTCGGACGTCATCTTGCGGCTGATGAGCTCGGCGACGACATTGGTGTTGGGGTTGGAGTAACACCACCTCTCGGTGGGCGCGCGGTACATCAGCTCGGGTCCCCGCTTGCGCAAGAGCTCTCGGAGGTCTCCTGGCTCGAGCGGCAAGCGGTTGCCCTTCGCTTTGAACACCGCCTTGTCGTAGTCAAAGGTCTCTGGCCCGCCACAGGGATCAGGGTCGTCCAATTCGACGTCGCCGTCTTGTATGAACCCCGACTCCATGAGGAGAAGGTCCGCGACCGTGACGGCGCGAAACCACGACTTCTGCTGCGAGGTGCCCGGCGCCGCCTCGATGTCGTCGTCCGAGATGCCATAGGCCGTGGCGGCGCTCGATGCCAGCCAGTCGTCTTGCGCCTGGTCGGTAGTGAACGGGATGCATGCGCGCATGCCACAGAGAAACTTCGCGCAGCTGCCCCAGCGAAACTTGTCGAAGTTGGTGGCGACCGGGTAGCCCTTCTCGGCCAACGTGTAGGTGCGCGCGAGTGGCAGCCTACCGTTGCGCCCAACCACCAGGGTCGCGCAGCGGATGCCGTTCTTCTTCATGCTGCTCTTCATGGCCGCATCGAGCTGGGCGAGCTTTGCGTTCCAGCTCTCGAGCAGCGCCTGAAGCTGGGCCCCTTGTGCTGTGCTTTGGCCGGGCCCGCCGCTGCCCGCTGTTTGGGCCGGGCCCTTCGGCTTCGCGCTCTGCCCGGGTTTCTCACGATAGACGACCGCGCCGACTCGCTTCGGGGGCGTCTCAATACCGTCGACCACCACAAAGAACTTGCGCGCGAGCGCGTCGACCTTGTCCTTTCGCCCGAAGGTCACGCAGAAGCGCGCGTTGCTGCCCGTGCCGTTGGCGCCGACCGCGATCGGCCACACCGGCATCGGCAGCTCGGCGGCGAGGTCGTCCAGGGTTTGCTTGAGGTGGAAGCGGCGAAGCGGGCCCCACACGGGCGTGCCGCCGCGAAACTTCAGCGACATGTCGCCGGTCTTCATGTTGGCCGGCCACGGCTCGAACGTCTCGTCGCGGTAGTTCACCAGCACCGTCCGCCGCCCGTCGATCTTCAGGGGGTCCGGGATGGCATGGTGCGCGCGGGCCCAGCCGTTCAGCGTGGCGCGGTGCTCGGGCTGTGCCGCGATGCCGGTCGGTCCATCCACCACGTTCATGTGGTGAAAATGGTAGCGCGTGAGGTCGTCGCCCGAGGCTCGTTTCTGTGTGGCGAGCACGTACGTTCTGCGCACGCGCTGAGGTGGGTCGACTCCGAACGGGGATGTGAAGTTCGGAAATGTCTCCGCGCAATAGTCGAGGCCGACGACCCGCGGGTAGCTCTCCGCAGGCTCTGGGGACTTGTGGGTGACCAGCACCGTCGAGCGGATGGGGGTCGGGAACGTCTCTTGAACCAGAGCGATCCGAAACCCTTGCGCGATGCCGGCGCCTGTGATCCCCACGTGCGTGACCGCGTCGTTGGAGAGAAGAACAGGCTGCGGGGTCTCGTTCACCCCAAGAAGGTGCGGCGGCAAGCGCGGGCGGACCTGTGTCGGCACCGGCAGCCAAACGGCCGCGAACTTCGGATCATCGACCTCGCCGTACATGGAGAACGAGGCCAGCAGTTGATTCTGTCGGGCTGCGTCCTCGGCCACGAACGCCTGGAAGCTCATCTCGATCTTGAGGTAGTCGAAGATGCTCACGGCTCCTCCTCCTGCACGTCCGCCTCGACGCGCAGATCCGGCGGGTGCCCGGTGCGGCCAAGCAGCCAGACGGACAGCACCGCCGTCTGCGGGCCCGGCAGCTCGGTGGCCTGCTTCCAGGTCAAGGCCACTTGGATGAGCGCGGCGGGTCGGGCGAGGTCCACCACGAACAGCGCCGGCGCCGCGACGGTCTCGTCCAGGTCGACGCTGCCCAGGCCGGGACCGAGGAACACGTCTGCAGGCTCCGTCTCCGAGAGCGAGATGCTGCTTGCGCCGACCGACAAGCGTGCGCCGTCTGCCCAGGTGTTCTTGGCGTGGAGCAGCACCACCAGCTGCGCGTGAGCCCAGCGCGAGCTGTCGACGCCCGTGGCGAGCCAGACCGAGTCGACGCTGTCGTCGTGGCCGTCGAACACGACCTCGGCCCTGCGCACGAGTACGACGCGCTCGGCGACGAGGTCGTCCTCGTCGGGATCGTCGAGCTCGATGCGCACGGACCCGCTGGGCAGCGGCGCGCGTTGCGGGAGCATGATCAGGCGGGGCGGCCGACGAGGTCGATGCCGATGGCGCCGGTTTGCTGCCCTGCGCCGGCCGTGAGTCCCTGGGTCCAGCGCACCATCACGCGCAGCATGGGGCCCATGCCGGTCAACGTGGCGACTTTGAGGAGGGGCGCGGCGTCGGTGTTGACAAAGCTCGCGAAGGCGAGCTCGACGACCGGGGACGTCGCAAACACAACGTCCGGCTCCTCGGGAGCGAGCATGATGTTGTCCACGAAGACCCTCAGGCTCGCCGTGGCCGACCAGGTGTTCTTCGCGTGTAGTCTGACGATGAGCGCCCCCGATACCCAGCTCGAGGAGTCGATGCCGACTGCGACGGGCACGTCCTGCGTCGCGTTCGCGACGTTCCGCCCGTCGAATGAGAAGTCAGTCTTGGGCAGGATGGGCACCAAGTACCCGTTGCCCCGCGGGCTCATGTCATAGGTCGCGGCCACGCGTCCAAAGCGGTTGTCGAATCCGAGGCGGTTGAGCATGATCGGGCTCCTTCTGGCGTGCTGTCCGGTTCCCCCCGAGAGCAGCAGCCACTGGCACAATACGTGCCCCCCCCGGAAAGTTCGCAAGCCACAAAATGGCGTGTTGCCAGATTGTTGCAAGCCGCTCCCGCGCTCAGCACTCAGCCCTCGAGCGCGCGCGCCACGCTGGCAAACTCGAGCTCGCTCAACGTCTCGCCGCGCCGGCCGAGGTCGACGCCGCTCGCCTGGGCGGCTTGCTCGATCACACCCTCGCCCAGGCCGAGCGCGCCCCAGGCGTTGCGCAATGTCTTGCGGCGCTGCTGGAAGGCGGCGCGCACCAGCTTGCGGAAGCTCTCCGTCTCCGCGATGCGATCCGGGCGCGGGGTGAGCTTGACCACGGCCGAGTCGACGTCGGGGCGCGGGTAGAAGCAGCCGCTCTTCACCACCATCACCCGCTCGACCTGGAACGCGGCGCGCACGAACACGGTGAGCGCGCCGTAGGCCTTGCTCGACGGCGCGGACAGCAGGCGCTCGGCCACCTCGAGCTGCACCATGAACACGGCGCGCGCGATGCGATCGCTGGCGCGCGTGGCGAGCTCGAGGAAGCGCCCCGTGACCAGGTACGGCAGGTTGCCGGCGATCGCGTACGGCGCGGGCAGGCGGCTCAGGGTCGAGAGCCAGTCGAGCTCGGTGCCGTCCGCCTCGATCAACTGCAACTCTCCTTTGGTGATGGCAGGCTCAAGCTCTCCGGAGAGGAAGGCGATCATGTCGCGGTCACGATCGACCGCGACCACCGGCAGGCCGCGCGCGAGCAGGGCTTGGGTGAGCGCGCCGAGACCGGGCCCGATCTCGAGCACGCTGCCGGTGCCTTCGGGCGCGGCGGCCTCGGCGATGCGGCGGCACACGTTCGGGTCGGTGAGGAAGTTCTGCCCGAGCGACTTCTTGGGCGAGAGGCCGAGCTCACGCAGGATCGCGGCGGGCGCGCGGCTCACGGACCGGCCGGGCGGGTGACGTCTGGCTTGTGCGAGCGGGCCGGCTCGGCGGTGGTGTCTGGCTCGTTCGACGCGGCGGGGGCTTTGCCGCCGGGGGTGGGCATGGGGCCGGTGCCCTCGGCGAAGGCGCGGAAGCCCGGTCGAACGTGCTCCACCCGCACGCCCATCTTGGTGAGCTCGCGCTCGGCGCGGCGCTGCGCGATGGTGGCCCGGATGCGCACCGCGTCCGCGGCCAAGGGGGCGACCGGGTCGAGCTGAGAGTTGTCTTGGGGGCCGGGCTCGTCCTCGTCGTCAGTGCGGCGCTCGACCACCCACGGTGGCGTGAGGCCGGGACCAAACAGCGGCATGCCCCACGAGACGGTGGTGCCGGTGCGGCGGATGCGGCCAATCACCTGTGCCAGCGCGGGGAGGAAGGAGGCCTCGGGCGCGTTGCCGAGCACGTGCACCAAGCTGGGCCGCGGCTTGCCCTTGGAGATGCCGGCCAGGGTGCGCACCAACGTGTCGCTGACGGCGTTGCGGTCGCTCGCGCTCTTGGGCGGCGAGTCGATGCCGAAGCAGGCAAGGTAGCAGCGCAGCGTGGCGTCGCGCTCGCTGCGGCCCTCGGGCGCCTTGACGCGGAAGGGGGCGCGGTGGCGCAGTGAGTCTGCGCGCTGGGCGAGCTTGTCCAGATCGCCGCGGCGCACGTCGGCGAGGCCGCGATCGTCGAGTGGGCGCAGGTGCTCGATGACGCGCACGGCCACGTCGAGCTCGTCCAGATCGCTGCGCGAAGCGTCCAGCGTGCTGCCCGCGGTGAGCAACGCGTGCAGGATCTTCTGGCCCTGGGCCGAGCCGCTGTCCGGCGTGATGGTGACGCGCGTGGTCTGGGCGAACACGGCGATGCCGACGCGATCGCCGCGCGTGAGGTGACGCGACACGAGCGCAGCGCACTCGTCGATCAACAGATCCAGCGGCGCGCGGCCGACGGGCCCGGACCAGAGATCGACCGAGACGTCGAGCAGGATCCACACCACGTCGCGCTCTTCGCGCTCGAACTCGCGCACCAGCAGCTTGCCGCGGCGGGCGCTGGCGCGCCACGCGATGCGCCGGAACGGATCGCCGGGCTGGTGCTCGCGCAGCTCGCGCAGGCTGGTGCCGTCGCCGCGCAGGCGACCCGCGCGACCGGTGGGTGCCATGAGCAAGCTCGGTCCGCCGCGGCCGCTCTGCAGGTAGGCGCTCATGGGGCGGGGCGCGACCTCGATGCCGTACGGGTTGGCGAAGGTGAGCGGCACCTCGAACATGCCGGGCGCGCCGCGCACCTCGAGCGCGAGGCCGTACACGCCGTGTTGCCCCACACGCGGGGTGCGCACCTTGACCTTGACCTTGAGCTTGCCGCAGGCGGCGACCTCGCCCGCGGGCGGATCGAGGTGCACCTCGAGGTTGGGCGAGGCGAGCGCGCGCAGCTTGACGTAGCGCGCGGCGAGCGTGTCCCGGTTGCGCACCTCGGCCTCGATCTCGATCTCGGAGCCGCGGATGGTGCGCACCATGCGGCGCGTGTGGCTCCACAACATCTCGAAGCCAGCGGCGCGGATGCGCGCCACGCTCACCAGCGTGACGGCGCGGGCGATGGCGACCGCGAGCAGCAACGAACCGCCCCAGCCCACCATCAAGGGTTGGCTCGACACCACACCCAGGGCTGCCACGGCGACCGAGGCGATCGCCAAGTGAGCCGCCGGTCGAGTGGGGTAGAGCTGCATGAGGGGAGGGAGCGATCAGGCGGGACGCGCGGCGCGCCGGTAGCCGATGCGCTGCAGGGCTTCGTCGATCAGGCCGTCGCGCGCCTTGGGGTCCCCCTCCATCTCCGGGGTGAGCACCAGGCGGTGGCCGAGCACGGTGTGCGCCACGCCGCGCACGTCGTCGGGCGTCACGAACGCGCGGCCTGCGAGCAACGCGGCGCTCTTGGCGGCCTGGATCAAGCCGAGCGTGGCGCGGGGCGAGGCGCCGAGCACGACGCGCGGGTGCGAGCGGGTGAAGGCGGTGAGCGAGACCGCGTACTCGTACAGGTCGTCGTCGAGGTGGATGCGGCGTGCCAGCGCTTGCAGCGAGTGCACGTCGTTGAGCGAGATGACGGCCTGGGGCTTGGGTGGCACGGCGTTGTGCGAGCGCACCATCGCGACCTCGTCCTTGTGCGTCGGGTAGCCGATCATGATGCGCACCAAGAAGCGATCGATCTGCGCCTCGGGCAGGGGGTAGGTGCCCTCGAGGTCCACTGGGTTCTGGGTGGCGAGCACCATGAACGGCGCGGGCAGCTCGAAGCGATCGCCCTCGATCGTGACTTGGCGCTCCTGCATCGCCTCGAGCAAGGCCGACTGCGTCTTGGCGGGCGCGCGGTTGATCTCGTCGGCGAGCACCACGTTGGCGAAGATGGGGCCGGGGCGCAGCGTGAACGACTGGTCCTTGGGCGAGAGCACGTAGGTGCCGGTGATGTCCGCCGGGAGCAGGTCGGGCGTGAACTGGATGCGCCGCACGCTCGCGCCGAGCGTGGTCGAGAAGGCCTTGACCAAGGTGGTCTTGGCCACGCCGGGCACCCCCTCGAGCAGCGCGTGCCCCTGCGCGAGCAGGGTCGTCAGCAAGAGGTCGACGACGCGCGGGTTGCCGATGTAGACCCGCATCACTTCACGCCGAACAAGCTCCAACCTTTCGCGGGCTTGACCGATCTCATCCAGGCTCGCCGATTGCGTCATTCGCGCTGACCGTAGCCCAATGGGCCGCGAGGTGAAAGCACGCTCATGTCGTGGCTTCGCCCGGCGAAAGTGCGCCTGGGAGCAGCGGGCGGGCGGCGGGCTGCGGGCTCAACGCAGACAGCGCGCGCACCACCTCTTGCGCGACCGCGTGCGCCTCGTCCACCGAGTCCTTGCCCAAGCGTGCGCCCGAGCCACCTGCCGCGACGATCGACTCGACCTGCTGCATGCGCTTGATCACGGCGCGTGCGCGGCCGAGCAGCGCCGGGTCGATCTCCTTGGCGTTGCCGAGCGCGGCGAGCACCGCCTCGGCCCCGGGGTTGGGCTCGAGCCCGCAGCGCTCCGCCACGGCCTCGAACAACGCGCTCTTCAGCTCGAGCAGCACCAGGCTCTTGGGCGAGGTCGGGGCGGCCAACATCGCGAAGCGACCGGCCACGCCGCCGCGCGCAACGAGCGGTGTGGCGCGGGCGTAACGAGGCAGTGGGCTCTTGTACGGTCGGCCCGACGAGCGGCCCACCCACAAGCCCATGGCCGCCACACCCAGCGCCGCGCCCACCGCGAGCAGCCACGGCGGCAGGCCGCTCTTGCGCACGTCGGCGAGGCTCTCGGCGAGCGAGCGCAGCGCCGACTCCGCGTCTTGCACGAGCGAGCGATCGCCGCCCACGCTGCCTTCTTGCTTGAAGGCGTTCGCCAAGATGAACAGCCGGCCTTGGCCGCGCTCGGAGTCGTTCGCCAAGTAACGAATGAGCCCGGCGCCGAACGCGCGGTTGCCCGGGTAGCGCAACATCGAGTTGATCAGCGCGGACGGGTCGCTCATGGCAAACAGGCGCCCCTTTTCGACCTGGCCTGCCACCGCCACGATCGCGTCGCCCGTCGAGCCTGCCAGGCGCACCTTGAGCACCGGCGACAGGTCCGGGTGGTTGAGCGCCATCGGGTGGTTGAGCACCAGGCGCTTGACGTTCGCGACCACCGGGTGGGGCGAGCCGATCTGGCCCTTGGACACCTCGAGCCAGGGCTCGGCGATGGGAAGCTCGGGGTTCTGACGCAGCGCAGCCACGGGCTTGCCCGGCATCCGCACGCGCTCGATCTTGAAGCGCTTGAGCAGGTCATCGCCGCGGCCGAAGTCGTCGAGGATCGCGACCCGGCCGCCCATCTTCATGAACTCGCTGGCCTCCTGGGCGTCGACCGGATCGGTCGGATGCAGCACCAAGATGCCGTCGTCGGGCTTGACCGTGGACCAGTCCAACGTCGCCACCGGCTTGACGCGCTCCGGCCCGAGCTCCTTCTTGGCGATCTCGTAGAACTCCGAGAGCCCCTCCCACGCCGTGTCAGCGATGTCGAACGGGGCGGCTTCGGCCCGGCGGCTCGAGCCGAGCACGGCGGCCGCGGCGCCCCAAAGAAGGGCGCGGCGCGTTAAGGCCAATCCGGGTTGAGCCGCAGGAGCGTTCACGAAGGCAGCGCAGCATAGCAAGACCTTCTGCTGTCGGGCCCTGGACTTAGGAGAGGCGCGTTGCTACCTTCTCGCTTAGTTCACTGCGGCAGCGACCTCGACAGGAGGTTTCGGTGCTTCCCCCCTTCATCATCGAGCAAATTCGTCAGCGCGAAGAGCGAGAAAAGGCCCGGCAACAGGACAACCAGCCGCGCCTGGAGCTCCCGTTGGAGGGGCCGTTCAAGCGTCCCGCGAAAAAGGACGAAGATGAGGACCCGGATCCCGACCGCGGCGTGATCATCCTCGACCTCGGCTAGCGCCCGCGGCTCCGCACCGCCCAGCGGCCTGCTGGTCGCCGCTGTGGGGGGTGGCCGAGGAGGGGCTCGCTTGCGCCCTTTGGGCGCTACGCTCGCCAATCTCGTCACGAAGCGGTTGACCAACGCAGACGAGTCGCATAGTTTGCCGCGCCCCGCCGGATCCGCGGCGGGCCCCGCTTCGAGAAGGTCGAGATCATGGCTGTTCACATTCGCCTCGCCCGCATGGGCACCAACAAGGCGCCGTTCTACCGCATCGTCGTCGCTGATCAGCGGAGCCCCCGGGGCGGCCGCTTCATCGAGCGCATCGGCACGTTCGATCCCAAGCGCTCCGAGCTGCGCGTCGAAGGCGCTCGCGTGAAGCACTGGCTGGACCGCGGCGCGCAGCCGTCGGCCACCGTCGCGCAGCTGCTCAAGAACGCCAAGGTGCTGTCCGGCGCCGAAGCCGCGCCGCAGGCCTGACCATGGGCCCGCGCCAAGATGGTGGGCCGCCGCGTGAAGGTGGTCCCCGCCGTGATCGCGACCGCGACCGCGACGCGGGCCGCGACGCGCCCATGCGCGACGAGCTCACCTCGCTAGGCAAGCTCGTGGGGCTGATCGCCCGCGCGCTCGTCGACCACCCAGAGGAGGTGGTCGTCCGCGAGTCCGCCAGCGAGAACCCCCGCGTCGAGCTGCTGGTCGCCCCCGACGACATCGGCAAGGTGATCGGCAAAGACGGCCGCACCGCCCAGAGCATCCGCACGCTGCTCGCCGCCGCCGCCATGCGCGCCGGCAAACGCGCGCACCTCGACATCGTCGACTGAGCCTGCTGCCCCGTGGCGCACGGGGCACGCTCGACCGCCCGGGTACGCTTCAACTCGCGGGGACCTGGCCGTCAGGTGGCGGCGAGGTGAAAGGCGTGGGCGCCGACTCGACAACGGCGAGCGTAGCGCCCAGCGGGCGCAAGCGAGCCCCCAAGCAGGATCGAACGGCGAGCGCGGCGAGCGCGGCGACGGCTACTTGCGCACGTGGATGGTGATGGTCTCGTCGGGCTTCTGCGCGAGCCACCGGAAGCCAGTGGGCAGCTCGGGACCTGACCAGCTGTAGACGCGGTGCGCGTCGACGGGGGTGAGCGCAATGTTGTGGTAGCCGCGGGCCTCGCCTTGCGGGTCGGACCAGATGCTGCCCGTGAGCGCAAAGCCGGGCGAGTACTCGAGGTAGTAGGGCGCGTGCTGCACGTCGAAGGTCTGGTCGACCTCGCGCGGGTCGAGGGTGCGCGTGGCGGCCTTGACCGTGACCGAGTAGGTGCCGAGCTTGGTCGCGGCGCTGGTCTCGGGGTCGCCGAGCACGTCTTTGCCGCTCGAGATGAGCGTGGCGTAGACGGGCTTCTTGCCCTCGTACAGGGTCATGGTCTGCAGCGCGAGGCTGACGTCGACCCACTTGCTGCTGTCCTCGACGAAGTCGGGGAACTTGGTGCGCTTGACGACCTTGATCAGGTCCTTGGAGCGGAACCACACGCCTGCTTCGCTCTCGTCGTATTGGATGCTCTCGACGGTGCGGAAGCGGCCGGTGAGGTGGATGACGGTGCGCTTCTCGTGCTCGTCGTCCTCGAGCCGCTTGGCCTTGCCCTTGCCGAGCTCGTAGGGGCACACCTCGTGGCGGAGCACGAACGCGAGCGGTAGGCCCTTCTCCTTGGTGAGGTCGACGCCATGCCACACCGAGCCGAGCGCCGGATCGACACGATCGAGCGGGACGAGGTTGGCCTCGGGCGTGACGCCGAAGCGGCGCGGGCCGTGGGGGCCTTCGACGGAGACGGTGCCCGTGAGGGCCACGACGCTGCCACGCCGCAGCACCAGCGCGACCAGGCCGTCGCGTGGCGGGATGGCAGGCAGCGCCTTGTCGCCGCCGAAGTCGAAGAACGACTGCGCCGTGCGGTGGCCTTCGGCAGAGACGCCCTCCGACTCGGGGGTGACGACGGCGGGTCCGGTGGCGACGCCGCGTTCATCGAGCGGCACATCGTTCGCGCTGGCGCGCAGCTTGGTGGGCTCGGCCGACGCGACCTTCTTGAGGTGGCGCTCGAGGCTGGGCTCGTTCTCGATCTGCTCGGCGGCGGTGGGGGCGCGCGCATAGAGCGGCGTGACGCTCTTCACCGAGGCGTAGCGGTAGGGCAGCGCCTTCTGGGTGTCGGGAGCGCTGGACAGCTCCGCGCCGTCGAGCTTGACGCTGGCGTCCCCGCACACGAAGCCGCGTGGCCGAACCGGGTACCAACCAGGCTCGCAGTCGGCGGTCTTCTTGAACGGCTCGTTGGCGCGCGCGACCGCGCCGCCGAAGCGCAACGCGCCGATCACAGGCGCGGCGGTGGCGGGCCGCTCGTAGACCGGTACGTCTTCCTTGAGCGCCACCAGCTTGGGGCCGTTCTCTTCCGGGACCGGGACGTTGGGGATGGTCCCGTCGTCCACGTCGAGAGGAGCTTGTTTGCTCAACGCGACGTTGCCCCCTTCGCGTTTGCAGCCCGCCTGGCCGAGCGCGAGCGCGGCGAACAGGCACAGGCCGATGGAGCTCTCGATGCGCATGACGGCGACGCATGCCCGAGGAACCGACGATGGGCCAAGTAAGCGGCGGCCTCTCTCGGACCGAGGAGTCGGTGGTACGATGTTGGGCGTGACGCCGCGCTTGGCTTTGGCGCTCGCCGCGAGCGGGCTCTTCGGGCTCTCCATCTTCTCGTGCGCCACGAGCGGCGAGACGTGCGAGCTGAACAGCGACTGCCTGCAAGGGTATTGCTTCGAGGGCACTTGCACGCAGGACTGCATCGACGCCGCGAAGGACTGCCCCAAGGGCTACCTGTGCAGCTCGATCGGTCGCTGCGAGTTCGCGGGCAGCGGCGGGAGCGGTGCGCAGGGCGGAGCGGGATCTGGGGGCGACGGGGCGGGCGCGGGCGCGGGCGCGGGCGGACCGTCGACGGGGGGTGGCTCGCCGTCGGCCACGAGCTCCGGCAGCGGTATGAGCACGAGCTCGGGCATGACCGGCTCCGACGCTGATCTCACGCTCTGCTCCAGCGATGCTTCATGTGAATCTGGAATGTGTCGCCCGGTGACGCCGGGTGGGGTCATGCGTTGCACTCGAGGTTGCACCGCAAACTCCCAATGCCCCACGGGATTTCGCTGTGAGACGCCGGCCACGGAGACGTTCTGTGCGCAGAGCGACGTGGGGCGCAGCTGCACCGGAGTGGGCCAGTGCAACTTCGCCTGCCTGACGCCGGTGAACTACTGCACCTCGGAGTGCCAGACCGGCGCCGACTGCCCCAACGGCTACGGCTGCATGCCGGTCGGCAGCCCTTCCACCAACGTGTGCGTGCGTGCCGAGGCCGACTGCGCCGCAGACACGTCGCAGTGTGTCGCGCCCTCGGCGTGCGACTCGTCGGCCAACTTGGTCGTGTCGAGCTGCACCTTGGCGTGCAACTCGGCGGCCGATTGCCCGCAGCGTGCGCAGGGGCTCGCGCCTTGGACGTGCGACGGCGTGTGCCGTCGGCCGCCCGACGTGTACGGCCCGCTGCCCGGGGGGTACGCCCCCGCGCAGTACGCCTGCAACCTGAGCAACACGGTGGTGAACGTGTGCAACGACGGGCTGCACATCAACTTCAACACCTTCACCGTGCCGCCCGCGCCCGCGGTGAGCTGCGCGTCGCCCACCACGACCGACGGCCAACCAGGGGACGCCTGCTTGGACAGCTGTCGAATGCAGGGCGCGTGCCCCCACGGCTTCGCCTGCGCGGCCCTCGCCGATCTGGGTGGAGGCTCCCGCATCGGCCTATGTTTGATCACGGGCGCGGGCGAGGTGGGCTCGGCCTGCAGCAGCAACAGCCAGTGCGCTTTCGGCTACTGCACGCTTGCCGGCTCGTGCTCGCGCGACTGCTCGCGCGACGGCAAGTGCCCCGAGGGCTCGAGCTGCGTGGCGCAGACCGGGACGGTGGAGGGCTTCACCTTCAGCCGCTGCGAGTAGAGAGCGACTACCGGCCCGACCCGAAGCGCTGCCGGACGAACTCCAAGGTTCTTTGCTGCTCGGCCTCGCTCAGCTGGGGGGACATCGCAGGCATCGTGCCGATCGTCCCCGTTCGACCCTCGCGCAGACTGCGCAGGAGCTCCTCGTCGGGCTTGTCGAGCACGCCGGGCGAGGCAGTGAAGTCCGCGGCCACGCGACCACCAAGGCCGCGCCCGTCCTCCTGGTGACAAACCTGGCAGTGGTGCTGGTAGAGAGCTTGGCCGGTAGAGGGGGGGCCCTCCGGAGCCCGAGCGGTCGTCGGCAGGCCGATCCCTCGCGCCATGAGCGCGGCGCACACGACCACGCCCAGCAGACACGGCAGTTGCCAGGCCGCGAGCTTGAACATGCGCTCGAACTGGCCCGGCTTGGGCTCGATGGGCAGCTTCCGGCTCGCGCGGATATGCCAGGGGAGGACGACGTATTGGGGATAGGCCTCGAGCACCATGGCCAGCGAGAGCAGCCCCATCTTCGTCCAGAACACAGGGTTTTGCGTGTAGAAGGAGAGCGGCTTCTCCAGCTCCCCAAACAGGCGATAGAGCCCCGCGCCGTACAGGGCGAGCGCCGCGATGCCGTTGCCATTGTCCGCAAGTCGCGTGGCGGCGACGTCTCGGCGGTAGAGCGCCTGGAGTCGCAGCACCGAGAACGCGACGGCACCGGCCACGCCCAAAATGTGCGCCGCAGAGGTCAGCGCAGGGATCCACGGCGTGGACATCGCGACACAGTAGCAACGAGCGGCGGCGCTTGCGAAAAGAGCGGACGCTCAGGGCGCCGCGGGGGGCCTGCGCTTCGAGCGGCGCAGCAGGGCGCGCAGGCTGATCAAGCCGAGGGCCTGGCCCGCCCCGAGGAACGCCCCGCCCGCGAGGGTGAGCGAGACCAGTGCGCCGAACAGCGGGTGCAGAATCACTAGGGCGAGGCCGCGCTGCGCGCCGAGCGCCACCAGCGCCACCGCCCCGCTTGCAGCCACCATGCGGACCCAGGGCAAGCGCCCGAGCCCCAAGCCACCGAGCTTGTCGGACGCGGCGCGCCCGAGCAACGCGAGCTCGACCCACGCCGCGAGCACCGCGCCGAGCACCACCCCCTCGGTGCCGAAGCGCTTCATGAAGAGCAGCGAGAGCGCGGTCGAGACAGCCACGCGCACGAACGCGAAGCGAGCTGGTCCGCGCGTGTCGCCGAAGGCGAAGCTCACGGTGGAGAGCACGCGCGCGCTGGCGTTGGCGGGCAACCCCACGGCGTACACCGCGAGCACCGAGGCCACTGCCAGGGTCGCGGCCCGATCGAAGGCGCCGCCTTGGAACAGCAGCGCCACGATCTCGGGCCCGAGCACAGCGAAGAACGCCGAGGCGCCGAGCGCCAGCGTGAGCACACGCGTGAGCGAGCTCTGCACGTGGGCGCGCATCTTGTCCTTGGCCTCGGCGCCGCCGCCGGCCTGCTCGGCCAGATCGGGCAGGGACGCCGCGGCTTCGCCCGTGCCGAGGAACGCCATCGGCAGGAGGTACGCCGTCTGCGCGAAGCCAAAGATGGCGACGGCGCCCGAGCCGAGCAGGCTCACCAGCAGCGTGTCGACCAGGCCACTCAGCTGCAAGATGCCGCGGCCCGCGAGCGCCCCCGGCAGTCGAGTCGCCGCTTGGGTCACGAGCTCGCTCCTCGCGAGCGTCGGGGCGAGCGAGCCCAGCGCCGTGCGCACTGCGGGCAACATCACGCCGAGCTGCAGGACGGCGCCCGCAAGCGCGCCCCACGCCACGGCTCGCGCGAGATCGTCGCCGCGATGGCCCAGCGAGAACGCGGCTAGCACGACCGCCACGATCTGCGCAGTGCTCCACAACAGCGGCGCCGCGTAGGGCAACAGGAAGCGCCGGTGCGCGGTGAGGATGCCCAGCGCCCAAGCGGAGAGCACCAGCACGCCGGTCATCGGGAACAGGATGCGCACCAGCGCGGCCGTGAGCGCGGCCTTGTCGCCCTCGAAGCCTGGCGCCAGCACAGCCGCGAGCGTGGGCGCGAACGACGCACCGAGCGCGGAAAGCGTCACCACGATCAGCGCCAGCCAGCCCAGCGCGGTGCGCGCGAAGTCCGCCGCACGCGAGGCCGACTCCCGTCGCGCGCGCGCGTAGAGCGGCACCAAGGTCGCGCTGAGCGTGCCTTCCCCCACCAGGTTCTGCAGCACGTTGCCTACGCGGAAGGCGGCTGCGAGCGCGTCGGCCTGGTCGCTCGTGCCCAAGAAGTGACCGATCGCGCGCTGGCGCACCAGGCCCATCAGCCGCGAGGCCAGGATGCCGAGCGAGACCAACACCGCGCCGCGCGCAGGGGAGGGTGGCGCGGGCTCGGGCGAGGTGGTCACGCCGAGCGTGTTTGCGGGAAAGCCGCGAGAGCCGCAAGCTTTCGGTGGTCTTCGCCGGGAGCTACGCACCGGAGCCCGATTCGTGCTAGTTTCTTGGCGCCTTCACGCCTTGGGTCCTGAACCGGGCGTGCGCTTCACCGATGTCGTCCACCGAGCCGAACCACGACGGGCCAGAAGGCCCCCCGCGCTCCGAGCCACCACCCTCCGGATCCTACGCGAGCCGTCGAGAGCTCCGCGTGTGCCTGGTGGACATGAACGCGGGCCATACGAACCAGGCCATGCGCTGCTTCCGCGGCATCGTGACCTCGTTCTTCGATCGGGTGCGCCAGCACAATCCCGGCCTCTCCTGCCGCCTCTCCGAGGTGTCGCCGCGCGACACCAACGACGTCATTCCCCGCGACTCGGACGTGTACATCGGGTCGGGTGGGCCGGGCTCGCCCTACGATGGCGACGACCAACCCTGGTTCGCGGACTTCCGAAGCTTCGTCGACTGGATGGTGGGCGAGTCGCAGCGCGCCGACGAGGAGCGCAAGTCGCTGTTCGGCGTCTGCTACACCTACGAGCTGCTCGTGCGGCACTTCGAGGTGGCCGACATGAGCACGCGTGACAGCCGCAAGTTCGGCGTGATGCCGATCTACACCACGAGCCAAGGGCAGAAACACGCCATGCTCTCGGCGTTCCGCGATCGCCTGTTCGCGTTCGAGCACCGCAACTGGGAGGCGGTCAACTTGGACGAGAAGAAGCTGGCGGCGCTCGGCGGGACGTTGCTCGCGCAAGAGAGCCGCGACGGCTACTCCAAGGGCCGCGGACTGCTCGGCTTCGATTTCGGTGCCGGGATCGAGGCAGTGCAGTTTCACCCCGAGGCCGATCGCGCCGGCGTCATGAGCTGGGTCGCGCGCCCCGAACAGGCCGCCGCGTTCCGCGCCACCTACGGCGAAGAGACGTACCAGGCGATGCTGCGCACGCTCGACGATCCGAACCGCCTTGCGCGCACCTTCGCGTTGGTGATCCCGGGCTTCCTCCAGCGGCGCTTCAACCTGCTCGCCGCCCAGCGTGGATACGAGCCGATCGCCGCGCCCTCCACCGACGATGTCGCCGCTGCGTTCTTGGGCGAGCCCGCCACCACGCGCGAGCCGGCGCCCGACCACCCGCCCACGCTCAGGCCGGCGGCCAGCGCCAACCTGTAACGAGCATCGATCAGAAGCCTCCCAGGTCCGAGCCTGCGGCGCGCTTCAGCGTGGGGCCGGCGAAACCGAACGCAGCTGGAATGGGCCGGTCTTGTTCGCGCCGCGAAGCGCCCACGTCGAGCTGGAAGCCGGCGACGAGGTCGCGCATCGACTCGGCTTGTCCGCTGAGCTCGGTCGCCGCGCTCGCCGTCTCCTGCGTCGTGGCCGCGTTCTGTTGCGTGGTACGCGCGAGCCCATCGAGCATCGTGTTGATGCTGGCGACCGCCTCTGCCTGAGAGGTCACCGCCGTGGAGATCTCGCTCATCACCTCTCCGACACGACCCACGTGTGTCTGGATGTTCCGGAAGCTCTCCGCCACGCTGTTGTTGAGCGCGACGCCTCGATCCGCGGAGCGGACCGCGTCGGCGATCATCTGTGCCGTGTTGCGCGCGGCCTCCGCCGAGCGCATCGCCAAGTTGCGCACCTCCTCTGCCACGACGGCAAAGCCCTTGCCCGCATCGCCCGCGCGCGCCGCCTCGACGGCCGCGTTCAACGCGAGCAGGTTGGTTTGGAACGCGATCTCGTCGATGGTCTTGACGATCTGCGCCGTGCGGTCGCTCGCTGCCTTGATCTGTTCGATCGCGGTCGAGAGCTCCGACATCTGGCGGCCGCCGTCGTGCGCAGTGCTGGCCGCGGCTCCAGCCATGCCGCGCGCTTGTTGCGCGTTGTGCGCGGTGCGCTGGCCATCGGCGGTGAACTCCTGCAAGCGACCAGCGACGTGGTCGAGCGCTCGGGCCTGCTGGTTGGCGGCCTCTGCTTGTGCCTGATTGCCCACGGTGATCTCGCCCGCGGCGGCGCCGACTTGCTCCGCCGCTGCGGTGACCCCCAGCAGCGCTTCATTCAGGTTGGCGATGGCGGTGTTGACGCCCACCTTGATGTCGTCCCACCCGCCCTGGTAGGTGCCGCGCATGCGGGGCTGGAGGTCGCGCTGCGCGACCCGCGAGAGCACCTCGCGCGCTTCGTCGAGAGGCGCAGAGCAGCTGTCCATCAGCGTGTTGAGCAGCTCGGTTTGCTCACGAAACACACCCTCGTGCGCCGAAGCGTCGGCCCGCTCGTGGAGACGGCCCTCGGTCGCCGCGCGGATCAGCCGCTGCGACTCGTCGTTCACGCGGCGGAGCGCGTCTCGAGCGCCGATGAAGCTTCCCGCGAGCACGTCCTCGTTGGAGCGACGCTCCACCGCTACGCTCACGTCACCTCGTTTGAGCCCATCCGCGGCCTTGGCCACGCTCGCGAGCCAGTGGGTCACCGAGCGCAACGCTCGTCCCAGCGCAGCGATCTCGTCCCTGCCGCGGTCATCGATCTGCTGCGCAATGTCACCTTGCGCCAGCCGCTCCGCAGCGGCGGTCATCGGTGCGAGAGCGCGGAGGCGTGTCGCGACCAGCAAGAGCCCCGCCACGAGGCTGAGCAGGCTCAGCGCGGCCAGCAGGCTCGCGATCTGGGTGCCGCGCTCGCTCTCGGCCACCGCGGCCCGTTGGCTCTCGCCCGACGATCGCTCGATCAACCCGCTGACGCGCGACAGCTGCTGCTCGAGCGCGTCATATCTCTTCTCCAGATCGGCCAAGCCCTCGGGTGTGGCGCTGCCGCGCGGGTCACGGACGATCTCCTCCGCGCTGCGCACGTAGGCCTCTGCCTCGGGAACGGCCGCCATGATGGCGCGGTGGATGTCGTCGGGCAACGCTGCGTTCTGGTTGGTGGCCAGGTGCTGGCGGAGCTCGCTGGCGTGCTCGGACAGGTCAGCGCTCGCCTCCTGGCGGGCGTCGACGTCGCTGGCGGACAAGAACCGATACACGTCGCCCCGCAGCGCGTCGTGGCGCATGTCGACCTCGAGGTGCGTGCGCAACGCTGCGGCCATGGCTTCGCTGTGGTGGAGCGCTCCCTTCAGCGCAGACAGCTCGTGCAGCTGGGCGGCTGTCGCCAGGAGGGTGGTGCCACCCGCCAGGCAGGCGAGCAACACCAGGCGGCCACGGATGGTGAGATTCATGGGGACCGAGCGAAGCATCGCGCGTGCCACCGGGCCGGCGTGTTCTTCTGCACCGTGCAGCCACCCACCGGCGTCACGCGCTTGCCGAGCTGCGCCAACGAATTGACGACTCGGGCTTAAGCGAGCCGGCCGTCGCACCGCTTTCTTGCTTGCTTGGCGGGGAGCAGGAGGTCGAGATGCGACGAAGGCTCTCGTGTTTGCGGTGGTGTTCTTGGCTGCTGGCGGCCGGCTTCGTCTGGCTCGCACCGACGGCGCGCGCAGCCGCCGAAGAGAGCCCCCCGCCGGGCCCCGACGTAGCGAAACCCGAGCCAGCTCCCGCGTGGGCCGGACCCGTGCCAGGCTCCGACGAGCCCGAGCCGGAGCCTGCGTGGGCTGGTCCCGTGCCAGGCTCCGACGAGCCCGAGCCGGAGCCTGCCTCCGGGCAGGTGCGGGGGGCGGAAGCGGCGCTCGAGCTGGCTGGCGACGCCCTCGCGGCAGAGCTCTCACCGGCGCCTGCGCCACCTGAGGCGAGCTCGACGCGCAGCTCTCCTGCGGCCGAGCCCGAAGAGCCAGCGGCTGTGGTCACGGGCGCGATCGTGTTGGGCCTGTTGCCGTACACGATCGCCGCTGGGGCGTTCGGCGTGGGGGCCAGCGCGGCGGTGAGCGACTACTCGATCGACTCGGCGGTGGGGTTCGGCCCCTCCCTGGCGTTCGGCGCGACGGACTGGCTGACCCTCGGCGCCGCCGTCCCCTTCGCCTCCGCGCCGGTGGCAGAGGAGCGCGTCACGGGGCTCGGAAACGTGGGCTTGAGCGCGCAGTTCGCGCTGTTCAACGCTCCTTCGATCGGGATCGCGTTCTCCGCCACCCCGGGCGTGACGCTGCCGTCGCCGTCTCCGGCCGCGACCGCCGCGGTCACTCCGGACCTCAAGGCGTCGGGGGCGGTGAACCTCGGAGCGCTGGCCGTCAACCTGACCGCCCGTGGCAGCGTGGGTGTGGCGACCGCCGCGGACGTCGACGCGGACCCCGCGCCGGCGTTCGACACGGCGCTGAGCATGATCCTGGTCAACGACACCATCGCCCCTTTCCTCGAGGGCGGAGTGAGTGTTGGCGACGCGGTGGTGCCGATGACCGCGGCAGGTGTGAACGTCGCACCAGGGGGCGGCACGCTGTTCACGCTGGGCGTCCCGGGGGCGTTCCACCAAGACAAGGTGATGCCCGGGTTGTCGTTCACCGCGTACGTGGAGACGAACCTCTTCTCTGGCGCCACCGCGACCGCGGTTCAGGCCAGCCCCGCCGTTGCCTCGCGCTGACCCGCGGGATCAGCGCGGGCTGTTGAAGCGCAGGTGTTGCCACGGCAGCGTAAGCGCGCAGCGCGCAGCGCGCCTTCGGATAGGATCGCGCGATGCCGCCCACGGTCAGCAGCTCTCCCGACCAGAAGAAGCGCTGCCCGTCCTGTGGATCCGAGTACCCCTCCGACTATCAAGTGTGTCCGAAGGACGCCGTGCGCCTCGTCGCGCCGACGATCGAGGAGGAAGATCCGCTCGTCGGTGAGATGCTCGCGGGCTCGTTCCTCATCACCGGCGTGGTCGGCGAGGGCGGCATGGGCCGGGTGTACGAGGGGGAGCACGCGCGGCTACCGCGGCGCTTCGCGGTGAAGGTCATCGCCGCGGAGTTCGCGCGGCACGCCGAGGCGATGGGGCGATTCGAGCGCGAGGCACAGGCCGCCGCGCGTGTGCATCACCCCAACGTGCTCGACGTCGTGGACGTCGTGCGCGCCGCGGACGGTCGGCCGTGCATCGTGACCGAGCTGCTCGAAGGCGAGGAGCTCGGGGTTCTGCTCGAGCGGCGGAAGAAGCTCCCCATCCCGGAAGCCGTCGAGATCATCCGTCAAGCGTGCTTCGGGCTCGCCGCGGCGCATGCGGAGGGCATCGTGCACCGCGACCTGAAGCCTTCGAATCTGTTCGTGTGCACGCGCCGGGAGGGCGGCCACGCGGTGAAGGTCCTCGACTTCGGCGTGGCGAAGGTGACCGACGGCGCGGCGCTGACCCGTGTCGGCACGGTGGTCGGCACGCCCGCGTACATGGCGCCTGAGCAAGCGCGCGGCCTTCCCGGCGTGGACGCACGCGCGGACGTCTACGCCATCGCTGCCGTCCTCTATCACCTGGTCACGGGACGCCCGCCCTTCGAGGACGACCAGCCCGCACGGATCCTGATGCGGGTCGCCACCGAGCGCGCGCCGCCCATGCGCCAGATCGACCCCACCATCCCCGAGATGCTCGAGCTCATCGTCCAGGGCGCCATGGCTCCAGACCCGAGTCGACGATTTGCGTCGGCAACGGAGCTCGAGTCGCAGCTCGCCGCGTTCACCACGGACGCGGAGCGAGGGTCGCGGTCGTCGATTGCGCAAGCCGCAGCGGAGCATTCCCCGACGCTGGTCGAGCCGATTCTGCAGGCCGCGCCCGCCACGTCCGCCTCCTCGGGGCCACCTCAGGCTGCGCCGGGCTCGGGGGGGCGCCCGCCGGTGGTGACGGGCCTCACGGCGACGGCCGCGGCGCTCGCGGCGCTGGGACTCGTGCTGGTGCTGGTGTCGGACAAGAAGGGGCTGTTCGAGCTGCGTTTCGCCATGGCCGGGTTGTTCGTCGCCGTCCTCGGCGCCGCCGTGGGATCGCTGGTGCTCGCGAGCCGGACACGCGCCCCCTAGCAGCCAGGCCGGCGGCCAGCGCCAACCTGTGGCTCGCCTCAACGAGGGCTGTAGAAGCGCAGGTGCTGCCAGGGCAATCCGTCGAACGCACGCACCAAACGAAAGCCGTTGTGCGTGAGCTCCTTGTCCATCTGGGCCGCGCTCATGGTGTGCTCCGGCTTGATCGGGACCGCAGGATCGTCCGCACGGAACTCGAGCAGCGCGAGCGCTCCGCCCGGCTTCAGGGCAGGCTTGATCTTCGCCAGCATACCCGCGGGATCGTCGAGCTCGTGGTACACGTCGGCCATCAGCACGAGGTCGCAGCTCGACGCTGGCAGCTTGGGATCCGCCATGTCTCCCAGGATGGTCTCCACGTTGGTCACCTTGGCCGCGCGCGCGCGCTCCGTCAGAAGCGCCAGCATCTCGGGCTGGATGTCGACCGCGACAGCGCGCCCCTCGGGCGCGACGATCTTGGCCATCTCCAGCGTGTGGTAGCCGTTGCCCGCACCGAGGTCGCACGCCACCTGTCCGGTCCGCAGGCCGAGCTCCTTCAGCATGCGCGACGCCTGCTCTTCTTGCTCGCGTTCGGGGCGCGTGAGCCAGCCGGCGCCTTCGTGCGACATCGTCGGCGCGATCTCGCGGCCCAGGTACGATTTGCGGCCGGAGACGGGCGGCGACGTGTTCGTCCCGGGGGTTGGCGCGAGCTCGCTCGACGGGAGCGCGCTGGTCGCCACCGGCTCCTCCCTCGGGACCGGCTGACAAGCGAACAGCGCGACCAGCGCGACGGCGATCCAACGCATGGCCGCAGAGTGTGACACTTGCCGCGCGTAAGCGCGAAGCGCGCAGCGCGGCCCTCGGCAAGATCTGCCTGCGGCATCGGGGGACGCGTTGCGGCGCATCGGCAGTTCGCCTACCAGGGTCGGCCATGAAGCTCGACCAAGCGCTGGTGGACAAGGCCGTGGCGACGATCCGGATGCTGTCGGTGGACGGCGTGGAGAAGGCCAACTCGGGGCACCCGGGCACGCCCATGGCGCTGGCGCAGATCGCGCTCGAGATCTGGCTGAACGAGCTGCGCTACGACCCGGCCGCGCCGTCCTGGCCGGACCGCGATCGCTTCGTGCTGTCGTGTGGTCACGCCTCGATGTTGCTCTACTCGATGCTGCACCTGTCGGGCTACGAGCTGTCGCTCGACGACCTGAAGCAGTTCCGCCAGTGGGGCTCGAAGACGCCGGGGCACCCCGAGCTCGGGCTGACGCCGGGCGTGGAGACGACCACGGGGCCGCTGGGGCAGGGCATCTCGAACGCGGTGGGGATGGCGCTGTCCTTGAAGATGCGCGCGGCGCGCGTCGCCGACGCGAGCTTGGTGAAGGCGCGCGTGTTCGGCATCGCCTCGGACGGCGATCTGATGGAAGGCGTGTCGGGCGAGGCGTCGAGCGTGGCCGGCCACCTGGGCCTCGACAACCTGATCTTCTTCTACGACGACAACAAGATCACCATCGATGGCGAGGTGGACCTCGCGTTCAGCGAGGACGTGGCACAGCGCTACCAGTCGTACGGCTGGGCGACCTGGTCGATCGATGGCCACGATCATGCCGAGATCCGCCGCGTCCTGAAGGAGGCGGTGGCGCTCGCCGGCAAGCCCAAGCTGATCTGTGCGCGCACGCACATCGGCATCGGCGCGCCGACCAAGCAGGACTCGCACAAGGCGCACGGTGAGCCGCTGGGCGCAGCCGAGATCAAGGGCACCAAGGCCAAGCTGGGCTGGCCCGAGGAGCCCACGTTCCACGTGCCGGACGAGGTGCGCGGTCTGTTCAAGGAGCGCGCCCAAGAGGGGCGAGCGCAGCGTGAGGCTTGGGAGCAGGCGCTCTCTGACGGGCGCAAGGCTGGCACCGCAGCGGCCAAGGCGCTCGACGTGTTGCTCGCCAAAGCGGTGCCCGCCGATCTGTTCCAGCAGCTGCTCGCTGCCTCGCCCAAGAAGGACGTCGCGACGCGCGTCTCGGCGGGGCTCGTGGAGCAGAAGGCTGCGGCGCTGGTGCCGGCGCTGGTGGGCGGCTCGGCGGATCTGAACCCGTCGACCAAGACCTTCATCGAGGGCTCGCCGGCGGTGAAGCGCGGAGAGTTCGCGGGGCGCAACATCCACTTCGGCATCCGCGAGCACGGCATGGGCTCGATCCTGAATGGCATGGCCATGACCGAGGGCTTCATCCCGTTCGGCTCCACCTTCTTGGTGTTCAGCGACTACATGCGGCCCACCATTCGTCTCGCCGCGCTGTCGCACCTGCAGAGCCTGTTCGTGTTCACCCACGACAGCCTCTACCTCGGGGAGGATGGCCCCACGCACCAGCCGGTGGAGCACGTGTGGGCGCTGCGGCTGATCCCCAACGTGGACGTGGTGCGCCCGGCCGACGACGACGAGTGCGCGGCCGCGTGGGCGCACGCGCTCTTGCGCAAGAAAGGCCCCACGGTGTTCGCCCTCACGCGCCAGAACGTTCCTCACCTCGTTCGTCCCGACGGCTTCGACCCGGCCGACATGTTGCGCGGCGGCTATGTCTTGGCGGACGCGAGCGATCCTACCGTCACCCTGATCGCCACCGGCGCGGAGGTCTCGCTGGCCGTCGCGGCGAAGAAGATCTTGGATTCGAAAGGACAGCGCACGCGCGTGGTGTCCATGCCGTGCCTCGAGGCGTTTTTGCGCCAGGACGCCGCCTACCGCCAGAAGGTGCTCGGCGACAAGGGCGTGCGCGTGTCGATCGAGCTGGGCGTGACCGCGCCCTGGCGCGGCCTGATCGGTGACCGGGGCCTTGCCATCGGCCACGACAGCTTCGGCTTCTCCGCTCCCGCCAAGGTGATCGCCGAGAAGCTGGGCTTCACGCCCGAGGGCATCGCCAGCAAGGTGAGCGCGCACCTCGGCTGAGAGGTCAGCGCCAGCGCACGACGAAGTCACCGTCGCGCTCACTCTGCAGCGAGACCTCGATCTCCGGCTTGTAGCCGAAGAACATGACCGCGCCTTCCAGGCTGCCCACCATGGCGCAGTCGAGAAACCCGCTGTACTCGCGGTAGCTGAGCTTCACCCCGTCTTGGACGCGCTCGGCGCTGATGGTGCCGACGTGGGAGACCAGGTGGCTGATCTCCGGGACGCGCATCAAGCCGGTGCCAGGAGAGTCGAGCGCAGCGACCACGACCTTGCCCAGGGTGGTTTCTGCGAAGCGCTCGGCGGCCGAGCGCTCGAAGCGCCGCAACGCCTCGGTGATGGGCACAGCGGGGAACAACCGCCGCGCGAGGGCGATCGTGAGCCGTTGGTGGTCGACGACCGGGTAGCTGGAGAAGGCCACGTAGTTTCCGCGCGGGGGCGCCAGGAGCAGCGGCTTCAAACGTTGGTGCTCGGCCTCGCCGAGGCGCTTGACCACGGTCGCGGTGAACATGCCCTTGACCGAGTGTTTGGGGCTCAACGCTGCCAATCGGCTCTCGACGTCGAACGGAAAGTCGAGCGGTTTGCCCAACTCGGTGTGGAACTTCCGTGGGAAGGGCACGCGCGGATCCTAGCGACACTCAACGCTGAGCCGGGTGAACTCCGCGTGGCTTTGAGCTTGGCATGTGGTGTGCCTGCGGTGCGCTGGCAACCCACCCGACACGCGGCGGGCCTCCGGAGCGGTGGCTCGCTCGTTCTGGCGTCACGCTCAACCCCGGCAACTTCGCTAGCATGGCGCCGTGTCCAAGGAGACGGCCCGGGTGCTGCTCGCTGCGTTTCGCGCGGCGGTCAGCAGCTTCGATCTCGCTGCGCGGGTGCGCGCGGCGCTGTCGGGTCAAGACGCGCGGCGGGTGCTGGCGGTGGGCAAGGCCGCACCGGCGATGCTCGCAGGCGTGCAACGCCCTGGCCAAGAGGTGCTGCTGATCGTGCCCGAGGGCACCGCGATCACCTGGGTAGCGCCCTCGACGCGCGTGTTGTTCGCCGACCACCCGTTGCCGAGTGAACGCAGCCTCGCTGCTGCAGAGGCCGCGTTCGAGTTCGTCGAGCGCGGCGACACCGTCGCGCTGATCTCGGGCGGGACCTCTTCGCTGCTGTGCGCTCCGCTCGAAGGCGTGTCGCTCGCGCAGAAGCAGAGCCTTCACGCTGCGTTGCTGGGCTCTGGCGCGCCCATCCGCGAGATCAACCTCGTGCGCAGGCACATCTCGCGCATCAAGGGCGGCGGCCTCGCGCGTCGTGCCCGCGGGCGGCTCATCACCGTGTTGGCGAGCGACGTGATCGATGGTGCGCCCCACGAGATCGGATCCGGGCCGACGCTGGTGGATCCGACCACGGTGGCTCAGGCGCGCGCCGTGCTGGACCGGCACCAGCTCAGCGCCGAGCTCACCGAGACGCTCAAGCCGACCGACGCAAGGGCCTCCGCGCTCGAGGCAGAGCTGGTGGCGAGGCCGGAAGATCTCTCCGCGGCCGTGGCGCGCGAGCTCGAGGGCCACGGCTTCACCGTGTTCGAGCTGCCGCCGAGTCAAGACGACGCGGGCTCGCTGGCGCAGGCTTACGCGGGCCTCGCCAGCAGCTTGAACTCGGGGCAGGCGCTGGTGCGCGTGGCGGAGCCCACGCTGCGCCTGGGCCCGCGCGTGGGCAAGGGCGGCCGCTCGACGCACCTGGCCGCGCTCGCCGCGCCGCTTTTGCCCGAGGACGTGACGCTGCTCTGCGCCGCGTCCGACGGCGTCGACGGCAGGAGCGGCGCGATTGGCGCGATCGTGTCCAGGCAGGCACTCGCCCGCTACGACGTGTCCGCGGCGGTGGCGGCCTTCGACACCGCGGCGCTGCACCGCGCGGCGGGCACGCTGATCGAGAGCCGCGGGCCGAGCGGCCTCAACCTTTGCGACCTTCACATCGTCGCTCGGTCCTGATCACCACGCCGAGGAGTACTCGAGCCCGCTTGCCAAACCGAAGCCGAACGAAATGCCCACGAAGTCCGTGACGCGCGGCGCTCCGTCGAACTCCGTGGCGAGGTGGCGTGTGTCGACACAGAGCGCGAAGAAGCCCTCGAAGCAGGTCTCGCTGCGGAACAGATGCCAGCCCGGGTCGGCGAAGATGCGGTCGTACTGAAAGCGCACCGCGACCAGCTCCCACATCCACACGGCGATGCCACCGAGCTGCGGCCGGGCCGCGAAGTCGTCCATGTCGTTCGACCCGAACGCACGGCCCGCGGCCGCCAATCCGCCACGCGCGCCCAGATCGAGGTGCAGCGAGTCGTCGTTCCCGGTGCCATGGTACTGATAGCCGGCCGTGCCCACCGGCAGCTCGAGCAGCATCAGCCCGGTGTAGGGGTTGCGCTCGATCGTGCCGGCGAAGCCTGCGCGGGCCAGCAGGTGGTGCTCGCCGTCGAAGAACGCGCCGCCCGCTTCGGCCGCGAGCTCCGCCTCGCCGGCCCACCCTGCCGTGTTGCCGCCGAGGAACACGTCGGCGTGGCCCCAGCCGGTGACCCAGTCCTGTGTCTCGGCCAAGCTCACCGTACCCGCGAGGCCTCCCACGGTGCCCGCTTGATCCTCCCCGCCGTCGGTGGGCACCACCCGCCCACCCACGTTCCAGGCGCTGTTGAACGATCGACGCGTCTTGCAGCCCGCGCTCGCGAGCGCGAAGACGAGCACCAGACCGAGGCCAGTCACGCGGGACACGCGCAGCATCATGAGGCCAGCCCACGTTACCGCAGCTCCTGGGGCGAAAGGGCGCAAGCTCGCTCGGGCGAAGCGCGCCGGCCATAGCCCTGGGCTATGGCTCGCATCAGCGATGCCAGGGTTCCCTTAGGACCCGCCGATCGTCATGCTGAGGAACGCTCTGACGAGGTGGCAGCGCCTCGGCGTGAGCAGTTGTCTTGCGCTCAGAAGAGCGGCCACAGACCGGAGAGTGGGCCGGTCGTTCGACGACCCGGGGAGTCGCTGCCGGCTTCCGGGACAGGAGGATGCTTTTCCATGCGACGAACTTCCAAAGCTTCAAGCTGGCGACTGGATGTGACCCTCGCGGCGCTGTGCGCAGCGGCGGCGGTGGGCGGCACCGCTTCGTGCGGGGACGACACCGCGACGGGTGGAGGCGGCGCCACAGGGGCGGCCGGTCCCGGCGGTGCGGGCGGCGCGGGCGCGGGCGGCCCGGGCGGCGGCGGGGAGGGTGGTGTCGGCGGGGTCGGCGGCGCCGGCGGCACTGGCGGGGGCGGCGCTCCGCCGGTCGTCGCTACGCAGCCGAGTCGCGGCAGCTCCATCGCAAGCAACGAGGCGGGCGACCTGATCGTCGCGGCCAACAAGGCGACCGGCAACGTCACGTTGTTCAACGTCGACGCCGCGGGCGTGCCCTCGTTGAAGGGCAAGGTCACCGTGGGCGCCGAGCCGGTGTCAGTGGTGTTCTCGCCCGACGGCACCACGGTGTACGCCGTCAATCGCTTCGACCAGACCGTCAGCGTCATCACCGGCGCGGACGGCGCGACACCAGCGGTGACGGACACGTTCAACGTCGGCTCCGAGCCGGGCCACATCGCGCTCTCTCCCACCGGCGCGACCGCGTACGTCTCGAACTGGCAGGACGGTACGTTGAGCGTGATCGACACGGCGACCGGCACCAAGGAGGATGTGGGGCTCGGCGGAGCTCCGATGGCGGTGTGCGTCACCAACAACGGGGATGACTCCGACGCGGACGAGACGATCTACGTGACCGACTTCTACGCGCGGCCCAATGGCACGCAGAAAGAGTCGACCGATACGGCGCGTGTCGGCCGCGTGTTCGCCATCGACGCGGGCACCCTGGCCATCAGCGAGGTGCTGCTGCAGCCGACCGTCATCGATCTGCCGGGCGTCATGGTGGCCGGTGGCAACCCCGGCGATCCCACGCTCGACCTCGCGTCCAACACGTCCGCCTACCCCAACCAGCTCTACAGCTGCGCCATCAACGACGGCAAGCTGTTCGTGACCGCGGTCGGCGCGTCACCGGCGTCGTTCAACCACACCACCGAGTTCCACCAGAACGTGCACGGGCTGGTGTACGCGATCGACACGGCGACCAACACCCCGGACGACACCCAGCTCGCCAACCTGAGCGAGCTGGTGCAGGCGTTGCCCGCCGCGGGCATTGCCAGCGAGGGTCGTCGCTTCGCCGCGGTTCCGCACGACATCGCGTTCGTGCCTGGGACCGACTTCGGCTACGTCGCGGCACTGACTGCCAACATGCTCTTGCGCGTGAACTACTCGGGCGCCACTCCGGTGGCGGGCGCGCCGCAGACCAACTTCTTGGCGGCGGACGCGTCTCCGACGGGCGTGACCATCATCGGCACCAACGCGTACACGTACAACGAGGTGGGGCGCTCGATCTCCCACATCGATCTCGCGACCCAAACCACCGTGACACAGGTCATCACCTCCGAGGACCTGCCGGTCGACAACCCCGGCGACCCCACCGACGAGTTCAACGTCCTGCGCGGACAGCGCTTCTTCAACACCGGGCTGACCCGCTGGTCCACCGGCGCGTGGGTCGGTTGCGTGGCCTGCCACCCCATGGGCACCACGGACAACGTGACCTGGGTGTTCCCGGCCGGGCCGCGTCAGACCTCGGACACATCCGCTACGTTCGACGAGAACGGTGAGCACCAGCGCATCCTGAACTGGAGCGCCATCTTCGACGAAGTCCACGACTTCGAGCTCAACACCCGCAACGTCGCCGGCGGCGTCGGCGCGATCGTGAATCCCAACAGCACGCCTGCCGTGAACAGCGACCGCATCGATTTCGTCGGCTTGGCGAGCGCCGGCTTCGGCGTGGGCAACCCGCAGAACGCGTTCAACGTCGGCTCGGTCAAGGGCGTCAACGACACCGGCAGCACCGGCGGCTTCACCGGTGACACCGCCGCCTACGGCCCGGGCCTGCTCGAGGACTGGGACGAGATCAACGAGTACATCAAGACCATCCGCTCGCCTCGCGGCCGATCGGTGGGAGCGCTCGTCGGCGACCCAGTCGCGGGCCGCACGGTTTTCGAGAACGGCGGCTGCGCCAACTGCCACAGCGGCGCGCAGTGGACGATCTCGGAGCTCTACTACACGCCCAAGGTGCACTCCATCGCGTCTCCTGGCGACCTGCGCACCGAGTCGCTCACGGCCAACGGCGTCGCGTCGCTCGGCCTGGTGCCAGTCAACACGTTGCCGGCTGACAACGCAGGCGCCACCATCGACGTCGCCGACTTCTTGATTGGCAACGACGCGAACGGAGCTCCTCAGCGTCACATCTGCGTCTCGCGGCGGGTGGGTACCTTTGGTCTGGCGGGCCCCGGCGGCCGCGGCGCGGACGAGATCCGTCAGAGCGGGACCAACGCGCAGGGCGTGGGAGGCTTCAACGTGCCGTCGCTGCTCAACATGACGACGGGCGCGCCGTACTTCCACAACGGCTCGGTCGACTCGCTCGAGGACCTCATCGACTCACCCGAGTTCCAAGCTCACCTCCTGGCTGGCAACGCCGTGTTCGCTCCGAACGCGACGCAGATCGCCAACCTGGTGGCGTTCCTGCAGACC
Organism: uncultured Polyangiaceae bacterium; assembly: GCA_964641275.1. Lineage (GTDB taxonomy): Bacteria > Myxococcota_A > Polyangia > Polyangiales > Polyangiaceae > Xiheicaenibacterium. Next base: position 30,864 of record CAZXMG010000057.1, read on the forward strand.
ATCGACGATGACACGCCGACCATCGCGACGCCCTCGGGCATGACGTTCTGCCCGGCTGACGTCACGTTCTGAGCGCGACATCAGCGACTTCATGCGAGCGGGCGCCCCTCGGGGTGCCCGCTTTCATTCGTGCTCAGGGCATGTCCTCGAGCACGGCTTGCGCGGCGTTGTAGCCACACATGCCGTGCACACCCGCTCCGGGGTGCGCGTACGACGAGCCCAGGTACAAGCCGCGCACCGGGGTGCGGTAGCGGAAGTAGGGGAACAGCGGCCGGAACAGCAGCTGGTTGCTGATCGCCGCGGAGCCACCGCCGAGATCGCCGCCGGTCAGGTTCTCGTTCATCGCCTCGAGGTCGTCGGGCGCGAAGATGGCGCGGCCGAGCACGAGATCGCAGAAGCCCGGCGCGAGCTCTTCGATGCGGCGCTCGATGCGCTCGAGGAACACTCGTTTGGCCGCGTGTGTCCAAGGTAGGTCGTTGGGCACCCGCGAGTAGGCCCAGAGCGTGTGCTTGCCGGTCGGAGCTCGCGAGGGGTCGGCGAGCGACTGCTGGCCGATCACCAGGTAGGGATCGTGCGGCATTTGCCCGGCGCGCACCTCGGCGGTGAAGCGCGCCAGATCGTCGTTGCTCTCGCCCGTGTGCACCACGGCTGCGCGTCGGCACGGCTCGCTGGTCCAAGGCACGGGCCCTGCGAGCGCCCAGTCCACCTTGAAGGTGCCGAAGCCCTTGGGGTAGGTGCGCATGCGGTCGAGGATGGTGCTGGGCACGTGGCGCGGGCCGCACAGGTCGATCAGCAGCTTGGGCGCCGACGTGTCCGCCAGCACCGCGACGCGTGCGTCGATCGCGTCGCCGCGCTCGGTCTCGACGCCCACGGCTCGCGCACCCTCGATGCGCACCTTGCGCACGCGCGTGCCGACCTGCACGTGGCCGCCGGCGAGGTCGAGCCTGCGCAGGAGCGCCTGCGTGATCGCTCCGGCCCCACCTTCGGGCACGCCGAAGCCGCCGTGCGAGGCCGTGACGGTGAGCATGAAGCCCACGATCGCGCCCATCGCGTCGTCGGGGCCCACATCGGTGTGGAGCGCGAGCCCGGGCACGATGCGGCGCGCGGCCTCGGTTTGGAACACGCGCTCGGAGAAGCCTCGGCCGCTGGAAAGCGCCGCGTGCAGCAGGCGCGGCAAGAGCCGGAACGGGACCGAGAGACCAGCCGAGAGCGGCGGGAAGGTGCTGAGCAGCGTGGGCAACAGCGTCGGCTGCGCTTCGCGCCACCAGCCGGAGATCGTTCGATACGCGTCGCCGTCGGGGCCGAGCAGCTCCGCCGCCACGTCGGTGTCGCGCGCGACCACGCCGCAGGTGCCGTCGCGCGCCGGGTGCGCGCTGTCGATCTCGGCGTGACAGAAGCGGAGGCCCACCTCGTCGAGGGCGAGCGCGGCGAGCGCCGGGCTGTGCCGCGCGAACGGGAAGAACGCCGCGCCGACGTCGGCCTTGAATCCGGGCAGCGTGGGCTCGAACGTGCGCACCGCGCCGCCAGGCTCGGGCTTGGCTTCGAGCACGTGCACGTCGAGGCCCGCGCGCGCGAGCGTGATGGCGGCGACCAAGCCGTTGGGACCCGAACCGATGACGACGACGTCGCTCACCACGCGTGCGTAGCACGAACGCCGCAGCGCGTAGCGCCGCAGGCGCAAGCGCTGCCGAGCAAACGACTCGCCAGTCCGGCCGCAGATCCACTATGGAGGACCCCTCATGCCGCTCTTGTTCGACGACGAGCCGCCCGCGTTCGAGCGGGTGAACCCAGAAGGAAAGTCGCGCATCGTGCTGACCTGCGATCACGCCTCGCGACGTCTGCCGCGGGCGCTCGGCACGCTGGGCATGAGCGACGCTCAACTCTCGTCGCACCTGGCCTGGGATCCCGGCGCCGCCGAGGTCGCGCGTGGGCTCTCGCACAGGCTCGACGCGCCGCTGGTGCTGTCGGGTTACTCACGGCTGGCGATCGACTGCAATCGGCCGCTCACCTCGCCGGCCAGCGTGCCGGAGGTGAGCTGCGAGATCGCGGTGCCCGGCAACGTGGGCGTGCCCGACGAGCAGCGACGCTGCCGCCAGGACGAGCTGTTCTGGCCGTACCACCGCGCGATCGAGCAGCTGCTCGAGGCGCGCGCCGCGATCGACAACGTGATCGTCGCGCTGCACAGCTTCACGCCCGAGCCGCTGTACGGCAAGGAGCGGCCTTGGCAGCTGGGCTTCATGTACAACCGCGATCGCCGCCTGGCCAAGGAGCTTCTCGCTGCGCTCGAGGAGGAGGGCAACGTCGTGGTGGGAGACAACCAGCCGTACCAGGTCACCGACGGCAGCGACTACGGCATCCCCCAGTATGGCGAGCGCGCGGGGCGCCTCTCGGTGCTGATCGAGCTGCGTCAGGACGTGGTCGCGAGCGACGTCGGCATCGAGGCGATGGTGACGCTGCTCGCACGCTGCTTGCCCGGTGCGGTCGCCCGCGCGAGCGCGCCGCAATCGTGATAGAAGCCAGGCCCCAGGAGACGTGTAGATCGTGAGCAAAGACGCGAAAGCGGGCGGGAAGGCCGCCAAAGACGAGTCGGCCATCAAGCCGACCCGCGCCGAGGACTACTCCGGTTGGTACCAAGAGGTGGTCCGCGCCGCCGATCTCGCAGAGGGATCGCAAGTGCGCGGCTGCATGGTGATCAAGCCGTGGGGCTACGCGTTGTGGGAGCGCATCCAGGCCGAGCTGGACGTGATGTTCAAGGCTACCGGCCACAAGAACGCGTACTTCCCGCTGTTCATCCCCAAGTCTCTGCTCGAGAAAGAGGCCGAGCACGTCGAGGGCTTCGCCAAGGAGTGCGCGGTGGTCACGCACCACCGGCTCGTCGCCGGCCCCGACGGCGGGTTGATCCCCGATCCCAAGGCCAAGCTCGAGGAGCCGCTGATCGTGCGACCCACCAGCGAGACCATCATCGGCGCGAGCTTCGCGCAGTGGGTGCGGAGCTACCGCGACTTGCCGTTGCTCATCAACCAATGGGCCAACGTCGTGCGCTGGGAGATGCGCACCCGCTTGTTCCTGCGCACCGCCGAGTTCCTGTGGCAAGAGGGCCACACCGCGCATGCCACGCGCGAGGAGGCCGAGGAGGAGACCCGCACCATGCTGGGTGTGTACGCCAAGTTCGCCACCGACTTCATGGCCATGCCGGTGCACCACGGCGCGAAGACCGCCAGCGAACGTTTCCCCGGCGCGGTCGACACCTACTCGATCGAGGCCATGATGCAGGATCGCAAGGCCCTGCAAGCCGGCACGTCGCACTTCTTGGGGCAGAACTTCTCCAAGGCGAGCGGCATCCGCTTCCAGACCAAGACCGAGACCGAGGAGTTTGCCTGGACCACCTCGTGGGGCGTCTCGACGCGCCTGGTGGGGGGGCTCATCATGACGCACGCCGACGACGACGGCATGGTGATCCCGCCGCGGCTCGCGCCTTCGCACGTGGTGATCCTGCCGGTGTTGCGTGGCGAGGAGACGCGCGCGAGCGTGATGGAGTACGTCGCCTCGTTGGCCAAGGAGCTGCGCGAGCAGCGCTTCCATGATCGCCGCATCGAGGTGGAGGTCGACGCACGCGACCTCCGCGGCGGCGAAAAGAACTGGGACTGGATCAAGAAGGGCGTGCCGCTGCGCGTCGAGGTCGGCCCGCGCGACGTCGAGGGGGGCAAAGTCGTGGTGTCGCGCCGCGACAAGGGCCCCAAAGACAAGCAGATCATGGAACGCGCCGCGTTCGTGGCCGAGATCGTCGCCCAGCTCGAAGAGATGCAGGCCGGCCTGTTCGAGCGCGCGCTCACGCACCGCAAGCAGCACTCGCGCTTCGTGGAGTCGCGCGCCGAGCTCGAGGACTTCTTCACGCCGAAGGTGGTGCACAAGGTCGGCGGCGACGAGCGCCCGGAGATCCACGGCGGCTTCGCCTTCGCGCACTTCTCGCACGATCAGACGGTGGAGAACGAGCTGCGCGAGAAGCTCAAGATCACCATCAGAAACCTCCCCGACGACGTGCCGGAGGCGCTCGAGCCGGGCAAGTGCATCTTCACCGGGCAACCGTCGAGCCGGCGCGTGCTGTTCGCCAAGTCGTACTGAGCGATCGGGTGAGGGCGGCGTTCGCGGCGGGAGTGTTCGGGGGGGCCGCGCTGTGGGTCCTGCCGGCGGCGTCCGCGGAGCCCGATGCTGAGCTCTCGCTCGAGCGGGGCCCCGGCGCGGAGAGCTGCCCCGACGAGGCCGCGTTGCGCGCACGCGTCGAAGAGCTCGCAGCAAAGCCGGTGTTCGCGGCGGCCGGTCGTGCGAAGCGCAACGTGCGCGTGAAGATCGAGAGCAGCGGCGAGGGCTTCGCGGCGGCGCTGGAGATCGACGGCGCGTCGCGACAGATCGACGACTCCGGGCCCGGCTGCGAAGTGCTGGGCGAGGCGCTGGCGGTGACGGTGGGCATCTTGCTCGACGCGCAGCCCGCGCGAAACAAGCCCAAAGCCCCCGTGGACGAGCCTGCTCGGCCCGCCGCAGCGCCGCCAGAGCCGCCCGAGCCTTCGGTGCGGCTGACGGGCTCGTTGGCTGGATTTTACGATTTCGGCACGCTCGAGAGCAGCGCAGGCGGCCTCGCGATCGCGGCGGAGCTGCTCGTCCCGTACGTGTCGTTCGGCGTCTCGTTCGTCGGGCTGCCCAACGATCCCACCGATCGCCGCAACGACGACGACGCGGCCTATCGCTTCGTGGCTGGGCGCGTGCGCGCGTGTGGCCGGCAGCCGTTCGTGTCCCAGTTCGGCGTGGGCTTGTGCAGCGGCTTCACCGTGGGCGAGCGCCGCTTGGATCCGGGGCCCAACGGCGGCTACGCGGGCGCGAACCTGATGCTCGAGGTCAGCCGGCGGGTGGTGGGGCCATTCGGCGTGTTCGCGGATCTCGGGCTCACTTTCCCGTTCTGGTACGAATCGATCGCTCAGCCGGGCTACGCCTCGCCGTTCGAGCCAGTGACCTTCCAGTTCGGGGTGGGCACGCGCTTCTGGATTGCGCCCTATCCCTGACGCTAGGATTGAGCCCTCCATCGTGGCGAGCCTCGACCAGATCATCGACCGCGTGTGTGACGCAGCGGGCGCTGACTTCGCGTTCGTGCTCACCCGCCGCGGGCGTTTGGCCACGACCAAGGCGCCGCAAGACATGCCCGAGGCTGGGCGGATGGAGCTGGTGAGCGTGGCCGAGTCCATCTTGGCCCAGCGCGCCTCCATGCGTGTGCGCGAGATGCCGCGCCAAGCGCTGGTGCCCTACGGCGGCGCCGCGCCGATCGACGTGTACGTGGCCGCGCGCGAGGAGGCGATCCTGTGCGTGGTGATGGCCACTTACATCTCCAAGGACAAGGTGAGCGCCGCGGTGGCGCAAGGGCTGGTAGAGCTCGACGGTCTGCTCGAGGATGAGGGCGGCAAACGCGCCCGTCGCCGCAAAGCCAAGCCGGCCGCGGCTGCCAAGAGCTCCACCGGAGGACGCACCCGCAAGACGCTGAGCCCTCCAGCGCTCGATTTCGATGACGGCGGTCCCGAGCGCGGCACCGTGCCGTTCCTCACGCCGCTCAAGCCCGGGCGGCGCGGCACGCCACCCCCACCACCGCCCGAGATCACGCTGGGCGAGGCCTCGCTCGGTCGCGGATCGTTGGCCGCGATCGAGGTGGATCGCGACGCGCCCGAGATCACCTACGGCATGGCGCCGATCGGCCGCGCGACCGTGGCGGAGATCGAGCTCTCGATGTTGCCCAAGGTAGATCCGCGAACCAGCATCCCCGACGTGCGCGTGGAGCTGGCGAGCATGCCTCAGATCGACGTGACCGAGCTCGAGCTCACCGACCGCATGACGCTGCCGTTCACGGAGACCGCGCAGGACAGCAAGCGCGCGTTCGAGGCGAGCGAGAGGCCGGTGATCTTGTCGGACACCGGCAAACGTCAGGTCTTCGCGGGCAGGTCCAAGCCGTTCGCGCGCGTCCAACCGGGTGGCGGCGCGAGCGGGCAAGCGACGGCCAAGGCGTCGCCGGGCGCAGAGTCAGACAAGGCTCCTGCGGGCAAGTCGTCACGCGGGACGATGCGACCCGAGGCGCAAAAGAGCCAGAGCCCGGGCTCTCCGTTCCGCGACTCCAACATCGAGCTCTGGCACAAGGCGCTCGGCGACCTTCCCGAGCCGGAGGCGCCCAGAAAGACCCCGGTGCCGCGGCCCTCTCGGCCAGGGGGCACCAGCACGGCAGCGGCCAAGCGCAAATCGATCGCGCCGCCGCCCGCCACCAAGACCTCGCGGCCCCCCAAGGGGAAGTAGGCGCCACCTCCGCTCGCGGCATCGGGTGGCGCTTGTCGCGTTGCGCGGGGCTCAGCGCGTGGCGGCGCTCGCCTCACGAGCCAGACGGGCGGCGCGGAACGATCGGATGCCGAGCCTGACGAAGCCCACACTGAGCACGGCCGTGAGCGCCTGGACGATCACAGCCATCGGCCGAGCCGGGGCCGTCCCTGCCGCCCATTTCAGCAGCGAGAACACGCCACCCACCGTGCCGAGCAGCGCGAGCAAGGCCACCACCAGCGCGGCGTGGATGGCGTGCTTGCGCAACGTCTCCTTGCGCGCGAGCAGGCCGCACAGGAGCAGCACCACCCCGATCGCGGTCGGGATCAGCGCGGTCGGGCTGGCTCTACCCGAGGCCAGATAGGCCACCAAGCCCATCGCAGCCAGGATCGCGCCATAGGCGAGCGTCAATTGGGTCACTGCAAGGACCTCCAGCGCCTCCGTACGGGAACCACAGTACCGGGTTTCGATCACGGAGCTTGGGGGGAATGCGCGCTGGTGTCGCGCTCGCGGTCTGCTAGCTCCCACCGATGGCTCCGGCATGCGCCAGAGGTCGTGAGAGGACCCTCGGTTGATGGGCGCGCCGCTGCCCCCGTCGGTCCTGGTTCTCGGCTGCGGTTACGCGGGTCGCGTGGTGGCGCTCCGCGCGAGGGCTGCGGGGCGCTCCGTGCGAGCGACGGTGCGCTCGCCCGACCGCGCGCGCGCCCTCGAAGCGGAGGGCCTGGAGGTTGTCCGGAGCGACGTGCTCGACGCGAGCCTAGGTGCTCACGTGAGCGAGGACACCCACGTCGTCGTCGCGTTTCCTCCTGACGGAGACAGCGAGCACCGCGTCGCAAAGCTGATCCGAGGCGCGGGGGCGATCACCTTCTTGTCGACCACCGGCGTCTACGCTGAGCTCGCGGGCAGGGTCGACGATGCGACGGTGGCTCCAGAGCCGACCAGCGATCGAACGCGGAGGCTGCTCGAGGCCGAGCGCGTGCTCCTCGATGTCGGTGCCACCGTGCTTCGCTGCCCGGGGATCTATGGGCCCGACCGAGGTCTCCACGTGCGCGTCGTTCGGGGGGAGCACCGCATCCCTGGTGACGGGACACGCTGCCTCTCCCGCATCCACGTGGAGGACCTCGCGCAGCTGGTCCTCGCGGCGGAGCGCACGCAGCGGCGGATCTTCGTCGTAGGCGACCGATCGCCGGCGCCCCAGCTCGAGGTGGTGTCGTGGATCTGCGCGGTCTACGGCGTCTCGCTGCCGCCCTTCGTGCCCCTCGAGAGCGTACATGTCTCGCTTCGCGGGGACCGGCGGGTGGATCCGACTGGAGCGCTGACCGCGCTGGGCGTGGAGCTCCTCCACCCGAGCTATCGGACTGGCATGGCTCCCGAGGCGACTGGCCTCGCCTCGGGGCGGCTCAATAAGCTCGGCTGATGGCGAGCCCGCCGCCATCCGGTCCGATCGAGAGGCTCAGCGACGAGGCCGCGAGGGCCTCGACGGACTTGTATTGGGCGACGGCGTCGGTGGTGCCGATGCCGTCGATGACCGACAAGAACAATGCCTGGGCGCCAATGGAGATCCCGCTCGCCATCCAGCGCTGAGGCTCGTCGACACCCGACTGCGACGCGATGATGGTCGTGATGGAGGCGGCGGCATAGGCGGAAGCGAGGCCGAGGTTGATGCCGTGGCTGACGGCCTCGCGTCGCTCGTCCGCGAGGGCGTGGAACAAGTGTCGCTTGAACCCGTGGGTGGTCTTGCGCTCTTCGATCCGGTCCTCCTCCCACTCCGCCTCTTCCTCACGAATCCCGGCCAGCGCGACCGACCCCACCACGACGTTGACGGCACCGAACAGGAGCGTGTTGACACCGGCGACACGCATTCCCCCCGTGTGGGTCTCCGGAACCACCAGCACCACGCCGCCTGCCAGGCTCAGGATCCCCGCGCTCACGACGCCGGCGCTGAGCGAGCGGCGCACGGCGATCGATTGCCGCCGAAGACGGGTGAGCTCGGCCACTTTCTGAGGATCTGCCATGGCGGCAGGCGCTTGCTGCGCGCCCTCGGCGCTCGCCTCCGCACCGGTCGCCTCCTCCGCCGAGGCAGGGGTCGCCAAGAAGAACGTCAGCACGGTCGGCGCCGCGGACCGCAGCAAGAGGCCTGGCTTGTCGGAGAGCATGGGCCATCGTGCCGGAGGTGGAGGGCGCAAGGCCAGTGGCGCCACGAAAGAGCATGCTCTTGCGCGTTGGAAAAGGTCACCTTGGGGCATGTGAAGCAGGGCAACTCCGCCCAGTCGCCTCAGTCCCGATGGGCTTGATGGACTCCGGTCGGTGCCAGTGTGTCCATCGCTGCGACGAGCGCCGGCGCGAGCGAAGCGACGATCTGCTCTGGCGTGCTCGCCTCGACGTGGGGAAGGCGCACGATGGGCAGCTGGGGCAGGACCTTGCCGAGCTCTCGGACCAGCTTGTTCGCCGCCGCTGCGCGCGCTTCGCGCTCTTGTTCCAAGATGACCATGGCGTCGAGCAGCGCGGGGGGCAGGCCGGGGGCGTCGCGGAGCGTTGCCATGTGCGCGTGTGGCTCACAGTCGGCGCGGTTGAGGATGAGCGCCCGCGGCTTGCGACCGAGCTTGTCGATCCTCTTGTGCAAGAAGATCGCGTCGTCGCGCGCGGCTTGGGTAGGCGCAGCGACCAGCAAGTAGGTTGTATGGGGTCCTAGCAACAGCTCCGACGCGCGCTCCGTGAGCGCCACGAAGCGCTCGCGCACGCTCGCGAGGTCGCCGAACAAGCTGGCCGTATCGCTCAGCAGGGTTGGCCCGGTGACTCGCGCCAACAGCCCTTCCACCCGCCCTGCACCCCACGCCAGCACACCGCCTGTCGGCGTGTGGTTGTGACTTGCACGCTCGGCGATTCCGGCCAGCCAGGCAACGGTCTTGCTGCCCAGCAGCGCGGCGAGCCGGCCGGGGTAGGTCACGAAGTCCATGGCGTGCCGCGATGGTGCGGTGTCCAGCACGACGCAGTCGAAGTCGCCGCCCGAGGACGCGCTCGCGAGCAGGTTCATGGCGACGAGCTCGTGCACGCCGGCCGCTGCATCGGACAGGCCGCGATACAGGCGGTTCTTCAAGAGCCGCTGCTTGGTCTCCGGTCGGTCGATGAACAACGCGTCGATGAACGTCCCCAGCGAGCTCCGGGGGTCGGGCATCAGGGCAAACAGGCGCCCTTGAGTCTCTGGCAGCGCGACCGGCGTCACTCGATCGCCGATGGATACGCCGAGCGCACCCGCGAGCCGCCGAGCGGGATCGAGGGTCACGATCAGCGTTCGGAGGCCACCCTTCGCCAAAGCCAGCCCGAGCGCGGCCGAGGTGGTCGTCTTGCCGACGCCGCCGCCCCCCACACACACGAAGACGGCGGGTGATCCGGGAGCCGCGGAGCCTGGGCGCACGCTTCGTCGGGAGCTCTTCACCTGGCGCCCTCTGCACGCAGCCAGGCGGCGACCTGCTCGGCAGACGGCTCCGCTGGCGCCAGAGGAATGCGCCAACTGGCATGGTTCGCGGACGCGAGCGCGCCGAGCGCACGCGCGGCTTCGAGGCTGGCCGCTCGGCGCGCCGCGAGCAAGCTCGCGAGGCCACGTGCCGCGTCTCCCACGGCGCCAGGCTGCTGGCCGAGCGCGAGCGCCTCGGTCAGTGCGTTGTGCGGCAACTCCGTGGGGACGCGATTGACGACCACGCGGTCGACCGTCATGCCAGTGTCGCCCGCGATGGCGGAACAGAGCTCCACAGTCTCGTCCATGACCAGCCGCTCGGGCAGGGTCACCACCACGATCGAAGATTGGCCCGGCGCAATGAGCTCCCTGGACAGGCGTTGGCACATCTCGAACAGCGGTCCGGAGCCCAACAGGGCGCTCCCCTGCCGAGGCACTCGCAGCCACGCCACGCTGTGACCGGTGGCCGGCATGTCGACCACGACCCGCGTTCCCGGACGCTCGGCCGCAAGCTGGCGCACCGCCTCGAGCATCGCGAGCTCACGCACCGCCGGCGCCGCCTTCAACAGCGGGCGCATGGCGAAATTCCCCATCGCCAGCTTGGCCAGCACCGAGGAGCCGAACAACGGGGCGGCGCCCCGCTGCAGCGCCTCTTGCGACCGGATGACCACGTGCTCCACGTGCTCGTGACGCCGGCCCAAGGCTCGCCGCCCCGCCTCGCCATCGCCGAACTCGACGAAGGCCGCTTGGCCCCGACTCTTCGCGCCCAGCAGTGAGAGGCCTGCGGCCACAGTGGTCTTGCCTACTCCGCCTTTGCCCATCACCAGGGTGACGGACCCCGGCTCGACGCTCGCCTTCGTCGCCGTCACGCGGTCGGCCTGGTCGCCATGGCTTGCATGACCTCGGCCATCATCAGCACGTACGCGTCTTGCACGAAGCGTACGTAGCGCGGTGAGCCGAGCCCCGAGGAGGCGAGCAGCTCGGCGAGACCCGACAGCGTCGAGTGCCAGGTGCGCTCCACGTCGGTGAACGTCCAGCGTCCATCGGTGACCGGAGTCGGGCGTCCGCACGCGAGATCTTGCTCGAAGTCGAGGTAGTCATCCATCACCTGCACGAACATCGACACCTCGTACATCCAGCTGCGCGTGCGTTCGCCGGCGAAGCGGGCGACGGGAAACAAGAGTCCGTCGATCGTGCCCTCCACGCCCGCGAGCCTGTGGCCGAGCCCCGCCGGATCCGGCTGTCCCAGCAAGGCCCTCACCTCGGCCGCGATCCACGCGCGCACGCGCGCCATCGCTGCCTCGAACGCGGCACGCTCATCCGCCTCGAGCTGTTCGCCCATGGCCACGGTCAATGCGCGCACCAGGGAGAGCTCCGCGCTCCTCGGAAGGGCGCGCCCGTCGATCACCGCGAGCAGCGTGTCCCCGCGGATCTCGGCGGGCTCTTGCAGCGTGTGGTCGAAGACGTGGTCGACCACCACGATGAACGCCGCGATCAGCGCGATCCGCCTGTGCTCGTGCGGGTAGGCGAAGCGGCCGAATAGCTCCATCGACCCCCGCCCGAGCAGCGCCAGCGCAGGGGTCGGCAGCGGAAGGCGAGCTGCGATGTCCGTTACCAAGCGCACCAGCGGTGGCCGATTCGGCGCGCAGAACAGCGCCATGTACGGGGCCGAAGCGTACAGATCGCACGCCCCTATGCGCAGCTTGTCGTAGAACGGCTCGCTCCTCATGGCCGGCCAGGTGGCGCCGATCAACGGCTCGACATGCGCTACGAAGTGTCGGCGCGCGCTGCTGCGAATGCCCCGCGCCAGGTGGGCCACCTCCGGGGCTGGCTCGCCCAAAAGCTGGCACAGGGCGTCCACACGCTGCGGTCGAGCTGGCAAGACGACTTGCTTAGCAACAGCCGAGTCCGCTGGTTGCTCCGCGTTGCTGGGCTTCGCCTGCACGCGGGGATGTTGGCTGCGATGGCTGCCAGATGCAACGCGGCACTCCACGTCGCAGCGCGCTGACAGCATGCTCGCGTAGGATGATCCCATGACTCAGTCCCGCGCCCGGGCGTTCGCGTTCTTCTGCGCCAGCGTGTTCCTCGGCTGCTCCGATGAGGGCGAGGCCGATACCGGAGGCGCGAGCGCAGCGGCAGGAGCCGCGCCGCCGGTGGGCGGTGCGGGTGGCAGCGCCGACGGTGGCGGCGGTGCTCCGGAGGGGGGGAGCGGCGGCGCCCCACCGATCGAGAAGCCTGCCGGGCTCGAGAGCCATCTCGTCGGCGAAGACGCTGACGCCGAGGTCACCCCGCTCGGCCCTGCTTGGATCCTGATGGGCGGGGGCCCCGACGTCGACGAGGCGTTCGAGCGCTGGGTCCCACTGCTCGCCGGGGGCGACGTGGTGGTCCTCCGCACCTCGGGCGCCGACGGCTACAACGACTACCTGTTCGAGGACATCGGCGGCGTGGACTCGGTCGAGACGCTCCTCGTCACGACGAGCTCCCTCGCCGACAGCGACTACGTCGCCGACCGCCTCTCCAAGGCTGAGGCGATCTTCATGGCGGGAGGCGACCAGGCTACGTACGTGACGAGCTGGAAGGGCACCCGCGTCGAGTCCGAGCTCGAGGCCGCTGCCAGACGCGGCGCGGTGATCGGAGGCACCAGCGCCGGCTGCGCAGTTCTCGGCGATTTCGCCTTCTCGGCGCTCAACGACACCGTCTACTCCGACGAGGCCCTCGCGGACCCTTACAACCTGTACATGACGATGGAGCGCGACTTCCTCGACTTCCCGCTGCTCGCGGGCGTGATCACCGACACGCACTTCGCCGAGCGCGACCGGATGGGGCGGCTGGTCGCCTTCGTCGCGCGACCCATCGCCGACGGGTGGGCCACGAGTGTGGTCGGCGTCGGGGTCGACGAAGCGACGGCCCTCTTCGTCGACGCGGAAGGTGAAGGCACCGTCCTCGGGGGCGGCGCGGTGTACGTGCTGCGCTCGAGCGGCGCGCCGACCACTTGCACCCAAGGGGAGCCGCTTGCTTATGACGGGCTCGAGCTCGTCGAGCTCCACGCTGGCGACACGGTGGCGCTCCCGGCGGGGACGAGCACCGTCCCGGCGATCACGCTGTCCGCCAGCGGCGGCGTGACCATTCCGGCGAACGCCTACTGAGCGTTCGCTCGTGTCGCGGCCGGGAGCACGCTCACAACCGCGAGCGCCACACATCCACCAGCTCGGGCAGGAGGCCCAGGTGCGCGCAGTGTGCGCCCTTGTCTTTGCCGCCGTAGCCGCGCATCAGAAAGCCGCGCTCCTCGGCCACGCGGTAGAGGCCCCGCTCGCCGCGGCGGGTGACCAGGCTCGAGCGCACCACCAGGCGATCGACCAGCGCGCTGGCCACCTCGGCGGTGGAGGCGTAGCCCTGCGTCGGTACCTCGCTGTGCGTCAGCACGAAGGCGAACTTGGGCTGCGACAACGCGCGGCTCGCCGCGCGCTCGAACGGCGCGAGCCCGGTCGCATCCACCGCTTCGCTCTGCCCCGCGTAGCTGCCGTACAGCGAGTCGAGCAAGATGACGCCGGTCAGGAGCGGGTCGTCTCCCGCGACCGTGAGCGCCTCGCGCACCAGCTCGAAGCCGGCGCTGAACGACGCGAGCGCGACGCGCGAGGCGCGAGCCGGACGGCCGAGCAGCTCGCTCGTCTTCTGGTCGATCGACGACAGCGCCGCGTCGAAGCTGCGACGGTCCGGGAAGGTGCCGGCGTAGTCCCCCGAGGAGTCGCCCCGGTTGATGCTCGCGATCACGATGGGCTTGCCGGCTGGGCCGAGCACGCGTCGCACCGGATCGCTGCCGTGCGCGAACAGGAGCAGGTCGTACTCGCCTTGCGGCGCGAGCGCGGCATCGCGCGCGAGCACCTCGAAGCCGCCCGCGGTGCGACCGGTCTTGTAGTCCCCGATGCCGTCGTCTGCGAAGGTGCAGGTGCCGGCCGCGAGCTCGACAGTGACCTTCGTCGAGCGTCTCGGCGCGGGCGCGCCTGCCAGCCGTGCGCTCACGCTCGGCGCGCTTGCGGCCTCAGGCTCGCTCGCAGGCGCGGCCAACGGGGCGACGCGCAGCGCGAACGTGACCGCGACGAGACAGCCGCCGCCGAGCACCAGATCGCGCGTCGTGCTGGCCCACGAGGGCGCGCGCGGGGGAGCGGCTCTCGAGCTCAGAAGCCGGGATCCTGAATCGTGGGCAGGCCGTTGCTGGTGGGCTTGGCCGTGGCGGTCGGCGCGGCCGCGGTCGGCGCGGCGGTGGTGGCGGGCTTGTCCGGCGCCGCAGCGGTGCCCGTCGGCTTCGAGGCCGCGTCGCTCGCGGGCGGGGAGCCCGCGCGCGGCGGACGTGCTGCGGTGGTTTTGGGCGCGGCCGAGGCCTCGGCGCTCGAGTCGGGCAGCGACGCGATGTCGAGCTCGGCGGCGCTGGTGCTCGGCGCGGGGCTCTCCGCGACGGGCCTCTGGGTCGGCGCGACCGCGGCGCTTGGCGCCGCGCCCGCGGGGGCCGTGCTCACGCGCGAGGACGGGTCGGGGGCGCCGCCGAGCTTCGCCACCAACACCGTGCCCGCCACGATGCCCGCCACCGAGGCGAGCGCGATGGCCGCGACCTTGGTGCGTTTGCTCGGCGCCGTCGCGATGGCGCGTTCGGGCGGGGCCGCCAGGGCGGCCAGGGTGGGGGAGCTCGCCACCGGCGGCTCGCTCTTCTGAGGCGGCCTGATCACGGGGGCGCCGACGCTGGCGGTCACCTCGTGATCGCTCTTGTCCTTGCCGGGCAGCGCCGGACCGCGCAGCGAGGAGGGCGTGATCGAGCGTGTGACCTCGCCGTCGTCGAGCGCGTTCGGCGGAGTCTGCGTCTTGGTCAGCATCACCTCCGACACGCTCTCGCGCGGCGGGGGCGCGCTGCGGGGGTCGGTCGAGGCGTTGGTCTCGTCGATCTTGAGCGCCGCGTCCCGGATCGCGGCGCGGCGTTTGCGATCGCGCTCGCCGATCGTGGCGCGCACGAAGGTGCCCACCTCGTCCAGCGTCACGGACGCGCCCGTCTGCGCCAGCACCGCCTCGATCTCTTGCTCGAGCTCGTGGGCGGTGGCGAAGCGCTTGGCCGGGTCCTTCTGCAGCGCCTTCAGGATCACGCGCTCGAGCTCCACCGGCACCGCGGGGTTCTTCACCCTGGGAGGCATCGGCGGGCGCGCGATGATGTTGCGCATGGTCTTGATGTCGTTCTCGTCCAGGAACGGGTGCGCGCCGGTGGCGATGCGGTAGAGGATGATGCCCAGGGCAAAGATGTCGGTGCGGCGATCGACCGCGCCGCCCTTGGCTTGCTCGGGCGACATGAACGGCACTTTGCCCTTGAGCTGGCCCGCCGTGGTCTCGCCCGTGCGGCCGAGCGCCTTGGCCACGCCGAAATCCACGATCTTCACGATGCCGCTCGACGAGATCAGGATGTTCTGCGGCGACACGTCGCGGTGCACCAGCATCAGCAAGCGGTCGTCGTCGTCCTTCAGCTCGTGTGCGGCGTGGATGCCGGCGCAAGCCTGGGAGACGATCTTCAGCCCGATGCGCAGGGGGATCTCGTTGCCGTCCTTCTTGGCGAACTTGGTGAGCGTCGACAGCGACTCGCCGTCCACCCACTCCATCGCCAAGTACAGGATCTCGTCCTCTTCGCCGAGGTCGAGGATCTGCGCCACGTTGGGGTGCTGGATCTTCGAGGCGATCGAGGCCTCGTCCAGGAACATCTGCTCGAACGTGGGATCGTCCGACAGGTTCGGCAGGATCGTCTTGATCGCCACGGTCTTGGAGAAGCCGCGCGAGCCCTTCGAGCGCGCGACCCACACCGTGGCCATGCCCCCTGACGCGATCGGAAGGAGCAACTCGTAGCGGCCCAGCACGACGCCGGGAGCGAGTTGATGCGTGCCCATTTGAAAGCAGCCCCTTCCTTACCCTCGGCACCCGGCCGAGGCGACAAAGCAGCATAGCGCAAACTTGGGAGGGGTGGGGCGCGATGCTTGACGGGGGGGCTTGGGTGTTGCAGGGTCCGCGCCTTCGTATGGCCAACATTGCTAAGTGGAACATTCGCCTGCGCCACGAGTGGCTGCAGACCCCCCTCAAGAAGAAGCGCATCAAGAAGAACGAGAAGATCCGCGTGGGTCTGCTCGACGCCGAGCAGCGCAAGGCCGGCCCCGCGCCGCAAGCGCCTGCCGCCGACGGCTCGAACTGAGCGCTCCTCTTTCTCGCGCTCTCCCGGAACCTTCCGGCGCGGCACCCCGTGGGGCCTGCCCCGATCCTCCCGAGAGAGCACGATCCGAACGGCGAAAAGCGGCTGTTTTTCGCCACCATCTCGGCCCCGTGCTACGTCTCAAAGGCAAGATGAACGCTCGCTCCTCTCTCGGCATTCTCCTCCTCGCTGCAGTTCCTCTGTCCGTGGGTTGTGCGTCGCGCGCAGCTCCGTTCGACAACTTGGACGACGCGTCGATGACCGTCCTCAAGCTGCAGGCGGACACCATGGCGCAATCCCCCGTGCCGGGGCTCGGCGGCTTCCCCATCCCCATCCCGGGCATGACGCCGGAGCAGCAGCAGCAGATCCAGCAGGGCCTGCAGCAAGGCGTGCAGCAGCTTGGCCAAGTCATCCCCGGCCTGCCTCCGATCCCTGGCCTCACCCAGCCGCAGGCGCAGCCTCAGGCGGCCCAGAAGTACAACGGCTACTTGGTCGTCGGTCAGAGCTACGGCGATGAGGACACCAAGGACGAGCTGCTCGACCTGTTCGGTGACCAAGACAACTTCAGCCAGAACATGGGCCAGTGCTTCACGCCCGGCATGGCCGTGATCTTCACCCCGGCCGACGGCAGCCCCAACGTCGAGGTCATGGTCTCCGTCGCCTGCAACCAGGTGGCCGGCAACCAGTGGCCTTTCCCGGAGCGCGGCATGCAGCCCGAGGCCAACAACAAGATCCGCAACATCTACGGCAAGCTGTTCGGCGCTCCCCCGCCCAACAACCAGTACTGAGCTTGCCCTCGCGGGCTCGCTAGCGGCTTCGCCGCTACGCTCGCTCGAGATCGCAACGAACGCGCGCGGCGCCTGGCAACGGGTGACCGCGCGTGTGGCATTTGCGGGTCGTGGCCGCGTGGCGGTGTGGGGCGCGGCCGCGGACGCGGGGCGTGGGGGCGACCTGGGCTCGGCGCGGATGAGCGCGGCGGTCACGGCGGGGTGACCTTTGGCAGAGGTGGGGCGGAGTTGGCCGTGGTGCAGGGCGTGGGGTGCGTGCCGCGAGCAGGCCGCGGTCTGCGACCCTCGAGGGTCAAGCGACCCCCGTCTCGAGCGCGGCGCGGGCCTCCTCGCCGTTGATGCGGTCGATCACGCGCGCCGCGTGCAGCAGCAAGAGCGCGTGCACCAGAGACACCAGCGGGTGCAGCGCGAACCACCACGCGCCGCGCTCGCCGCTCGTCCAGCCGTAGCCCGCAAACACGACCACCAGCAGGCCGTGGTGCGGCAGGGCGACCTGCGCGAGCCGCCGCATCTTGCGTGTGAGGCCGTGGGCGTTCTGGATGATTCCTGCGTACAGCCGCAGGCACTCGCGCGCAGTCCACACCCCGGTGGGGATGCTGAGCGCGAGCGCCCAGACCAGCTGCGTCATGGGCCGGTCGACCGCGTCGCCGCGCGCGATGAAGCTCACGAACGCCAGCACGGCAACGAACAGTGCAGCAGGCGCGTACGGCAGCAAGCAGCCGCCCAGGAACGCGGTCATCACAGCCAGGGCGCGGACCCGCCTCGGCTCTGCCCGCGCCTCCACCCTGGGCGACGCCGGCGCGGTGCGAAACCCGCCGGGCTGGGCAGGGCCCACCACCCGACGGCCCCACCGGTGGTCCATCTTGGGCAAGGCGAACGCCACGCCGGCCCACACGAAGGGCGCGATCAAGATGGCCAACAGCAGGGACAGCTCCAAGGCAGAGCAAGTGTGGGCCAGCCGGCCGAGAATGTCTCCCCCGCTCACGACGGCGCTCGACAGTGTGCTACGCAAGCCCACGTGAAGGCCCACCGCGCCAGCGTCACGGCTCGCTTCGTCGCCGCCTGTCGGGGCCTCGGGCCGCTCTTGCCGGGCTCTGCGCGCCTGGTCGACGATCCGTTTGGCGCACGCGTCCTTGGAGGCCCGCTCGCGCGCGCCATCGACGTGCTGGCAGCGGCCCCGTGGCCGGTGCGGCTCGGGGCGTGGGCACCGCTTTTGCCGCTCTTGCCGTGGACGCTCTACATGCAGGTGCGCACGCGCGTGATCGACGACGCCGTGCGCGCGTTCGTGGCGCGCGGCGGGCGGCAGTTGGTGATCCTGGGCGCCGGGTTCGACGCGCGTGGCTGGCGGCTGCGAGACGATCTTCGGGGCGCCGCCGTGTTCGAGGTGGACCACCCCGCGACCCACGCGGCCAAGCGGGAGCTGTTCGGCGACGACGGCGCGGTGCGTGCGCTGGCTTGGGACTTCGAGGCGGAGGGCACGCGCGGCTTGCCGCAGCGGCTCGCGGGCATCGGCCACGACGCAGCGCAGCCGAGCTTCACCATCTGGGAGGGCGTCACGATGTACCTCACGCCCGAGGCATTCGACAGCACGCTCGAGGCGGTGCAGCGCTACAGCGCCGCTGGCTCGGGCCTAGCGTTCAACTACGTGGAGCGCTCGCTGATCGATCGCCCCAGCGCGCCGGCGCGGATCGTCGCGGCCGCGGTGCGCGCCGTGGGCGAGCCGTTCAAGCTCGGCTTTGCGCCCCACGTGCTCGAGCGCAAGCTCGCCGAACGGGGCTTCGCGGTGCGGGACGATCGTGAGCTCAGCGAGATCGCTGGCGAGCTCTTGGGCGCGCGCTGGCGCAGGGTGGCCGCGTCCGGACGGCGCTTCGCGCTGGTCGAGCGCACCGCCACGGCCGAGGTGCTCGGCGTGTCACGTGGCCCGTGAGGGCTCGAGCCACTGGGCCCGCGCTCCGGCGACGCAGCGCGACTCGCCGCCCCTGCCCACAACCTCGATCGTGACCAGGTTTGCCCTCCACGCGTCGCGCGTCGCGCCTGTCGCGCGTCTTGACGCAGACCTGCGTGGTCGGGCATCCGTCGACGTGGCCTCGCAGCCCAGGTTGCTCATCGCGCGAGCCAGTGCCGCCGGCGAAGAAGAGCCCTGCCATTACGCCTGCGTTCCCCCGCATGAACCTCACGGCGGGGAGGTGCTTGGCAATGCTCGTGCCGGCATCCGGCCAGCCCGGCGCGAGGCTCCGGCACGCGTCAGGATCGCGAACGAGCGAAATCCATCGTCGGTCTGGTGATTTCGCCGACGGCGACTTCGTGATCCTCGGCCCGCTCAAGGGAAATTCGGGCGACCAGAACTACCCGCTGCCGAGCGATCTCGATCTCACTCGCTTTCGGAGCGCGGCAGTGTGGTGCAACCGTTTCTCGGTGGGGTTCGGCGCCGCGCCGCTCGGGGCGCCCTGAGCCCCGCCGGGCTGGAGCTGGCCGTGGCTTGCGTCGACGTGACCCAGCTGGGACACTTTCTTCACTCCTCGTGGCCGATCGCAGCCCGCCCAAGCCGTTCACGCTCGCCGAGTTGCTCGCGTTCGAGCAGCGCATCCGCCGGCGCAACCAGCGCGAGTGGCTCGCGTGCGCGCTGGTCGGCCCGTACTTCGCCTGGCAAGCGTTGTCGCTGCCCTCACGGACCGCGGCGGTCTTCGCGATCGAGCTGGTGTGCGCAGCCGCGTACGTGGCGTTTCGCATCGACCGCGATGGTCGCACCACGTTCGCGCCCGAGGAGCGCTGCGAAGGCGCGGTGGGGCGCGCGGCGTTGGTGCGCGAGCTTCGGCATCAGAGCGCGCTGCTGGCCAGGGCGGGCTGGTGGTACGCGGCGCCCCTGGCGGTGGGCATGTTGGGGATGCAGCTCGCGCTTGCGGGTCGCGCTCGTCCGCTCGCCATGTCGGCGACGCTGCTCTTGCTCTCGGCCGTCGTGGCCGTCAACCGCGTCGCGGCACGCCGGCTGGAGCGTCGCGCGGACGAGCTGGCGACGGAGTGAGGAGTCCCCGTGGCTGTTGGCCTCTCAAGGCCGCCAGACCGCGTCGACACCTACGCCGATCGTCATCTGACAGCAGCCATCGTGGCATCGCGACGTGGTGAGCGGAAGGGAGCAGGCGCAGGCATTGGGCTTGTCGAAGCGACAACGCTGCGCATCGTAGCGCTCCTGCGCGCTGCGATGCATCGGGACCAGCTCGCAGCTGGATGCGGCGAGCACTTCGCAGTCTTCGTTCTTGTGGCAAGCGCGGTCGCGCGCTGCGAGCCAAGGGACGCGGGGGTCGGGCGAGCAAGACCCGTCCGAGCGCGAGGTGTCCGCGACTACCGAGGGGGCAGCGGCAGCCGGCGCGGGGGAAGAGGGCGCCGGCTTGTCTTCGGCAGGCGCCTGCGTGGCGACCTGCGAACCACAAGCGACGAGGGAGACCATCGCCAAGAGGAACCCGTATCGGTGAGACACGGAGGTTTCATAGCCGAGTCGGCGCCACGGGAGCAGCCCCTCGGCTCGGCCGCGTGCTCGGCGTCGCTCCGCGGCAGGTCTCGGCGATCACGGCGGTCCCACCTGCCGCGCCTTCACCTGAAGTTGCTGCGCACGTCGCGAAAGGTGCTGCCACCGCCGGCGAGCGCAGCGCGAAACGCTGAGGAGCGTCACGACAACGCGACTCGTCTGGTCTCGCGCCCTGATGCGGTTGGCCGCCCTCGGGCGGATTAGAGCTCAGGCGAGCTGACGTTGTAGACGCTGGCACCGTATGGGTATGCGAGGGCGACGCGGCCGCCGTCCGCCGAGATCGACGACATCGACCACGGCTCGACGCGGCGGGAGTCGATCGTGCACGTACCGTCTGGCGCCATTCGCGCCATGCGCCCGTCCTTGCCAACGGCGAGCAGGAGCTCGTCGCAGATCGCCACGGTCGCGGGGCGGAAGTCTTTCGGCCAAGTGAAGACGCTGCGGATCGTCCCCTCGAAGGTCCAGACTTCGAGCGCATCCGCGCCCTCGACGGGCAAGGAAGTGGCGCAGGCTTCGGCGAGCACGACCCGGTCCCGGATGAATCCCAAGGCCACACGGGTGCGAGGCTTCGGCTCCCAGCGCACGAGTTCCTGCGCGGCTGCGGGTCCGCTGCCCGTCGATCCGGAGAAAAGCCGGTTCGTCGCGGCCACACCCGTCGCGGCAGGGGGATGGGCTGATACACGAACGGCAGCGATCCTAGCTCCGTCGGCGCTCAGCGCCACGGGCCCGAACATCTCCCCTGCCGCCACGGGCATTCCGCAGTAGCTGTCCACCCCTTCCTCGAGTCGACCGCTGCCGACGTTGTCGCCCCCTACGGCGTAGCGATTGCCACGAATGGCGGCTCCGGCCCGCTCCGCGCCCAGCAAGATTCGCGACTCGGCCAGGCGGGTCCCGAGCGAAATGCGATGTTCCGCCCCCCCGGCAATGGCGACGGCGTGGGTGCGATTGACCACCAATGCGGTGACGGCCCCGCGAAGCTTGACCCGCAGCGCGCGGCCTCCTCCGACGTCGAAGATCCGTACGCCGCCATCCGATTGACCCATCGCGAGCAGTGCACCATCCGCCGAGAGAGCGACTGAGTACACGGACGGACCGCGGAGCGGATTGTTCTTCACTTCCAAGAGTGCATCCAACGGTCGGGCCTCGTCGGCAGTGGCCGCGCCGTGCTTCCTGCCACGCTTCGGTGCTCGTTTGGGCGTCGCCATGGCCCCGAGGCTAGACTGTCCGCTGCGGAGCCGCACCCGCACGGGGACGGCAGCGATCAGGGCTCCGACATGTCCTCCAGGTCCCCGTTGCCCCTGCGTCCGCGGCGGTGGCACCACCCCGCTCGCTCGTCTTTGAAAGCACGCATCGGGACTCCAGGATCGCCCGGACCGAGCGGCGCCTCTCAGCGCGGCAGCGCCAGTGCGATGGTCGCGTCGACCAGCGTGTGGAAGTTCACGGTGCTCGTGTCCAAGACCGCCGACAGCTCGATGTGCAGGCTATGGACGTCGTTGGCGCGGATGCACGCTCGCTGGCGAACGCCCTTCGACGGGCGGTCGCTGGGCGGCACGTGCTCCAGGTGCGCCCACAGCACGGTGCGGCCCGCGCGCTTCGAGCTGCGCGTTTCGACCTTCCAAAACTCCTCTCGCTCACCCCGGAAGCTCTCGTCCCACGTGCTGGCGGGTGGGCGAAAGCAAGCCCTCTGGACCAGGTCGACGCGCACGTGTTCGCCGGCAGCGTTGTCGGCGCTTGCGTGCGTGAGGCGATAGCCGTGCGGGACGGGGACGACGTAGGGGCCAAAGCCTACCCTCCGCGCCCCTTCGGGCGGGGGAACTCCGGGGCCTTCGCTGCCAGCGACCCGGATCGCGCCCAAATGCTGGAGCACCAACGGGTCGCCACCGCGGTCCTTGGTGCACGCACGCACCTCGAGCACGCGGTCGTTGCCCTCGTCGCGCGCTTGGGCAAAGTGGGCGCGGCAGGGGCCATGGCTCAGCTGGCCGGAGCGAATCGTGCCGGCCAACGGCCCGAGCTTGAGCTCTCGCGTCTCTTGGGTGCCAGCTACGATCTCGCTCCCCCAGCCGCCGATCACCGCGTCCGGCCTGGAGGCCTTGTGCGGACGCATTGCCGCCACGCGCCACCAGGGCTCTTCCTCGCGGCGCGGCGTGAAGTCGAGCGCCATGTGATCTGCCCCGGCCGGCATGGGGAAGTTGAGCGCCAGTGGAGGCCGCGTAGCCTCCTGCGGCGCCGAGCCCGAAGCTGGCGTGTCGAGGCCTGCGCTAACGCCCGGCGAGGCGGGCCCACAGCCCAGCGCAGCGAGCACTGCGAGCGCACGAAGCTCGCCCTTTCCTTGCGGAGCTCTCACTCCGGGATCGGCTCGAGCTTGACCGTGAGCTTGACGGGCGCGTCGCCCTCTTTCACCGTGACCAGCTCGTCGTGAGGGAAGAAGCCGGGCTTCTCCACGGTGATGCGGTGCTGGCCGGGGGGCAGCGCGACGCCCTTCTTCTCGACCAGCGCGACGGAGCCGAGCAGCTGATCGTCGATCGTGACCTGGGCGTCGTCGACGTTGCCTTCGAGCCGCAGGCTGACGGTCTTGGGCGCGGACGAGACGCAGCCGGCAGCGAGCACGACCAGAGCGGCGAGGAGCGAGCGCACGGTCACTCCCACTCGATGGTGGCGGGAGGTTTGGACGAAATGTCGTACGCGACGCGGTTGACACCGCGCACTTCGTTGATGATGCGGGTCGAGACCTTGGCCAATACCTCGTGGGGGATGCGAGACCAATCGGCGGTCATGCCGTCGGTCGAGTCCACGGCGCGCAACGCGACGACCTCGTCGTAGGTGCGATCGTCGCCCATGACGCCTACGGTGCGAACGGGCAGGAGCACCGTGAACGCCTGCCAGATCTTCTCGTACAGGCCCGCGATGCGGATCTCGTCGTCGAAGATGGCGTCCGACTCGCGGAGCACGCGCAGCCGCTCCGCGGTGATGGGGCCGAGGCAGCGCACCGCCAGGCCCGGTCCGGGGAAGGGGTGCCGATAGAGCACGTCGTGCGGCATGCCCAGCGCCTCGCCCACGCGCCGCACCTCGTCTTTGAACAGCTCGCGCAGCGGCTCACACAGCTTGAGCTTCATGCGTTCGGGCAGGCCGCCTACGTTGTGGTGGCTCTTGATCACCG
Source organism: uncultured Polyangiaceae bacterium (assembly GCA_964641275.1). GTDB lineage: Bacteria > Myxococcota_A > Polyangia > Polyangiales > Polyangiaceae > Xiheicaenibacterium. The sequence goes on from CAZXMG010000057.1 coordinate 54,339, forward strand.
CGCTCGGCCCCTTGAACGACACGCTCTCGATCACGTCGGGGTAGAGCGTCCCTTGCACCAGGAACTCGGCGCCGTCGATCGCCTTGGCCTTCTCCTCGAACACCTCGATGAAGACGCGGCCGATGATCTTGCGCTTCTGCTCGGGGTCGGTGACGCCCGAGAGCTCGGTGAGGAAGCGCTCGCTGGCGTCGACCGCGATCAGGTTCAGGTGGAAGCGGCCCTCGAACATGGCCACCACCTTCTTGGCCTCGTCCAGCCGCAAGAGGCCGTTGTCGATGAAGATGCAGGTCAGCCGATCGCCGAGCGCCTTCGCGCACAGCACCGCGGCCACCGACGAGTCGACGCCGCCGGACAAGCCCAGCACGGCCCGCGCGTTGCCCACGCGTGCGCGGATGGCCGCGATCGCATCGTCGATGAACGAGCTCGCCGTCCAGTCCGGCGACAGGCCCGCCACTTTGAACAAGAACGCGTCGATGATCGCGCGACCGCGCGGGGTGTGAGCCACCTCGGGGTGGAACTGCAGGCCGTAGATGCGCTTGCCCGCGTGCTCGGCGGCGCAGAACGGCGAGTTGCCGCTGGTGGCGGTGGTGACGAACCCCGGGGGCATGGCCGCGATGCGATCGCCGTGGCTCATCCACACCTGGATCTCCTCGCCGCTCGTGAGCTCTGCAAACACGCCGCTCGGCTTCTCCACCTTGAGCGCGGCGCGGCCGTACTCGCGGTGTGGCGCGCGCTCGACGCTGCCGCCGCCCACGTGGGCGATGATCTGCATGCCGTAGCAGATGCCCAAGATCGGCAGGCCGAGCTCGAGGATGGCCGGGTCGAGCGTCGGCGCGCCTTCGTCGTAGACGCTGGAGGGCCCGCCCGACAGCACCAGCGCGCTGGGCGCGCGCTCCTTCACTTGGGCTGCGGAGATGCCGGCCGCGACGATCTCGCAGTACACGCTCGACTCGCGGATGCGCCGCGCGATCAGCTGGGTGTATTGCGAGCCGAAGTCGATGATCAGGACGAGCTTGCGCCGCTCCATGGGCCCGGGCTACCACGGCGTTTGGTCCTCTGGAACCGTTGTTGTACCGTCCTGGTCGTCATGACCAAAAGGACCCTGCGCGCGGCTATCGCGCTCGCACTCTTTGGCGCTTCGACCCTCAGCTTCGGGGTGTTCGGCTGCCTGCCCGGCCGCTTCCCGGTGTGCAAGGTGGACGACGACTGCAAGGAGCAGGCGACGGCCAAGCTCTGCTACGACCTGCGCTGCGTGCAGTGCCGCGTCGACGACGACTGCCCCGACGGCTACTGCGAGCGCAAGCTGGGCGAGTGCAAGGTGCTCGATCAGCCGGGCAAGCAGCGCGCGACCCCGAGCGCGAGCGCCGGCGCTGCCGCACCCGATGCGAGCGCCGCGCCCGTCGAGTAAGCCCATGTAAGGCGTCGTCGATCGCGCGCTCGCGGCGCGCGCGGTACTCGTGGCTGGTCTTTCGAGGAGGCCGGTCATGAGATCCACGCTCGCCCTGTGTTCGCTTTGGTTCGTGCTCGGCTGCGCCACGGGCAACGAGCTCGTGCTCGACGACGGTAGCGACGACGGAGAAGGGGGCGCGCCCGGCAGCGGGGGTGGACCGAGCAGTGATGGCGGCGCGGGGAGCGGACCTTCGGGCAACGGCGGCCAGACCGGCGGCCAGGGTGGGGCCACGAGCAGCTCGTCCAGCGTCACTGGCGGCGGACCCACGAGCAACAGCAGCAGCTCGAGCACCACGGGCAGTGGCGGCGGTCCTGGCAGCAACTACGGCCACGTGCTGATGTTGGAGGGCGGAGGAAGCTCGCTCGTGGGCAGCATCTACCAAGTGCCGGGAGGCAGTGGTTGGTCGACGCCTTGGCTGACGAGCACCTTCGACCCGGTCGCGATCGAGGTCACCCCCGGCGGCGTCGCGTTCGGCCTGTTCCGCGCGTCGGGGGACGGCTCGCTCGGCTACGTGTTCTGGAGCGGTGGCAACCAGTGGTCGCAGCTGGTCTCGCTCGCGCCCGGCGTCAGCACCGCGGGGCCGCCGCGCACGACCAACGATGGCGTCGCGGTGCACATCGGCTACCTGACGACCAGCGGCGCGTACGGCTACTCGCAGCTGAACGGTGGCGTGTTCGTGAGCAACGAGTCGGTGGGCGCGCCCGCGTCCGTCGGCGTGAGCTCGCCCGCGCTCGCCTCGATCGGGGCGGGCACGTTGTTCTCGTTCGTGGGGGCCGACGGCGATCTCCACGATCGTGTGCGTGATCCGAGCGGCGTTTGGACGATGGAGACGGCGCATGGTCTGCCCAGCCAGGTCGCGCCGATCGCGCCGGCGCTCGCCGTGCCCGCCACCGGCCCCGACGCGGTCATGGTGTTCGTCAAGGCCGGCACCAACATGCTGGCGAGCACCACACGCACGGGCGACAGCTGGTCGGCTCCGATCCAGCTCGGCGCCGCGAGCGCGGACCCGCCGGCGCTCACGCTGCTCGACTCGGGCGAGCTCCTGCTCGCGTACCGCGGGACCGATCAGAAGGGCTACACCGCCACGTGGAACGGCACCACCTTCGATCCTGCGGAGCCGATCCTGAGCCCCAACCCAACCATCCTGTGTACGCCGGCGATCGCCACTGGCGCGATCGGCGCCGAGGCCGAGTTGGTCTACCTCGACGAGCTCGCGGTTGCGTACTGGTCGCGGCGGCAGAGCGGCGTGTTCGGGCCGGGCGTGCTTTCGGGCCTGGCCTCGCCCCCGAGCTGCACAGCGATCGCCGTCGCACCGTGAAGATGGGGTGCCTCACCGTTGCGGCGACCGGGTGCCGATGACAGCGTCCTCGGCATGCGCTCCTCCGCCATGGTCGTCGTCGTGTGGGCCTTCGGCTGCTCGGACTCGGCGCCGGGCGCTGGCGGAAGCGGCGAAGGTGCAGCGGCGCCGATCGCGGGGGCGGGGCGCTGCGATGGCTCCGCGGTCGAATGCTACAAGGTCGACTCGATCTCCTCGTGTTTCAACCACTTGGGTTGCAACCACGTCACCGACGAGTGCGAGGGCAAGCAGGTCTCCTGCGATCTGATCGATGAACAGGCGAAGTGCGTCAATCAGATGGGCTGCTTCTGGGAGACCCCAGACGGCGACCACTTCGAGCTGCCGACGGGGACGTGCACCGGCGCGGCCGTGCCGTGCGGCGACCTGACCGAGGAGGCGGTGTGCGCCGATCAGTCGGGCTTCAACGGCTACTCGGCTTGCGAGTGGGACGAGCAGGCTGCGGCCTGCGACCGTGACTACGCCGTCTACAGCGAGTGTGGCGCGTGGAATGACGTGCAGATCCAGCCGTCCGAGGCCGAGCGGCAGTGCAACGGCCGTCTCGGCTGCAGCTGGGTCGCGGACTGATGCGCGCGACCAGGGGACTGGGCTGCCGTCTGGTCTCGCCGCGATATTTTTTTGCTGCCCCTTGGGCGGACTAGCAGCCCTGCGTGGCGCAGGTGCCTGTCTCGGTGCCGAGCATGCCGCCGTTCTCGCAGGTCACGTCGGTGCCGGATCCGCAGTCCACGTTGCAGGTGGAGCCGCCATCACAAGTGACGTCGCAGCCACCCCCCGCGCAGGTGATGTTGCAGGTGGAGCCGTTGTCGCAGTCGAACGAGCACCCGCCACCGGGGCAGTCGTAGTTGCAGGTGCCGCCTTCGTCACAGTCGAGCGTGCAGTTGCCGTCGGTGCAGGTGGCGGAGCAGACTCCCCCTAGACACTCGGCCTGTTTGCAGCCGTCGTTGGCGCAGTCGAACGTGCACACTTCGCCGGCCATGCAGTCACACTGGTTCGGGCAGGGCACCGACATCGAGCCCCCCACGCCCGCGCCGCCGGTCCCGCCCGCGCCGCCGACCAGGCCGCCACCAGCGCCACCGGCCGCACCGCCGTCGCCGCCGGCCCCGCCCACGTTCGCGCCGCCGCCGCCCTGCGCTCCGCCGCCTTGCGAGCCGGCGCCTGTGCCCTGGCCACCATTCGCGCCAGATGCGCCGCTGCCGGTGTCATCGGAGCAAGCGAACAAGAGGACCGGGAAACCCAGCATCGACCAACGAGCAACTCGCATGAGCCACCTCCCAGCTCAGTAGAGCGCGGTGGCCGCGTCCGCGGAACCCTCTGCCCGCGGTTGGTTGTGTACCTTACGGTTCGTCATGACGACCTCGCTGCCTCCCACACCACCGCCCAACGCACGGCCACCCCGCGAAGCGTTCGCGCTCGACGAAGCCGCGCTCTCGCGCTGGCTGGCCGAGCACGTGCCCGGGTGCCAGGGCGGGCGCGCGCGTGCGCTTTCGTTCAAGGGGGGCCAGTCGAACCCCACTTATTGGGTTGGGGTAGAGGGCGACGCCGTTGCGATGGAGCTTGTCCTGCGCAAGAAGCCGCCCGGCCATCTGCTGCCATCGGCGCACGCGGTCGAGCGCGAGTACCGCGTGATGCGGGCGCTCGCTGGCTCGGACGTGCCCGTGCCGGAGGCGCTCGCGCTGTGCGAAGACAGCGCGATCCTCGGCACGCCCTTCTTCGTGATGCGCTACGTGCCGGGCCGGATCTTCTGGCAGGCCGATCTGCCCGAGCTCGGCTCGAGCGCCGAGCGCCGGGCGGCGTACGCCGAGTACGTGCGCGTGCTCGCCGCGATCCACGAGCTGGACTTGGGTGCGGTGGGCCTCGCCGACTACGGCAAGGTCGGCGGCTTCGTCGCGCGCCAGGTGGAGCGTTGGTCGAAGCAGTACCGCGCCTCGCAGACCGCGGAGCTGCCCGCCATGGAGGCGCTCATGCGCTACCTCGCGGCCAACGTCCCGGAGCGCGACGAGACCTCGCTGGTGCACGGCGACTACCGACTGGACAACCTGATCTTCAGCGCGAGCGGCGAGCCCAAGGTGATCGCTACGCTCGACTGGGAGCTGTCCACGCTCGGCCACCCGGTGAGCGATCTGGCGTACGCGTGCATGAGCTACCACCTGAACCTGCCCGGCCGCGGCGGCCTCGCGGGGGTGGACCTGGGCGCGCTCGGCATCCCCACGGAAGACGAGCTGGTCGCCGACTACTGCCGTCACACCGGGCGCGATCGCGTGGAAGACTGGCCGTACTTCTTGGCGTTCGGCATCTTCCGCATCGCCGCGATCGTGCAGGGCGTCTACAAGCGCAGCCAGCAAGGCAACGCCAGCTCCGAGGACGCGGGCGGCTATGGCGCCGCGGTGGGGATCCTGAGCGAGCTGGCTTGCTCCATCGCGGGGGTGAAGGCGGGGTAGGGAATCGGCTGGGACCATGCTCTGGGCGGGGGGACCATGCTCTGGGCGGGGGGACC
>CAZXMG010000058.1:0-59337 GCA_964641275.1 uncultured Polyangiaceae bacterium
GGCGGGGGGACCATGCTCTGGGCGGGGGGACCATGCTCTGGGCGGGGGGACCATGGCGCATGGTTGGCTGATCCAGCGCATGGTCTCGGGCTCGGTGTGGCGGTGCGTCGGGATTCGGTCGCTCTTTGCGGCCAGAGGGCGCCGGAGCTCGCGGCGCATTGTCGTGAGTGGTCGCACCACACGCCGAGGCACCGCACCATGCGCCATGGTCGCGCGGCTGGGAGCATGGTCGCCCGGCTGGGAGCATGGTCGCCCCGCCGGGAGCATGGTCGCGCGCGCCCGTCGCGGTGGATGGTCGTGGTTGGTCGTCAGAGCCTGTCGGACCCCGAAGGCGCTGCCGACGCGGAAGGCGCGGGGGGCTTGGGCTTCGCTTGCCTGGCAGGCACAGGGACGGTGGACGGCGGGGCGGCGATGTCGAGCAGCTGGGCCTCGGGTGCGGCGCTCGCCAGGGCCGTCGGTGTCGGCAGCGGGGGATCCGCCTCGACCGTGCTGTTGCAGCCGAGCAGCAGGCCGCCGAGCACGGCGCTGAGCAGCACGCGTCCGAGCAGCACGCGTCCGAGCAGCAGGCGTCCGAGCAGCAGGCCGCGGATCCGCAGGCCGCGGATCAACACGCGCCGGCGCAGTTGACGCCGATGGTGTGGATCTTGACGTCCTTCTCCTTGGCGACCTTCTTCACGTTGGCGCGGGAGTTTTTCTTGTCGTTCTTGTACGCCTGCGGCGGTGCGTCCCCGATCACGATGATGTGGTGGGTTGCGTCTTTGCGCCACGGCTGATCCTCGAGCGCTTCCATCACGCCTGCGTACACGTGCTCGGGGAAGTCGCCGCCCCCCTGTGCCTTGAGCTTGTCGAGCGAGCGCAGCACCCTGGCCTCGCCCTCCTCGAGCTTGGTGTAGGTCTTGGCCACGTAGTCGTCGCCCTTGTCGCGATAGGCGACCACGCCCACGCGGTGATCCGGGTTGCGCTCGTCGAGCGCCTTGACGATCTGCTTCATGCGGCGGCGCGCCTCGTCGATGTCGTCCTGCATGGAGCCGGTGGTGTCGACCACGAACACGAGATCGATGGGCTTGTCCTTGGGGACCGCCTTGCGGAACACGGCGATGATCTGGTCGGGCAGGTTGGCGGCGCCCTTGGCCTTCATCGACACGCCGCCGGTGTCGCTGGAGAGCTCTCCGAAGCCCTTGACCGTGACGTCTGCCACGCCGTCGACGTCGACCTTGAATTTGGGAGCCTTCACCTTGAGGGCGCAGGCAGACAGCTGGATCGAGACCACGGCAAGGAGACCAAGGAGAGCGCGCATGGGCCGCAGGCTACCGCAACGTCTCGAGCCGTTGCAGCGGTCACTTCACGTCCGGGAGCCACTCCAGCCACTTCTCGACGGGCTCGAGCTGGGTGATCCGGCGGGCCTCGCGGCCGGTGCTGTCGATCAAGAGCGTCGTGGGGAGGCCCTGGACCTCGTGGTCACGCTGCGCCTTCGCGGCCTTCGGCGCCTCTGTGTCCGTCATGTCGACCAGCACTCCGACGAACCGTGTGAGGGGCGCGGCCAGCTTCGGGTCCGCGAACGCTCGCTGCTGCTCCTTGCACGCGCTCACCCACTCGGCGCTGAAGAACACGAGCATCGGCCGGCCCTCCTTGCGAGCGAGCGCCATGCCAGCGTCCAGATCTCGCCCGAACTCGAAGGGCGCCAGCGTTGGCGCTTGGCTGTGGTCAGGATCCGCGTTGCTCGATCGTTTGGGGGAGGGCTCGTCGTCGTCGTGCGGCGGTACTCGCTTCTTCGCCGGTCGCGCACAGGCCGAGGCGAGGAGGCACGAGAGCAGCCCCAGTGCTGTTCGGCGTTCCATCCACACAGCCTACATCGGCGGTTTCGGGATACGAACCAGCCCGCCCTTCGACTAAGGAAGCTCCATGACCTCCCCCGGGTCCGTCCGACCCCTGGCGCTCGCAGCCAAACGCGCTGCGCGCACGCTCGCGCGCACGGGGCGCCGGGAGAAGGACCACGCCCTGGAGCTCGCCGCCCGCGCGCTCGACGTCGCGGCCGGCGAGCCGGGCTCGGCGCTGCTGCGCGCGAACCAAGAGGACGTCCTCGAGGCGCGGGCCGCTGGGCTGGACGAGGCGTTCTTGGATCGCCTGGCGCTGGGCGCTGAGCGCGTGAGCAAGCTGGCCGAGGCGCTGCGGGCGATCGCAGGCCAGGACGATCCCGTGGGCGCGGTCGAGCGCATGCAGCGGCGGCCGAGCGGCATTTTGGTGGGTCGCGTGCGGGTGCCGCTGGGCGTGGTGGCGATGGTGTACGAGGCGCGGCCCAACGTCACGCTCGAGGCCTTTGCGCTTGCGCTGAAGAGCGGCAACGCGGTGATTCTGCGCGGCGGCAAGGAAGCGACCCGCACCAACCTCGCGTTGGGGCAGATCGCGCGCGCGGCCCTGCGCGAGGCTGGGCTGCCAGAGGACGGCGCGGTGATCGTGGCGCCGGGCCCCGCGGGGCGCGACGAGATCCGCGAGCTGGTGAGCCTGGCAGGCATCGTCGATCTGGCGATCCCCCGCGGCGGGCAGGCCTTGATCCGCTTCGTCACCGAGCACGCGCGGGTGCCGGTGATTCAGCATTTTCAGGGCGTGTGCCACATGTTCGTGGACGAGGGCGCGGATCCGGACATGGCGCTCCGCTTGGTCGACAACGCCAAGCTCTCGCGCGTGGGGGTGTGCAACGCGCTCGAGTGTCTGCTGGTGCACCAGGCCGAGGCCGAGCGCTTCTTGCCGCGGCTGGCGGCCCTGGTGTCGCGCGGGCTCGAGCTTCGGGGCGACCCGCGCACGTGCCAGCTGGTGGGCGCCAAGCCGGCCACGACCGACGACTGGGGCCGGGAGTTCTTGGCCAAGGTGCTGGCGGTGAAGGTGGTGGCGGATCTCGACGCGGCGCTGGAGCACATCGCCGAGTACGGTAGCCAACACACCGAGGCGATCGTGACGCCCAGCTACGAGCACGCCCAGCGCTTCCTGCGCGAGGTGGACGCGAGCTGCGTGTTGGTCAACGCCTCGACCCGCTTCAACGACGGCGGCGAGCTGGGCCTCGGCGCGGAGATGGGGATTTCGACCAGCAAGATCCACGCGTATGGGCCGATGGGCGTGAACGAGCTGACCACCCAGAAGTGGATCGTGTACGGGGACGGACAAGTGCGCGCCTGAGCGCGAGAACCAGAGAGAGCAGTTTGAGCACCAAGAAGTCGGACAAGAGCAAGGACCCTCGCGAAGCACGCGCTCGCGCCAAAGCCACCCCCGCCCCCAAGCGCAAGGCCGCCGCAGAAAAGCCAGCCGGCCGCCCGATTGCCTCCAGCGGCGGCGCCCGCCCGCGGATCAAAGCGTCGCACTCCGACACCGCTGCCGGCGGCGAGCTGTCGGATCGCGAAAAGCAGAAGCGCCGTACCCGGGCCAAGGCCACGGTACGTTCGCTCGGCGCGCGCTCGCAGCTGGGCAGGCGTGAGCTGCCGCCGCCTGCGTCGAAGCGCGAGCGCGATCTGAGCCAACAGAAGCGCCGCAGCGTCCCACCCGACGCGCCTGGCCCGTCGCAAGCAACACGCGATCTGGCGCTGGCGATCGCAGGGGCCGGTCTGGACAAGAAGGCGATCGGCATCGAGGTGATCGATGTCTCCGGTCGCGTCGACTACGCCGACTACCTGGTGATCATGACCGGCAACAGCGACCGCCACGTGCACGCCATCGCCATGGGAATCGAAGAGGACCTGAAGAAGAACAAGAAGGTCGTGCCGCTCAGCGTCGAGGGGCTCGGCGCCGCCACCTGGGTCCTGATGGACTTCGACGACATCGTGGTGCACGTCTTCCAAGAGGAGACTCGCCGCGTGTACGACATCGAAGGCTTGTGGATGGACGCGAGCCGCTTGCCCGTAGCCGACGCTCCGCCCCAAGCGTGAGCACGAAGAGGTCCCGCGGCGCACGGCTGCACGTGCTCGCGGTAGGCCGCGTGAAGGAGCGCCACGTGCGCCAGGCGATCGACGACTACGTCGAGCGGCTGGTGCACTATGGCGGTCTGGACGAGACGGAGCTGCCCGACGTGGCCGACGTGGAGCTGGCGGGCCTGGTGCGGGCTGCTGCCGGGCCGAGCCACCTGGTCGCGCTCGACAGCCGCGGCAAGGAGCTCGACTCGGTTGGCTTCGCGCAGTTCGTCGGCAAGCTGCAGCAGAGCGGCAAGGGGGAGATCGCGTTCGTGATTGGCGGCAAGGAGGGCCTCGGCCCGACGGTGCTCGGGGCGTGCGGGCACACCTTGAGCCTGTCTCGCTTGACGCTCCCGCATCGCCTGGCGCGGCTGTTCTTGGCCGAGCAGCTGTACCGCGCGATGACGATCCTCCGCGGCGAGCCCTACGGATTGTAGCGGTCGCCGTCACATTCCGAGCTTTGGGGGCTACGTGGTGACACAGCGGGCCAAAGCCGCCCGGCCGGCGTGGGTCTCACGCCTCGCCGTCCCCACCGAACCACGAGGCTTCCATGCGTAACGTGCTGTTTCTGGTTTCCCTCGCCGCGCTGCCCTTGAGCGGCTGCGCCACCACCACCACCAGCTTCGTCGAGACCAACGCCGAGCTCGGCCGCGTGGTGGTCTATCGCAACGGCATTGCGTACTTCGAGCGCACCGCCGAGGTGACGGGCGAGGAGCTCGCGCTGAGCGTTCCCGCGGACAAGGTCGACGACTTCCTCAAGTCGCTCACGGTCGTGGACGCCGAGACCAAGCAGCCTGCGCCGATCGCGTACCCCACCAAGCCGCCGTCGGGCGGCAGCGGCCTGATGTCGATGAAGATCCAGCTCAAGCAGCCCGGCACGGAGGGCAAGCCGCGCAAGCTCTTGCTGTCGTACGTCACGGAGGCGCCGAGCTGGAAGCCGAGCTACCGCATCATGCTCGGGGACAAGGGCAAGGTCGAGCTCGAGGGCTGGGCGATCGTCGACAACACCAGCGGCGAGGACTGGAAGAACGTGCGGCTCGGCGTGGGCTCGAGCTCGGCGCTCTCGTTCCGCTTCGATCTCCACTCGGTGCGCAACGTCGCGCGCGAGACGCTGGCCGCGAGCGACCAGTTCGCCGTGGCGCCCCCCACGGGCATGGCCGTGTTCGGCAACCAAGGCGGGGTGATCGACTTCCTCGACGACCAGACGCTGGCGCTGGCAGAGAGCTCGTTCGATGCGCGCAAGAAGAAGAACGAGGACGGCACCAAGGTCGCCGACAAGCTCGCCCAGAAGGGCGGCGGCAAGAGCACGACGCGCGCTAGCGGGGCCGACCGCGCTCCGAACATGCTCCCCGGCGCGCCGCCCAAGGCGGGCCTCTCCGCCGGCGAGTCGCGCATCGTCAACCTGGCTCAGCGGGTGCAATCCGACAACAAGCGCTACGTCGTCGAGGGCTTCGCGGCGAAGGGGGACGGGGACCCGGGCGGCAAGGCGCTCGAGCGGGCGAACCGGCTGCGCGAGCAGCTGATCGACAACGGCGTCGCGCCGGACAAGATCGACGCGGTGGCCAACATGGAGATCGCGTCGGAGAGCGGCGGCGCGCGCGTGCTCGAGGCCCAGGTGGCCCAGGCCGCGGGGGGCAAGGGCCAAGGCCAAGGGCAAGAGGCCGAGGGCAAGTCGGCCGGCGGCGCTCTCGAGCCGATCGGTACCAGTCACTTCGAGTCCAAATCGGCGATGAGCGTCGCGCGCGGCACCAGCGCGATGGTCAGCATCCTCAAGACCTCGACCGACGGCGACGTGGTCTACCTGTTCGACCCCGAGTCGCCGCGGGGCTCGAAGCAGTTCGCGTTCAAGTCGGTGCGGATCAAAAACCCCACCGACTCCACCTTGGAGACGGGCCCGGTGACGGTGTTTGGCGCGGGCCGCTTCATCGGCGAAGGGCTGACGGAGCCCATCCCCGGCAAGAGCGCGAGCTTCGTGCCGTTCGCGCTCGACCGGCAGATCGTGGTCGAGAGCAAGGACGAGCAGAAAGAGGCGATCGCCAAGATCATCACCGTGCAGCGTGGGGTGCTCTCCACCGAGATGAAGCAGACCCGAAAGCAGACGCTCACGATCATGAACCGGCTGCCCGAGGAGGCGAACGTGTACGTGCGGCACACGGTGCCCAAGGGCTACAAGCTGAGCAAACACCCCGAGGGGGTCGAGCGCTTCGGCGAGGCGCACCTGTTCAAGGTGAAGGTGCCGGCGCAGGGCAAGGTCGAGGTGACGATCGAGGAGGAAACGCCGGTGCTCAAGTCGGTGGACATGCGCTCCGCGGGAGGGATGGATCTGGTGCGCGCGTTCGTCTCGTCCGCCGCGCTGGCCGAAGGCGACGTGGCGGGCAAGCTGAAGGGGCTGCTCGAGCTGCAGAAGGAGCTCGGCAACGTGGAGCAGAAGATCGAGACCGCTCGCGAGCAGATGGGCGAGTACAAGGCGCGCATGGACGAGCTGCACTTGCAGGTGGTCACGCTCAAGGCGGTGAAGACCGGCGGCTCACTGATGAAGAACCTGGAGAAGAAGCTGGAAGAGGTCAGCGACAAGCTCAGCAAGTCCACGGTGGACCTGGTCGCGCTCGAGGAGCAGCGCATGATCTCGCGCATCAAGCTGCAGGACGGCGTGGCCGAGCTCAGCCTGGAGAAGAAGGACGCGAGCAAGGTGGCGGGACCTTGATGCATGCAGTCGTTGCCGAACTGCGAACGGCTTGCGCTCAGCGGGGCCGACTGTCGGGCGTTCTGGCGGCCACCGCGACGCGGTTGCGACCGGCGTGCTTCGCCCGATAGAGCGCCTGGTCCGCCCGCTCGATCCACGCGCTGAAGCTCGGATCCTCGGGGGTGAGCTCTGCGACCCCCACGCTGATCGTGATCCGCTCGGCGCCCAGCGCCGCGGCGATGGCGAGGTTGGCGATCGCCGCGCGGACGCGGTCCATCGCGCGCGCGGCCTCGGCCAGCCCCTGCTCGGGGAGGATCACGAGGAACTCTTCCCCGCCGTAACGGTAGACCTCGTCCGACTGGCGTAGGGCGCTGCGGATCCCCTGGGCCACGCTGCGCAACACTTCGTCGCCGGCGAGGTGGCCGAATTGGTCGTTGAACTGCTTGAAGTGGTCGATGTCGCACAGCGCGGCCGAGTGTTTGCCTCCCAGGCGGCGCGCCCGAGCCCACAGCTCGTCCACGGCCTCTTCCATTTGCAGCCGGTTGGGCACGCGCGTGAGCGGGTCGATGCGGGCGGCTCGGAATGAACGTTGGCTGTCTCGACGCAGGCGTGAGCTCTCCTCGGCCAGGTCGCGGTGGTGCAAGATCACACGCTCTGCGGTGAGCAGGCGCGCGGCCAGCTCGTCGAGGTCGACGGGCTTCCGCTGGAAGTCGTCGGCGCCTGCTTGCATGCCGCGGAGCAGATGGTGCTTGTCGCCGTGGCCGGTGACCAACACGAAGTAGGCGTAGCCGCCACGGGCCTCCGCGGCGCGGACCTTGCGGCAGAGGTCTTCGCCAGACAGCCGTGGCATCGACCAGTCGCACAGGAACACGTCGGCGGGCTGTTGCTCGTGGAGCTCCCACGCCTCCTGGCCGTCACGCGCGGTGCGGCAGTCGTGACCGAGCTCGCGCACGGCGCGGGCCATGCCGCTGCGCGTGGCGGGGTCATCATCCGCCACGATCACGCGCAGCGGCGTGCGCACCCGCTCGACTCCCGTCGGCGCGGACGCAGGGTTTGCGCCGTTGCTCGCGACCATGCCAACGGAGAGAGCACGAGTCGTGCCGCGGACCCGGGCGTCGGCTCAGGCCTTGGCTTCCTGCTGCTTGCGCACCACGGGGCCTACGAGGCGCATGACGGCGCGGGTGAGCCAACGAGGGCTGCGCAGCGAGGACCAAATCAGGAGCTTGATGATCCAGTGTGGCACCACCAGCGCGCGGCGCCTGTCGATCGCGCGCACAGCCTCGCGCGCGCAGCGCTCGGCCGAGATCTCGAGCAAGCTCGGCGCCTTCCTGCCGGTGAAGTTGCCGATGTTCTGCTCGAACTCGGTGGCTACTGGCCCCGGGCAGATTTGCCCCACGTACACGCCGGTGCCCGCGAGCTCGCTGTGGAGCGACTCGGTGAAGCCGCTCACGAAGTGTTTGGTGCCCACGTAGCCGGCGAAGCCCGGCAAGTACGACAGGCCGAACCCGGAGCTGACCATGAGCACGGCGCCACGTCCGCGGGCCACCATGCCGGGCAACAGCGCGTGGGTGAGCATGACCAGCGCGGTGACGTTGAGGTCGATCATGCTGAGCTGCTTGTCGAGCTTGCTCTTGTCGAACACGCCGAGATCGCCGAGCCCCGCGTTGTTGACGAGCACGTCGATCGCGAGGCCCGCGCGGTCGAGCGCAACGACGAGCTCGCTCACGCGATCGCGCTGGCCGAGGTCGCACTCGAACACGTGCACGCGCAGGCTTGGGTGCTTGCTCGAGAGCTCGCCGGCCAGCGCATCGAGGCGATCTTTGCGGCGCGCGACCAACACCAGCTCTCGCGCGCGCGGCGCACACAGCTCGGCGATGGCTTGGCCGATGCCGCTCGAGGCGCCGGTGATGAGCACGACACCGGAGTCGATGGGGGAGGGGGACACGCGCCGACCGTAACCTCCGGGCCGCGGCCCCGGAAGAGCCCACTACAGGGGTGGAGTCACCAGGCTCAGGCCGCCGGAGCCCACCAACACCAGCCGCTCGTCGCTCAGGAACGCGCAGTCCTGGTGGGTCCAGTGGTCCGCCAGATCGATCACGTCGACCGCTTCGCCCTCCGCGTCGGCGAACACCACCAGCGAGCCCGCGGTGGGCTCGTGCTCGATGGTCTTGCTTCCGATCGTGACGCTGCCCGTGAGCAAGGTACCCATGGCGAGCAAGCCGTCGCTGCCGCGCACGCAGCCCTGGTAGCCGCCGCCGAAGCCCATCGCTGGGGTGTCCAGCAGCCAATCGGGGGTGAGGTCGGAGTTCAACCGTTGCGCCATCAGGAAATTTCCGATCACGACCATGCTGTCCGTGTGGCTCACCGCGCTGGTGGGCGCGAGCCCGGGCGCCAGGTAGGTCGCGCCCACCACCGGGCCCATGCCGGGAACCAAGCGGACAGCGAAGGCGGCTGCGCCGTCGCTCGGCCCCAGCACCGGGCTGCCGCCGAACCATAGGTTCATCTCCGTCGCGGTCGTGGCGCCCACGATGGTCAGCTCGTTCTGTCCCGTGATCGCGGCGAACACGCGGGGCGAGAGGTCCACGCCGCCGAAGGTCATGACCCACAGGGGCTCGCCGCTGGTGGCGTCGTACGCCGCGAGCACCCCCTCGTGCCCGACCGGCGCAGTCATCTCCCCCATGCCGAAGTCGGCGGTGCCCGTGAAGGTGCCTGCCACCACCAGCAGGCCGTACCACTCCACGATCTCCGACAGCACCGTCTCCCCGGTGCCGCCCACGCGGCGCGCCCACTGCACCGAGCCGTTCTCAGCGAGCCTGACCAGCAATCCGTCCTGCGGGCCTTGCATTGGAAACGTCTGCCCCTCGATCGTGACGTCGGCGCTCGGGCTCAGCACCAAGGCGACGCCGCCGCTCTCCGGCACGGCCAGATCCGTGGGCAGCGCAGCGTTGCCCTCGTGCTCGATCAGCGTCTGCCAGCCAGACGTGAGCTCCCCATCGAGCTCGAACACCACGTAGTTGCCTTGGCCACTTGGCGACTCCACCAACAGCTCTCCGATCGAGACGTCGCCCTCCACCCGACCGAGCGCCACGAAGCTGTTCGGGCCCGAGAGGTCCACGCGGTGGAGTGCGCCGCTGCTCGTGCAGTCGCCCGTCGGCCCCACGCACTCGATGGGGAGGAACAGGTCGGCGGTTTGTCCGCCCATGCCGGCCTCGCCGCCTGCCGCGCCCTCGCCGCCGGCGCCGACGGGCGCAGCGGCCCCTGCCGCGCCTGCGCCACCGTCGCCGCTGCTGCCCCCGCCACCCGGGCTGCTGCCTCCGCCCGCGGCGCCGTCGTCTCCGCACGCGAGCAACCCCAGCCCCAGCCCCAGTCCCAGCCACGGCGCGCTTGCCATGCGTTCGCTCTAGCAAGCCTCTAGCCCGTGCATTCTCCGCGGTTTCTGCGGCCGCTTGCGCGGCGCCGCGCGCAGTTGCGCGGCGCCCATGCGCAATCGCGCACGGCTCGGCCAGCGAGGCTTGGCGCATCGCCGGCGCAAGGCTATTGAGCCGCGCTCAACGAAGGAGAGGGACCTTGGCCAACGAAAAGCTCATCCTGGATTACGTCTACGACCACGAGAAGAAGCGGAAAGACACCGTCTATCTCACGCAGCCCACCGGGGGCGGCGAGGTCACGGACTACACCTGGGGCGAGGTCCTGGACCAGGCCCGTCGCATGGCGACGCACCTGCAATCACTGGGCTACGCGCCTGGTGATCGCATCGCGATCCTGTCCAAGAACTGTGCGCATTTCTTCATCGCGGAGCTCGCGATCTGGATGGGCGGCTTCACCACCGTCGCGATCTTCCCGACCGAGAGCGCGGAAACCATCAAGTACGTGATGGAGCACAGCGAGGCCAAGCTGCTCTTCGTCGGCAAGCTCGACACCTGGAAGGAGCAGGAGCCCGGCGTGCCCGAGGGCGTGGCGCGCATCGCCTTCCCGCTGGCCCCCAAGAACAAGTTCGACCAGTGGGACGAGATCGTCGCCAAGGCCGAGCCGATCGCGGGCAAGCCCTCGCGCAAGGCCGACGATCTGGCCATGATCATCTACACCTCTGGCTCCACCGGCCGGCCCAAGGGCGTGATGCACGCGTTTGGCCCGATCACCAAGGCGACCGAAGGCATGGTGAAAGGGCTCTCGTTCTCCGACAGCGATCGTGCGCTGTCGTACCTGCCGCTCGCGCACGTGTTCGAGCGCGCGTACATCGAGTGCGCATCGTTCATCGCCGCGCCGCACATCTTCTTCGCCGAGACGCTCGAGACGTTCGTCGCGGATCTGCGCCGCGCCAAGCCGACGGTGTTCATCTCGGTGCCGCGCCTGTGGCTCAAGTTCCAGCAAGGCGTGTTCAAGAAGATGCCGCCCGGTCGGCTGGACTTTTTGCTGAAGGTGCCGTTCCTCGGCAAGAGCGTGGCCAAGAAGGTGCTCACCGGCTTGGGCCTCGAGAACGTACGCCTGGCCGGCAGTGGCTCTGCGCCCATCCCCGCCGAGCTGATCGCCTGGTACCGGCGCCTCGGGCTGAACCTGCTCGAGGGCTACGCCATGACCGAGGACTTCGCGTACTCGCACCTCTCGACGCCGGACAAGAGCATCCCCGGGTACGTGGGCGTGCCCTACCCGGGAGTGGACGTGAAGATCAGCGAAGAGGGCGAGGTGCTGATCAGGAGCTGGGGCAAGATGGTGGGCTACTACAAGCAGCCCGAGCTCGACGCCGAGGTGTTCACCGAGGACGGCTACTTCCGCACGGGAGACAAGGGCGAGCGCCGCGACGACGGCCTGCTCAAGCTGACCGGTCGCGTGAAGGAGCTGTTCAAGACGGCCAAGGGCAAGTATGTCGCTCCCGCGCCGATCGAGAACATGATCAACGAGCACCCGCTGGTGGAGATGTCGTGTGTCTCCGGCGTGGGGCAGCCCGCCGCGTTCGCGCTGATCGTGCTGGCCGAGGACATCCGCCCCAAGATGAAGGAGCCCGAGACCAAGGAGCGCGTCGAGCGCGAGCTCGGTCCGTGGCTCGACGAGATCAACGAGAAGGTCTCTGGCTACGAGCAGATGCAGATGTTCGTCATCAGCGACAAAGCGTGGTCGATCGAGAACGGCATGCTCACGCCCACCATGAAGATCAAGCGCACCAAGATCGAGGAAGACGTCAAGGACAAGCTCGACGGCTGGTACGCCAAGAAGGGCAAAGTGCTCTGGGCTTGATCAGCGCTCGGCGGCGGAGCGCTGGCGCAACACGCCGGCGACCGCCGCCTCGAGCGCCGCGATCGAGAGCGGCTTGTTGAGGAAGCGCTCCCCGCGGCTGGCGGTGAACGCCGCCGCCTCGCCGGTGAGCGCTCCGCCGGACAGAAAGAGCATGCGATCGAGCAGCTCCGGGCGCTCGGCGGCGAGCACGTGGTAGAGCTCCACTCCGCTCACCATGGGCATCATGAGGTCGCACAAGATCACGTCGAACGACTCGCCCGAACGCAAGAGCGTGAGCGCCTCGGTGGCGCTCGCGTTGGCCACGACCTCGAAACTTCGCCCGAGCGCGCGCGTCCACGAGCGGAGGATCAGGGTCTCGTCGTCGATCAACAGGATGCGCGCGCGCGAGGGGACGCGTGCAGTGGGCGGCGCGGCTGACAACGATCGTGCGCTGTCGGGGTGCCCGTCGAGCGGTTGCGGTTCTGCTTCTGATCGACGCTCGCTGAGGTCGCGTATCGCGCTCGACACCCACACGCCCTCTGGGGTCTCGATCGGGCTCAGGCGGACTTCGATCGGGAACTCGCTGCCGTCCCGTCGCCGGCCGACCAGCTCACGGCCAGCCATGCCTCGAACCGACGGCCCTCGCAGGAACCGCTCGCGGTGCTGAGCGTGCGCCGCCCGAGAGCGCTCCGGCACCAGCAGCTCCACGCTCTTGCCCACGAGCTCGCCCCGGGCGTACCCAAACAGCTGCTCGGCCTGCGCATTCATGAGGCGGACGTTCCCGTCGCCGCCCACGATCACCATGGCGTCCGGCGCCGACTCGAACAGCGCCTCGAATACGTGCTCGGAATCAGCGCCGTCGTGCTCCCCTGCCATCACCCCCCCATTAAGCAGCCATATCAGCCCAGCTCGCTAGGTGAAGCAAAAACGAGAGCCTCCGGCGGCTCCGTGGTCTACGCTGGGCCTCAATCCAGCAAGGTCTCCAAATGCGCCCGCGTGCAGCGGCGCAGGATGTCGAGCTGGTAGCCGCCCTCGAGCAGGCTCACCAAGCGGCCCTGGCAGCGTTCATGTGCGGCCTGCTTCACGAGCCGCGTCAGCCGAATGTACGACTCGTCGACGAGGCTGAGCTTGGCGATGGGGTCGCCTACGTGGGCGTCGAAGCCGCAGCTCACGATGATCAGGTCGGGCCTGCATCGGGCCGCTGCCAGGTCCAGCGCTCGCTCGAACGCCGCGAGGTAGGTTGGTTCGCTGCTGCGCGGCGGCAGCGGCACGTTGTAGGTGGTGCCGATCCCTTCGCCGGCGCCGGTCTGTTCGAGCGCCCCGACCCCCTCGCCCAAGATCGACTCCTGGTGCAGGCTCAGCACGTGAACGGACGGGTCGTCGTAGAAGATGCTCATCGTGCCGTCAGCGGGGTGAACGTCCCAGTCGACGACCAACACGCGGCTCAGACCGAACGCCGTCTGGGCGAAACGAGCGCAGATGGCGGCGTTGTTGAACACGCAGAAACCTCGTCCGCGGTTGATGAGCGCGTGGTGACCGGGAGGCCGGAGCGCCGCGAAGCCGTTGTCGAGCTTGCCGGTCAGCACCTGCGCCGTGATCGACAGCGCGCTGGCCGCCGATTGGACCGCGACGTCGAAGGAGTCTCCGGCGATCAGCGTGTCGCCGTTGTCGAGCGAGCGCTGGCCGCGGCGGCAGGCTGCCCGGACCTCCGCCAGGTACTCCGCGTCGTGGACGCGTTGGATCCCAGGTAAGCCGAGCGCCGCGTCCACTTTGACCCGGGTCAAGCCGGGCACGTCGACGAGCATGGTCTCGGGTGCGAGCACCTCGGCCCGCTTGGGGTGCTCGGGGTGAATCGTCAGCGTCTTGTGCCCGAGGAACATGGGGTCCCAGGCGTAGCCGGTCCTGCGGCTCATGCCGCCCTGGCCTTGCACCAGGGGCCGCGGCGCTTGAGCAAGCACCGTGCGCAGTCCATGCGCAGGTCGGAAAGTCCTCGCGTCAGCTGCCTGTCGGTCGCTTGGTGCAGCGCCGTTCGTCCGGCGTCGTCGAGCTTCAGATGCAGCACGGGGGCGCTGGTGTTCATGGCGGCGTCTTGAAACCCGAGCGACTCGACGATCGCGCGGATCACCGGGTGCACCGCGATCACCGACATGTGCTCGAGCTTGTCCCCGTGTTCCTCGAGCTTGCGCTGGATGGTCGCGTGGACAGCGGAGCGAGCCAAGCCTCGCCCGCGCAGGTGGCTGACCGTGACGACCACGTCGATGCGCAGCGAGACGCTGCCTGGTCGCGGCAATGCGACGGTGCCGAAGCTCGCCGCCGCGAGGAGCTGGCCGCAGCCCCAGATGCCCAACGCACCCACCCCTGCGACGCCGGCTTGCAGCTCCTTCTCGTATTGCGACTTGATGCGGCTGCCGTCCACGGGGTCGAGCGAGTGCACCTCCGCGAAGCGCAGGAACACGGGTCCTTCCACCGGCGTCAAGGAGAGCGCGCTCGCCGGCGTGTTCATCGCCTTCGGGCGAGCCAACCGCCGCCCTCCTGCAAGCGCTCGACGCCGACCACCTCGCGCACGGGCAGCTCGGTGGCGCCCAACCCCAGCCAGCCCTCGGGCGTCAGGGCGTCGACGAGCCGCGTGGTGACGCGCTCTCGGCATGGATCGTCGAAGTAGACGAGCACGTTGCGACAGCAGATCAGGTCGAAGCGGCGCAGCGGATGCGCCGCGCCCAACAAGTTGTAGCGGTCGAAGCGGATGTTGCGGCGAAGCAAGGACTTTGCCCGGAAGTGGCCGTCGGGGCTTGCATCGAAGTACTTGGCGAGCATCGCGGGAGAGAGACCACGCTCCGCTTCCACGCCCAAGTAGACGCCCGATTCCGCGCGCTTGAGCGTGTCCTCGGCGATGTCGGTCGCCCAGATCTCGAAGTCGAGCTTGGGGAAGTGGGCGTCCATCGTCATGGCGATGGAGTAGGGCTCCTGTCCGTGGGAGCACGCAGCGGACCAGATGTGGATCGGCCGGTTCAGCTCGGCGAGCTGCGGGAGGATGGTTCGCCGCAGCGTCTCCCAGAACTGAACGTCGCGAAAGAACGACGACTCGTGGGTGGTCATCGACTCGATCAGCGCGGCCTCGAGGTCAGGGCGCCCCGCCGAGAGTGTGGCGCCGAGAAGGCCGGACACGTTCGAGAAGCCGTGGGCGCGAGCCACCGGCTCGAGGCGCCTCAGCAGGTAGATTTGGTCCTCGCCTAGCACCAAGCCGCACAGGCTTCGCAGGCGCTGGCGAACCACGGGCCACAGGGTCGCTTCGCTGCTCAGGTGGGTGTTGGCAAGGTCCATTGCAGAATCTCTCCAGGCAGTTGCTCCAGGGGGAGTACGGCGCATGCGGCGCCCACTTGATAGGTGGCGCCCGGCATGCCCCAAACGACGCTGCTCTGCGCGTCCTGCACCAGCACGGGAGCGCCCACGTCGCGCATGGCTTTGCCGCCCAACGCGCCGTCGGAGCCCATGCCCGTCAGTACGACAGCGATCGCGCCGCTCTTGCAGGTGGCCGCCACGGATCGGAAGAACGGGTCGACGGCAGGTCGGCAGTTGTGCTCGGCGGGGGTGTCGGAGAGGCGCACGCGCAGTCGGGTCCCGTGCCGCTCGATCAGCATGTGAACGTCCCCCGGCGCCACGCACACCTGATGCGGCTCCAAGAGCATGCCCTCCGTCGCAGCGAGGACCGGCCGGCTCAGCTGCCGAGCCAAGCCTTCCACGAAGAACTGCATGTGGGCGGCGGCCATGTGTTGGACGAGCGCGATCGGTGTGGTGAAGCTCTCGGGCAGCGCAGCGATCAGCTTGGCCACCGCCGGCGGCCCGCCGGTGGAGCAGCCGATCGCCAAGAGCTCCCGACGCGCCATTACCGGCGTCACCAATCGACCCTGTGCCCCAGGAGTCGTGGGGAGAGCAGCGAACGGCTCTGGCTCCAAGGCCGCGGCGCGCCGCCTCGCGCCGCCGCGACGAACGTCGAGCTGGGCCTTCAAGTCGCGGCCGAGATCGGCGGCGTCTCGCCCGCCTTTGACGTGCAGCACGCCCGAGGCCCCCTGCAGGATTGCGGTCGTGGTCATGGCCGGCGTCGGGCTCTCCTCCGAGACCGTGAACCAAGGTGGCGACTCGCTCAGCGTCGACGCCCAGCGACCCACGGCGCCGAGGTCGCCATCGGCGCTGGGCGGCTCCACCAAGACCGCGTCGATGGCCTCGCGGCGCGCGCGTTCGATCGCCGCGTCCTCGGCCGAGAACGCCCCCACCACACAGACGTCCGCGGAGGTGCCCAGCGCGCCGAGCAGTGCGCGGCGCAGGATCGCGGAGCGGGCCAGGATGAGCACGCGAAGCGGCCCCTGTGGGGCGCCGGGCGCCTGCGCCGTCATGGCGCCCCCGCCATCTCCGCGCGGCGGGGCAGCTCGTCGTCGTGAAGCGCCTGGATTCGTCGTCGCAACATGACCATCGCCATGATCTGAACGGCCCCAGCACCAAGAAAAATCAGTGGATATCGGACGCCGGGTCCCTGTCCCGCGGAGGCCAGCGCCGCCGAGCTCACGCCGGCGAGCGCCGGACCGCACATCATCCCCAGGCAACCTGCCGCGTTGAACATCGCCATCGACGTGGCGCGAGCCTCGGGCGGCGCCAGCGCGGCCGCGTAACAGAGCGACGGGGCGTACATCATGGCGCTCGTCAGCCCACAGGCGATCAGCGCCAGATCGAGCGCCGGACCGCGGGCGACTGCGAGCAGCATGAAGGACAGGCCGTAGCCGAGCCCGCCGAACCAGAGCGTGCGCGCTCGTGAGAAGCGCTCCGAGGCCTTCCACATGGGGTACATGGCCAAGGCGAACGGGGCGACGAAGAGGGTGAGCTTGAGGCTGATGGCGCGGTCGGACAGGCCCAGCGCGTGGTGCCCGAACAGAGCGAACGAGACCACGAAACATCCCACGGTGAAGCGCTCGGTGAAGGCCAACAGCAACGGCACGACCAACTGGGAGCGACCCCACGAGGCGCGCGGCCGACTGGCAGCTCGGAGGCGGGGAGCTAGCTCGATGCGCGTCGCCAGCAGCAAGCAGGCGATGGCGAGGTTGAGCGCTGCCGCAGCCAAGAACGGCGCTCGTGGGCCCAGGCCCAAAAGCACCCCGCCGAGCGGCGGACCGAGCGCGATCGCCGCGGTCATCACCGCGCCGGCGGCGCCCAAGCCAGAGTGCCCTGCGCGCTCGCTCCCGCGCGTGGCCATGGCCATGAGCAACGACAGCAGCCCGACGTTGGCCACACCTTGGAGTGTGCGAAGCGCGAGCAAGACCGGCACCGGCAGGGAAAGCGAGCAGGCGGCGATCAGGACGGCGTCCAAGAGCGCCAGCACGAGCGCCAGGTCGCGATGCACACGGCGGCGGTCCGCGAGCGAGCTGAGCAGCGGTGCGCCGAGCGCTGCGCCGAGCATGTTCAGGCTCATGAACGCCTGCATCGCCCCCTCGGGAGCTCCGTGGGCGGCGAACAGGGGCCGAATCGCGGGGACGATCGCCATGCTCCCGAGCATGGCGAGAAACGGCATCACGACGGCGCTTCGCATCGGTCTTCTCGTGAGGTTGGAGAGGAGCTCGACGAGCGCCCCCTCGAGCGGTCGAGGGGGCGTTCCTTCGCTGGACGTTCAGACTCGGAACTTGCTCACCAGCTGGTTGAGCGCGGCCGCGCATTGCTCGAGCTGGCGTGAGGCGCGCTGCGCGCCGGCGGCTTGCTGCTCGGCGTCCTTGGCTGCGGAGGCGACCGAGGAGATGTTGCTGACGACCGCCCCCGCGCCACCTGCGGCGTCGGTGGCGTTCTTGGCGATGTCGCGTGTCGAGGCGGCCTGCTCTTCCACCGCCGCGGCAATGGTCGTGGCGTAGCCGCTGATGCGCTCGATCACCTTGCCGATCTCCGCGATCGCGTCGACGCTCCGCTTGGTATCGCCTTGGATGCCCTCGATCTTCTGGGTGATCTCTTCGGTCGCGCGGGCCGTCTCCTTGGCCAGCTCCTTCACCTCGTTGGCGACCACGGCGAAGCCCTTGCCTGCTTCTCCCGCGCGGGCTGCCTCGATGGTCGCGTTGAGGGCCAGCAGGTTCGTCTGCTGTGCGATGGCGCTGATGACCTTGATCACCTTGCCAATCTCCAGCGAAGACGTCCCCAGGTTCGCCACCACCGCGTTCGTCTGTTGGGCCGTGGCCACCGCGGTGCCAGCTACCTTCGCAGCCTCGCCGGCGTTGTTGGCGATGTCCCGCACGGTCGCGCTCATCTGCTCGGCGGCCGCCGCCACGTTGTTGATGTTGCTTCGAATGGCGTCGGAGCTCGAGGTCACGCTCGCTGCCTGGAGGCTCGTCTGGGTCGCGCCCGAAGCGAGCAGGTTGGACACGGTGCCGACCGAGTCCGCCGCGCCGGCGACCTCTTTGGCCGTCTTGGCGATCTCGCCCACCGAGGCGCGCATCTGCCCCAAGAACTGACCGATCCCAGCGGCGAGCTTTCCGACATCGTCGCTGCCCTCGACCTTGACGGTCGCGGTGAGGTCTCCGTGAGTGGCGAGAGAAACGGTGTCGAGCAGGCTCGCCACCTTGGCTTGGAGGTCTGCCCGGGCTTGCTCCGTCGCGGCGAGCAGCTCCTCCTCACGCCGCTTGGCGGCCAGCTGCTCGGTGATGACCTCCCAGGTCAACATCGGGCCGACGTAGTTGCCGCGCGCGTCGTGGATGGCGCTGACCATCAGCGACAGCGTCTCGGGACCGATCTTGATGTCTGCGCGGTGAGGCAGGTTGCGCTCGTCGGACAGGAGCCGGCGCTGGTGGCCCGGGTTCTTGTGAAAGACGTCGATCGACGAGCCGACGATCCGGTCCACTGGCACCGGCAGGTACTTCTCGAGCGTTCGGAGCGTCTTCTTCGAAGTCTCGTTCATGTACTGCACGACGCAGTCGGTGTCGCAGAACATGACGTTCACCGGGGCGTTCTCGATCATGTTGCGCACGCGCGCTTGGTCGTCGGCGATGCGCTTTTTCTGCGTGATCACCTCCCAGGTCAACATCGGGCCGATGTACGTCCCGCGCGAGTCGTGGATGGCCGTGACCAGCAGCGACAAGGTCTCGGGCCCGATGCGGATCTCGGCGGTGTGGGGCAGGTTCTTCGGGTCCGCGAGGAGCTTGCGCTGGTGCGCTGGGTTCTTGTGGAAGATGTCGATCGACGTGCCGACCATGCGGTCGACGGAGATCGGAAGGTACTGCTGCAGGCCCGCGAGGGTTCGGCGAGACGTCTCGTTCATGTACTGAACCACGCCGTCGGTGTCGCAGAACATGACGTTGATGGGCGCGCTCTCGACCATGTTGAGCACGCGCGCCTGCTCGTCGGCCAAGCGCTTCTTTTGGGTGATCACCTCCCACGTGAGCATCGGACCGACGTAGGCTCCGCCGTCGTCGTAGATGGCCGTGACCAGCAGCGAGAGCGTCTCGGGCCCGACCTGGATCTGCGCGGTGTGCGGCAGGTTCTTCGCGTCACTGATGATGCGGCGCTGATGAGCTGGATTCTTGTGGAACACGTCGATGCTGGCGCCGACCAAGGCGTCCACGGAGATGGGCAGGTACTCCTGCAAGCCGCGCAACGTCTTCTTGGAGGTCTCGTTGAGGTACTGAATCGTGCCCTTGGTGTCGCAGAACATGATGTTGACCGGTGCGTTCGAGACCATCTGGCGCAAGCGAGCCGCCTCCGATGCCCTCTTCTCGGCCTCGGCCAGCGCCACGCGCGTGACCTCGTCCGGCGGGGCCACGCTGCCGTTTCGCTTCTTCTCGCTCGGGTGGAAACTCTCCATGACGTCGTTCTCCTTCGATCCTTCTTGCATCGTTTGCGCGACCCAGGCGTATGCCTGCGCCCAAGCGCTCGACAGACTCGCGTCCCATTGCGAACCCGCGAGCTCGGCCAGCGTCTCGAGCAGGACTTTGCCGACGACCTCGTAGTGGGCAGGCGCCGCCCCGATGGCGTCGTGCTTCTTGCCCAGTTGGTGCAGCGCGCGCGCGACCTTGCCCGGGTTCCTGATGCTCTTGACCACGAGCACCAGCGCGTCGAGGAGCTTCTTCTCCTGCTCACGCGTGTCGCTGGGGAACAGCGCCCGTGTCTCGGGGTGCTGTTCGAACAGCTTCTGGTAGAAGCGCCGCACCAGCTCCGCCCCGCGCGGGGCGAGCAGCTCGAACGAGCTCTCGATCAGGTGGGCGGTCCGGTCGTCGAAGGACGGCCCTCTGCCGTTGCTCGGAATCGTGGTCACACGCTGCGCTTCCATGTCATCGCTCCCCTGCTCGGCAGATTTCATCGCTGCTGGTTTTGGTCCCGTCGTCCTCGAGCACCCGCCCGAGATCGAGCCGCAACATCAGGCGTCCCTCGAGGGTGACGATGTTGCGTACGAACTGCCTCTGCGCTGGCGCCACCGTCTCCGGCACTTCGCGCCAAGACGCAGGTGCGAGCTCGATGACGTCGCCGATCTCGTCGACCACCAGACTGACTGGGCCTTCCGGTGTCTTCACCACCAGGTTCGAGCTCTGCGCGTTGTCGCGGCGCGGCTCGATGCCGAGGCGGGTGCGCAGATCGAACGCTGGCAGGATCTGCCCGCGCAGGTTGGTCAGGCCCACGACGTGCGGTGGCGCGAGCGGTACCGGCGTGACCGCCTGCTCCACCAGCACTTCCTGGACGTCCTTGACGTCCACCCCGAACATCTCTCCGGCGACGAAGAAGGTAGCGAGCTGTTCCATGTCGTCTCCTTGCTCGAGCGCCTTCAGGCGGCGCTCCGCTTGGTGCTGGGTAGGGCGCTGGCGATGGCTGCGAGCAGCTCGCTGCGGTCGAGCTTCTGGACGAACCCCGTCGCCCCACACTGAGCGGCGACTTTGTGGAGCTCGACCGGATCGTGTTTGCTGACGATCAGGATGGGCAGGTCGGCGTAGTCGCTCGTGGACCGCAGCGTGCGCGTGAACGTCAGCCCATCTGCGCCGGGCATCTCGACGTCGGTGACGAGCACCGAGAACGGGCGGCCCTCCTCGCGGGCCCCGTCGAGCAGGATCCGAGCAGCGACTGCGTCTCCGGCGAGCACCGGCTCGTAGCCGGCCGAGCGAAGGTAGCCCCCGACCACGGAGCGCATCATCAGCGAGTCGTCCACCACCAGGACGCGCGGCGGGAGCTTGCTCGTCGACAGGCCCTCCGCCGCGAGGGTGGGAGAGAAACGTTTGACCAAGCCGAACACGTCGATCAGCAGCGTGGTCTTGCCCAACAGCACCTCGGAGCCCAGCACGCCGTCCGATCCATCGCGCGTGCGGACGGCCCCCTCGCCGCTCTCGACGATGTCCACGATGTCGTTCACCGCGACGGCCAGCGGTCGACCGAAGTCGAACACCACCAAGGGTTGCTCCTCCAGCACGGCCGTCTGACCCAGTCCGAGCAGCGCCTCGAGCCGGATCACCGGCATGATGGTGCTGCGATACTGCAGCACCTCTTTGCCCGCGACCCGCTCGATCTTGGCACTGGGCACCCGCTCGATGCGGGACACCATCGACAGCGGCACCGCGCACTGCGCGTCGCCTGCGCGGAACACCAGGAACGAGTCGACGAGCGTCGAGCTCGGCGATTTGAGCGCCAAGGTGGCGTTGGAGCGACCCGAGCCGACCTTCATGTTGCAGCGCGCAGCGATCCCCAGGACGTCGAGGATCAGCGCCAACGAGCCGTCGCCCAGGATGGTGGCGCCCGAGTAGCAGGTGAGCCGCTTCAGCGTGCGGTGCATCGGTTTGACCACGATCTCGACGGTGTCGTGGACACCATCGACCAGCAGGCCGTAGCGGCGGTCGCCGGCCGAGACGACGACGATGTTCATGCCGTCCTGTTGGCTGCCTTGCTCGGGCATGCGCAGGACGTGAGAGAGGCGGAGCAGCGGGAGCACCGTGCCGCGCAAGCGGAAGATCTCCGCGCCGCGGACGTGCTCGATCTGGTCGCTGGCTTGGCTCGCAGAGAGGTGCACCAGCTCGAGCACGTTCACCTGCGGAATGGCGAAGCGCTGACCGGCGGTGGTCACGAGCAAGGCCGGTACGATGGCCAAGGTGAGCGGAATCTTCAGGCGCACGGTGGTGCCTCGGCCGACCGCCGAGGAAATCTCGACGTGGCCGCCAGCGCGCTCGATCTGGGTGCGCACGACGTCCATCCCGACGCCTCGACCAGAGATGTTCGTGACCGAGGCGGCCGTGGAGAAGCCCGGCAGGAAGATCACGTCGAGCACCTCGCGGTCGCTCATCTGCGAGGCATCCGCAAACGAGAGCACCCCCTTCTCGATCGCGCTCGTGCGCAGCTTCTTGGGGTCGAGACCCCTGCCGTCGTCCTCGACCTCGATGTTGACGCTGCCGCCCTCGTGGTAGGCGCGCACGCGCAAGAGTCCCACGGGCGCTTTGCCCGCTGCCTTGCGATCCTTCGCGGGCTCGAGGCCATGGTCGATCGCGTTGCGCACGATGTGCATGAGGGGATCACGCACCAGCTCGATGAAGGTGCGGTCGAGCTCGGTGGCGTTGCCGTCCACCTGGCACACGACGTCCTTGCCCGTCGCCTTCGAGATGCTGCGCACGATGCGCGGCACCTGATCGAACAGGCGCGAGATCGGCTGCATGCGCGTGCGCATCACCTGCTCCTGCAGCTCGGAGGTCACGATGTTCAGGCGCTGCGCGGTGGCCATCACGTTGGCGCGCGCGTCCTTGTCGGAGTTGGCCACTTGCAGGATCTGGTTGCGCGCCAGGACCAGCTCGCCGACCAGGTTCATCAGCTGATCCAGCAGGCCCACGCCGACGCGGATGGTCGTCTCTTCGGTCGAGCGCACTGCGTCGGCGCTGCCCACCGTGGTCGCTGGTTTGGCGCGCCTCACGGCTTGGCGGCACTGCTCGAGCAGCGCCTTGCCGTCCGTCGTGTCGAGGCAGAACTCCACCGGATGTTGGCCCAGCGTGCTGAGCACAGCTTCGCCCTCCTCTTTGGAGCCCACCAGAAACACGAACGGCAGCTTCGGCGTGGGCTGGTCCCCCCCAAAGTAGCGGCTCGCCAGGTCGACGCCGTCGATGCGGGGCAGCACGGGCGTGAGGAGCGCGATGTCTTGGACGAGGGGGGGATCGGTCGGGCGCAGCGCGCGCAGCTTGCCCAAGGCTTCGCCGCCTTCGCGGGCGAGCGTCACGACGGCGCCGTGCGCCTTGAGCAGCGCAGCGATGCGGTTGCCCTCGAGCAAGTCTCCGTGCGCGAGCAGCACACGCAGCGGCGGGCCCTCCTGCTGGGCGGCCGTGGCTGCCGCCTCGGCGCCCGCGTTGGGCTTGGCGAGCGGTTGCGCCCCCAGGTGCGCCCTCACACGACCGACGAGGTCACTGACATCGAGCTCCCCGTCCGTGCCGTCCGACTTGACGTGGTTGAGCATCGTGCGGAGCACGTCCGCGACCTCGAGGAAGACCGTCACCATGTCGGTGCTGAGCGCGAGCGAGCCGTCGCGCAGCTTGCCGAGCACGTCCTCGCTGGCGTGTGCGACGGCCTCGATCTTCTTCAGGTCGAGGAAGCTCGACGTTCCCTTGATGGTGTGCAGATCGCGGAACAGCGCGTTCAAGCGATCGTCCGCGGCAGCGCCGCTCTCGATCTCGAGCAGCATGGTCTCCACGCGGCCGATGCCTTCGAAGCTCTCTTCGAGGAACACCGTGGTGGCTTCGTCCAGTTCCGTCATGGTCACTCCCGGCCACCACTGAGCAAACGCCGGGCCGACATGGCCTTGATGGGCTGGCCACGATGGGTCACGAGGTTTCGCGAAGATGCGCCAACCTCGAGTCGAAGCGCGCCAACGAACTGGCGCTTCAGCGGCGACGCCGTGACGCTCGTCGCGTGACGTTGCGGAAGCTTGCAGGAGGTTGAAAAGACTCTCAAACTGCGAGGCTCCTCGGATGACGTCCTCAGGCACGCACGGTGCGGGTGCTGCGCGTGTGCTTGTCGTTGCTGACCAGCACCAGGACGTGGCGGCGACGTTGCGCGATTGGGGCTTCGAGCTCGTTGGGGCGGCGCCGCTCGCGTTCGATGCCGTGGAGCTCTCGCGCGAGCTAGTCCCCGAACTGGCGCTGCTGACGATCGAGCCCGGGGCGACGGACGATCGCGTGCATCTGGCCTTCGATTTGGCGTTGCAGTTGGGCTGTCCGAGCTTGGTCGTCTCGGATGGGGCGGCGGGCTCGGGCGCCGCGCGCGTGAGTCAGACGTCGCCGTTGGTGCACCATGAGCGCCCCATCGGCGAGCGCGCGCTTCGAACCACGCTGGAGCTGATGGTCGCCTGGACGCGAGCGGATCGGCGCGCACGCCAGCACGCAGACGCACGAGAGCAGCTTCAGATCGAGAACGAGCGCCTGGGCGCGCGGCTGGTGCATGCGCAGCGGCTCGAGCTGGTGGGTCGGCTGGCCGCCACGGTGGCACACGACTTCAACAACTTGCTCTCCGCGGTGGAGGCCAACCTGCACCTGCTCCGGCACGACGCGCTGCCAGAGCAGCTGGAGCTGATCGCAGATGTGGGCGTCGCGGTCGACCGCGGGGCCACGCTGGCCCAGCGGTTGCTCCGGTTCGGGCGGCCGGATGAGGCGGTGCTCGAGCGCTGCGAGCTGCGCGAGCTGGTGGGGGACGCGCAGCCGCTGCTCCGTCTGCTGCCGAACAGCATCCGGGTGTTGGTCAGCCACGGACCCGAGCCTGCGCCGGTGCGCGCAGACCGAGATCTGATCGCGTTCGTGCTGATGAACCTGGCAGTCAACGCACGTGACGCGATGCCGAGCGGCGGCCGCCTGTCGATCACGACGTCGGTCCGGGACCGGGACGGGACGAGGTACGGGGTGCTGGAGGTCAGCGACACGGGACCGGGGGTTCCGGCCGAGCTTCGCGAGCGCATCTTCGAGCCCTTCTTCACGACCAAGCCGCGCGGAGAGGGCACCGGCTTGGGGCTGTGCAGCGTCCGAGATCTGGTCAGGCAGGTGGGTGGTGAGGTGACGGTGACCGACGCCGTGGGCGGTGGAGCGAGCTTCGTGGTCGCGCTGCCGCTGGAGCGTGAGCAGGCCACGTCGGAGCGCTCGCCATGAGCGTCGGCGCCCACGGGGGCCGGGGGCAGCTGTTGTTCGCCGACGACGACGTCAGCTTCCGGCGCCCCCTGTCGGTCGCGCTGCATCGCGCCGGCTTCACCGTGACCACCGTCAGCACCGGTCAGGAGGTGGTGCAGCGCCTCGCGCAGGATCGCTTCGACGTGATCCTGGCGGACATCGGCATGCCGGGCAACGAACAACTCGAGCTGACGCACCGCGCACGCGGCGTGGCGGCCGTCCCGCTGGTGCTGATCACGGGCCAGCCGTCGGTGGCGACGGCAGTGACCGCGCTGCGTGGCGGGGTCGTCGACTACGTGCTCAAGCCGGTGGATCCCGAGGAGCTGTTCCTGCGCTTGGATGCCGCCATCGCCAAGGGCCGGGCGGCGCGCGCGTTAGGTGAGGCGCACCAGACGGCCCAACAACTGGTGGCGCTCGTCGCGGACGCGGGGGCCGTTCTGGGCACCGAGCTTCACCCGAGCCGTGCGCGAGCAGAGCCGCGCCAGCAAACGAACGCGGACCCGCTCGAGCGGCTGACGGTGGCGGAGCTGGCGTCGCTCTCGCCTCGAGAGCGCGACGTCGTGCGTCTGCTCGCGACCGGCAACGCGACGGCCGAGGTAGCGAAGACCCTGGGCCTGTCCCACCACACGGTGCGAAACCACATCAAGAGCGTGTTCGTGAAGCTCCAGATTCGGTCGCAGCTCGCGCTGATGAGCAGGCTCATGGGCAAGCCGGGGGACGGGCGCCCGTAGGCCTGTCCGTTGACAGCGCGCACGGAGCGCGGAGAGACTGAGGCATGGCCCTGATCTCCTGCCCTAGCTGTGTTTGCGCCGTGCGCGCCTCGGAAGTCGATTGCCCGCACTGCGGACGGCCTCTGCGCGCCGACGGCGCGGCGGTGGGTCGTTCGGCGGCGGCGATCGCGCTGGGCTTGGCCACCGCGGCCATGATCGCCTGTGGCGATGACGGCGGCGGCGGCTCGGGCGCGGGTGGCTTTGCCGCGGCCTACGGTGTGGCGGGCAGCGGGCAGATCGGCGGCGAGGGTGGCGAGGGTGGCTCCGACGGTGGGGCCGGGGGGCAGGGCGGAGAGCCCGCCGCGCTCTACGGCGTGGCCGGCAGCTCATCGAGCGGCGGAGCCGGCGGGGCCGGCGGGCAGCCATAACGCCCCGTTCGTGGCGCTCGTCGCAACAGCTCGTTCGGCGAGTGAGCTCCGTGGGGCCATGGGGGCGGTGAGCGCGTCGTGGCGGAGCCATGCGCGCCACGCGGGCGTGGCGCTGGCGCTGGCGGTGTTCGGCGCGTGGTGCGTGCTGCTCGTGCTGTCGGTGGAGAGCCTGCGGCGCCAAGTGGAGCTGCGCGTCGGCTGGCTCGCGGCGCTCCAGCGCGCGCAGGCCTCGCTGGACGCCGACGCGAGCTCGGCGGCGAACGAGCTTGCGAGGGCGCTGCCCGAGGTCTGCAGCGCCCACGAAGGTGAGCTGACGAGGTCGCGCTTGGAGGTGTGCCCCGAGCTCGAGGCGGCCACGGCAGCGCTATCGACCGATGCGTGGGACGAGCCAGCGAAGAAGCGCTTGCGCGTGGCGCTGGATGGCTCAGTCCGCGCGCTGCGCGCCGAGACGGCTCTTCTGTCGCGAACGCTGGGCGATCGCTGGAGCTAGGGTACATCCTGGTCGGGGCCTCGCTCCTCCTGTCCATGACCACGTTCGGGCTGCTGCTCTGGGTGGAGCGCGTGCGGCTGGTCAGCGCCGAACAGGCCCGCACCATCGCCGAGTCGAAGTTGCGACACGCCGACCGCCTCGCGGCGTTGGGCACGCTCTCCACGGCGGTCGCGCACGAGATCAACAACCCTCTGGCCGCTGCCAGGTTGAACTTGCAGCTGCTCGGAGATCAGCTGAAAGGCCCAGCTGCCCCACTCTGCGCAGAGGTGCTGCAGGATCTGGAGCGCGTGGCGGGCATCGTGCGAGACCTGCGCGGCTTTGCACACCAAGATGATGGCGATCTCGAGCCCGTCGCCGTCTCAGTCGCCTTGGACGGAGCGCTGCGGCTCGTGGGGTCCACGGCGCTCAAGCACTGCTCGGTGACGCGATCCGAAGCGCAAGTGCCACCCGTGCTGGCGTCGGTGCGCCGCTTGGAGCAGGTGTTCGTGAACCTATTGCTGAACGCGGCTCACGCGCTGCGAGACCAGCCCGCCCAGCGCGGCGCGCTGGAGATCCGCGTCGACGCGCCGAATGAGCGCTGCGTGCGTGTCGAGATCGCAGACGACGGCCCCGGCATCCCCGACGAGATTGCCGCCAGCGTGGTCAAGCCCTTCGCCACGACCAAAGCGGTGGGTGAGGGTACCGGCCTCGGCCTCTTCGTCTGCAAAGGGATCCTCACCGCCTTGGGCGGGAGCTTGGAGCTCTTGCCGCGGTCTCCGTCCGGAACGCGCGCTGTGGTCTGCCTGCCGGTCGCGCCGACCAAGCGGCCCATCGGACGTCACAAGCCGTCCGTCGCGGAGCCGTCCGTCGCGGAGCCGGCAGCCGCGGAGCCGGCAGCCGTGGAGACGGCGGCCGTGGAGACGAAGGCGCGTCTGCTCCTGGTCGAAGACGAGCCGAGCCTGCGGCGTGCTCTCGCGCGCCAACTGTGCAACTACGAGGTCGTCTGTGCCGCGGACGGCGTCGAGGCGCTGGCGCAGCTTTCCCAGCGGTCGTTCGATCTCATCCTCTGTGATCTGGTGATGCCGAACATGGGGGGGCTGGAGCTGCTGGAGGAGCTCGAGGCGCACCACCGAGAGCACCTGCCGCGGCTCGTGTTCATGACCGGCGCCGCCCCCGCGCGCGACCAAGCCGAGCTGGCGACTCGGGGCTATGTGGTGCTCCCCAAGCCGTTTTCCAGGGTCGAAGTGGAGCAAGCGCTCGAGCGCGCCCGCGCCTCCCGCGC
This sequence comes from uncultured Polyangiaceae bacterium, assembly GCA_964641275.1. Classification (GTDB taxonomy): domain Bacteria; phylum Myxococcota_A; class Polyangia; order Polyangiales; family Polyangiaceae; genus Xiheicaenibacterium. The sequence continues at coordinate 27,846 of CAZXMG010000058.1, forward strand.
TTGAGCTCCGGTTCGAGCGCAGCTCACGCTGCGGCGAACGTAGCGGCGCGGACTCAGGTTCGCTACGTCTGTGGCGCATGGTCGCTGACGCGAAGACCCCGCTCGACACAGGCCCGTTCAAGCTCTCGTTCCAGCCGCCGGTGTTCACGTCGCTGGCCGAGGAGCGGCTGCATCGCAAGCAGCGCTTGGCCGCGACGTTCCGGCTGTTCTCCAAGTTCGGCTTCGACGAGGGAGTGGCCGGCCACGTCACGGTGCGCGACCCGGAGCTCACCGACACCTTCTGGGTGAACCCGTTCGGCATCCACTTCGGGCAGATCAAGGTGTCGAACCTGATCCGGGTGAACCACGAGGGCGAGACGGTGGAGGGCTCGTTCCCGGTCAACGCCGCCGCGTACGCCATCCACTCGCGCTTGCACAAGGCGCGGCCGGACGTCGTCGCCGCGGCGCACTCGCACTCGCTGTACGGCAAGGCCTTCTCGTCGCTCGGCAAGCTGCTCGACCCGATCACGCAGGACGCGTGCGCGTTCTACGGCGATCATGCACTCTATGACGACTTCGGCGGCGTCGTCGTCGAGCTCGACGAAGGCTCGCGTATCGCCAAGGCGCTCGGCGACAAGAAGGCGGTGATCCTGTCGAACCACGGGCTGCTCACGGTGGGCCACACGGTGGACGCGGCGGCGTGGTGGTTCATCACCATGGAGCGCTCCTGCCAGGCCGAGCTCGCCGCGCGGGCGGCTGGCGAACCGCGGCTCATCCGCAAGGAGTCCGCAGAGCAGGCCGCGTTGCTCACCGGCAACCCGATCGCGGGCTGGTTCCAGTTTCAACCGCTGTGGCAGCGCATCGTGAAAGAGCAGCCCGACCTCCTGGAGTAGCCGTGGGTGTGGCTCGAAGCATGGTGTGGATGGCGCTTTCACTCTGCGGCTGCGAGGCATCGCGCGGGGCCGAGGTCTCGACTCCGGCGGCGGCCAGCGTTCCGAGCGAGACCAGCCAAGTGGGGATCCCGAGCGCGAAAGCCGCTGCGACCGGCGCCGCGCTGGAGCCAGAGGAGCTCCAGGTCGTCGCGCCGGGGCCTGCTCGTCGCGTGCTCAGCTTCGTCGACGACGCGTGGTTCGTGATGGAGGATGGCCGGCTCGTGCTGTGGCGAGCACCAGGGACCGTCGGCTTGGGTATCATCCCCGCGAAGCCGGGGGTGCTTCGCCAGGACGTGCTCGACTTCGACGGCTTCCACGCCGTCCTCTCGGACGGAGGATACGCACACATGGTCGCCGGAAAGCTCAGCCGCGTTCCTGGCCCCCGCGACCAGCGAGCGGTGGCGTTCTCGCTGCGCGCCCAGATGTGCGTCCTCGACGCCAAGGGCCTCGTTCGCTGCCGGGAGGATCGGGAGGGTCCGGTGGTCGAGGTCGGCGTCGATGATGCCGTCCTCGTGAGGTCCGGCAACGACGAGAGCTGCGCGCTACGGAGGAACGGAGATCTGATGTGTTGGCCCTTCGGGGAGCCACCGGAGAAACGGGCCAGCGGCGTCCAGACCTTCGACTTGAAGACGCGGGTTGGCTGTTACGCAAAGGTCGGGGCCGAGGTGTCCTGTTGGGGCCTGGACGCTCCCAGCCTCGAGGTGACCGATGTGGTGCTCCTGAGCGTGAGCCCGAAGGGCGGATGTGCCGTCGAGCGGGGAGGCGATGCGCACTGCTGGGGGTTGGCCAAGGGCCTGCAGCGACCGTGGATGCGGGGGATGAAGGGCTTCGCGCTCGGCTCGAAGTACGCCTGCGCCATCCTCGAGGACAAGCGCGCAGCGTGCTGGCAGTGAGCCCACGGACCGCGCGGCCGCGCGCGCCGTCGCGCCGCCTGGCCCGCACTTTCTGGTGGCTTCACCCCACGCCAGCAGCGCGCCAGGTCGGGGCGACCAACCGTCGGCGCCCACCGTCGGCTGTGAGCACCCCCGGCTCGTCGAGCTCGAGGCGATCCCACAGCTTGCAGGTGACCATGCGGTGCTTCTGGTCGAGGCCCTCGCAGTAGTTCGAGTAGGTGCAGCGTCGGATCTCGGCGCCGTGGCCGGTGCGCAGCTTGAGCCACCAGTCCGGGTCAGCCAACGACTGCCGCGCGGCGCCGATCAGGTCACCTTCGCCGCGCTCGAGGATGCCCTCGGCTTGGGCGAAGTCGCAGATTCCGCCGGCGACGACCACGGGGGTGGTGAGCCCTGCGGCTCGGATCGCCGCGCGCACCCGGGCCTGCTTGGGCACGTTGCGTGCGAACGGTCCGCGCTCGTCCGCGATCAGCGTGGGCATGCATTCGAAGCCGCTCGGGCCGGTGTAGGGATACGCGGCCTCGCCCACGTGCGGTTGTTTGGCGTCCTCGAACTTGCCGCCGGTGGAGAGCGAAACGAAGTCCATCCCCGCGGCGGCGAAGCTCGTCCCGAACGCGCAGGCATCGTCGACGCGACTGCCGCCAGCGATGATTTCGTCGCACAACATGCGAGCGCCGACCGTGAAGCTCGCGCCGACCTCGGCGCGCACCGCCGCGAACACCTCGAGCGGCAGGCGCGCTCGGCCCTCGAGCGAGCGGCCGTAGCCGTCGCTGCGCTCGTTCTTGCGTGAGAGGAACGACGCCAGCGTATAGGCGTGCGCGCAGTGCAGCTCGGCGCCATCGAAGCCTGCGTCCCTCGCCCGACGCGCGGCGGAGGCGAAGATCGACGGCAGCTCGCGGGGGAGGTCGCGGATGTGATCGAGCTCCATGTCCGTGACGCGCTCTCGCTCCCCGAAGCGCAGGCTCTCGAGCTCGCGCGGGCTGAGCACCCGGCCGAGATCGTCCTCCGGCAGCGCCAAGAGGCGCGCGCGCAGCTCGCTGGGGAGCTCGTGGCGGATGGCGTCGTTCGCCGCGAGCTCGCAGAGCTTGTGCGCGTGCTCCGGCGTCAGCCGCAAGAACTCGCCCAAGAAGCGCTCTCGCGTCGGCCGCTTGCGGATGCGCAGGAAGTCGATCAACTGCACGAACAGCTTGGTGCGACCGCCACTCGCCTCCCGCACCGCGGTGACGAGCCGTGCGAGCCCGGGCAAGAAGCGGTCATGACCGATCCTGAGCAAAGGCCCGCTGGGCACGTCACGCACGCCGGTGGCCTCGATCACGATCACCGCGGGCTCGCCTTGGGCGAAGCGGCGGTACCAAGCGATCACCTCGGGTGTGACGAAGCCCTGCTCGGTGGCGCGCCAGGGCACCATCGCGGGCACCCAGCTGCGATCGGCCAAGGTCAGCCCGGAGGCGAGCGTGAGCGGGCTCCACAGGATGGCGTCGCGGAGCTCGCTGGGGCTCGGAACCGCGAGGACAGGGAGCTGATGGTGGACGCGCGGCTTGGGCTTCCACATGGCCGGCGTCGCGTGGCTACTCGAGCGTGAACAGGTCTTCGAGATCGGCCTTGGTGAGCTTCTTGGAGCCGCCTGCATCCTCGCTGAGCACGCTCGCCACGAGCTCGCGCTTCTTGGCTTTGAGCTGCAGGATCTTCTCCTCGATCGTGCCAGCGGCCACCAGGCGGTACACGCTCACGACCTTGTTCTGGCCGATGCGGTGGGCGCGGTCGGTGGCCTGCTGCTCCACGGCTGGGTTCCACCACGGATCGAAGTGGATCACCGTGTCGGCGGCGGTGAGGTTCAGCCCTGTGCCGCCGGCCTTGAGGCTGATCAAGAACACCATCACGCTGGGATCGCTCTGGAAGCGCTCGACGCGCTCGGCTCGATCCTTGGTCGATCCGTCGAGGTACTCGTACTTGATGCCGTCCTCTTTGACCGCGCGCTCGACCAGCTTGAGCATCTGCACGAACTGGCTGAACACGAGCACCTTGTGGCCGCCCTCGACGGCGTTGGAGAGCAGCTCACGCAGCGCCACCAACTTGCCCGAGTCGTCGTCGCCGAACTCGCGCGGCAGGCCGAGCAGGCGCGGATCGCAGGCTGCTTGCCGTAGGCGGGTGAGCCCGGCCAGGATCTGGATTTGGCTCTTGCCGATACCCACGCGCTCGACCTCGCCGAGCACCTGCGCGCGCACTTCGCGCAGCACCTCCGCGTAGACGAGCTTCTGCTCGCCCACCAGGTCGCAGACCTGATCCGTCTCGAGCTTCTCGGGCAGGTCCTTGGCCACCTCGATCTTGGTGCGCCGCAAGATGAACGGGTGGATGGTCGCGCGCAGCCGCTGCGCGGCTTTGTAGTCGCCTTGCTCGATCGGGCGGGCGAAGCGCGCCTCGAAGCGATCGAGCGGGCCGAGCAGGCCGGGGGAGACGAAGTCGAAGATGCTCCAAATCTCGCTCAGGCGGTTCTCGATCGGGGTGCCGGTCAGCGCGAGGCGCTTCTTGCTGCGCAAACGTTTGGCGGCCGCGGCGGTGGCCGAGAGCGGGTTCTTGATGTGCTGCGCCTCGTCCAAAATGGCGTACGTGAGGTCGAGCGTAGCCAGGAACTCCTCGTCGCGACGCAGCAGCGCGTAGCTCGTGATGATGACCTCGGCGTCCTTCACCACGTCGACCTGCTCCTTACGGTCGGCGCCGTGCCACAAGGCCACGCTCAGGCTGGGCGAGAAGCGGGCGAGCTCGCGCTCCCAGTTGGTGACCACGCTGGTGGGCGCCACGATCAGCGCCCGCACCTTCTTCTCTTCTTGTTTGACCGAGAGCAGGAGCGCGATGGTTTGCACCGTCTTGCCCAGGCCCATGTCGTCAGCGAGCACGCCGCCCGAGCCGATCTCGTGCAGGAACTTGAGCCAGGAAAGGCCTGACTCCTGGTAGGGGCGGAGCGTCGCCTTGAGCGCGCGCGGCTTCTTCGCGCTCTCGATCTCTTCGATGCTGGAGAGCCTCTGGAAGAGGTCACGCGCGCCTTGTGAGACGTTCGAGCCCTCGGTGTGCTGCAAGAGCTCTTGGATGCGCCCGGCGTGAGCGAGCGAGAGCTTGCCGTTCTTGCCGGCGGCGGTGAGCAGCTCGATCTCGCGGTCCATCATCGACTGGATGCGGTCGGCGTCGAACGGCGCGAACGATCCGTCGCTCAAGCGGACGTACTTCTTGCCCTGGGCGATGGCGCGGCGAATCTCTTCGCGGTCGACGTGCACGCCTTCAGCCTCGAAGCTGAGCTTGACGTTGAGCCAGTCCATGCCCGAGCTCACCTTCGCGAACACGGCGACCGGGCCTCCTCGCACTTGCGTGCCGACCAGGTCCTCGGGCACGAACAAGTCCCACTCTTCGGGCAGGCGCCCCAGCCCCTCGCTCCAGAACTGGATGGCGCGATCGCCCTGGGCGGCGAACATTTGGCCGGTGGCGTCCGGCGACAGGCCCAGTCCCTCGAGCGTGTTGGCGGCGTCTTGTTGCGCGGCGATGTCGACGCGGATGCAGCGTGGCCGGCGCACACCCTCGCCCGGGGCTTGGATCAACACGGGCGGGGTGATGCCGTCGGCGCGCACCGGGATCTCCTCGCTGCCGTAGACGGCATAGAGGCTGACGCTGGCCTCGACCAAGGAGCCGCCAGCGCGCATGCGAAAGGTGGGCACGAGGTCGACCACGTCGCAGATCTGGTTGAGATCCGGCAGCTCGGCGCCGACCTCGAGCGCGACTCGCGGCAGGCCTTGCATGACCACGCGGGGCAGCTCGCTCATCGGCTCCGCGATGGTGGGGGAGCGCACGAGCCGGCGCAGCGCGGCTACCGACACGCGCTTGTCGATGCGGCGAGCGATGCCCTCTTGTGTGTCGATGAACCAGCCGGGCCAGCCCTCGAACCAGCCGCCAGTGAGCATGGAGAAGCGACGTTTGTCCGAGGGGCGCTCGAAGCTGGCTTTGACGATGATGGTGTCGCCCCCGACCGTCTCCAGATCGAAGCGAGGGCGCAGCGGCTCGTCCGAGAAGCGGAGCTGCATCAGGGCAGGCTCGAGCAGCACGCGCTGCCCCTCGAGCAGCGGCAACAGCTCGGCGACGTCTTCGGCGCGGACATCGACCGCGGGGTGACGGGGGTTGCCGCTCTCGAAGCGGGCCAACAAGCGCAGCGCGTTGCGATCGTTGGTGGGGTAGAGGGCTTGCCACGTGAGCGCCACGCTGGGCAACACCGGCATGCGCGCCTCGGCGTCGAGCACGGTGACGGTGAGCGCGCCCTGGCGCACGTGCACTCGGAACTCGAGCTTGCGAGCGCCGCTCGTGCCCTCGGGCGGAAGCCAGGCGCCGATGCCGGTCGGCTTGGCCGAGGCGTCTTGGCTCACGGCCAAGGCAGCTCCGCCGTGGCTGTGCGCCGTGAAGCCCCCGGAGCCTGAGCCCTGGCCGAGGCCTGCGTTGCCGCCGGCGCCGCCGCCGTGGTTTTGATACTGCACGGGCGGCAAACCGACGGACGGCCCGACCATCGATCCGGGCGGACCCATCGCGGCCATGGCGCTCTGGCTCGAGCCAGGCATGGTGCGATTGCGGCGGTCCCGACGACGACCGCGCTTGCTCTGGTCGCTGGGCACCGCCGGTTGGCTGCTGACGGGCGGCGGAGGCTCGCGGCGAGGCTGCGACCCGCGCGCCTGATCACGCACCGCGATCAGCACCGCCGCCACGTGTTTGCAGTGCACGCCGGCCTTCGCAAAGGCGGGGCAAGGGCAGCTCGACTTGATGCCGTCTGGGGTGAGCTCGATCAGGACGCCGAACAGCTCTCCGTCGGGCGCGCGCACGTTGCCGGTCGCGCTCGCCTCGCCGACGTGCATGTCTTCGACCGCGCGGCGCCGGAACGACTCGAGCCCGCGCAGGAAGGTGCGGGCGCCCAGCAGGCGGCGCAGGCCGCGATCGCTGAGGGTCGAAAGCGCGTCGGAGATCGGTGTTCCCAAGTGGTCTCTGGCCAGCGGGTCGGGGGGAGGGCGGGCGACAGCCCCAGGCAGTGAGGGTCCCAAGCGGGGGTGAATCAGAACAAAAGCGGCAAGAGCGTGAGAGCGATGAGCGGGAGCATCAGAACCAGGATCAGCACCAACGGCACCGCGACGTCCTTGAGGGAGTCTCCGACCGTGTCGCCGATGACGGACGCCACGAACGTCGGATTTTCAGCGCGAGCGCCGGTCTCGTCCACGAGCAGGCGACCGCCGTGAGCACCGGTACCGATGTACTTCTTGGCATTTCCCCAAGCTCCCCCCGCGCCTGTGGCGAAGAGGACCCCGAGGACGCCGGTCACCGATGCGGCCACGATGAGGGACGCAACCGAGCCGACAGCCAAAGCTCCCTTATCGCGGCTTTCCAAAAGGCGCAAGCCAACGATCGCGAGCGCTGGCAAGCTGATGGTGAGCAGCCCCGGCCACACCAGCAGCCTGAGCGCATCTCGGGACGCCATCTCGCAACAGGAGGCGTAGTCGACCGCACGCACCGCGCGCTCTTCGGAGCTGGGGATGGGCCGGTCGCGCATTTGCCGCCGAACTTCCTCCAGAATGCGGCGGGCGGCGCGCAGCACGGCGACGATGCCGCGCCCGGCGACGGCGCCAACCAGCAGGGCTCCGAGCAGCGCTCCGAGCAAGAGCGAGCCGGGCGACCACGGCGGTGGCGAGTCGGTCATCCCCGCGAGCAGCGCGCGGCGCTGAGCCTCCGACAGCAACACCTCGATCGCGACGGCGCTGAGCGGCAACGCAGCGCAAGCGGTGACCGCGCGCGCCGCGGCGCGGTGAGACACGCCCAAAGACTCGAAGATGGACAGCCGGCCGCGAACGTCCTTGCGCTCGGGCCCGAGCGTGAGCGCGGTCAGCCCGCTGCCGGCGTCGACCGCTGACGACGTGCACTCGAGCGCGAGCAGGAACGTGCTGCCGCCCACGAGCCCCACGAGCAGGCCGGCGCTCGACAACAGCTGGCCCGACGGCCCGCCCCACGCTGCGCCCGCTGCGCGCGAGGCCACCCAACCAGCGCCCAGCGCGATCAGGGGCCAGAGGGCGACGCCGACGCCGTGCCCCAGGCCTGCGACCACTCCCAGCGTGGGCCCTCCTCGCGCGGCGTCTGCAACCTCGCGTGTGGGCCGAAAGCGCGTGAGTGTGGCGTAGTGCATGAGCGGCACGACCAGCGAGCTGACGGCGATGCCGATCAAGGCGCCGGCCAGGAGCGGCGCGCGTTTGCCCGGGAGCAGCCACTCGATCGCACCGATCACGCCGACGGCGTGCATGGTGCCGGCCACGAGCCAGCCGCGCACGAGCGGAGAGGCCGGATCCTCGCGGTCGTCGGTGCGCGCGGCCAGCACCCCGAACGTGGTGCCCAGAATGGCAAACCCACGCGACAACAGGGGCAGGAGCAGGACGCTGAGCGGGTTGCGCAGGCCTTCGTCGGCGGCGTAAGCCAAGGACAACCCGAGCATGGCGCCCAAATCGATGATGGACGCTGCGGCGAACGCGCTCGCGGCAGCGGCGGCGCCCCCGCTGACGCAGTCGCCCGCGAGGTTGGCGATCACCGCAGGGTTCTCCGCGTCGTCATCGTCGATGCCGGCGTCGCGCGCGCCCAAGTCGCCGCCGACGTCGGCGCCTTTGGCGAAGCTGCCGCCCGCGAGCTGCAGCAGCAGCGCGGCTGAGCCCGCTCCCATCGCGTGGCCCAGCGAGAGCAGCGGCAGGTGGGGCATGATGGCCAGTGCTTGCGCCGGCTCGGCCCCGAACGCCCCGTGGTAGGCGAGCATCGCGACGTACCCTGCGCCGAGCGTCAGCACCGAGCTGGAGGCGGAGAGCAGCGCCACCGAGGCGCCGCCACGCAGGCTGGCGCGGAGGACGGCGTCCACGCTGCGGCGCGCCGCCCACGCGGTGCGAGCTGCGCCGCGTGCGGTGACGAATGTGGCCGTGACCGCGACGGCGATCGCTCCGCCCGCGCCGAGCGCGAACGTCACCGACAGCCACACGCCGAGCTCGAGATCGCTGATCGGCTCGTTGCCGCCAGCGCGCAAGCCATAGGCCAAGAACAGCGCGCCGCCGATCAGCGCAGACAGGGCTGCGACGGTGCCGCTGGTTCGGCGCGTGAAGGTCTCGGCGGCCTCGCGCACCTGTGCGAACAGCCGGGCGCTCGTGGCGTCGCCCGCGGGCAGGCCCAGCTGCCAGCGCAGCAGCAGCGCCGAGACGGCGATGCCGAGCACAGCCAGCAGCAGCACGACCGAGAGCTCCGTCATCGGTCCGGGGGCTTAACCCGGATCGGGACGGGCGGGGCTCACTTCTCGAGCGAGGCGTTGGAGCCCAGCGGTGCGACGCGGTCGCGGCCGGTGGCGTGCTCCAGCCGCACCAACGCGGCGGCCAAGCCCACGTGGGCGGAGAGCTTGCGCAATCGGGCGCTGGTCACGGCCGTCTCGGCGTCGGCCAAGGCCGTGCCGGTGCCATTGCCGACGGCGAACAGCAGCTTGCTGATGCGAAGCGTCTCTTCGGCGGCGGTGACGCCGCGGTTGGCGGCCTCGATGCTGGGCCCCGACTTGGTGACGTCGGCGTGCGCTTGCGCCACCTCGAGCCGGAGCGAGTCGATCAAGAGCTGCTTCTGTGCGTCGACCTGCGCTGTCTTGGACTTGGCTTGCGCCGACGCACCCAACGTGGAGAACGTCTCGTTCACCGTCCAAGTCAGCCGCACCCCCACGTCCCAGGTGAAGTCGAACTGCTCTTGTTGCGGGAAGATTCGCTGGTTGGGGTTGGCCAGGATGGCGTCGGCGAAGCCGTCGAGCCGCGGCCAGTAGCCAGCGTTGGTGGCGGACTCCGACTCCAGCAGGGCCCGCTTGGTCTCCTCCGTCGACAAGATCTCCAGGCGGCTCTTGAGCGCCTCGGCGAACAGCTCGTCGCTGCTGGCCAGCGCGGGCGCGACCGGGTTCTTGAACACGTCGACGCCGATCTCGAGCTTGCGCTTGGGCTCCGCGTGGATGGTGGTGCGCAAGCGTTGCTCGGCGACCGACTCCAGCGCCTTGGCTTCCGCGTGGGTGTACTCGGCTTGCGCCACCAGCGCCTCGATGCGCATGACGTCGGCGTCGGAGCCTTTGTCGGCCTTGCGCAGCGCCTTCACGTCGGCGAGCTGGTTCTTGGCCTGCTCGACGCTGCTGGCGGTGACGATCGTCTGGCCGCGCGCGAGCACCCAGTTGAGCAGCGTCAGCTTGGCGTCGGCTGCGACGCTGAGCCGCTGGGCTTCGGCCTGCATCTTGAGCGCGCGTTCGCTGTGCTCCGCGCCGTTGTAGGCCTGCACGGCGCGGAGGAAATAGTCCGAGATGGGGATCGTCAGGTTGGCCGTGAACGAAATCTGGTTCAGCAGCGAGGGGAAGCTGAAGGCTGCGGCCTGCACCGGCGTGCCCCCTGCGTCGAGCACACACTGCGAGGCCGGATCCGTGGGGCAGGGGCCGACCCCGAGCGCGCCCTCGTTGAGCGCGCCCACGATCGCGCCGCCGCCGAGGCCGCCACTCTCCACCTCGCTCAGCCGCGTGTAGCTGGCGGCGAGCGTCAGGCGCGGGAAAAACGAGACCATGGTTTGCGCGACCGCACCCTGAGCGCCTTCCACCTCGGCGACGCGCGCTTTGACCGAAGCGCTCGAGGCGATCGCCTCTTTGGCCACCTGTTCGAACGTCAGCCCGCCAGGCTGCGGGCTGAGGGCCAGAGCCAAGGGGTCGGGCTTGTCTTTGATCGCCTCCTTGCCGGGGCCGAGCTGCTTGTCGTCGCTGGGGGCTGGCTGTGCGGCCGGAGGCTGGGGTTGTGGCTGCGCGTTCGCGCTCCCGGCGAGGGCGAGGACCGACAGCGCACCCAGTCCTGCAGCCGAACGAAAGCCTGTGAGCGGAGTGCGGAACATCGAAGCGTCCTTTGCCAGAAAGTGGGGACAGACGCACGGCGGGACGAGGGCTGAAGGTAAATAAGCTGCCTTACCCAAGCCCCACGCGCGGAGTTCACGTTGAAAAATACTCGTCCGGCGTGAGCGAGCCTGGATATGCTGCGTGGGCCGGAGCGAAGAGCCACGTGAACAACACGGAACGAGTCGCGGCCCTCGAGGCCTTGTTGGGGCGGATCCAGAAGAACGCCGCCAAGCCCAAGATCTCGTGGCGCACGGGCGCGGATGTTGCGGCGCCTGCGGCGCCGGCAGCCGCCGTTGCCGCGGTGGCGGCCGTCGCTGCACCCACCCCTCAGCGCGCTGGCGCGGATGCGATCAACACCAGCCAATGGGCCGACGAGCTCGAGCCCGGGCGAACGCCCGAGCCCGCTGCCGCGCGCGCCCGGGCCGAGCAGCCGTCGCCGGCCCCTGCGCCCGTGGCCGCGAAGCCCGCAGCGCCGGCCACACCCGCGCCGGCCGCAGCCAAGCCGCTGGGTTTCGGGTCGCGCGGAGTCGCCGGTTCAGCGGGCATGCGCGGCTTTGGTGGTGGCGCACGCCCCGTCGTACCGAAGCCGGCCGACTCGCCCCGGCCCGACGCCGCCGCCAAGCGGCCGGTGGCCCCGTTCGGCGCCAAAGCCACGTCGCCCGCAGCGCCGCCCGTTGCGGAGCGCGTCTCGCCGGTGCCCGCACCTCCGCCGGAAGATCTGCTGCCGATTGTCCCCGCTCCGGTGGTCAGCGTGGACGCGCGTGTCGAGCCCGAGGTTCCGCCGGTGGCGGGGGAGCTCGCTTCGCTCGAGACCACGATCGTCGATCCCGCCGCGCTGCACGCCGCCGCGCGCGCCGCCGAGCCAGCCCCCGAGCCGGCCGCGTCCGAGCCCGCGCCCGCCGTCGACAGCCCGATCGAGAAGCTCCTGGCAGACGTGCCGCCGCCGCCGCCTGCAGAGCCGGAGCCGCCTGCGCCCGTGGTCGAGCCCGCCGCGGTGGCGGAGCCCGCTCCCCCGCCGCCCGTGCCCGAGCCCGAGCCGCCCGTGGCCGCGCAGCCACCGCCCGCTCCAGAGCCCCCGGCAGAGCCGCCGCCTTCCTTCGATCAGCCGAGCAAGTTCGCCGCAGAGCCGCTGCCCAAGATCGAGAAGAAGGGCTCGATCGTTCCCTGGTTGCTGGTTGGGCTGCTGGTCGTCGCAGGCGGTGTGGGCGCGTTCCTCTACATGCGCTCGCAGCAAACGCAGCCCGTGCCCGTGCCCACCGTCACCGCCGATTCGACCGTGAAGACCACCGCGAGCGCGGCGGCGCCCCCTCCGTCGGCCACGCAAGCGCCCACGACGGAGACGTCGGCTGCGCCGCCTGCCTCCGCCGAGCCCTCCGCGTCGGCGAGCGCGTCCTCGGCGACTCCCAAAGATCCCGCCACGCTGCCACCGACGATCGGCTACGTGATCTTCACCGCCCCGGAGCCTGGAGACATCATGTCCAAGGGCAAAACTCTGGGCGCCGTGGGCGAGGCCATCGAGGCGCCCTGCGTGGGAATCCCTTCGTTCAGCTTCGTGAGGAAGCTGCCTGACGGCTCGAAGCAGGTGCTCAAAGCGAAGACGGCCAAGATCGCGTGTCGCGCGGTCACCACCGTGGAGTTCGCGGCCGAGGATCTGGTCGCGCCGCCTCCGACCCGAGGAGGCGGGGTTGCTCCGCCGCCCACCACGGCGGCACCTCCAGGCGATGCGCCCCCGGCGCCTACGCCCAAGCCCGAGACGTACGATCCGGCCGCGCCCTGATCGCGGCGCAGCCGGCCTCGTCCACATGTCCTCCGAAGCGTCCGCGGTCGAGCCCACGCAGGGCAGCGCTCCCGCAGCGGTCGCGCGCGCTCGCGCGGCGCAAGCCGCGTGGGCAGCGCTCGCGCCAGCCGTCCGTGCCCAACGCTTGAGGCCACTTTCCCGCCGCATCCTCTCTCGCGCCGAGGACATCGCGCGGGTGTTGGGGGAGGAGAGCAAGAAGCCGTTCGAGGAGGCGGTGCTGGCCGAGGTGCTGCCCAATGCGGATCTGGTGAGCTACTGGACGACGGCGATCGAGGAGCAGCTCGCCTCGCAGCCGATCGAGCTCGACCCGCTGGTGTATGCCGGCAAGTCTGCGCGGGTCGAGCTCGAGGCGCGTGGCGTGATCGGGCTGATCACCCCGTGGAACTACCCCGTGGCGATCCCGCTCCGCTCGCTCGTGCCAGCGCTGCTGGCCGGCAACGCCGTGGTGTGGAAGCCGAGTGAGCACGCGTTGCGCGCCGCCGATCTGGTCTGCGAGCTGTTCGAAGGCCTCCTGCCAGAGGGTGTGCTCACCTTGCTGTCCGGGGGGCCGGAGCTGGGTCAGGCGCTGCTGGAGCAAGAGCTCGACAGCGTGGTCTTCACAGGTGGCGTGGCCACCGGACGCAAGGTAGCCGCCGCGTGCGCGGAGCGGCTCGTGCCGTGCTCGCTCGAGCTCGGCGGCAAAGATGCGGCCATCGTGCTCGCCGACGCGCCGATCGAGCGCACCGCGCGCGGCATCGTCTGGGCAGCGTTCACCAACGCCGGGCAGAACTGCGCCTCGGTCGAGCGCGTGTACGTGGTGCGCGCCGTGGCCGAGCCGCTGATCGAGCGCCTGATCGCGCTGACCAAGGAGCTCGAGCTCGGCCGCGACGTGGGTCCGCTGACGACGAAAGGCCAGGCCGCGCTGGTGCGCGCGCAGATCGCCAACGCCGTCGAAGCGGGCGCAGAGCTCTTGGTGGGCTCCGTTCCGGAGGAGGGCGAGACCAAGATCGCGCCGACGCTGCTCAAGGTCGTCGACGAAGACATCGACCTGATGCGCGACGAGACGTTCGGACCGGTGCTGCCTGTGGTGGTCGTCGAAGACGCGCAGGCTGCGCTTGCCCGCGCGAACGACTCTCGCTTCGGGCTCTCAGCCAGCATTTGGTCGCGCGACGTGGAACGCGCGACGGAGCTCGCGCGCTCGCTGCGAACAGGCATGGTCACGCTCAACAACCACTCCTTCAGCGCCGCGATTCCGGCGCTTCCTTGGACCGGAGTGAGGCACAGCGGCTTCGGCGTGACCAACGGTCCCCACGCCCTGCCTGCGTTCGTGCGGCCTCGGCTGCTGCTGATCGACCAGAGCCGCGCCAAGTCGGAGCTGTGGTGGTACCCATACACCGACAGCCTGCGGCGCGTGGCGCTCGCGCTGGCGGTGCTCCGTGGCGGAGGCGGCGTGTTGGCTCGGGTTCGAGCGCTGTTCTCGCTGCTGGGAGCGTTGCCCAAGCGCCTCTTGGGCAAGTAGGCCGAGCGTCCATGTCCTCTCGCCCCCTGGTCTTGCTCTCGAACGACGACGGCGTCAGCGCGCCCGGCCTGCTCTCGCTGCGCGAAGCGCTGCTCGCGTCGTTCGACGTGGTCGTGTGCGCGCCGGAGACCAACCAGAGCGCTACCAGCCACTCGCTGACTCTGGGGCGGCCGCTGCGCTTGCGCTGCCACGGCGAGGGGCTGTTCGCGGTCGACGGCACCCCGGCCGACGCCGTCTACGTCGCGTTGCACGCTGGCACCCGGGTGCTGCAGCGTCGCCCCGACCTGTGCGTCTCGGGCCTGAACCACGGGCTCAATCTGGGAATCGACGTGTTCTACAGCGGCACCGTCGCCGCAGCGCGCGAGGCCGCGCTGCGCGGCATCGTGTCGATCGCGTTCAGCGCGGACGCACGCGCGGATCGAGCGCGGGCGTGCGACTTCGCCAGACACCTCGCGCTCGAGGTTGCCCAGGGCGCGCCCGCCGGAGGCGCGTTGTTCAACGTGAACTTCCCGGCAGCGGGGGATTGGCGCGTGCGCGCCACCAAGCTGGGGCGGCGAGCCTACGAGGACGAGGTCGATTTCCGAGTCGATCCGCGCAACGGCGAGTATCTGTGGATCGGCGGCGGCAACCCGGTGCACCACGACGCTCCCGGCTCCGACACCGAAGCGTACGACGCGGGCGAGGTCGGCATCACCCCGCTGTCGCTCGACCTGTACGAGCCGGCCGGCCGCGACAGAGCCGAAGCGATCGCCGAGCGGGTCACAGATTCTCGATCCCCGCTCGATCCGCGATCACGCGGCTGAGCCGCGACGCGCTCGGCAGCTGTGCACCCCCGAACACGATGCGCACTCCCCCCTTGTCGAGCTTCTCGACGGTGGCGCCGTAACGCTCCATCTCCTCGTCCAAGCCAGCGGTCTTGCCCGCGCTCACCTTGGACGCGACGCGCTCGAACACCGTGGCAGCAGGACGGTGCTCGGGGCCATCGAGCGCGCCCTCCCGAATGACCGCGCGCTCCGCGAACGCGCCCATGCTGAACAGCACCGACGAAGCGGCGAGCGTGAGCTCGTTGCCGCGGAACCACAGACCGAAGTCGTGGTGCGGCAAGTGCGCGCACTTGAGATACAGCGCGCCGGCCTCCGCGTTCGCGCTCTCGAACGCCAGGTCCGCGCGCTTGAGCAACCCTTGCGCGCCATCGGCCTCGAGCGCGGTCGCCACGGCGGGCCCCCACATGCGCACGACGAGGCCTTCGTCGAAGCCGCGTCCAGGTGCTTTCAGCGAGCCAACCTCGGCGCCTCCGCCGGGGTTGTCCGTCCGCCACGCAGCCAGGTCGATCTTGCCAGCGTCGAGCGCGGCCCCCTTGGGCCCGCGCAGCCAAAGCTCGGCCACCCAGCCTTCACGCGAGAGACCGCTGGGTTGCCCTCCCTCGAACACGCGCTTGCGCAAGAGCTCGCACGACGCGGCCGCTCCTGGCGGCTGCGCGGCCAGAGCAGGCGGCTGCGCGGGGGCGGTAGGCTTGGAAGCGGAGCTCCACAGAAACGCCACCACGCCGAGCAGCACGATCACCGCCAGCCCCACCGGCAGCCAGACGCTCCACGCGATGCGAGGCTTTGGCTCCTCTGCGGCGAACGCCGAGGCGCCGCCGCGGTACGCGCCGGCGGGCATCACGCTCGCTGGCGGCGCGGCATGCGTTGGTTTGACGCCGAAGTCGACGGCCAGCGCCGAAGACGGTTCGGGGACCGCACGCGTCGGTGGCGGGGTGGGGGCCGGTGCCCCCCCGAAGTGCACGCCGAGGCCTGGCCCCGCAGGGGGCGGAGGAAACGCGCCCCCGAACTCCGCCCGCGGCGCGCTGGGCGGAGCTTGTGGCGGCGTGGGCGCGACTGCGATCGGCGCGGCGTGGGGACCGCCGAGCTCGAGCGCGGGGAGCCTCGCCGCGGGCGGGGGGGCGGCGGCTTGCGAAACGGCAGGTGCTGGGCCCTGGGGCCCAGGCAGGTCGAGCTCCGGCAAGTCGGGCGTGGCTACCAGCTGTGCGCCCCGGCTGAGCAAGGTGTCTTGCTGGGCGATGCCCAGCCGAGCCGCCGCTGGCGCGGGGGCGCCGGGGACGTCGAGCGTGGGGATGACGACGGTGCCGCTTGTGGGGGTGGCTTGCGGCGACGCCAGCGGCGGCGCGGGGGAGGGCGGCGCCCCGCCTGAGGCCAACAGCTCGGAGAAGGACAGGTCTGCGCCGTACGGCCGAGTGCTCTGGCGGATGGGCTTCGGCTGAACCGGTGCGAACGGTCCGGCTGCTGGTGCGGCGCGTGCGGCAGCGGCGGGCACGTTCGCCGGAGCGCGCGGGGGCTCGCTCGACATGGGCCCGATCAACCCGCGCGGGCTCTCTCGCACGTCGCTGAGCACGTTGTTCGCGTCGAGCCGCAAGCTCTGGGGCATGGGCGTGGACGGGACCGCCGCGTGCTCCCCCGAGCTCAGCTCGGCCGTGGCCTTCATGGCGTGCTCCACCAGCGCCGCGCGCTTCGCCAACGAGGCGCCGAGCATGCCTTCGATCAGCTGCGCCACGGTGGCCGGCGACGCGAGGCCGAGCACCCGCTCGACCGCGATGCCCATCTCGCGACCCGTCGCGAATCGCTGCTTGGGATCGACCGACAGGCCCTTGAGCACCAGCTCGTCGACCTCGCGCGAGAGCGACGGCACGATCTTGCTGGGCGGCTCGGCGCGCAGGCTGACCGCGTGGTGAATCTGCTCGGCTTCGGTCGCTCCCTTGACCAAGCGCTCGCCGGTGAGCGCCTCCCACAAAACCGAGGCGGCTGCGTACAGATCGGCGCGTCGATCCAGGTCTTTGCCCCGCATCTGCTCGGGCGCCATGTACACCACCTTGCCCTTGATCTTCCCGGCCTGGGTGCGACGCCCGTGCTCGGTCGCCTTGGCGATGCCGAAGTCGAGCACCCGCGTCATGCCGTCGCGTCCGACCAACATGTTGTCCGGCGAAACGTCGCGGTGGATGAGCCCGAGCGGTCTCTGGTCCTCCCCCTTGGCTTCGTGCACCGCGTGGAGGCCGTGGAGGGCTTGGGACACGATCGCGCCGACGATCGGCAGGGGGAGCCGCACACCCTTCTTGCCGACCGTGCGCAACACGCGCGAGAAGGACTCGCCCTCCACATACTCCATGACGAGCAAGAGCTCTCCCGGCGCGGTGACGACGTCCAAGGTCGACACCACGTTGGCGTGCTGCACCCGCGCCGCGACGCGTGCCTCGTCCAGGAACATGGTCACGAACTCGGGGTCCGCGCTGAGCTGCGGGTGCATGCGCTTGATCGCGACCGTGCGTGAGAAGCCCACGGGTCCGAGCAGGCGGCCGATGTGGATGGTCGCCATTCCGCCCGAGCCGATCGCGTCGCACACCGCGTAGCGGCCGATCAGCTTGACCGACCCGTCACTCGCCACGGCGCGCGGCCCTTTGCCCGCAGTGTTCCCCAGTTTTCAACAGAGCGTGGAGGGTACCAAAAGTCCCGCGCGTTGGCTCGCGCTGCTCGTGCTCGGGTGCCAGTCGGAGTAGATTGCCGGCCGTGGCGGATCCGCTCCTCTTCACGACCGAGAGCTACGCGTACTTCCAGCCGGCCCTCGTGGCCGAGGGCCGCTTCGAGGTCGGCGCCATCACACGCAAGCGCTTCCCCGACGGCGAACGCTACCTGCGGCTCGATGCAGACACCTGGGGCCGCGACGTGGTGCTCTTGGGCGGCACCCCGAGCGACCTCGACTGGCTCGAGCTCTACGACCTGGGCTGCGCGATCTCGCGCTCTGGCGCGCGCTCGCTCAGCATCGTGATGCCCTACTTCGGCTACGCCACCATGGAGCGCGCGGTGCGCCCGGGCGAGGTCGTCACCGCCAAGACGCGCGCGCGACTGATCTCCAGCATCCCCGCTTGTGAGGCCGGCACCAGCACCTACCTGTTCGACCTGCACACCGACGGCATCGAGTTCTACTTCGGCGACGCACACGTCACCCACCACTTGTACGGTGCTCCGGTGGTGACCGAGCTCATCCGCCGGCGCATGGCCGACAGGCCGTTCGTGCTCGGCGCCACCGACGCCGGTCGCGCCAAGTGGGTCGAGAGCTTGGCGCGACGGTTGGGGGTCGATCCTGCGTTCGTGTACAAACGTCGCGACGCCTCCAGCGGCGACGTGGCGGTCACCGGCGTGAACGCCGACGTCAGGGGCCGCGAGGTGGTCATCTACGACGACATGATCCGCACCGGGTCGAGCCTGATTCAGGCCGCGCAATCCTACTTGGCGGCGGGGGCCAGCGCGATCCACGCCGTGGCCAGCCACTTGGTGTTGCCCCCGGGCGCGCTCGACCGGCTGCGTGCCAGCGGGGCGTTCGCGAGCCTTTCGGGCACCGACTCGCACCCCGGGAGCCAACAGCTCTTGGCGGATCCCGCCGCGCTGGTGAGCGTGGCGCCGCTGTTCGCGCGCGCGCTCGAGATCTCCGCGCGCCGCTGAGGGACATGCACACCTCCTTGTTTCTTGCCCCTGGCATGTTCGGCTTCGCAGAGGTCGCGGGTCTGCGTTATTTCGAGCACGTCGCGAGCGCGCTCTCGCGCCGGTTCGAGCAGCGTGGGCGCGCGCTGCGCGTGGTCGTTTCGGACGTGCATCCGACGGCCTCGATCCGGAGGCGCGCGCAGCGCCTCGCGCGGACCATCTTCGAACAAACGCAGGGTCAGAGCGGCCCGATCCACATCCTGGGGCACTCGACCGGGGGGCTGGATGCGCGCCTGGTGGCTTCTCCGGCGGTGCACCTGCCGGGCATCGGCGCTGCCGAGCTCGCGTGGCTCGAACGGCTCCGCTCCGTCACGACCATGAACACGCCGCACTTCGGCACGCCGTTGGCCGCGTTCTTCGCCACCAAGAGCGGGCAGCACCTGCTCTACGCCATCAGCGCGCTCACCGTGACCGGGCTCAAGCTCGGTGCGCCGCCGCTGGCTGCAGCCAGCGCGCTGCTCGCGGCATTCGGCCGGCTGTCCGGGGCGGTGGAGCTCAACGTGATCGAGCGCACCAGCGACGCGTTCGTGAAGGTGCTCGACGAAGCTGGCAGTCGCGAGCTGCGCTCGTTTCTGCGCCTGATCCGGGACGACCAGGGCGCGGTGATCCAGCTCACGCCCGAGGCGATGGATCTGTTTCAGGCCTCGGTCGAGGATCGGCCTGGCGTGCGATATCAGGCCGTCGCCAGCTACGCCCCGCGCGACGCGTCCGTGCGCCAGAAGCTGGGCGCCCTCACCTCCGCGTGGAGCGCGGTGTCGGCGGCCATCTTCACGGCGCTCTACAACATCACCGCCGGGCAGGACCAGCGCTACCCGTGCCACAGCAAGAGCCCCGAGCTCGAGCGCGCGGTGCGGACGCTGTGCGGAGAGCTGCCGCCGGCCAGCGAGAACGATGGCGTCGTGCCGTTGTACTCGCAGCTGTGGGGCGAGCTGATCTGGGTGGGCCGCGGCGACCATCTGGACGTCGTTGGCCACTTCCCGGGCCCGCGCGTGAGCGCGGGCCAAGCGGCCCACGTGGACTGGCTTCGCAGCTGGGCTGGCTTCGATCAGACGCGCTTCGAGACGGTCATGGACCGCGTGTTTTCGGGCATGATGTTGGCCGAAGAGTCGGCGTGAGCGCGCGCCGTCTCGCCCTGCTCGGGCGTGAGATCGAGCGTTGCGACGCGTGCCCGCGGCTGGTGGCGCACCGCGAAGAAGTCTCTGTCGAGAAGCGACGCGCGTATCGCGGTGACCAGTATTGGGGCAAGCCGCTGCGAGGCTTCGGCGACCCCGACGCGAAGCTGCTGATCCTGGGGTTGGCTCCCGGCGCCCACGGCGCGAACCGAACCGGGCGGGTGTTCACCGGAGATCGCTCGGGGGATTTCTTGTACGCCGCGCTCCATCGGGCCGGCCTGTGCTCGCAGCCCGAGTCGCGCGCGCGCGGCGACGGGCTCGTGCTCGCGGGGGTGTTCATCACCTTGCCGGTCCGTGCGTCCCGCCAGACAACCACCCCAGCCGCGCCGAAGTCGCGCGCTGCCGGCCGTGGCTCGATCGCGAGCTCGCGCTGCTCCCGAAGGTGTCTTCGGTGCTCGCGCTCGGCGCGATCGCGTGGGCCGCGGCCTGGTGCTGGCTGGGTGAGCGTGCGCCGCCCTTCGCGCATGGCGCGCGAGCCGAGGCGCCTCGCCCTGGTGGAGCCCCCCTCAGCGTCTTTGCCAGCTACCACGTGAGCCAACAGAACACCCAGACAGGTCGGCTCACCCCCAGCATGTTCGACCAGGTTCTGCGCGAGGCGCGGCGGGCGTCCGACGCGGGGCCGGAGCGTCGCGCTCGTGCTTTCCCCGGCAGAGTCGCCAAACAAGAGCGACTCGTGTAGAAGACCGAGCCAGTTCTGTGCGTCGAAGTGGTTGTCGGGCGAGCACGCTCTCGGCCCGTCCTTGGGGACCCACCCCACGCGTCACGGTTTTCAGGAGGAGACTCGTATGCGTTTGTCGATTGTTGCTGTCCCGTTTGCGGCGCTCGCGTCGCTCGTGGCCTGTGAGTCGAACCCGGAGCCGCAATACCCGCCCGGGCAGTACCCGCCGGGGCAGTACGGGCAATACCCCACCGGCACCAGCCCGTACCCCACCTCCACCGCGCCGCAGCCCACCGCGACGGCCACGCAGACGGCTGCTCCCGCGGGCGGGCAGGCGACGCCCATCTCGGTCGCCATGGCCGGCCCTCTGGCAGGCATCGTCATCCAGGGCGCGGCGGGCAACGACGCCAAGGGCATGCAGCCGGAAGGCAGCGCCTTTGCCGGCAACTTCCAGCAGGGCCAGACCTTGGAGCAAGGGCTGCAGCTCGAGCCGGGCCGCTGCTACACGGTGGTCGCCGCGGGCGGCCCCGGCATCACCGAGCTCGACGTGCAGATCGTGGTGCAGACGGTGCCGATGATGCCTCCGATGCCGATGGCGCAGGACAACACGACCGGCCCCAACGCCACGTTGGGTGGGGGCGGCAACTGCTGGAAGAACGCCTCGCCCGTCGGCTTGCCCGCCAAAGTGATCGTCACCGCCCGCCAGGGTGGGGGCATGGCCGTCGCCCAGATTTACAAGAAGTAGCGAGGACCCGCCTCGCTCCGCGGGGCAGACGGAACACGAGAAGAGCGCCGCACCTGGTCGGGTGGGGCGCTCGCTCGTTTCGTCGCGGTGAGAGCTGCTACTTCTTGGCGCCGGTGCGCACGAGCAAGTGGTACTTGCCGAACTCACACTGGCCTGCGGTGAAGAGCACCTCGAACAACAGCCGGTACGGAGTGCTCTCGTCGGCGATGATGATCGCTTCCGAGCTCGAGGCGTCTTTGCCCTTGGCTTCGCGGAAGCGTTTGTCGTTGTCGCGGTAGGTCTGCAGGATGTTCGCGAGCGGCTGGATGTAGAGATCGTTGACGCCGTTGCGCTTGTAACGCGCATCCAGGCCCGTCTGGCCCAGCTGGCTCGAGTCGGCGTAGGTGACGACCGGATCGACCTCGTCGCCGACGCTGATCTGCGTCTTGGAGATGCGGATCATCACGCCCTCCTCCCCCGGCTCCACCGTCAGCACGCTGATGGGCAGCTGCAGGTCTTCGTTCTGCGGGATGGAGGCGGTGCTGGTGGCCAAGCTCTTCAGCACGAAGACCAGGATGATGGTCATCAGGTCGAGCATGGCCGTGATGTTGAGGAAATCGATCTCCGGCTCGCGGAAGTTCTTGCGCTTGGCCTTGCGCAGCGCAGCCTTGAACCGCACCACGCTGGCCTGCGGCGGGCGGGGCGGGGGGCCGGAGGTGACGCCAGCCGGCACGGCTCCGGGGGGCGCCGCGCTCACTTCGTCACCCCGAGGTGAAACTCCGGGAACAGCTCGCCCTGCTCGTCGTTGCGGAGCGCGTCCAGCACCGCGATCAAGTGCCGGTACTCGATGTTGCGCGAGGCGGTCACCGTCACCTGCGTCTCCTCTTCGAACTTGCCGCCGCCAGCCGCCTTGAGCTCGCGAGCGCAGCGCTTGATCTCTGGCAGATCGTACTCGAACTTGTTGCCGCGCACCGGGATGGTGATGCCTTTGCCGGTGCCGGCGCAGCCGGTCGCGATCTGACCGAAGCTCGTCTTGAACGAGACGCCGTCGTCGATGATGAGCACCGCGAGGTTGAGCGCGTCGCTCTTGATGTTCTCCTTCACACCCTTGCCGCCGATCGACGGGGGCGTGGTGTCGAGCTGCGTGAGGAACGTCACGGTCACGCTGGCGAGCACGAACACCAGCACGTTGGTGATGATGTCGAGGTAGGGGATGATGTTGAGCTCGCCCGCCTCTTCCCCGACGTCCGGGTCCTTGAACAGCGCCAGCCGTCGGATGCGCGACCGCTGAGCCGCGCTCAGCGGCGGGTCAGCCGACGGGGAAGGTGCAGCTTGTCCTTGGCTCATCGCGAAGCGCCGAGGCTAGTAGCTGCCCTTGGTGCTGATCGTCAGCAGGTTGAAGACCCGCTCGGTGATCGCCTCGAGCTCGTGCTGGATGCCCTTGCTGCGGGTGTGCAAGATCACGTGCGCGATCATGCAGATGACGGCGATGAGCAGACCGAACGCCGTGTTGTACATGGCCTCCGCGATGCCGTTCGACAACATCTGCTGCTTGACCGCGGGCGAGAGCCCCTCGGCCGCGATCGCGCCGAAGGTGCTGATCAGACCGAACACCGTGCCGACCAGCCCGACCAGCGTGGCGATGTTCGCGAGCGACCACAGCGCGCCGATGCGCTTCTCCACCTGCGGCTTGATCTCGCTCAGCTTCTCGCTCAGCGCGGCGTCGATCTCGTCCGGACCCTTGTTCGCGTGGGTCAGCCCGGCCTTGACCAGCTGCAGCACGGGGTAGTCGCTGGCCTCGCACAGCTTGATGGCGCGGTCGATGTTGCCCGCGACCACCAGCTTCTTCACTTGTCCAAAGAACTCCTTCGCGTTCACGCTGTAGCGGCGAATCTGAAACGCCGCTCGCTCCACGATGATCGTCACCACGACGGCCGAGACGACCAGGTTGATGACCAAGAAGGTGGGGTTGTGCTTCAGGGCGTCCACCAAGCCTGCGCCGCCCTTGCTCTCCGCCGCCAACATCACCAGATGATGCATCCCCAAGGATCCTTTCTTTTCCGGCCCGACCGAGCTCCGCGTCGGGTCGAGGGCCTGCCCGTGCTTGGGCCTACGCTCGTCGGGGACTATAGCGGTCCGAAAGAAACCAACGCAAGCAGCTGACGGGCTGTCGTGTGAACATCTTGCGCCGGGCGCCGCTCCACCGGGCGTTCGGCCGGGGTCCGAAAACTCTAGGCAGGCAAGAACCACTTCGCGATGTGCTTGTCGAAACCAAATCTTTGTTGACGGCTCTGGGTTCTAGTCGCGAAGATGCGTCCGCTTCGAGCTTGAACTTGTTCTTGATGGCGCGCAGGCCTCCACGCACGCACCTCCCCGAGCGCACCTGTGCGAGAGGGGGAGCAGCAGGAGCCTCGGCCGGTCGGAGCTCGCCGTTCCACCCAACCCAAATCTCATCGTGATCACCACCCCGTGTGTGATCGCTTTTATGTCCCTCGTGCCCCTTCGTCGGCGTCCGTAGCAAGCGTCCACCGGAGCAGGCCCGATCCAGCCAGGTCAGCGGAGTCGGAGGAAAACAATGTGGGAGTTTTTTAAAGAGGGCGGCTGGGGAATGATCCCCATCGCGATCTGCTCGGTGTTCATTCTCGGCATCATCATCGAGCGGGCCATCTACCTCTACAGCTCGTCCATCAACAAGGATGTGTTCCTCGCGACGATGCAGAAGTGCATCCTCGCTGGCGACATTCCCAAGGCCGTGAAGATGTGCTCGGCCGCCAACGTGCCGCTCGCGCGCATCGTGCAGGCGGGCCTGGTCAAGGTGAACCGCCCCGACGAGGAGGTCCAGGCCGCCATGGACGAGGCCGCGCTCACCGAGATCCCCAAGATCGCGGCGCGCACGCCCTACCTGGCGCTGCTCTCCAACATCGCCATGTTGGCCGCCCTGTTCGGCACCGTGATGGGGCTGATCAAGTCCTTCGGCTCGGTCGCCGGTCAAGCCATCGACCCCAGCCAGAAGGCGACGATCCTCGCCCAAGGCATCTCGGAGGCCATGCACTGCACCGCCTTCGGGCTGGCCGTGGCCGTGTTCGGTCTCATCGGCTACGCGTTGCTGAACGGCCAGACGCAGCACCTCGAGGACGACATCAACGAGGCGTCGGTTCGCGTGCTCAACCTGGTGGTGTCCAACCGCCAGAAGGTCAACGTGAATGCTCAGCCCGCTGGCTGAGACCTGACGAGAGGGTTGGCGCGGGCGCCGGGAACTCTGGCGCACCACGCTTGTCCGAACGGCGTTCGTAGTGAAGCTCCCGCGCGGTCTGGCCGCGCGGGGGGCTCCCTCGGGAGCAACTGTGGTTTCGTGGCGCGAGGTTCGCGCCCATTGCTGGAGGTTAGCCCATGGGTGGCGTCGACGTAGGAGGCGGAGGCTCGAAACGCTCCACCAACGCAGACATCAACATGATCCCGTTCATCGATCTGTTGATGGTTACGGTTGCGTTCTTGTTGATCACCGCGGTGTGGGTCACCAACTCCCGCATCAACGCCAACGCGCAGATCCCGGGGCCCCCGGACCCGACGCAAGAGGTCACCCCGCAGACCCCGGAGAAGGTGTTGAACGTCAACATCGGACCGGAGGAGTTCACGCTGACCTGGAAGCAGGGCGCGGTGGTGGCCGCCGAGGTGAAGGTCCCCAAGCCCAGCAACGCCGGCGACCCGCCGAAGTACGGCGACCTGGCGAAGAAGTTCGAGGAGGAGTGGAAGATCCACGGCAGCCACAAAGACCCTGCCGACACGAAGGTCGACCAGGCCATCCTCCATGCCGACAACCGCCTCCCGTTCAAGGAGATCATCGCGGTGCTCGACGCGCTGTACATGCCCAAGCGCGAGATGAAGCTCGGCGAGAAGGTTCAGACTGTGCCCGTGTTCAACATGACGTTCTCGATTCGCTGAGGCGTCAGCCGGAGATTCCAGATGTCGGACCGCTACACAGGCAACAAGCACCACAACCCCCACGCGCACGTCATCCACAAGCCCGGGCGGCGCCTGCTCGGCGACGTGAAGCTCAAGTTCGTGTGGAAGAAGGTGAAGGGCCACGGCTCGCGCGATCCCAACGCGAACCTCAACCTGACGGCCTACATCGACTTCTTGCTCGTGACGGTCATCTTCCTCCTGACCACGTTCAACGCGTCCGGTCAGATGAGCGTCGACGAGTCGATCAAGCTGCCGCACGCCGAGAACGCCGAAGACGTGGTCGATGCACCGATGGTGGCGGTGAACGGCGTGTCGGTGTTCGTCGACGGCGACCCGGTCGACTCCACCCGCGCGATCGAAGACATGGGCAAGATGGCGAAGCTCGACAAGCTCTTCGTCCTCTTGAAGAACCGCCGCGAGAACTGGAAGACGCTGCAGCCGGACAAGCCGTTCCCCGGCGTCGTTATCCTGCAGATCGACGAGAACGTGCCCGCGATCGTGGTGAAGAGCGTGTTCCAGACCGCCGCGTACGCGGGGTACCCGAACGTCAGCTTCATGGTTCAGAAGAAGGGGTCCGGCGACTGAACGCCGCCTCCGGGAGCCAAAGGTCGTGAGCGGTCGAGACGAAGACGACTCACGACGTGTGGGTCTCTCAGCAGTGGAGGCATCGCGCGCAGAGCGGAACCGCATCAAGCGGCCGCCTCTGCGCGTCGTCGTTTGGTTCTCGCTCACGGTCGCGGTCGCGCTCGGATTGTACTTCCGGTACGAGGCCAACCAGCTCGAGTCGCAGCGGCAGAAGGTGCTGAGCAAGCAGCGCGCGGCCGAGGCCACGTTCGGCGAGCGCTGGTACCCCATCCGGGACCAGGTGGAGGGCTGGACCATGGAGCTCGCCAAGACGGCCGAGCCCGAGGTGGTGGACTCGCAAGAGCTGTCCGGCTTCAAGTTCCAGGAGCTGCCCGGCATCTACCTCCGCCTGCGGGTGGATCAGGCCAGCTCGGCCGAGTCGGTGCGCAAGGGTGCGCTTGCGTCGCTGCGCGACGGGTTCACCGCCTGCTTGATGCGCGCACCCGAAGACCCGACCAAGGCTGGCAAGGCCTGCACCCACTCCAAGGACTGCGAGCAGGGCCAGCTGTGCAACGAGCACCTGGAGTGCGCTCGCCCTGGCCAGCCGTACAACCTGCGCTTGGCCTACAAGGCGCTGTTCGTGCTGTCGCCCGAGTGGATCCGCGAAGTGCAGCAGGCCAAAAACGATCTCATGTTGCGGGCGCTCGACCTCTCGTTCGAGGACGCGAGCCAGATCGAGTTCCCGATCGCGGCCGACCTGCTGACGCGGGCCAAGTTCTTCTTGGTGGTGCTCGATGAGCGTCCGGCCCCGGCTGCGCACGACGCCGACGCCGGCCCCCCGCCAGAGGACGTCGAGGCTGCCGACGGCAAGAGCTACCCGGCGCGTATCGGCCTCTACCGCTTGAGTGACGGCAAGAACCTCTTGCGCCTCCGCCGCGACATCAAGGCGGAGCTGATGGGGGGGCAGCCGGTGACGGACACCGGCGTCGCAGCCGCGCGCGCGCGGCAGGCTCACAGCTGCGCGCTGGCGATGGACGTGCGGCGCACCATCGGCGACCTCAAGTAGGGCCGGCGATCACGGAGCGCCGTACACGGCTTCGATCTCGAGGAGACCGTTCAGCGCACGCACGGGCACGCTGCCCTGACGCTCGGCCACCTCCCGCGACCATGATCCGTCCGCCTCGCGCTGGCAGATCTCGAGCCGTCGCGAGTCCTGCGACACGAAGACCACCGCTCGAACCGAGGTGAGCTGTTGGTAGTGCCAGAGCTTCTCGCCTCGATCGTAGGACTCCGTGCTCGCCGAGAGAACCTCGACGACGAGAGCAGGATTGGTGATCGCGTTCGGATCGTCGCCTGCGCGAACGAGGTCCCCACAAACCACCGAAGCGTCGGGGTAGGTGGTGAGGCCGGTGGCGGGGATTCGCACCTTCAGGTCCGACGTGAAGACCTCACAGCCGCGCGGCGCGGCGAGCGTGAGGAGGGCAGCCACTACCCGCGCGCTGAGGCGAGCGTGCTCGGGCGTGCCGCCGGCCATGGCGAACACCTGCCCCGCGAGCCACTCGTGACGGATACCTGTCGCGCTCTCCAGCTCGAGATACTCGGCGTACGAGAACAAGTGATGAGGCAGTCGCTGCGCCATGAGCTTGAGAAGGTATCATGCCGGAACGGCTCGCAACGGACGTGCGGCGCGCCCACGGCGACCTCAAGTAGCTGCACCTGCTGCGGTTTGCTGCGCAGGTCGACCGCAAAGATACAGCGCCTTTCCGGCCTGCCCCGCCTCCCAGACGTAGCCGTCCGCGCCGGGGACGGAGCGGGCGATCTCCAAGAGCTCGTCCGGCGTGTACGCGCGGAACGCGGAGACGGTGCCATCCCAGGCGAAGAGCAGCGGGATCAGCGGCACGACGTAGGTGAAGACCACACGCGACAGCCGGACCGGTCGTACGAACGGCACGAGCAAGAGCGGCAACAGCAACAGCACGAGCACGTTGGGCACCGACGCGAGCGGGACGAGCGGCGTCGGCATCCGACGCACGACCGAGTTGGCCGCGACGTCGACGAACGCGAGGTGGGTGCGCGACGCAACGGCACCAGCCAGCAGCGTCTTCACCTCCTCGGGGCGGAAGTGGTGCAGCGCACCGAACATGGTGCGCAGGCCCGGGAGGCTGGTGGGAACCTGTGCGGCGTCGATGGGCTCCGGGTGGTAGCGCACGCCCTCGAGCCCCGCGATCCGCGCGCGCGCGGCATCGTTGGGGTGGCGGTCGGTGAGCAGCGCCTCCACCTCGCCACGCCCGCGCGCGCGCAGCTCCCGCAGCACGAACAGCGCGCCGCCGCCGCCGCCCGAGCACAGGTCGACCAGCTGGGTGCCTTCGCTCGCGTCGAGCGCTCTCGCCACGGCGTCGACGGCAGGCCCATAGAAGCCGATCTTGCCAAAGAAGAAGTCGAGCAGGTCCGTCCCGCCATCCCGAATCGCGGCGGGCACCCAGGGGAGGTCCTCGAGCTCGACGAGGTGAACGCGCTTCATCCCGGGAAGGCTACTCGCGATGTTGCCGAAATGCCGATGACGCGAGTGGTCCGAGACAGAATGGCATTCCGCGGGGCACGGGCGTGCACACGCCCGCGTGTGAAGAGGCGTTGCGGCCGGCACGACGCTTGCTCTGCGCCCGCCATGGTTCACCCGACGATCTGGATGGCGCTGCTGCTTTGCGGCGCACAAGGCTGTGGCGCCCGCACGGTGCGCGAGGAACCCGCGGAACAGCGCGCGGATGGCCCAGATGACGAGCCGGTGTGCGTGGACGACCTCTCCCCGCGGGTCGACGACTGCACGCGCGCGTCGACCGATGCAGTGCCAGTTGCACGCATCGTCGGGGACGGGTTTCACCTCGCGGGCGACGGCGAGTTTCTCTACTTCAACTCCGACCACACCGTCTTCCGTCTGGCCATGAGCGGCGGCGAGCCGGAGCCACTGACGCTGCCGGGGGGCGGAGGGCTCGAGATCAAACAGGTCGATGGCTTCGTCTACTGGTGGGACGACGACGCCGTGCACCGCGTGCCCGCGTCAGGCGGTGAGCCGGAACTGCTGGTGGAGCTCGGGCCGCAGGCCACATGGACGGTCACGGGCGACGCGATCGTCCACGCCGGGCCCTACACCGCGTCGTCGGCGGTCCATCGAACTTCCTGGGCCACCGGCGAGACGATCGAGATCTTGCCCGAGGATCCCGAGCAGCCGATTTGGGACCTCGGGGTCGGGGAAGGTCGCGTGTTCGTCTCGCGCAGCCAGAGCCTGGTCAGCGTGCCGGTCGGCGGGGGCGAGCCCCAGCTGCTCTACGACGGTGGCACGGACGGAGGCCAGCCCCCGATCGCGCACGACGGGCAGGTGTACTTTGCGGGGATCTTTCCGGAGAACGACGCGTTCGCCGTGGGCCTTTTGCGCGTCGACCTCGACGCGCCCTCCGCGCCCGAGGTGTTCTTGCGCGGCTACGGCGTAGCGTTCGCGATCGACGATGACGCGCTGTTCGCGCACATCATTCCACCCGGCAGCTCCGCTGCCACGACGCGCGGCGAGCTGCTGCGTGCACCGCTCGCGGGCGGGGAGGCCGAGCTCCTCACGCACACCAGCGCCAAAGGCCACCTGGGGTTCGAGATTTCGTCCAACGGGCTCGTGGTGTCGGACTGCCACGTATACTTCGTCGACAGGTGCGCCGACGGGGTGCCGAACGAGTTCCGGCTCGTCGCGATCGAAAAGCCGACCGCCGAGTGAGCCGGGCTCTGCCGATCACCTGACGGCGAACGTGGTCGAGAACGCGGGCACCATGGCCACGCGCTCGCCGAGGCGCATCTCGCGCTTGGTGCCAGCCACTGCGTCCATCACGGCGGCGAGCTCGCCGTAGGGCAGCCGATCGTCGGTGTGCAGGATGAGCCGATCGGTCTCCAGATCGTGCGCGGCGCTGTGGCGGCCGCGCTCCTTGTACTCGCTGGTGATGCGCTCGCGCAGCGCGCTGAGGCTCTTGTCGCCCTCGTTCTTGAGCAGGTGACCCTCGCTCACGACCACGTTGTTCTCTTTCCAGGTGAAGCGGTAGGCCTCGGGCTCGACGTGCAGGTGGAGCGTGCGGTCGATCGCGTCGGGCACCGGCCCCGGATCCCCCGGCACCTGCGCGTTGGCGGTGATTTGCGAGTTGGTCACCCACACCGCCGTGATGAGCAAAAACGCCACCGTCACCATCAACAGATCGATGAACGGGATCATGTTGATGTCTGCGTTGAGCGCGCGCTTCCGACCGCCACCACCTACGTCCACACCAGCCATTCGCGATTGCCTCCCCTGGCGGATTGGCCAGGAGGACAGTGACAGCGGCCGAGGGGCGAAGGTTCCAAGATTTCTCACCGGACTCGGGCCCGAAGACTATGGTGGGCATCGGGAGGCGAGGGGCCCACCCGGCGCGTTTGGCCGGGTTGTGGCGCGACCTGCTCGCGGCGTACGCTGGCGAAGGGAGGTAGTCATGGGAGTGCCGAGCGCCTGCTCGCCGAAACGCTGCGTATGTCTCTTGGCTATTGTCGGAGCCGGTTGCGCGGACGTTGATGCGGAGCACACGGAACGTGTCGTCCAGCCCATCGTCGGTGGCACGCCCGTGCAAGCCGGCGAGTTCGACGCGGTGGCGTTCGTGGAGACGACGAAGCAGTACTCACCGCCAGGCGTCCCCGAGGGGTGCACCGGGGCGCTGATCGCCCCGCAGTGGGTGCTCACGGCAGCTCACTGTGTGGAGTGCGCGGTGCCTGGGCCGGGAGCAAGCCAACTTCGGTTCATGGCGGGAAGCGATGTGCCGGGCCAGCCGGGGCCCGTGACAGCAGACTCGGCGTTCATCTTCCTCCACCCGGACGCGTTCGAGCCACACGCGTGTGATCAGGAGCCACCGTCCAACCTGCTCACCAGCGGACACGACATCGCGCTCATTCTGTTGAGTCAGCCGGTGACGACCATCACCCCGGCAAAGGTGCTGCTCAAGCCGCCTTACGGCTTCTCACCTCTCCAGACGGTGTTCGGCCAGCCTCTCGACATCGTCGGGCGCGGGCCAGGCGTCCTCGAAGGCGGCGACGCTACGACCATGCGTCGCGGCGTCACTGAGCTGTCGAGCTTTCTCCCTGGCGCGGCCAAGGAGCACGGCTGTGACGACGCCGCGCTGAAACCCTTTCAGCTCGTGAACCCGCGAGAGGATGAAACGACGCCCCCCAACGACGACTTCTTCCTACCGGGTGACTCTGGTGGCCCCATGTTCGCCGAGGTGCTCGGCCAGCGGCACCTCCTGGGCGTCGCAGCGGTGATAAGCCTGGGCGTTGGCGACGTTCACGCGCCGACGTTCCTAAAGTCCAACAGCGACTTCATCCGCGCGCACATCGACCCGACGTTCGTGCCGGTAGCCAACGACATGGACGGGGACGACGTTCCCGACGCGGTGGACAACTGCCCGAAGGACTTCAACACCGACCAGATGGACCGCGACGAGGACAAGGTGGGCGACATTTGCGACAACTGCACGCCGTTGGGCGCGGACGAGGACGACTTGGTGCAGATGCTCTCGGTCCTCACGTTCGAGGGACCTGACCCCGGCTTCGCAGCGTTCAAGAACGAATCTCAGAAGAACTCGAACCTGGAGGCTGAGGCGTCGCAGCTCGCGGCAATCGATGCCGCGTTCTTGGATGCAGGGACGGGCCTGCCCCGCCGGGTGGATGAAGACGCGTACGCGCGAGGCCAGTCTGCAGACATGGCAGAGGATTGTGCTGCGGAGTACGTCAACCAACAGCGTCGGGTGGTGCGGGGAGATCAGTGCGACGAGATCCCGACGGCGCGGAGTGAGGTGG
>CAZXMG010000059.1:0-7684 GCA_964641275.1 uncultured Polyangiaceae bacterium
GGGCTTGGCTCTCCAAAGGCCGCGGCTTGCCCGGCCTTTGGAGCTTCATGCGCCTGCGGGACCAGTGGAAGCCCGAGAGCGCAAGCGCCAGACCCCCACACCACCTCGCCGAGCCTCCCGAGAGCGCAAGCGCCAGACCCCCACACCACCTCGCCGAGCCCAGCGGCTACACGTCGAGCTCGGCCTCGGTGGCGCGATCCATGATGAAGCGGAAGCGCGCCGACGCGTCTTTGCCCATCAGCTCGCTCATCACGCGCTCGGTGTCGAGCGGCTCGTCGATCGTCACGCGCAGCGCGCGGCGGCGCTTGGGATCGAGCGTGGTCGCCTTGAGATCGTCCGGGTCCATCTCGCCAAGGCCCTTGAAGCGCGAGACCTCCGCCTTCACGTTCTTGGGCAACTTGGCCACGAGCCGATCGCGCTCCTTCTCGTCGAGCGCCCAATGCGTCTCCTTGCCGGCGTCGATGCGGAACAAGGGCGGCAGCGCGATGAACACGTGGCCGCCTTCGATCAGGCCGCGCATGTGGCGATAGAAGAAGGTGAGCAGCAGCGTGGAGATGTGGTGACCGTCGCTGTCGGCATCCATGAGCAGGAAGATGCGGCCGTAGCGCAGTTTGTCGCGATCCAGCTCCGGGCCGATGCCGCAGCCGAGCGCGCTCACGATGTCTTGCAGCTCCTTGTTCTCGCGCACTTTGGAGGCTGAGGCTTGCTCGGTGTTGAGCACCTTGCCACGCAATGGCAGCACCGCCTGCGTGCGGCGGTCGCGGCCCTGCTTGGCCGAGCCCCCTGCGCTGTCGCCCTCGACCAGGAACAGCTCGCTCTCGGCCGGATCGGTCGACGAGCAGTCGGCGAGCTTGCCAGGCAGGTTCAGCCGATGGCTGATGGCCGTCTTGCGCAGCACCTGCTGCGTCGCCTCGCGCCGCGCCTCTCTCGCACGCGCCGCCAAGATCGCGCGCATCACGATCGCCTCGCCGATCGAGCCGTTCTCGAGCAGCCACTGCTCGAGCGCGGGGCGCACGCCGCTCTCCACCTGGCCGGCCACCTCGGGGTTGTTCAGGCGATCCTTGGTCTGGCCCTGGAATTGAGGGTTGGTGACGTACACGCTGAGCAGCGCCACGATGCCCTCGCGGATGTCTTCGGCCGTCAGCGTGACGCCTTTGACCTGCACCTTCTTGGCCTCGATGAACGCGCGCACGGCCTTGACCACCGCTGCGTTGAGGCCCGCCTCGTGGGTGCCGCCCGCGTGGGTGGGGATGCCGTTGACGTAGCTCTTCACCACCGAGTCGGTGGACTCGGTCCAGGACAGCGCCACCTCCAGCCGCACCTCGCCTTCGCGATCGGCGGCGGCGACGAAGGGTGTGCTGTGCGTCGGCGCCTTGCCGCGCTGGGTGATCAGCTTGGGCAGGAAGTCGGCGATGCCGTTCGGGTGGTGCAAGGCGAGCTTCTCGCCGCTCTTCTTGTCCAAGAACGAGATGTGCAGGCCGCCGTGGAGGTAGGCCTTGGCCTCGAGCCGCTCCACGACCTGATCGCGATCGAACGCCAGCTTGGCGCCGAAGATCTCTGCGTCGGGTCGGAAGTGCACGTGCGTGCCGTGTTTGCGCGTGGCCTCGCCCTTCTTGAGCTTGCTCACCGGGCGGCCGCGGGAGAACGCCTGCGTGAACACCGCGCCGTCGCGCTGCACGGTGACCTCGAGCGCGTCGCTCAGCGCGTTCACCACGCTGGAGCCCACGCCGTGCAGGCCGCCCGACACCGAGTAGTTCTTCTGGCCGAACTTTCCGCCGGCGTGCAGCGTGCACAAGATCAGCTCGAGCGCGGGGCGCTTGTACTTCTTGTGCATGTCCACGGGGATGCCGCGACCGTCGTCTCGGACGGTGGCGCCGCGGTGGTCCTCGTCGAGCTCCACCTCGATGCGCGTGGCGTGGCCGTTCATGGCCTCGTCCACCGCGTTGTCCAGGATCTCCCAGAGCAGATGGTGGTAGCCGCGGCCGTCGGTGCCGCCGATGTACATGGCAGGCCGCTGGCGCACCGGCTCGAGGCCCTCGAGCACGTCGATGTCGTCGGCGGTGTATTGGCTCTTCGGTCCCTTGCTGGGCGGGGGAATGCTCGGCATGGCTCAGCCCTCCTCGACCTTCAACACCGGCAGCTCGGCCGGCGGCGGCTCGACCTTCAGCGGGCGATCACCGCGCTTCGAGACCACCTCGCCACGCGCGGCACGCGAGCCCTTCACGCTCTCGGCGCTGACCCGGTAGGCCTTGCCCTTCTCGGTGGTGAAGTTGAGCTCGCCCTTGGGGCCGGCTACCAGCTGGGCCCCGAGCAGCCGCTCGTTGTCCGCGAGCTTGATCACCATCGTGCCCTTGCCCGCGCCGGAGAGCAGCGCCAGCTCGGAGGCGGGCACCGCCAGCGCATGGCCGTCGCTCGCCAGCACGATGGCCAGATCCTTGTTCGACTGCACGAGCGCGACGGCGATCACCTCGTCGCCCTCGTTCAAGCGGGCGAACTTGCGACCCGCGCGGGTGGACGGATCGCGGTGCGCGCGCAGCGAGAAGCGCAGGCCGAGGCCCTGGCGCGTGATCGCGATCGCGAACGGCTCCTCGGGCTCCTCTCCGCTCGGCTCCGGCACCGGGAGCACGCGCGGATCGAAGCCCAACATCGCCACCATGCGCTCGCCGTCGGCCAGCTTGAACAGCTTCTGCACCGGATCGCCGTACCCGGTCGACGGCGGGATGTCCGCGATGCGGACCACGTAGCAGCTGCCATGGTTGGAGAAGAACGCGCACGAGGCGCGGGTCGAGCCGGCCGTGGCGGCCAGCACCGCATCGCCGTCGCGCATGCGCGTCGCGCCGAGATCCTTCACCTCGCGCAGCCGCTTGATCCAGCCCTGTTGGGAGAGGATCACGTTGGCGTCCTCGTCGACGATGAAGTCCTCTTCTTGGAACTCGGGCTCGCCGCTGGTGCCGCTGATCTTGGTGCGCCGCTTGTCGGCGTAGGACTGCTTGATCGACGCCAGCTCGTCCTTGATCACTGCCCAACGCTTGCTCTCGCTCTTGAGCAAGCCCTCGAGGCGCTTGGCCTCGGTGCGCTTCTCGGCGAGCTCTTTGCGCACGAGCAAGATCTCGAGCTTCGCCAGGCGATAGAGCCGCAGATCCAAGATCGCGTCGGTCTGCTCCTCGCTCAGGCTGAAGCGCTTCATCAGCTTCTCTTGCGCGTCCTTCCTGCCCTCGCTCTGGCGGATGATCTTGATCACCTCGTCCAGCACGTCGAAGACCTTCTCCAGACCCTCGAGGATGTGGATGCGGTGCTTGAGCTCGCTGAGCTCGAACTCGAGGCGCCGCACCAGGGTGAGCTGCCGGAAGTCGAGGAACTGCCGCAACATGTCGCGCAGGCTCAGGCGCCGGGGGGTCGCCGTCTCGAAGCCGGCCTGGCCGCCGCTCTCGGGCACCAAGCAGGTCATGTTCACCTGCACGCTCTGCGAAAGCGGCGTGTTCTTGAACAGGTACGCCATGATGAGCTCACGGTCGGCGCCCTTCTTCACCTCGAGCACGATGCGGATCTGCTCCGTGGACTCGTCGCGCACGTCGACCAGCGTGGGCAGTTTCTTCGACAGGATCACCTGCGCGATCTTCTCGACGATGGTGCCGCGCTCGACGCCGAACGGGATGGCCGTGACGATGATGGCGGGGCCGCGCTTGGGGTCCTCTTCCTCGACCCACTCGCCGCGCAGCTTGAGCGAGCCGGAGCCCTCCTCGTAGATGGCGGTCAGCTCGGCCTTGCTGGCCATGAGCAGGCCGCCGGTGGGAAAGTCGGGGCCCTTGACGTGGCTGACCAGCTTCTTGGTGGTGAGCTCGGGGTCTTCGATCAGCGCCACGGCGGCGTCGATCACCTCTGCCAAGTTGTGCGGTGGAATGCTGGTGGCCATGCCCACCGCGATGCCTTGCGCCCCGTTGACCAACAAATTCGGGAAACGAGCGGGCAGCACCGTCGGCTCGGATTGGGAGCCGTCGTAGTTGGGTCGCCAGTCGACGGTGCGCTTGCCGAGCTCACCGAGCAGCTCGCCGGCGATGGGCCGCAGCTTCGACTCGGTGTAACGCATGGCGGCCGGCGCATCGCCGTCGATGCTGCCGAAGTTGCCCTGGCCGTCGACCAGCGGCACGCGCAGGACCCAGCTCTGGGCCATGCGCACCATGGCGTCGTAGATCGCCTGGTCGCCGTGCGGGTGGTACTTGCCCATCACGTCGCCGACCACGCGCGCGCTCTTCTTGGGCTTGGCGTCGGGCGACAGGTGCAGATCGTTCTGCATCGTGTAGAGGATGCGCCGCTGCACCGGCTTGAGGCCGTCGCGCACGTCGGGCAACGCGCGCGAAGTGATCACGCTCAGGGCGTAGTTGAGGTACCGGCGCTCGGTCTCCTTGGAGAGAGAGATGTCCTCGAAGTAGAGCGGCGGGGGCGTTGACGGGGGGGGCTGCCGAGCCAAGCGGTTGTCTCCGGTAAACCCGCGTTCAGTGCGCGGGCGGCCGGTCTTAAAGGGCTTGGCTGCATCGGTCAAGCGCAAGCCGACGCGCGACCAAGAAGCACCGCCGTTCGCTCGGAACCGTGCGATGGCCTTGTGAATCCCGCCCTGCTGGGCTACTCGTCTGCCCGGCTTCCGGTCTGAATGCCTGCCCAGATCCTCCCTCGGAACACCCTCGCTGCCGCCTCGGCCCGGAGCTTCTTCGCGCTGGTCCTCGCGCTGTGTGCGCTCGTGTTTCGTGTGGGCCCTGTCTGGGCGCAGCCTGCAGGCCCCCCCGCCGCGCCCACCGCGCAGCCGGCGCCGGAGGATCCGCCTGCGCAGCCCGGTCAGCCTGGCCAGCCTGGCCCTGGTCAGCCGGGCCCGGGCACGGCGCCCGCCCCGCTGCCGCCGCTGCCTCCCACCGAGGGTGAGCTCGCGCGCGGGATGACGATCGACAAGGTGTCGGTCACCGGCAACACCCGCCTGCCCACCGAAGACGTCGAGGCGCTGCTGCGCAACGCGCGAGTGGGTCAGGTGTTCACGCCCGAGGGCCTGGCCCAGGACGTGAAAGAGATGTGGCGCTCGCTCTTCTTCGACGACATCAAGGTCGAGCTCACCCGCAAAGACAACGGCGTCGAGCTCAGGATCATCGTCAGCGAGCGACCCAGCATCAAGACCATCGAGTTCGACGGGAACAAGGCGGTCGACAAAGACGATCTGATCGAGGCGCTCAGCGTCGAGGTGAAGATCGGCAGCGTGCTCAGCTACTCCGCGCTGCGTCGCGGCGTGCAGAAGCTCCGCGACAAGTACGCCGAGGAGGGCTTCTTCCTGGCCGAGGTCGAGCACGAGGTCGTCTCGCAGAAGGACAAGCAAGTCGAGCTCAAGTTCAAGATCCGCGAGCACGAGCAGGTCACCATCCGGAAGATCCACTTCGTGGGCAACCACAACCTCAGCGACAAACAGCTGAGAGAGGTGATGATCACCGGGCAGACCAGCTTCTTCGACTTTGGCTCGGGCGCATCGTTCCGCGCCGACGCGTTCGAGCGCGACGTGCTCGTGATCAACTCGATGTACTACGACCGCGGCTTCTTGGCCGTGCAAGTCGCCACGCCGCGCGTGATGATCACGCCCGATCGGACCGGCATCGAAATCACCATCCCCATCACCGAGGGGCCGCGCTTCAAGGTGCGCACGGTGAGCGTGTACGAGCGCGACAACGAGGGCAAAGAGGTGGATCCCATCGGCGGGCGCCGCGCGCTCAGGGAGATGATCCGCGCGCGACCGGGCGACTACTTCAACCGCGCGGCCATCGCCAAAGACATCGGCAACATCCAGCGCCTCTACCGCGACAAGGGCTACGCCAACGTCGAGGTCCCGCTCGACAACGACGTCGACCCGCAGAACAACGAGGTGGACCTGCGCATCGCCATCAAGCGCAAGAAGCCTGTGTTCTTCGGTCGCATCGAGGTGCGCGGCAACACCAAGACGCGCGACCGGGTGATCCGCCGCGAGCTCGAGATCGAGGAGCGCAAGCTGTTCAGCGAGAGCCTGCTCGAGAAGAGCAAGCGCCGCATCGCGCAGCTCGGCTACTTCGAGCGCGTCGATCTCTCCACCGAGCAGGGCGAGACGGACGAGACCATCAACGTCAACGTCGAGGTGATCGAGAAGCCCACCGGCACCTTCCAGATCGGCGCCGGCTTCTCCAGCATCGAGAGCTTCATCGCCACCGCCCAAATTCAGCAGGCCAACCTGTTCGGCAACGGCCAGTCGTTCTCGCTCCAGGCGCAGATCTCCGGCCTCCGTCAGCTGATCGACTTCCGCCTGATCGAGCCCTACCTGTTCGACACCGACTTCTCCGGCTCGATCAGCCTGTACGACCGGCTCAACCTGTACGACCAGTTCTCGCAGAACTCGCTCGGCGGCGCGCTCACCATCGGCTACCCGATCATCCAGCCCGAGCTGCGCGCGGCGCTCACGTACACCATCCAGAACGACGAGATCTCCACGTCGACCACGTCCACGTTCTTCGGGACCGCGAGCAGCGTGAGCGTGTTCCGCAAGCTGCCGCTGGCCAACTTGTTCAACGACGGGCTGACCTCGAGCCTGCGCCCGAGCATCACGCTCGACCTGCGCAACAACCAGCTGTTCCCCACCTCGGGCATCTACCTGAACGCCTCCACCGAGATCGCGGCGGGCTTCCTCGGCAGCGAGAACCAGTTCATCAAGTACCGCGCCAACTTCCGCGGCTACTACCCGATCACCGACACCATCATCTTCCGCGTGAACAGCGAGTTCGGCGCGGTGACGAGCCCCGATCCCACCGGCGTCCCCATCTACGGGCGCTTCTTCTTGGGCGGCATCCTCGACTTGCGCGGCTTCCGCCTGCGCACCGTCGGCCCGCGTTTGCCGCTGCGCGAGGCGCTCGACGAGAACGCCGACCCGATCGCCAACGGCGCGAACATCGGCGGCAACCTGATGTACTACCAGAACGTCGAGATCGAGTTCCCGATCATCGAGGCCGTGCAGCTGAAGGGCGTGGTGTTCACCGACCTGGGCAACGCTTGGAACCTGGAGCAGCTCTACTGCGACGCCGCGCCCGCCTCGCCCAACGCCGTCACCGATCCGTGCTTCGCGCCGGAGAGCTTGCTGCAGGTGCGCACCTCGTGGGGCTTCGGGTTGCGGTGGCTCTCGCCGCTCGGACCGCTGCGCTTCGAGTGGGGCTTCCCGTTCTCGCCGCTGCCGTACGAAGAGTCGAACGTGTTCGAGTTCACGATCGGGAATTTCTTCTGATTTAATTTGGCGCTACCGCGCCAGTGCCCTCGGCGGTGGTGTGGCTGCGCGTCTGGGCTTACACGGAGCTGCGTTGTCAGGGGGCTGATGCAGCTTTGCGCCCTCACCCCGACTCCCCTCCGGGCTGGCGCGTGGGGCCCCAGCCCCACTTGCGGTTCTTCCTGCGACGCTTTGCGCTGCGCGTGGGGCCCCAGCCCGGTCTTGTTTTCGGTTTGGGGCCCAGCGTGCGGACATAGCGCCGAGGTTGGCCGGCAGGGTGGGTGCTGTGTCCACGAGGTGGCGCGTGGGCCGCACAACGCGGGGACCTGTCGAACAGGTGGGCGGGTTCTGCGGCGGGCGACGGTGCTGCGGTGGTTGCGTGGGCCGCACAACGCGGGGACCTGTCGAACAGGTGGGCGGGTTCTGCGGCGG